>NZ_JAEEGA010000009.1:236785-246595 GCF_017829975.1 Vagococcus allomyrinae | reverse complement strand
CACGACGTTGTTTGTAACGAATTTAAAAAGAATCATGACTCTGATGAATGAATAAAAGAGAATAAAATAAGGTTCCAATCCCAAAATCAGGGATTGGACCCTTATTATTTTATCTCTAAAGATAAAAACGAAAGAAACCTATTCGTTTTTCAGCAGCCTCGTTACTAGCAGGGCTCTTTTTTACATCTAAAGTATATCAACTTTTTGATTTTTTTTCAACTTCTCATCTTATGATTCTAACGTAAATATCGGGATTTTCTTTCTCACCCCTAATTTTTCTTGTCTCCTTAATTTTCCTCCATTTTTCAGTAACACACTCATTGATAGCGATGAAAAACGTTTTGGTTACTGATGATCAGATTCACTCATCAAATCAACGTTTTTAATCGTAAGATTCTTTCTTTTAATAAAAAATCATACTATTAGTCATTTATCCTCACAACTTTTTCATATCTCTTGAGTACTATATAAGTATACCAACAAACAACCCTAGCAAAACTTTTTCATTCGTTTAGTTATCTGAGATAGCTAAACATCTCCTAGCCCTCAGCCTCCAACTGAGGGCTACTCCTTTTACCCAAAACATCGGGAAGCAATCAAACCTTTCATAACCTCTCTTTTTTAAATAAACAATGGCTTGTTCAGATAAAAATAGTGTAAGTAATCGCTAATATTACGATGCTGAGCACACGATAGCCTTCATTAATAAATATGACTTTCATACTTTTACCATCAAAAATTGACAATTTTACGCCTTGAAAAACAAGTACTGTTACAAGCATAAACACTTTATGAATCAAGCTAACAGGTAAGTTGACAAAAATGCCAATCGTACAAAAAGCTGCCAACCATTCACATACAAAGGCTAACAACATTTTTTTAGGAACGAAAATGGCTTTTATCCGATCGTCTGATAACCCCATTTCTTTTTGCCAGGCTTTTCCTGCCACAACTGTGTACCAAATACACCCTGCAATAAATGAAACGACTGCCCCGATAATCGCCGCAAAATAGTACCCGCTGGTCATAACACACCCACCTCAAACGCTATCACTGGTAAGCTAACTACTTTCCAACTTCCATTCCATTCCTTAATTGAACTTTTTTGTGGCTCACTCACAGCTTGTAAGGCTCTTTTTTTATTCATCAAAAAACTCCTTTCGTACGATAATACATCCATCATACTAAAGGAGGCTTGGCAAAACTTATTCTACTTTGCGGTTTTTCAAACTCATTTTTCTTTTGATCGCTTTTTTATTTCTTGCCAGCTGTTGTTTAATCCCATTTGACAAGATGTTAGGCAAATTGATAATAAGAGGGGGATCACTTATTTTCTTCTCCCTTAATTCAATCGTTATTTCTTCATTTTTTTCTAATGGAAAGGTGACAAACTGTCCATCACATGCCCGCATCGCTTTTTGTAAGTCAAAGTAATGAAGAGGATTTTGACTTTTCCTAATGCCACAGGCTAAAGGATAGTACTGTCCTTTTGGTAAGTGATAAAAAAGATACGTGAATTCTTTTACGCGACACCGCCCCATCACTGGTTGATGATTGGGATTTGGCTTCAAAAACATCCCACTAAAAATCAATCCTTGAAAATCATCAGGAACTTTAACATGTACGGTTAATTTATATGGGGCAACAACTGTCGGATAATTGGGATTCCTAAAGAACAAACTATCTTGATCTTCATCAACGGTCTCTTGATGTTTAACCGTCTCATATAACTCATTGACTTGCTTAGCATATTCACGGGGTGACAGGCCTGTATGCCTAGAGAATGTATTGGCAAAGGTCCCTGAGCTGGCGTGACCTGCTTCTAGTTGAGAGTTGATCACACTTTCACCATGTAACATCGACAGAATTCCTTTATCTATTTTTATACCTGCCAAATATTCATTTGGAGAAATTCCTGTTATTTTTTTGAACTCGCGGCTAAAATGAAATTTACTATAACCAAACTTGGCTGCAATTGCTTCAACTTTAATTCCTTGGTTTGCGGTTTGATTCATATAGTCAATAATTTCCTTAATAACTCGCAACCAAATCACCTCCAATTTATCTATCACCTTTTTTAGTATTTCGCCCTTCATTTTCTTCAATCTAAAAATGATGATATACTTTCTATATAATTCTACCAAAAATCACGATGTTACGCACGATAAGAAATCAATCCAATTGATTAAAGTACACCTATACGTATTAAGTTAATTTAATTAACATAATAATCTAATTATCGTTCATTTATCCTCACAATTTCTTCATATTTCCCCGTTAATATAAATGTATACCAACAAACAACCCTAACAAAACTTTTTCATGGGTTTAGTTATCTGAGATAACTAAACATCTCTTAGCCCTCAGTCCCCAACTGAGGGCTACTCCTTTGTCATTAATTCAACATCGCCCCAGTCTATGACTAAGGGGCTTTTTTCGAGACTTAATTTAGTCAATTGACTTTATTTCTTTACTTTAACAGTCTAAAAAAATAAACATCCCTTTGAAAGTCGTTTCACTCCCAAAGGGGTGTAGCCATTTTTCTTTGACTCCTTATCAGGTGTGAAATCACCTAATAAGACTGACCTTTGCTAATAGCTCATTGTCTTAGTGCTGCCCTTATTCTTCACTCAATTTCTTGGCAATCCGCTGATTCATCTTCTGTTTTAATTCATTAACGGAGGTACGGGCTTGCATCTCATGAAGGGTATTCTCTGCAAAGGTACCAACGTCTTCTCCGACCAGTTGCAAAATAGGCACGTGGTTCGATGCTCCTTCTTCAAAAAAGTCGACTAAAGCAAACATCCCGACCATCATGTCCATCCCATCACCAGCCGTAAACTGCCATAAAAACTTTTGGACCTCTTCAAAAACGATTTGATAGTCTTTTGGGAGTTCCTTGACACGGGCCATATGAGCTCGATACTCGATTTTGTCCGCTCGGACTTGTTTAAAATAATCAACGATATTATGACTTTTCATGTTATTCCGCCTCCTTTATTTTGTCAATTTGCGCTGAAATAAAGGCCCATCTTTGCCAAAATAGGTTTAATTCTTTTTGACCCGCTGGATTTAATGAATAAAATTTCCGCATGGGGCCAACACTTGATTTCTTTTTTGTCACTATGACTAAGCCCTTTTTTTCTAAACGCAGCAGAATTGTGTAAACAGTGCCTTCCACAATATCAGCAAAACCATATTCTTGAAGATTCTGTGTTATTTCATAACCATATGTTTCATGGCGATTAATAATTTCCAAAATAATTCCTTCCAGAACACCTTTTAGCATTTCAGTAATACCGTCCATCTTCTCACCTTACTTTCTCACGATCCATCAATATGACCTATCGTATGTTTATTTGTGAGCTTTGTCAATTATCTCATTTTTTTATGGTAAACAGTAATGGATAGGGCTTGGAAAATCAGGATGACAACGCCACACCATAGGAAGGCCAGGCCGACTTCTGAAGGGATCCTACCATCTGTTAATAAGGTCCGCATCGTATTGATAATTGGTGTCATCGGTTGATGCTCAGCAAACCCGCGCAAGGCATTGGGCAACGTTTCGGTTGGAACAAACCCGGAACTTATAAATAATAATCCCATCAGTAAATAGGAAAAAACGCTGGCTGTTTCACTGCTTTTGGCGACTAAGCCAAACAAAATGGCAATCCAAGAAGCTGCCAGCGTCACCATTAACAATAAACCTAAGCTGACTAACCACTCCAATAAACCTGCTTTAGGTCGAAAACCGATTAGTAAGCCAGATAGTAAAACAACCACAGCAGAGGTTGTGTTAAAAATCAAACTGGTTAGCACATGACTATTTAAAATCGCCGATTTAGCGATGGGCATTGAATGGAACCTTTCAAAAATTCCATTAGTCACGTCCTTATTCAAACGAAATGCTGAATAGGCCACACCACTAATCACGGTCAACAAAAGAATGGCTGGAATAATAAACCCTTTGTAGGTACCAATGGGAATTGTCATGGCGCCACCAAAAATATAGACAAATGCCAACATAAATAAAATTGGCATTAAGACAACTGTCACAATCGTATCGACACTTCGCGTCATGTGTTTCATCATTCGCCCAGTTAAGGCGATAGTATCCTCAACTACTCTCATTTTGTCGCCTCCTGTTTGTTGACAATCGAAAAAAAGACATCGTCTAAGGTGGGTTGTTTTTGTGAAAACCCTAAAATTGGAATCTTTCGTTGCTGGAGTCCCTTGAGAACGTCGGTAATTTTTGCCACTTCATCGTTTGTCGTCACTGTTAAGGATAGTAATTCCTCATTTGCTTGACCGCCAACTGCTACTTCAGCTGCCTTTAAGGCTTCCCTATCTGGAAAAGACAATTCGATCGTGCCTTGGGGCAAATGTTGTTTAACTTCAGCGACACTGCCTTGCAACGCGATTTTACCTTGGTTAAGTATGGCAACCGTATCGGCTAATTGATCGGCTTCTTCCAAATATTGAGTGGTCAGAAATATTGTGACACCCTTTTTCTTCAACTGGCGAATCCTCTGCCATAGAACGGCTCGCGCTTGAGGGTCGAGTCCCGTGGTCGGTTCATCCAAAAATAGAATTGCTGGCTCACTTATTAAGCTCATGGCTAAATCAAGCTTTCTCCGCATACCACCTGAATAGGTACTAACAGAACGATTAGCCGCCGCCACTAATTCAAACTCTTGTAACAAGTTCTCCACCCTTTCTCGATAATTTTTCAAATGTCTCAATTTGCCGATTAACATCAGATTTTCACGCCCAGTCAGAACATCGTCCACTGCTGTAAATTGACCAGTTAAACTAATGATTTCACGAATTTGCTGAGATGCTGTTAGCGTATCTAGTCCTCTTACTTTAATCGAGCCATTATCTTGAGTCAATAATGTCGTCATCATCTTAACGACAGTGGTTTTTCCGGCCCCATTTGTGCCGATTAAAGCGAAAATTGTGCCCTGTGGCACGACAAAATCAATTCCATCAATAATAGCTTGGCCAGAAAAGGACTTGCTTAATTGGTTGACACTGATTGCTTCATTCATTTGATCCCTCCTACTTAGTAATATTAAGTACAGGTATATAGTATAACGTAGTAGTGATTCTGTCAACTACTTTGTCTAACTATGTAGTGAATGGCTAGGAAGAAAGGCTGCTTTAAGGCTCGATGAGGTTAGCACAACCATCCTTCAGCTATCTTTCGAGTAAGGGAGAGGTTCAGTCAAAAAACCTGTCTCAGCTTCCCTTTCATTTGACACGATTTACAACGTATTTTCACAAATTAACGACGGATACAAAAAAGAAAATATCCGAAAAAAACCGGTGCAAGGCACCGGCTTAGTTAGTTATGATAGTTCTGGCCAAAACTCTCGATTGGCTTCAATCAAGTCATCGAGAATGGCTTGCGCCACGGAAGCACTCGGCACTGTTTTAGATAGAGTCATGGCTTGCCACAGTTTTTGATAGCTCCCTTCAATATAGGCTTCAACGACCAGTTTTTCAACTGCCACTTGTTGTTCCATCAATCCTTTTTGGAAAGTCGGAATGGTCCCCATGGTCAATGGCTCTGGCCCTTGATTGCCAACTAAGCAAGGTACTTCCACCATGGCATCTTTGCCAAAGTTTTCGATGGCACCATTGTTAGGAACAATTAACAACATTCTTTCTTTGGTATTAAATGCGATGGCACAAGCTAGATCAATAATAAACGTAGCATGTGCCCCTGCATGGAAAGAAGTCCCGACAGCTGTGCCTTTGGCGATAATCTCCCGCGAAAGATTAAAGACATCTTTTTCGCGAGTTGCCATCACTTCATTCGCACGGGTGAAATTGGGATTTGAGTGAGCCACTTCATAATCCGGATACAGGTAATATTTCAAATAGGTATTTGGTAAGGTTTTTGGATCTAAGGCGTAAACATCTTTGGCTTTTTTAAATGTGGCTTGCCAGCTCGGGTGTTTATGTTGGAAATCTTCCGTCTCAAAGGCATAGCCATCTTTTGCGACAAATTCTTGCAACCGAGGCATTAAGTTATTGCCAGCCTGATCTGTCACACTGGTCCACCAGCCAAAGTGGTTTAAACCATAGTAACGGACCACTAAGTCCTTCCGTGAAGGTAAACCTAAAATATCCGCAAAAATAGATTCAATGGCGATCGGCATATCACAAATGTTGATAATTTTTGAATCTGGGCGTAAGCGTCGTGTTGCTTCGGCTACAATCGCTGCTGGATTGGAATAGTTTAGCATCCAAGCATCTGGCGAATAAGTTTCCAGATAGTCTAAAATTTCAAGGACACCGGGAATTGAACGCATCCCGTAAGCAATCCCACCGGGTCCACAGGTCTCTTGTCCGACAACCCCATGTTTTAAGGGGATTTTTTCATCTTGCTCCCGCATGGCGTAAAGTCCAACACGGATGTGAGCCATACAGAAGTCCACATTTGTAAAGGCTTCTTCTGGGTCTGTTGTGTAGGAAAACTGAATATCTGGATTTTTTTCTCTTAATAAGATCTCACAGGCAGCCCCGATTGGTTCTTGCCGTTCCGCTAAATCATCGTATAATTTTATCTCGGCAATCGGAAAGCGTTCCATATTATCCGCTAACATCGCCACAATTCCTGGTGTATAAGTACTGCCTCCACCTGCTATAACAATTCGTTGTTTTTTCATTGATCGATCCTTCTTTCTTTTATTAAAACTGGTGATTACTCCTTAATCCCCAGTTCATCGTCAACTAAAGTGCGAATGGCGTTGATTTTCATACCATAGACCACTTGCACATGTTGGGGTTTTCTGACTATCCCTGAAGCACCGGTGACCATTAATGCTGCTTCATCAACTAATGCTTCTTCGGTTACATCGACTCGCAAACGTGAAAAACAATTTTCCACCGTTTGAATGTTAGCAGCGCCGCCTAATGCTGCCACAATAGCACTGCCTAAATCGTCTTCTGAACTAGTAACTGGGCCTTCCGCTACTACTAATTCGGTTTCACGGCCTGGGGTTTTTAGTTTAAACTTCTCAATCATAAATTTAAATACCACATACATGACCACAATTTCCAATAAACCTAATAAGACAAAGGCTATCCAGCGAGTTCGCTCGGCTCCTGCCGGAATATTGTAGACGAGAAAATCAATGACGCCGTTAGTCGCGCTAATTCTAACCCCTGCCAAATAGGAAAGCATTTGGAAAAAACCGTCGATCACTGAGTAAACTAACCATAAAATGGGTGCTGAAAAAATAAACATAAATTCTAACGGCTCAGTAATCCCCACTAAGAATGAAGTGATTGCTGATGGAAAAATCGTCGTCTTCACACGATTTTTATTTTTAGGATAGGCTGTTTTGTAAAAAGCCAACGCCACACCTAAGATACCGAAAATTTTAACCATGCCGTATACTAAGAAACGGGCAGAAGGGTCTAATGTTAAAATGCTCGGATCGGCAATTTCTGCTAAAAAAATGGGTTTGGCACCGATATACATCTCCCCATTGATCAACATCTGGCCTCCAACTGAAGAAAAAACAAAAGGTGACCAAATCAAATGATGCAGACCTGTTGGAATCAAAAAGCGATTTAAAAAACCGTATAGAAAGACGCCAAAGGCTCCAGCAGAATTCATAAAACCAGTCAAAGCTGTAATCCCTTGTTGAACTACCGGCCATAAATAGGTGACTCCCATAGCAAAGATGGCAATTAAGGGAATCAACACGATCAATACAAATTTGCTATTACCGTAGATTGAAAAAGCCCCTTTAAATTCTTTGTCAATGTATTTATTGTGAATAAAGGCGACTAAAACACCCAGTAAAATCCCTAGGAAAACGCCCATATCCGTCACTTTGAAGCCTAATACAAAGGTTTGCCCACTACCGTACAAATCGGCATTGGTTAACCCTTCTGCCAATTTGTTTGTTAACATCAGCCAAGTGGTATTGGCATTTAAAAACATAAAGAAACTCATGGCGGCGACAAATGCTGCTTCCGCTTTTTTCTTCCGCGCCATCCCCATGGCGATTCCCACACAAAAGAAGAAGCTTAGGTTATTCATGACTGCCCAGAGAATACTGGAAATAAATTTACCAAAGATGTAGATAGCTGACCCTTCTGTGACAAAAGCCGTATTTGTCATCACGCTCGTAGCGGCAATCCCTAAACCTATAATCGGTAAAAACAAGACCGGGCCGATCATTGCTTTGGAAAATTGCTGCAATTTATTAACCATTTTTTCTTTCATCTAGCTCAAACTCCCCTCACGAAACCATTGATATAGATTGAGTTGCCATAAAGATCCCGCTGGACTGTTACCGCTTAGTCAGCTCATTTTGTTGGAACTGTATCGCTTACTTAATCAATAAAGCTAGTCTACCACCAATTGCCATAAACAAATAGATCTTGCCACCGCTTTCAAACATGTACGCCAATGAGTGAACATGTTATCCATCTTTAAAACTAAAAAAGCACCAGGATCTCCCCCATCAGAGATCCCGGTGCTCCAGTTGAGCCTGTTGCTTATTCACTTGAATAAAGGGTCATAAGATACTCCACTAAAAATAGACTGCCTGAATAAAAATAATTGTGTTGGCGATTATGATCATCTAACCGGTTTTCATCAGAAACTAGTAAGGTCATGTCGGCAAGCTCGGACAAACGCCCATCTCTTGTTGCGCTCATTAAGACGATCTTTAAGTGGCTCTTTTGGGCTTTCTCCGCTATTTTGATAATATTTCCAGTTTCTCCTGACTTGGAAATTAAGATTACCAAGCCAGACTCCGCTTGATGATGATCGTAGACGGCAAACAAATCAGTAAAAATACAGTTAAAGCCTAGGACTAATAATTTCATGCTGATGTATTCTGCGATCGGCCTTGAAAAGCCACTGCCACACACATAAACTTGTTGCTGATTTTCTCGTAATAAATCGATAACCTGTTGAAAATCAGCTGAAGTGATTTGGCTGAACATCTGATCTAAAGAAATATCCAGAGCCTCATCCTTTGACTCTTTATTACGATGATAAGCAAAATACAACCGATAAACCATGTCGATATATCCTGTATAGTGCATCTTTTTTGCTAATTTCATCACAGTGGCTGGTGAGGAAAAATTGTTTCGTGCCACATCACGGACATTCCAATCTAAAGCGTCTTCTATATTGTTTAATAAATAATCTAAAATCTTTGTTTCGGTTTCGGTCAATTTGTATTTGTTTACTAACTTATAACTATCGTATTGCATGTGCCTGCCCCTAATCTCTCTCTTCATTAGGCTTATTATAGCATATCAAGATAAAGAGAATCTTGGTCTGGAGGGGATTACTTGCTGATAAGAATGTTACCAGCTGCATCCACTTCAAGCAAGCTCTTTTGTGATTCTAACGTTTTCGGTGCCTTGGCAAATCCTTCACCATTGGTGTTTAACTTGTACCTTCCCTCAAAGATAGCTGGTACTTTTACTTGAATATTGCTCGTTCCATCGAAGAAATATTCTCCGACTTCCACCTCTTTACCTAATGTGATTGTGAGATGTAATTTTTCACTTTTCTCTGATACATAAGCCAACCCTACAGGGGAATTAGCCCCTAGTTGAATGCTTAATGTGCCCGCAGAAACGGCTACTTTTTCCAATTTTCTTGAAACTGCCTCAGATACCTTGCCTTCAAGTTCAATTGTCGTTGTCATTTCCTGAGACTGTTTAATGGCAACCACTAATTCTTGAGGGCTATTTAGTACTTCAATTCGGTTTATCGACTGGTCTTCAAGTTGCCAGTCTTTTTTTGTTAATAGACTGGTCTCAGCG
>NZ_JAEEGA010000009.1:0-236687 GCF_017829975.1 Vagococcus allomyrinae | reverse complement strand
TTGTCATTTCCTGAGACTGTTTAATGGCAACCACTAATTCTTGAGGGCTATTTAGTACTTCAATTCGGTTTATCGACTGGTCTTCAAGTTGCCAGTCTTTTTTTGTTAATAGACTGGTCTCAGCGCTACTGATAACGGTCTTTCCTAACAATATGAGGGCGACTAGCACTCCGATTAAGATACTTATTTTCTTTTTCATGGTCATTTTCTCCTTTAGTTTAAATCCTGTTGTTTCAATAATTGATAGGTAGTTCCTAGTAAAAAGGTTGACGCTACTACGTTACTTCGCGGATAGTTAGCAAACACTTTTAAAAGAAGATGTTCATAACAATGCTGATCAGTTGTCCCTCCTTGTTTATTAGTATAGAGAAAAGAGCAAGAAGGCAACATGACATTGATGTCATCTGGTTTATTTTGAAGCTAAGCATCGCTAACTAAACGATAACTAATCGTGTATAATGTGTCGCTATCATTGGTTAAGACCCTTCAAGTTATCAGTTTTTACACTTTACAGAGGGCTTAATAATTGCGCCTTTTAGCACTACCTACTCTAATCAAAAAAGTAGGCAGGTAAGCAGTGATAAAATTGCACGTCATGGCAATTACTTAACAAAAAATCCCCACTATCCTTGATTTATCCTCACAACTTCTTCATATTTTCCCGTTATTATAAATGTATACCAACAAACAACCCTAACAAAACTTTTTCATTGGTTTAGTTATCTCAGATAACTAAACATCTCCTAGCCCTCAGCCTCCAACTGAGGGCTACTCCTTTGTCTTTTTCAACAACTTTAGAGGCTGGGACAATAGTCCCAACCTCCGATACTTTTACGAACATTGTGCGATAGACGCGCTCCAAAAGTCTGCTCACTACGCTACGCTTCGATCTCAACAAGTTCTAAATGCTAAAGCATTAAGATTTGAAGGCTCGGCAATTTCTCAAAACCCGAGCAATCGAAACAGCCGATTGTTCGGTTTCTTCAAGATTGCTCGGAGCAAAACGACTTTATGTCCCAGCTTGTTTTCCATGTTGATTGGATTTTCCATAACGATCTCAACTAAACGCCTAAACCAAATACCGTCCAGTCAAAGATTCAGCACACCGCCAAGCCTCTTCTGGCCTTCCTTCATAGAGTACCCTTCCTCCTTCTTTACCAGAACCAGGGCCAAAATCAATCAGCCAGTCCGCTGCTCTAACGACATCTATCTGATGCTCAATCACCATTACGGTGTTCTTCTTTTCGATTAATTCATCAAAAATAGAGAATAATGCTGCTGTGTCTTTTCGACTAAGTCCTGTTGTAGGTTCATCTAAAATAAACAGTTTGGACTCATTGGTTAATTGCAAAGCTAACTTTAATCGCTGAAGTTCGCCACCGGATAAGGTATCCAATGTTTGCCCTAATGTCAGGTAACCTAGTCCAATTTTATTTAACCAAGTTAATGGTTTGAGACACTTAGGCTGATCCTCAAAAAACGAGGAAGCATCAACTAATGTTAAGGATAAGACTTCATCAATCGCCAACTCACGATACTGATAGCTAAGGGCTTCTTGGCTGTAGCGTTTTCCCTGACAGGCCTCACATCGGCTTCTAACGGGTTCCATAAAAGCCAGCTCGATTTCAATGAAGCCCTTCCCTTTGCAATTTGGACAAGCACCACCACCATTGAAACTAAACAGCCCACTTTTCACTTGATTGGCTTGAGCAAATAACTGGCGAATCGGATCAAACAGCTCAATATAACTGGCAATGGTCGAGCGCCGGCTCCCGCGAATGCTCTTTTGATCGACGTAGACCGTCTCGTCAGGATAAGCTTTGGCTAATTCTTTTGCAAAGGAACTTTTTCCTGAACCGGCAACACCAGTGACCGCAATCAGGCCCTCTTTAGGAAGTGAAATAGAGACATTCTGCAAATTATTCAAGGTCAAACTGTCAACCTTAAATGTCTGATCCATGGTCATTTTCTTTTTTCTGCGTTTAAGGTCAGAGATCTGCTTTTGATTGGTTAACCAGCTTTGGTAATCCATCACACCAACAATTTCTCCACCTTTAGCGCCTGCTTCTGGTCCAAGTTCAACGATTGTCTCAGCTAGCTGAATAATCTCTTCGTCATGATCAATCAGTAACATCGTATTGCCTTTTTCTTTAATGGCTGTAAGTAATTGACGAATCGCTTGAATGTCATAGGGGTGTAAGCCAATACTTGGTTCATCGAGAATATACAACATGTCGCTTAAACTACTCCCGATATATCTGACCAGTTTAATTCGTTGAGACTCGCCACCAGATAAGGAACTGGTCTCTCGAGCAAGGGTTAAATAATTTAACCCGACTTGACACAGATAACCTATTTGGCGCTGAAGTTGCTCAACAATCGGCCCGGCTTCCGAATCTTTGAGTTGAGTCATAAACGCTTGTAACTCTCGTAATTCTAGCTCAAGACATTCGCCAATATGTAAGCCATTAAGCTTACAACTTAAAACTTCCTGATTTAAACGATACCCTTGACACTTAGGGCACAGTTCAGATTGACTAATTCGTTCAATGGCTGGTTGATATTTTTGATACCCTTTTGACGGGTTCTTAATGAAGGTTCTTTGGATGCGGGGGATAAGCCCTTCATAGAGACTAGAACGGTACCAGTTTTTTTTCGGATGTGGTGGTTTCATCTGTTCCGAATATAAAAGGACTTCCATTTCTTCAGGTGCATAATCCGCTAGTTTTTTCTCATTATCAAAAAGCCCTGAATCGACATACCGTTTCCAGCGATAACTGCCTGGTTCGAAAGTTGGAAAATTAATGGCCCCCTCATTCAGTGATTTAGTCTGATCTAATAGTTCAGGGATTCTAAAAGTATGGACCCGACCAAGCCCTTGGCAATGCACGCACATACCTGCTGGATTATTGAAAGAAAAGCGATCTGAAAAGCCAACAAACGGCTGGCCAAATCGGGAGTAAAGGAGTCTCAATGCTGGGTTAATATCAGCGGCCGTTCCCACAGTTGAACGGCTGTTATCCCCTAAAGATTTTTGATTCACCATAACGACTGGCGAAAGATTTTCAATAGATGTTACTTCTGGTCGGCCATAGTGAGGCAGGCGATTACGCAGGAAACTAGGATAGGTGTCAGCCAGTTGTTGTTGCGCTTCGGCGGCAATCGTATTAATGACTAAAGAGGTTTTTCCTGAACCGGAAACACCAACAAACGCCGTAATTTGATTTTTAGCGATGGCTAAATTAACCCCCTTTAAGTTATTAGTCGTAGCGCCTTGTATGATAATTGATTTTGTCATCAGTCATCCTCCTTTTTGTGATGACTTAATGATATACTTATAACATGACAAAACGTGTCAGGTTTAAAAAATTAATGGAAGGAGATCATCAAATGAGTCGCACACAAAAATTATATGAGATGCTTTGGTATGTTCAAAATAAAAAACAGTTTACCGCCCAAGAATTAGCTGATGAGTTTGCTTTATCTATTCGTAGTGTCTATCGATATTTAGCGGATTTGGCTGATATGGGGCTGTACATTGAATCCAGTCAAGGACGTTACGGCGGGTTTCAGGTTTTAGACAATCAGTTATTGCCGCCTATCCTTTTTTTAGAAGACGAGATTGTCTCCTTATTTTTTGCCATGTCTTCCTTAGCTGATTTTCAAGATTTCCCTTTCCAACTAAATGTGACGGCCGCTCGCGAGAAATTATTGTCTGTCGTCTCCCTCTCTCTACGCAATCGCTTAGAAAAATTATCAGAGGTCTTTCAATTAAGGCAACCGCCACAAATGGTGAGTACACCTTTTTTATCGGAGATAATGGCGGCAGCTTTGTCTAAAAACAGACTGCTTGTAACCTATCACTCTCAAACTAAGCGCTCAGAAAAAACACTTGAACCGATGGGCGTCTACGCAAGCAATGGGTTATGGTATTTGTATGCCAGAGATTTGGCGCTAAATGACTTAAGGTATTATCGCATTGACAGGGTCCTTTCAGTGACCCAATTGGCGGACCCCATTGAAAATAGTGTCCCTCTTAAAACGATTGAAACGGACTATCAACCTAAGGATACCTTAAAGCTTTTGATTGAACTGGGAGAAATTGGGGTGAATAAATGTCTTGAAGCCCCTTATTTACGAGACTCTCTAGTGATTAATAAGGATGGCAGTGGCTACATTGACGGTCGCTTAGCCCAATCTGATTTGAACTTTACGGCCGAGTTTGTTCTTCAGCTGGGAGCCGAAGCAAAGGTGATTGAGCCGAGAGAAATGATTGATTGGCTCTTAGATAAAGCCCATACTCTTTTAAAGACTTATCAATAAGCATTAATTTTTATCATGGCGTACGCAACTTGAAATAAAAAAGTAGTCAGCTTCCTTAACAAAAAATCCCCACTATCCTTGATTTATCCTCACAACTTCTTCATATTTCCCCGTTATTATATACATATACCAACAAACAACCCTAACAAAACTTTTTCATTCGTTTAGTTATCTCAGATAACTAAGCATCTCCTAGCCCTCAGCCTCCAACTGAGGGCTACTCCTTTGTCTAAAAAAAGTTTAACCCCTCAATTAGCAATATAATCGGCAACATATTCACTAAGAACAAAGTAGTCATACTGCTCATGATCAGCATTTTCAGCATCGGTCAAATTGAAGTACTGATTTTTATTTTGGGGAGAGTCATTCCAAGTCACATCTACCACACGCCATTTCCCGTCTATGCTAATTTTGTTCCAAGCATGATATTCTCTTGCATGTCCCACTACGACTACACAAGGAATTCCCACCTCGTCCATCAAAGCCTTATAAGCATAGGCATATCCTAGACACACCGCTTTTTTTTCGATGATGGCGCCATAAACATTCCGAATATCATCTGCTGTACCAAGCAATTCACTTCTTTTACTGTAAGTGATCGTCTCACATAAGTAATCATTTAAGACTTGCGCTTTTTGTAAATCATCCATCTCATAATAAATTTTATCTTTTACAATCGCCTGAACTTTTCGATGTGCTTTCACTTGTTTTCTTTTGCGCTGCCACTCATTTATATCATAGTCAATTGTGGCTATTTTGGTTGTTTCATCGT
Organism: Vagococcus allomyrinae; assembly: GCF_017829975.1. GTDB lineage: Bacteria > Bacillota > Bacilli > Lactobacillales > Vagococcaceae > Vagococcus_D > Vagococcus_D allomyrinae. The sequence continues at coordinate 231,592 of NZ_JAEEGA010000009.1, read as the reverse complement.
AATTCTTTAAACGTTCGGTTGTCCCAATCATATAGGGACTTTGAAAATAAGCTTCACTGTAGGCATTTTTTACTAAATCCGCCGTCAATTCCTTGTCTGACATCGAAAAAGCTGAAAGATCCACTTCTTCTTTACCACTTAAAAGAGCAGTTGAAAATAGCTTAGAAAGCTCGTTTGTCATGTTTGCCCCGGTAGTAATGGCTAGTAGTTGCTTCTCACTAAGTTGATGTTGAACAATCAAACTACCTAAGGTACTTGTGATAGCAATAACGATCAGGCAAACCACCATAATGATTTTTCGTCTTTTTTGAGTTTTTTGGGCCTTCATTTCCCGATATCTTCTATCGTTTATCTTAATGGAAGATCGTTGAGAATGGGTGTTGTTTGAAGAGCGCCTTCTGCTTTTTCGCTTCATTTACTCACCTCTATTGGTTGATTGCTTTCTGTTCATTTTATTGCGGAATAAAGCATATCATGCCCTCCGTTCGTTAACAATGCGTTATAAGAACCGCTAATTATAACCGAATAGCTGAAAGAACTTTCAGCGAAAAGAAGTCAATCAACATTTTAATAGACTGTTTATGGTCTCATCCATCATCTATTCCCTAATAATTAGCTGTAAACAAGGTGATTCTAAAGGGCAAAAACAACCTTTCTGGAAAAATCAAAAGAGCTTAAAATTGATCGATTTATTTTGATAATTGTGGATTTTTTTCTAGTCTAGTTGTCATAACTAATATTATCCTGTAGAATGTAGGATAAATTTAAGGCTTTCAGTTGCAAGTCTCAACCAGAAAAAATGACAGCACTTTCATCGCGTTACGAATAATTTATAAAGGAGAAAAGGATTTGGGAAGAAAAGAAGACATCTATCACTATCTTCAATCTATGACCATTCAGTTTTTTGTGACTAAGGATAAATTACAAACAGATGCGCAGTCAATTTCAGAAGCCCTTGGAATTGTTCGCTATAACGTCAGCAGAGAACTTAATAAACTAGTTGAAGAAGAACTAGCAATCAAAATTGTGGGACGTCCGGTATTTTTTTTAAGCAAACAAGAGGTAGAAGATCATTTGAATCAGCCGATAAAGCAACTCGAGTTTGAAAATCTGGATGCTTTTTCCGACTATTTAGTCAGTGGACAACCAACTATTTCCTCGGACTACCCTTTTAGTGAACTTATCGGATATGACGGCTCTCTTTCTAATGCTGTTAAGCAAGCCAAAGCAGCCCTGTTATATCCCCCTCATGGTTTACATACATTGATTACTGGGCCATCAGGTTCAGGTAAAACAACTTTTGCATCATTTATGTATCAATACGCGGTCCACGCCAAAACTGTCAAAAGTGACGCTCCATTTATCGTGTTTAATTGTGCTGATTACTCCAATAATCAACAACTGCTACTTGATCAATTGTTTGGACACAAAAAAAATGCCTTTACTGGTGCTAACGAGGATAAGATCGGTGTGGTTGAAACCGCAGATGGTGGGATTTTATTTTTAGATGAGATTCATCGGCTACCTGCTGAAGGACAAGAAATGTTATTTTCAATTATCGATCGTGGGGAGTTCTATCGATTGGGAGAAACAGACATCACAAGAAAGGTGAATGTTCTGATTATCGGCGCCACGACTGAAGACATTCAAGGAACTATCCTGTCAACATTTCTGCGTAGAATTCCTTTGGTTATTTCGATGCCTAGTGTTAAAGAAAGAGGTATCAACGAAAAAATCCAACTGGTTCATTTTTCATTTAATCAAGAATCAAAAAAAATAGGTAAAAAGTTAATTGTTAATGAGGATGTTATTCGCTTCTTTCTTCAATACGATACGATCGGTAATATTGGTCAGCTACGAAATGATATCCAACTGCTTTGTGCCAATGCTTTAGTGGAAAGTCTAGCAAAAAACGATCCTGACATTCATATAAAATTATCCCATCTCTCAACCTATTTGATTGATCAATTCTATTTTGCACATTCTGATACTATGTCGGAAAATGAAATGAAAGAAAAATTGAAAATGCTGCAAATTTCTGATTTTGTATTTTCGCCAGATGATAAAGAGCGATCAAACCCATTTATCTTAGTTGAAGAAACAAGTATCTCTAATGACGTCCTGGATATTTACGAAAAGTATTTGCATAAAGAAGAGAACATCTCTTCTTTAAGAGAGCTGATCCAAGGGAAAGCTTCACAATTGGCCTCAAACAATCGGAAATATCAACAACCTCTTTTCAAAATCGTCTCTCGCAAAAATTACGAGGTAACGATGGCCATCCTGAAAAAGATTTCTGATGCTGAAGACTATCCGCTTGATGACAGCAATATCAAAAGTCTCGCTTTACACTTGGATACCTTGATTGAAAAAATTGGTGAAGGATACTCGTTTAAAGAAGCTTCCTTCAACGAAGAAAATGTCTACGCTAAAAATGAATTGGCTAGAGAAATGACGATTGCTCGGCTGATACACCAAGAAATATCTGATCAACTTAATATTCGTTTGCCTAAAAGTGAGATCTACTTCATTTCGCTGTATTTAAAAGCCATGAATGAGCGATATTCAGAAAAAAAGATTGGTGTACTCATTTTGATGCACGGAGAACAAGCAGCCAGTGATCTGGCCAAAACTGCTAATCAGATATTAGATGTTGACCATGCTAAAGGCTTGAACATGCCTTTAGCACAATCTGTTGGCGAGGCCTTGGAAAAGGCAACAGCTCTTGTGCAACAAATTGATCAAGGCAAAGGTGTTGTCCTTCTAAGTGATATGGGATCATTAAATCTATTTGGCGATATCATCACCAAAAAAACTGGTATCCCGACTAAAACGATTAAGATGGTGACAACCCCAATGGCCATTGAAGCGAACAGAAAAGCATTACTTCCTAAAATGTCTTTAGAGAGGTTAACGCAAGATATTGTCGAGCAAAGTGGCTATATTGGGAATAGTGTCGTGGAAATAACGGAACTAGAAGAAAGTAGGACCAATGAAATTGATCGCAAACGAAAAATTATCTGTATACTAGAAGAAAATTTAAACTTTTTAGATGCCTCAATCGTATATGACTTACTAGAAAAGCAAGCAATGGCGATCGGTAATAAATTTATAATTGATAACTATCCAGCCTTTTGGATTAAATATTTGTTTCATGCCAGCAACTTGTTAGAACGAGCAATTCGAAAAGAACAATTTGAACGAGAAAACGTTCACGACATAATGGAAAGCAATCCCGTTCTTTATGCTTTTTTGAAAAAACAGTTCGATTCCCTCGAAAATAGATTTGCTATAAGCGTCAACGACAGCGAGATCACTTATATAATGGAGTTGGTCAGTGTTAATTGCACTGGGTTGGCACACTAGTCATGGCACACTGATAGTTCCCTCGGCACACAACCGAATATGTACGATAAAACCTTGTCTAACAAGGTTTTTATTTTTTGGCATGATAATTGCTATTATTCCACTAAGGAGGTGTTCAAATGATCGGAATTTTAATTCTAACTCATGGAGAACTAGCTAAAGGCTATGTTTCAGCATTGAACTTGATTTATGGTGAAGCAGATAATGTTGATTGCTTATGTCTCTTCCACGAAACCAGTATTGATGATTATAAAAAAGAAGTCGCTGAAAAGATGCGTGAGTTAGCGATGAACGATGGCGTTTTGGTTTTGTGTGACATTTTTGGCGCAAGCCCATACAACGTTACCGCACAAAACTACAAAGAACTGAAAGATGAAGTGAATTATCGATCTATCACAGGCGTCAATCTACCGATGGTGATCGAAGCGGTTGCTAATCGAGATGTTATGTCACTTGATGAATTAGCTAAACATGTGCAAGCAGTTGGAAAAGATGGCATTAAAGAACTATTTGAAACAATGGGAAAGGAAGGGTAAACGATGGGTGAAATTGTATTAACCAGAGTAGATGATCGTTTGATTCACGGTCAAGTAATGACAGCTTGGGTCAAGAAAAAAAGAGGAAATCAAATTTTAATTATTGACGATGATGTTGCAAAAGATGACTTTATGTCAGAACTTTTAAAAATGTCCGCTCCCGCAGACATTGACATCCAGGTGAAATCAGTTGCGCAGGCCATTTCATTTGTTAGGGATATTCCAAATACAGATAAAAAAGTGATCATTTTAGTAAAAGGCCCTAGAGTTATCGAAAGCCTTTTGGAAAATGACTGCCAAATCACAGAAATGATTGTTGGTGGGATGGGAGCTAAAGAAAATCGAAGTGTTCTCTACAAAAACATCTCTGCGTCTGACGATGAAAGGGCTATTTTTAAAAAGTTAATCAAAGCTGGAATGTCGATTGATATCCACGTCATTCCGGATCAAAAAGCAGTTCGTTTAGATAAATATTTATAAAGGAGGAACAAAGATGTTACTATCTGCTATTATCGTTGGAATTATTGCTGTTTTTTCTAGCTGGAAACCATCTCATTTGCTTACTCGTACCTGGGACTATCCGATTGTTACGGGAACTTTAGTCGCGCTGGCTATGGGAGATCCAGTAAATGGCATGCAAGCAGCCGCCTACATCAACTTGGCTTATCTCGGATGGATTACTGCTGGTGGGACAATGCCAGGGAATTTGCCTGTAGCCGCTGTCTTTGGAACGGCAATGACGATTCTTTCTGGGGCTGACCCAAGTCTGGCTGTTGGTTTTGCTGTTCCTTTTAGTCTATTCGGAATTTTAACCAATCAATTGACGATGTCACTCAATGCACTTTGGGTCCACAAAGCAGAGGAGTTTTTAGACAAAGGGAATATTACCGGAATGAGATTGATGAACTTTGTGCCCTCAGGTATTCTAAATACCTTAGTGGTTGGTATTCCAGCATTTGTTTTAGTGTATTTCGGAGCAGAACCTATGCAAAATTTATTAAACATGATACCTGACTCATTTGTTGAAGCGTTGCAAGTTGTCGGAGCATTAATGCCAGCATTGGGAATTGCCATGTTGTTAAGCTTTATGGGCAAGAAAAAAATCATGCCATTCTATTTCTTAGGATTTTTACTAACGGTTTACTTGAAATTTGATGTAATGGCCATTACTGGTCTAGCTGCCGTAATGGGTGTGGTTTTTTACAATACTGGTTTCTTAGATATCAAACCTAAAAGTAAGGGGGCATAAAAATGGAAGTCAAATTAACAAAAAAAGAATTGTTGAAAAATTACGCCTTAACCTATTCAAGCGAATCCTGCTATAACTATGAACGTTTACAAGCATTAGGCCAAGCCAATGCAATGGTTCCAGTTATTAGAAAGCTTTACCCTAATGATAAAGAACGTCAAGTCAAGGAACTAAAAAAATATTTTGTTTTTTACAACACAGAGTTTTCTTTTGCTGGAACCGTAATTCCAGGCATTGCATCTGCAATGGAAGAACAAAGAGCAAATGGGGCTGAAGATATTACTGAAGACTCTATCACCTCGTTACGAACTGGATTAATGGGGCCGATTGCGGGAATAGGTGACACTGTAAGCCAGGGGATTTTATATCCAATACTAGGTGGAATTGCTTGCTCAATTGCCATTGAAGGAAGTTTTGTGGGGCCGATCTTCTTCGAAATCGTCTACAAAATTTGTATGATTGCTTGTAGTTGGACCATGTATCGTTTAGGTTATCAAAAGGGAAAATCGTTTATTTTAACCATGTTACGAGAAGGAACCATCAATCGCTTAACGGAGATTTTTAGCATGGTCGGTCTGATGGTGGTCGGATGTATGACGGCTTCGCGGGTAAATGTTACAATTCCGACAGTTCTTAAGTTCAGTGAAACGGAGTTAGCTATTCAAAGTCAAGTGCTTGATGCCCTTATGCCAGGATTACTTCCTTTAGGTGTCACACTTTTTGTTTATTGGTTAGTTCGAAAAAAAGTAAACATCAATATTATCATCTTAATCATTTTTGCGGCCGGAATCCTCCTGTCATACGCAGGCATTTTAGGATTACCAAGTTAAATAGAGAGGAAGATTCATAATGAAAGCTGTCGAATTACAGGCAATTGGCAAACAAGTCTTAGTAGAAAAAGAAAAACCAATCCCTAAATCTGGTGAGGTGCTACTTCATAATATTGCTTGCGGTATTTGTGGGTCGGATATTCCAAGGACGTTTGTTACCGGCTCCTACCATTTTCCAACTGTGTTGGGACACGAGTTTGCTGGAAAAATTATTGCATTAGGACCTGGTGTTTCTGAAAGGTTCTTAGCCAGAAAAGCGGCAATCTTCCCCTTAATCCCCTGTAGAAAATGCGAGTTTTGTCAATCTGGCTATTATGCTCAATGCAAAAATTACAACTATTTTGGCTCGCGAACAGATGGTGGATTTGAGGAATACCTAGCTGTGCCAGTTGAAAATCTGGTGCTTTTGGAAGATCATGTGACATACGAGGAAGGGGCGATGGTTGAACCTGCGACAGTTGCCCAACATGTCGTTAATAAGGCAAAAGTTACTCTTGGAGATAAAATCGTCATTTATGGTGCTGGCCCAATCGGCTTAATGGTTGCTCAATGGGCTATGATCAATGGTGCTGGAAAAGTGGTTCTAATTGATATTGATCAAATGAAAGTTGATTTTGCCAAAAATCTGGGATTTGACCATGTCCTTAACAGTCAAAAGGTCGCTCCAGAAGACTATCTTTTGGAGATTTTTCAAGGAAATTTAGCAGATATCGCCATTGAAGCCACAGGCTCTTCCGCTGCTTTCGATGCTTGTGCAAGAAGTATTCGCACCTTTGGAAAAGTTGTTCTATTAGGAAATCCGCATTCTGATATGACCTTAAAAAAAGAAACCTACGATCAGTTTATGCGCAAAGAAGGCACTATTATTGGGATGTTTAACAGTATCTGGGATCATTTTCCCAAAAATGAATGGTCCATTACTGCTGAGGCCATCGCTAGCAAAAAATTAAACTTAATACCTTTAGTCACTCACAGAGTCTCCTTGGAAGAACTACCCGCAGCATTTGACATGATTCATGAACAAAAAGAATTCTATTGTAAGGTGTTGATGATCAATGAGTAATTATCAAGAATATAGACAAGGTGTCATCGAAGAACTTAACTATTTACTCGAAAAAGTATCTGTGGTAGAAACAGATGACTATCTAAAAGCTCTTTTAGCCGCAGATCAAGTATTCTTTATAGGTGTTGGGCGCGTAAAAATGGCTTTAGAAACTGCCGTTAAACGGTTCACTCATTTAGGCATCAATTGTCATATGGTCGGTGATTTAAACGAACCGCCTATTACAAAAAATGACCTACTTGTTGTTGGCAGTGCCTCAGGAGAATCATTATTCCCAAAAGGTATTTCCATTAAAGCCAAAGAGTTGGGCGCAAAAATTTGGCATCTCACTTCTAATTCAGAAAGCACGATTGCCAAGTTGGCTGATGGTATTGTCACTTTTCAGAGTCCTTCGAAAAGTTCACAAGCCTTTACTTCAATTCAACCAATGACAACCGTCTTCGAACAAGGTTTGATGTTATACCATGATATTTTATCTCTAGAATTAGCCGAGATTAAAGGTTTGACTTTTGAGGATTTAAAGAAGCAACATGCTAATTTGGAATAGGTTGTTTAGTAGCTGATTGTTACTACAGGAGCTTCATGGCCTTGAGTTAGGCTCCTGTAGTAACCAGTTATAACTAGTGTTCTATATGGTTCCTATTAAATAATCCCTCTTTACCGTTAAACTTCCAACTAGAAAAAATCTGAAAGTTCCTCTCTTGTGGTCTGATTATGCGAATTATCCAATGGAACTATCTGTCTGATTATTTAATATCATGTATTTATTAATAATACATCTCAACCTCAAATGCTTTAGCCAATTCCCTCACCTGTTCTGTCTGAATGCCAGGATTCAGGGCTTGTTGCGTTAACATGTATATTTGAGCATTCTTTTCAATGGTTTCGATTAAGCCAATAACTTCATCAAAGCTTTCACCAGAGGCAAACATTCCATGATAGGGCCAAATCACAATTCGATGATCCTTCATTTTTTTTGCGGTCTCTGCGCCAATCGCGCCGTCTCCACAGACCATCCAAGGCAATAAACCCAGGCCATCAGGAAAAACAAGAACACACTCCGAATTTAAACGCCAAAGAGTTTCAGTAAATTTTTGTTGATCCAATTGATGAGCAAATGTCATCGCGATCGTATAAGTCGGATGACAATGCAAAACTAAGCGATTTTTATCGTTAGCAGCCAAGCGTTTACTGTGACATTGTAGGTGTGCTGAGAGTTCACTTGTCGGTCGTTGGTCATTGGCGAACCCCCACAAGACTTCCAAATAGCCGTTTCTTACTCGAATAACCCCAAAATCTTCTTCAGGATTCTGTAAAATCTTACGAAAAACAGCTCCACTTCTCGTTACGAGAAATACTCTACCAGCTAACCCTTCGGTGGAAAAGGTTACAGGTATTTCCCGCTTTAAAGTAAAATCACTAGAGAATTTAGCTAGTTCCACCTCATCTAATAAATAACTGAGATTGCCTGCATGAAACTCTCCCCAACCTGACTGCCAAAAATAATGACAGGTTTTCTTTGCTTCTTCTAATAGTACAGAATCACTAAACTTAGTCATAATATCCTCTACTTCCCTTCATTTTGTCGATAGTTAATCAGGTTCCTAATGGTCAGAGAGACGGTGTTTACGCTGACTAATTACTTTTTTCAATAGCCTCATGGGGCGCTCTTCTTTTAATATCGGCATCTAAAAAGCGAGTCAATGACACCGCCATAACAAAGGCACACCCTCCAAGATAGATATTCCACGATATCACACTTATGACTAAGAAAATCGCAGATAGCAATGTAAAGAATATAAACAGTCCTTTTTTAAGCATCTCGTCACCTCATTTTATTTTGGTTTAATGTCATAACCTAATTCTGCCGCATACTTTTGATCTTCCTTTTTTATTGATTTAAAATAATAGATTGCTAGGGGAATGGTCACGACGGCAAACACTATTCCAATAACATTGCCTTGAGAAGCCGTCGCAAAAATCCAACGCAATTCAGAAATATCCATTCCCAACCAAGCTAACATTTGGCCTTTAGGAACAGTGGCACCCCCTGTAGTTTCAGCAAGCTTGGTAAAATGCGGCGCAAAGTACGAGGCAGCATAAAGGTGAATCGGAATACCTATCAGCGTTCCGATGGCCATTTTTACTAAGTTGCCCATCGTTAAATAGAATAACGGAACGATCAGACATATCTCCATCAAACCACCAAAAGGTAAGACGATATTACCTGGTAAAAAAATGGCGTAGATAAAGATAACAGGTATAGCAAGAATCATTAGCAACCAATGTTCAGAGCGCCCAGCCATAATTGGCCAATCTAAGCCAATCGTAAATTCACGGCCAGCAAATTTACGTTTCATAAATTCCGTAGCTCCTTCACTAATAGGGGTTAGTGATGTTGTAAATAATTTGGCAACTAAAGGAAATAATGTCAAAGCTGTTCCAGCTTGAACTCCTAAAGTTAAAATGGCTGGAATATCATAACCGCCAAAAATACCGATAAAACATCCCACTAGGAACCCCATAATATGGTTTTCGCCAAAGACACCGATTTTGTCACGAATTTTTTGAGCATCAATGTTCACCTTATCTGGTAATAGGACATCCATTAAATGGGTGAAGGGGTAGAACCAAATCCCCGCTAAAAACATTGGATGAGGCATTGACACTCCTGGAATACCGGATAGTTTTTCCAAGCGGTAACGAGTATAGTCAGCGTTTTTAAGTTCTAATATACATTGAAGGATGGCTAGCGCAAATCCAAGGTAGATATTTCCACTTACATAAGTGATCAAAAAGGCTGTACAGACTTTGTTTGCCACATTCCACATATCCATGTTTAAGCAATTAGTCAAATTAAAGGCTAACATCAACACGTTAATGATGATTTGGACAGGAAACATGAGGAACGCATACTCCCATGTCCAGACTAAGCCTAAAGCTGGCGCCCATCCCATATCGAGGGCCTTTAGTTCCACCCCTGTATTTTTGATAAACGCTTGTGCCGCAGCCCCAACATTAGCTGTCATGAAATCCATGACCATTCCCATACCGACTAGAGCAACCCCTAAAATTAAACCTGCTGCAAAGGCTTTTGAAAACTTCATTCCTAATAGTGTTCCAATAATGGTTAAAATAATTGGCAGAAATACTGGGGCTCCTAGATCAATGATACTTTGAAAGATCGTTTGAATAATTTCCATTTATTCTCCTCCTCAAGCGTGTTGTTATTTCTTAAATTCTGCAAGAATTTTTTCCAATTCTTCTTTAGCACCAATCCCGGTCAAAAATGGCACCCCACTAAAAGTAGGTAATGAGTATTGTTTTTCGCCGATTGGTGATATAGACACATATAAATCGGCTACATTTTCATATGAGGGAATGGAGTTGATATTAATTGCCTCAATGTTAAATTCATTTTTGCGAATTCCCGCTTCTTCTAACAGATTGCCTAATTTTACTGCCACAGTTTGTGAGGTGGCGATTCCACCACCACATGCTACGATAATTGTTTTCATTTCTCTTCTCTCCTCTTTTAACTATTGATCACTTCGTCAAATACGTCATATATTGCATCGCAAGTATCAGCACTTTCTAATGCCTTAAGTAACTCATGATTGCCTACGATCGAGATTATCTTTTGCAAGGCTTCTAAATGTTTTTTTCCATCATTCAACGCTAACATAATGATCATGTCAACATCAATCGGCGTTGCAACTTTGCCCATCTCGTTAAAATGTACAGGTTTGGTTAATTTTGCTACAACAATCCGTGATTTTATTACTTGTGAGGCCTCTGTATGTGGAATGGCAACACCTAACCCATTGGTTAATAGCCCTGTTGGAAATTTTTCCTCTCGGGTTTTTAGTGCGTCTATATAGGTAGGCTTGGCATAACCTTGATTGATTAATAATTTGCCTAAATCCTCAAACACTTCATCACTATTTTCATAGGTTTTTTTCACAAAAATATAGTCTTTTGAAATTAAACTTTCCATCGGTTACACTCCCATGCCGTCTTAGTTATAAATAATACAATTCTTAATGACTTTACCTGCAGCATGTTCACGAATAGCCATTTCAGTTTCCTCAATGGTGTACTCATTTTCAACAAAATCTTCCGCTGAGATTGCCTTCATTTTTAATAATTCAAAGGCGGCATTAACATGTATCGGCGTTGTGTGGAAAACGCCTTTGACTGTAATTTGTTCATAGTGCATTCTTGTGCAGTCAAAAGTTACTTGCGTGCCAGTTTTGGTGCCACCAAAACACAGAACTTGACCGCCAGCTCTAACTTGCTGGAAAGCAATTTCCCATACTTCTGGTAAGCCTGCCGCTTCAATCGCCACATCAACACCCCTTGCGTCTTCGATCAATTCACGCACTGCTTGGATTTGATCTTGTTCTTGAATGTTAATTAGATGTAATGCCCCCATTTTCTTAGCTAATTCCAAACGGTTTTGCTTATTATCACAGGCAATGACTCGCGCCCCTTTAAGATAGGCCAATCGAATAAACATCAGGCCAATTGGTCCGCAACCATTTACAACAACACTGTCACCTTGTTCGATATCCACCTGATCAATGCCGTAAACTGCACATGATAGGGGCTCTGTTAAGGCTGCTTGTTTATAGTCCATGTCATCCGGCATTAGAAACATGGTTTCTTCCACAATATTTTTGGGAATTAGCTGATATTCTGCATAGGAACCCAAATTAGAAGGTAGATCAACACACATTGAATGTTGCCCTTTCTTGCACCAATAACATTTATGACAAGGTGCTGTATTGTGAGCCACGACGCGATCACCAATTTTAAATTTAGTAACCCCCTCTCCCACTGACACAACATCACCCGCAGCTTCATGACCAATTAAGTGTGGTGGATTATAGCGATAACCACGCATAAACATTTTACAATCGGTACCACATGTTAACGTGACCTTATTTTTCACGACTACTTCACCTGCAGCAGGCACTGGTACAGCTACTTCTTTTAAGCGAATATCCTCAATTCCATAATAAACAATTTGTTTCATTGATAATAACCCTCCATTATATTTTTAATTTCAGGTCGTCACCTGAATAAAAACTAGCTAGTTTTTAACAAAAAGATTGTAGAATATCTATAATACTGTCTACTGATGAACTTGTTATCAATTTCGTTACATCATCATCAGCAGCAGATAAATCCAACAGCTGAAGCATCGCCGTTAAATGAGACTGCTTATCTGGTGTTGCTAGTAAGATCACAATATGAACCGTTTGAGTGTCACTAAATGTTACGCCAGCTTCAATAATTAACATGCTCATGGCAAGTTGCTTGACTAAAGGCTCCGCATTCGCATGGGGAATCGCTATTTCTTTGCCAAAAACGATATGAGGCATGGCCTTAGTATAGTTTTCAATAATTTTTTCGATGTATTCAGGAACAATCGAGCCATCACGAATTAAGGGTTCGGCAACAACGCTCAATGCTTCTTGCCAATCAGCCACTTGTTTTACTTTGGTAATGTGTTCTTTCGGGAATAATTCTGATAAATTAGGACTGGAACTTGATAAGGTCAGATTGTTTCTTTTCACTTTCTTTTCAGGAACGTACATGTAATTGGCTAAATTTGATACGAGTTGCTGTTCATTTTGAATATTGGTGTGCTGACGAACGATCTCCATAATTCGCTCAACGCTTAATCTTGTTGTAGTAAATCCATATAACTGACTTAATACTTTTTCTCTAATACGATTGCGATTTTTTTGCGTGATCACGGGATCAATAATAATCAATTTTTTAGTGGTTTCGACATAAAAAGGAGCGATAACCAAATCATAGCTAGCTGAATCCATACTGACTAATTCACGATAAGACATCGGTTGCAAAAAATGTAGTTCCGGAATTAGATTTGCTAATGTTAAATATAGGAGACGTGAAACTGAAATCCCTTCTGAACAAACAACCGCAGCACGATATTGTTCTTTTTGTTCATTACGCTCACTGGTCATTTCTCCTGCAAAAATCAGTGTCAGCAATCTTAATTCTGTTACAGGTAACGGTTTGCCGAAAACTTTTTCTATTGGTCTAACACAGGTTTCAACAATTTGATAAATATTATGAAACTCTTTTCCTGTCGCTTCATTCACCAAAGTTTCATCAAACCCTTTGGTTAAATTTAGGCGATATTTAACGCGATAATAAGCTGGCTTTAAATGTTGAGTTAACATTTTAATTAAGAACCTGCGGTCAAAAAAAATAATACAAGCTTTTTTCTCAAATAGATCAATAAGTTCATCGATTGCCAATCTTAAATTAGGAATGTCGTTTTCCAAGACATCCTCCACTTTAGAGATATCAATTGCCAGTACATAGATCGTAAAATAAATCATTTCAATATCTGGAATACCTGCTTTTTCAAACATATTAGCCATCTCTTGATATTCTTGAGTTTCTAAAATAGCTTTCTTATCAGGGATCCGCTCTTCAATTATTTTGCTACTTTGAATTCTGCGAAGAAAAATAGCAATAAGTAATGAAACAGCTGTATGACGATGATCTGTATAAACGATCGACAATTTTTTTTCTAATTCAGTCATCTTATCACGAACAATCTCAAGTTCTTGTTCAATTTTTAGCAGTGAAAGTAGGTAATCTGTTTTAATTTGATCGTCCACAAGCTTAATAACAACGTCTCTTAGTAACGATCGGATAGCGGTTTCTTTTCCTTCTACCTGATACCCTGCATTGCGTGAATAAACGAGTGTCAATTTGTAACGAGCTAACATTTTCTTCACATTTTTCATATTTTTTAAGGCGGTATTTTTACTAATTCCTAAGTCAATGATAAAATCTTGTAAGGAAAGTGGCTGCTCTTGAGCGATTAACAACAATAAACTTAATTCAACCCGTTCTTCTTCTGAAAGAACATAGACTTTCTTACTGTATTTCTTGAGTTTTGAAAGAACGTCTAATACATCAAAATTGGCAATTAGCTCACCATTCACTTTAATAACCTTTTCCATTTGGTGATAAGTCAAATAATCATTGATTTTTACAAGTGAGTAATCGATCTGACGTGAATTTAAATCGTACTTCTCCATCATTTTCTTCGTCACGACTCTTCCTTGATAGAGGGCTAACTCTTCTAATATCAATCGACCTCGAGAATCTATGAACATGTCTCTCTCCTCCTTACATTTTCATTATAAGCGAGCATTCTTACAAAAAGTATCTTCTTTTGGTTCAATCTTTGTAACCCCTTACCAAATAAATGGGCTTGAGAGATTGATTAAACTCTTTAATTGCTCTAGCTCAGCTAGAAAGACGATCCTTTAGACTTCGAACACTCTCCCCTTATCGGAACGTATTGGCTTTGAAGCAGATCTAGTGAAAAACTAAAGAGCACGATCTTCCACTTCCTATGAAACGGCTTTTTAACTCAATCATCCTAAAAGAACTGAACTAATTCCTCATAAATTGAGGTTAATTTCAATTGTGACGTTTTCACACAGAAAATAGCCTCTAACTGTTTAAACTACTTACAGTTAGAGGCAACAACTTTAACAATAGCCGACCCATCATAAAAATTAACAAGTCTTTTCTGGTTTTCCTAAAATAACTCGGCTAATTTTGGACACAAGACTTTGATCACTTTTAACCACTTACTCCAATAACCTTCTTTAACGCCTCAACCTTCTCACGATAACTCCACTGCTCCCCATTAAATAATCCTGACGTTCCAACTACAAATAAATTAGCTGAGCCATAAGCATTAATTTGCTTGATTGTCTGCAAGTTGATATTACCATCAACTTGAACTAAAGGAGGAACTTCGAGTGTCTTTAGATAATCTTGAAGTGCTCTGAGTTTCGGCAAGACCCTATTCCTAAAAGCTTGCCCAGAAAATCCTGGTGGAACCGTCATAACTAGCACAAGATCAACCTTTGCCACAAATGGTAGCAACTGATCTAAATCAGTGGCTGGGCTAATGGCAATGCCTGCCTTAATTCCTTGAGAATGAATGGCTTCAATTAATTGAGCAGGGTCGCGACAAGCTTCAATATGAAATGTCAGATAATCAGGTGGGGTCGCGAAAAAGAGCTTGGCTATAGTTTCCGGATGACAAGCCGCCAAATGGATGTCTGTTGTAAAACGACGATCAGCAACGATTGGTTGTAAATTATAAGGAGCCATTGCCAAATTATCCACAAAAACAGCATCCATCACATCGCAATGCAACCAATCGATGCCAGCCTCAGCTAAGGCGTTTAGTTCTGTTTGCATCTTCATGGCATTGGCACACATAATTGACGCCACGACTTTTTTCATTGACATCCTCCTTAGATCGTATTCTTAAAAATGGCCATAGCAGCTTTAAGATCGGCTTTAATACCCGCTGTTCCGCTGGTCACAACGTCTTCAAAAAATAATTGATCATCAGTAGAAACTTGCCGGATATAATCGGCTACCGCCCGGCCCCCGGCCTGATTGCCGTAAGTATAATAATTTATCTTGCAAATGCCATTGGCTATAGCCGTCCGGTAGTCAGCTTCCGACACCCCTGAGCCGCCATGCATGACTAAAGGGAGAGCCGTGGCATCACGGATTTTTTTTATTCTTGGTAAGTCCAATTTTGGCTCCTTTAGATACACGCCATGAACCGTGCCAAAAGCAATCGCCAAACAATCCACCTCTGTTTCAAGGACAAATTCTTTGGCTATTTCGGGATCGGTGTAAATCGCTTCTACATCATCGTAAACCTCTTCTGGATCAACAGCGCGTCCTTCCCCCCCACCTAGCGCAGAGGTGAAAATATGCCCCAGTTCTGCTTCAACTGACACCCCCACACTGTGAGCAATCTTGACGATTTCTTTGGTTTCTTTCAAATTATCCTGATACGCTTTACTTGATGCATCATACATGATTGAAGTAAAACCTAAGCGAATGGCTTGTAGGCATGCGTCAAAAGACGCCCCATGATCCAGATGAACGGCTACCGGAACAGTGGCTCTTTTAGCATAATCCAACATAATTGGGCCAATTTCCGCTAAAGGAATCAAACTATCATGACCTTCTGCATGCTGCAAAATAACGGGTGATTGCAACTCCTCAGCCGCTTCAATTGCAGCACGAATCGTTTCCAGATTGGGGGCGTTAAATGCCCCAACAGCTCGCTGTTGCTTTTTAGCATCGGTTAACAATGTCTTTAATGTGACTAACATATTTTACGCCTTCCTTTCTTGCATGTTTACCACCACTCGGTAGTTTTCTCCTGATATTGCCTTTTCCATGGCCAAATGGATATCATCAAAAGAATAGATTTGACTGATGAAGGGACTGACATCGATAATTCCCTGACTAATTAATTGGGTCGCTCTAACAAAATCGCGGCTATTGGAATTAGCCGTGCCGACAATCCGAGTCCCTCGTTTATGCAGCCGATCAGGACTAACCCCAATTGGTTCATCTGGGTAAAAAGAGGAATACAAGACGAGACACCCTAATTGAGCCAACAAGGTGACAGCCTCTGCCGCAACCTGATGAACTGGCGTCGTATCAAAAACAACTTGCGCGCCAACGCCTTGTGTCAGCTCCATAACACTCGTTTTGAGATCTGCTTTTTGGGGATTGACAATGTGATGGGCACCCAGTGATTTGGCCAAAGCCAACCGCTGATCATTCATGTCAGAACAGATGACTCGGGCCCCACTTTTAATGGCCAACTGAGTGTGCAACAACCCCATAATGCCACAGCCAATAATAACAACGGTGTCACCATATTGGATGTTAGCTGTCTCACAACTGTGAATGACACAAGATAAGGGCTCTGTTAAAGCAGCTTCTTCTGGGCTCACTCGCTCATAGTGAAAAAGAAATCGGGGATCGCAGACCATGTATTCAGAAAAGCCACCCATGCCTTTATGAGGTAGCCCTTCTAACTGTTTGCTGTGATCAAAATGCTGACAATTTTGTTCCTGGCCAATCTTACAGAAATAACAATCGCCACAAACCATCCCCGCACCATAGACAACCTTGTCACCGATTTGCCAATACTCTGGGTTAACGCCCGTTCCCACTGCCACGATTTCACCTGATATCTCATGGCCCCCAATAAAAGGGAAGACGACCTCTTTGACTCCTGAATACACCCGCTGCTCCCAAGTACAAATCGCACAGGCTGTAACCTTCATCACAACTTTCCCTGGACTTGCTTTAGGTTTGGGATAAGTCTCCATGCTTAAATCCTTAACGCCGCGAAAAACAGCTGTTCTAGCTAATTCCATTTTACATCCTTCCTTTCTGACTATTATAAGAGATTCAAAACCCCAAATAGAATCCCAATGCCCACTAAAATCAACATAACTTTGGTGGATTTCATCTGCCGATTTTTAAGTAAAAAGAGTGTCAATAACGTGATCCCTAATGGCAAAATCCCTTTAAAAAGTTTATCCAGGATATCTGCTTGTAACCCCAGTTCCACCTGGCCCACTTTAATAATAAATGGGGAGGATACCGACACAAAGCTAGCGGATAGTGCCCCGAGCACAATCGCCCCCATGGCTGATGCACCAGTGATAATCTGTTGTAAAAAATTTCCGCCTAAGACTTTTTCAATGCCAGCCTTACCTAATTCATATCCCTTCATCCAAGCAAAATATGCGATTGACCACATAATACCAAACATTAATAGACCGTAAACCACCGGCCCCATCAAATTACCTTCTGCGCCTAAACTGATACCAAAGGCCAATAATATCGGGGTCAAAGTTCCTTGCCATAAGGTATCACCAATTCCGGCAAAAGGCCCCATTAATCCTGTTTTGATACCATTGATGGCTTCATCAGTAATCGGTGCCCCATTGGCTCTGTCTTCCTCCATGGCAATCACCATTCCGACAATCACCCCGCCGAAGTGTGGCTCTGTATTAAAAAAAGACATATGCCGTTTCAAAGACTGTTTAAATTCTGCTGGGTCATCTTGATACAATTTTTTAATAATCGGGCTTAAGGCGTGAACCAACCCGGTAGCTTCCAAACGCTCATAATTATAGTTAGCATGACTAAAAAACGTCCAACGCCAAAATGAGCGAGCTACTTCTCGTTTTTCCAGTTTTTTAGTGACAACTTTTTCTTGAACTTCTTCCATTTTGATCCTCCTTATCTTGTAAAAACGCTACTGACTGCAAATTAACGTCCCTAACTAATTCCATTTGCCTTATGCCATGCCTTTTGTGTCGCTTAATGTGGTATAAAAGTAAGCGATAATCCCACCCAGGATAGCAATCACGATAATATCCAATGATAAATACGTAAACATGATAAAGCCTGTCACAAAAAATAATAACGTGTTAGGCCGATTAATTGAGCGCAAATTCATGGCAATCCCCAAAGCGGGCAATAAACCGCCAATAACTTGCAAAACATGTAAGGGAGTGCCTTCTAAATACCCAATTAAACTCGTGACCACGCCCGCTCCGAAATAACCGGCTAAGGTTACGGGAATGACACTCATCAAAAACAAGACAATTTGTGGTGGTACAACGTGTAAAAAGTTAATTCGCTCAAGGTTTCCTTCTTCAGCTGCTTTGTCTGCCATATGAACGAAAAAAACGTCTATTGTCATATGAGCGACCCAAATTATAGTTCCCAACAATCCGATCGGAATCGCCAAGGTAATCGCTGTCGCCCCATCGACACCTGCTGCCATCGCAAGAGCCGTTCCCAAAGTACCTGCTAAACCTGGATCCACTGGGGCCGTTCCGCCAGCTGAGATAAATGCAATATAAGGCAGTTGAATAGCGGAACCGATAATCACGCCTTGAATCGGATCCCCTAAAATAAAACCAACCACCGTTCCTGCGACTAATGGCTTTTGAATAAACGAGATCGTTCCTAAAGTTGATAACCAAGGGGTTCCTGTAATCCCCAAATAATACACAAGGCCGATGAGAAATGCTTGTAGTAATGAAATTTCCATTTTATGATACTCCTTTCCATAAAGAGTGAGCACTCACCTCACCCACTGTTTATTTAATCAATTTTTTCACATCAATCGCTTTATCTTCAGCGATAATTTGAATAAAGATGTCACTTCCTTTCGCAATTAACACGGACAGCGCCTGTAATTCTTCGGGAGAAGCTGAAATGTTTTTATAAAACTTTTGCCGCCCTTCTTTAGCCCCCATCCCACCAATATTAATCTCTGCAAATACGATCCCCTTCTCAGCCAAATTGACCAAAACACTTGGATATTTTACCAAAACGATGACTTTCTCTGATCGCTCTGCCAATCCCTTAAAAACGGTCACCGCCTCTTCAATTGTATAGACCTCCGTCTTAACGTTAGCCGGTGCAACGGATGTGACGATCATCTTCAAAAAAGCATCCTGAGCAGTTTCGTCATCTACAATGATAATGCGCGTGGCCCCTGTTACATTTAACCAAGAGGTCATGACTTGACCGTGAATCAAGCGATCATCAATTCTCGCTAATACGACATTCTTCATTACCGTCCTCTCCTTCTTTTGTCAGCTCTTGATAACGTTGGTTCATGTCCACAATAGTCGCCACGCCACTGTTAACAGCGATAGCAGCTAAATCGGCCAACGAAACCTGGTCTCGTTTTAAAATCACTTCCAACAACATTCCCAGGTTGAGACCTGAAACAACATGAATCGGCTGAGTCTTCATTAATTTCATGACTTCATTGGCTGGCGTCCCACCATAAAAATCGACCAAAACTAAAACTCCTTCGCCAACGTCCAGCTTTTTAATCGCTACTTGCAATTCTTGTCGAAATTGTTCTGGTGCCTTCCCGTGATGTAACCCTATGCCTATTAAGCTCGGTTGCTGACCGGCCAATAAAGCCGCTGATTGAATCGCCTCCTCGGCAAAGTCACCGTGAGATAAAACAATTATTCCAATCATAAATCACTTGTCCCTCCTTTCTTTTCACTTCTTAATTAAGCAACTTTCATGCCAATTCAATCAATCCCCTTCTCAGCCACTTTCCCCCTCAACTGTGACAAAAAAAAGAAGACAGTGCACTCCTAAGAGTGATTGTCTTCAATCTGTGCAAGTTTCAAGAAATTGTGTGCATGCTAACATAAGGGGCGATAAATTCTTCTAAATAATAAAGCTCCCCTTCAGAAAACTGACAGTTAAAACTTTCTTCCAACACCCAGATTTGCTCTTTAAGCACAGAAAAAAGTCTTGGATTTTGACAGCTAAACTGACTTAAATGGATTTGTTCATTGGCAATCGCCCGCTCGATCATGCTCACCCCATGAAGGACAAACTTAATTAGCAAGTTTTTCTCAATTGTCAAAGGCACTCCCTGATGGATGGCCGCAAGATACTTGGCTAGTTGCTGACACGCTTTACCGGCATTCACAAATACAGCTGATTGTTTGACGAGCCCAATCAGGCGCATCCGCTCATACTGAGAAAATACGCGATTATCAAAGATCTCAAAATAATCATCTTGCTCCTCACTGCCACTTATTTGTCGGTGACCAATGTATTGACTTTCCATAATGATTTCTTCGATCAGTTGGTTCAGTGTTAAATTGGTGTATTGCGATTTACGCGCCGCTTCAATTACCATGGGGGTATTGACCATGGTTAGATATTGAACATCAATGCCAGTCTCAGTGGCGATTTTTTCAGCAAAAAACACTAGCGACCCCATGTCAACCAATAAAAGAACTCCCTTGCCCCGATCTATTTCCCGAACTTTTTTACTGGCTTTTTCATAGATAGCTGAGACATTATCCGTTAACCGCATATTGATAAAATGAGTGTTTTCCGCTTCTAGCAAATCATTGGCGACTTTGGCCATACCGGAGGCGACATTATCACCATGCATAATCACTAAAATACCGATCCGTTCTCCTTTTCGTCGTTCGCTGACAGCTGTCAAAAAAACGGCCATTACGACCACTTCCTGATAAGGAATCAAGACATCAAATTCATCTTCTAACTGCCTTTTTAGTTTTTCAGCTAATTGATAATCTTGAGCATTAATATCATTAAAATCAACTTGAGAGCTCACTGTCATGCCCTTTTTCAATTTAATCAAAAGAGTTTCTATATGCAAAGCTAGGCTATTTAACATCTTTTGGTCAACTTGTAGGGCCTGATACTCGCAGCTATCAAAAAAATGGGTCAAAACGCTTAAAACTTGCTGTGACACAACCTTGCCAATAGCCTGATTATCCCGAGAGTCTGTGGTTAAACTTAAGTTAAAAAAAGTTTCCAGTTCTGCCTGAATCTCGCTTTTAAGTTGCAATGTCTGTCGGTTCTCGGTAACTTGAGTCGTGTATTTATTCAATAATTTCTGATAAAATTCTTCTTCCTTTGCATGATAATAATCTGACAAGCCTTGATCTTTTAGATCTTTATCAGCAAATAACACCCCTCTATAATAGCGGCGATCTTCTGCAACCTCATTTCGGTTCTGATATTCCTTTACTATCTCTGCGATTTGATAGAGCTCTCCGTACTCCTCAATCAATCGCGTCTTATCGATGATAATTTGAGTTTGATCAGTCAAAACCGCTTCGGCATAAGTAGTAGCACAAAGCATTTTAAGATCATTTTTTAATTGTCCAATGTTTCCCTGACAAGTATACGCAAGAAAAAATGACACAACGAACGCTGAGACTTCAATCGGTAACTGAACTTTGTCTGACTCTTTCAACAAAAATAAATCCAACAATGCCAAACGCTCTCGGCTACTGCGTTCTTCTAAAGTGGGCAAGGTGATTTTATTAGGAATCCGTCTGAGAAATGTTCCCAAAAGTGAATCACTAATAACTTCGGTTGTGGCACCGATTAACATCACTCGGGCTTCACACGTTTCTTTGGTATCACCTAAACGGCGGTATTTCCCTCGGTCGATTAATGAAAACAGCATCTCTTGACCTTCAGCTGGCAAACGGTGGATCTCATCTAAAAACAAAATCCCCCCATCCGCTTCTTTAATCAGCCCATCTTTCTCTTGAGTCGCACCAGTGAATGCTCCCTGACGATAACCAAATAAGAGTGAAAGCAACAGTTGTGGATTGCCAGCATAGTCGGCACAGTTCAGCACAACCAAAGGAGAGGACTCGGCTAAACGACCTATTTCAATGGCATAACGATACATTACTTCTGCAAATAAGCTTTTCCCAACACCCGTTGGTCCTAAAATCAAGGTGTTTAAGCCAGCTGGTGGGTATAAAATAGCCGCTTTGGCCAATTTCATTTGTGTTTTTAAACTATCTTGGGCACCTATTAAGTAGTCAAACGCCTGAAGCGATCGAGTCTTTTTCGCCTTCAAAGACTCGCTCAGCTGGTCAATCAGCTCTTTTTCTGATTCAAATTCAAATTGTGACAATTGGTATTCTTCTGATAGGTAATAATAATGTACTGGACGACCTTTGATCTTGCAAACTTTTCCTGCTCCGACTAACTGATTTAATAATTTGCTCATTTGCGTACGCTCAATTTGACAGATCTGAGACATCTGTGCTGTTGTTCGCCCTCTGGAATGTGTCAGATCAATCGACGTTTGTTCTTTTAAATAGTGGAGGACTTTCTCACTATTTGATAACGCTGTCATTTTATCACTCCTTCATCTTGTCTCTTACCAATCCAATCATTTTCCCAAGCCCATTATACCATCACTTTCTGCATAACGGATATGGATTTGTAAACTAACCTAATGGATTGTCCGCCATTGACGATTTCAGAATTCATGATCTTTGAAGCGTCATGCCCGTTAGCTATCACTTTTCTTAACAGATTGATCCCATCCTTATACCAACTTATTCATAAGATGTTCATCCTCTTCCCTTAAGCTATCACTATGCCAACAAACAACCCTAACAAAACTTTTTCATTCGTTTAGTTATCTCAGATAACTAAGCATCTCCTAGCCCTCAGCCTCCAACTGAGGGCTACTCCTTTTTTCAAACATCACAGGCATCTTAATAATTCGTCACATTGTTTAACTTTCTCAAGGCTAACATAAATAAAGCCACTCCTAAAACTAAAAAAAGACTAATGGAGCCCACTAATACTGCCCCATCCACCTGGCCTGTTAACATTAGTGAGCGAATGGTTGTGATGGCATGAGTGAAGGGATTCAGTCCAATTAACCCTTTTAAAATTCCAGATAAATTATCAACAGGAAACAAAGCTGGACTTAAAAAGAAAAGTGGCAACACAATGGCGTTCATCAACGTCTCGTAGATGATTTCATTAGGGAGTATCAGACTTAACAAATAAGTCGCATTAGCCACACAAAAATTTACCAGCAAAATAATCACCAACGACAAAAGTATGGCCCCCATACTAAAATGAAACTGTAGGCCTAAAAGAAGAGCCACAAAAAACATGAACAATATTTCCAACATCGAACACAAAACGGATTCAATCACTTGTCCTAAAACGATGGCACTTCTTTTGACTGGCGATTTAATGATGCGATAAAAACTGCCATCGCCTTTCATTAAATAATTCATCATACCACCACTGCTACAAGCGCCAAAGCTGACTAAAAATAGCAATCCCGAAAAAACATAGGTGACATAATTGTCAATGCCCAGACCCACCATAGAGGCTTTTGCTACTTGGGTGTATAAGACGAGCCACAACATCGGCTGTAAGATCGTCACAACAATGGTAAAGCCATGGTGAAAGCGCCACTTAATGGTCCGTTTTAAAATGACCTTGGTTTTCATCCCCCTCAGCTCCTTCCTCTGTTATTAACCGTAGGAAAACATCTTCTAAAGTCGAACTAACACGGTTGATGCCACTAACTTCAATCGCTTCTTGCAACAGCCAGTTCAGGTAGTAATCCAAGTCTCTTTCGGGCTTTGACAAGCGAATAGTCCTTGCGTTTAGTGTTACTTTCTTTCCAAAGTGTTGCTTAAAATGCTCGAAGCTGTTAATGGCTCTAGTAGGTGTGGGAAAGGTGAATTCAATCAGCTGGTCACTGACATACCCCTTAAGATTGGATTGGCTGTCCTGAGTGATGATGCGGCCATCTTTCATAATGCAGATCGTGTCACTTAATTGTTCGGCTTCTTCCAAATAGTGAGTCGTTAAAAAGATCGTGGTCATTAATTCGCTTTTGATTTGTTGAATCATTTGCCACATGGCTTGCCGCGATTGAACGTCCATGCCAACGGTTGGTTCATCTAAAAATAACACTTTCGGACTGGACATTAAGGCCAAGGCAATGTCCAAACGTCTTTTAATGCCGCCTGAAAAGGAGACAACGGGGTAATTTAAATAGTCAGTCAAATTAAAGCGGTCAATTAGTTCTGTCAGTTGTTGACCGGCTTTTTCCTTGGGGATATCATATAGGGCTGCCTGAAAAAGCATGTTTTCTTTTAAGGATAAATGGGTATCCACGGAAATTTGCTGAGAGACAGTTCCCACTTGGGATCTCAGAGCCATGATGGTCTGATCGGTTAACGGGGTGCCAAACAGTTTAACGGTTCCTGTTGTGGCTTTAAAAAAAGTGGACAAGATATTGATCAAGGTGGATTTTCCTGCCCCATTTTGCCCCAACAAACAAAAGACTTCTCCTTGTTTGACTTGGATGGTCACATCCTTAAGAGCTACTAAACCACTGGCATAGGTTTTACTGATTTGATCGGTTTCGATGGCATACATGGTCTAGCCCTCCTTGATCGGTATGATTATTTCTGTCACATAGTCTTCAGGCTTGCCTTGCCAAATCATCCCTGGCCCTTTTAGGTAAACTTCTCGAAAGTGAGAGTCCAGCTGAAATTGTTGTTCAAGGGCATAAGCTTCGATGGCTTGATAGGCCTTGAGAAGCGTGTCATAGGAACCGATATGAACCACTGATAATGCTCGCGTTGCTGGTATTTTTTTGATTTGGACAGCGGGATTGGAGGAAACTTCCCTAGTTGGCAGACACAGCTCCACTTTGCCGATTTTTGTCACAGGGTCCATCTGGCTAAAATTAAAAAATGGGGCTCCATTTGTCTGGCCTTTAATTGCCCGAAAAACCATGGGAATTTTTTTGGGGGCTTGGCGGGTGTCCCCTTCAAAGGGCAAATAGGCGACTCTGATTGCTTCGCAATTTTTTTCGTTTACATTATAAGTCATGTTTTTTCTCCTTAATGGCAATCCAAATTTCTGAATGCTCGTTGTGTTTTGGTTCCAAGGGATAGAACTCGATATCAGGGCCTCCACTATAATCATAATGAGAGAATGGCAACCATTCCAATAAAAAGCGTTTAAACATGGTTTGGACAGACTCCTTCAAAGGTCCTTCTGCCTCAAATATCACCCGTTTAGCTGGTGGTATCATAATCTTAATCAGGCCTTTGGGGCAATCCGTTGCCTCAACCGCGATATAATAACAGTGTTGGTCAGCGCTGGTATCGGTAATGCCGTAAACAACAGGCTCAGTGGCCAAGTCAGACAGTTGCTCAAAAAGCGGATTCTCTATGGTCTTTTGCCAAAATTCAGGAACGATGGCCATGTCTGCCTCCCTGTCATAGGATAAGGGAACGCTGATGCCTACTAGATTCATGGCAGGTTTTTCTATGATGCGATAACTCATGTTTTCACCTCCTTGTAGTTGAATTGAAAAACTTAGGGGAGCGTAGGAATGCAGCTGACTCTGACTTTTTCGCGCCTGACTAGGCGACATGCCATGGACACTGGTAAAGGCCCGATTAAAGGCAGTTGGCGACGAATAATCATATTTATGCGCGATCTCGATAATCTTTTGATCCGTTCCCTTTAACTCATAACCAGCAAGGGTCATTCGACGACGGCGGATATAGGCTGACACGGTAATGCCCGTCAAATAAGAAAACGTTCGTTGAAAATAACCGACTGTACAACAGGCGATTTTGGCGGCTTCCTCATAGCTAATGGTGCCAGCTAAATTATCTTCCAAATAGGCAATTGCCTGACTCAGGTGTTCTAGCCAATTCATCTGTTCTCACCTCCTAAAGTCATTGTAGATAAACACGTATTTTATATCCTCTCTTTTAAGGTTATCTTCTGTAAACTAACGATAAGCAACTTAAATTTTTATGTCAATTGTTGATTAGAACTCATAAAAAACCGATCGCTTGTCTAAGACAAACAATCAGCTTTTAGGTGATCAATATCAGAGCTTTAGTAACTCGATGATTATTAGGAAACTTCTTGACGCTGCAGTAGATACGCCCCTAAGCCTCCAAAACAAGCCAACCATAAAAACTGAACCACTAATCCTGTTCTCGGTTCCAAAAAAGAGGGACTTGTTGGTAAGACAAAGGCGTTAAAGCTAGCTAAGTTGGGTAGGTAAATAGCTAAAGGACTGACCCCTAGGAGCATTTGACTCAATCCTAAACTCATCGAGCCCAACACAGCAATCGGGACGATGATTGATTGTGTCAAAATGGCCATTCCCGCGCTGATTCCCGCCAACTGCAACCAACTGACTCCTGGGCCGATGAGGTGTCTGCCATAACTGATGAGAAAACTGATGTCAACCGTTAGCTTAAACTTGATCGTCCCGATCACTAAGCATGAAACGGCTGTTAGAATGGTCATCATCCCAACTGCCAACAGCAAGAAAAGCGACTTTGCAATAACCCATTGGTTTCTATCAGGTGTTCCTAATAAGCTCGTTCTTAAAGAAGAACCTAAATACTCCTGCCCCCAAAAAGCGGCACTGAAAACAATCACCCCTAGTTGCCCCATGTAGAGCATGTTTAAACTCTGGTTAAGTAATAACTCTTTTGTCAGGAGACGATCGGGAGACATGATAAGGATTATCAGGGGAATCAGCAATGTTGCGCCTCCACCGATAAGACACCAGCTAAATGAGAAAAATTTGATGGCTTCGCTTTTGATCACGCTAATTAACATCAATAGTTTCCTCCTAGATCACTCTTACTAAAAACATAACTAGCTAAAACTACTGTTACGCTTACCCAAAGTGAGAGAACTACCAGACCTTCGATCGGCTGGTGAGAAAAGGAATCGGTTGGTGTCGCCACTAGCTGATTACTAGCCGCTACTGGCAGATACTTTCCCCACGGCCATTTCTCATCCAAATAATTGCCTAGATTGTAGACTTGTGGAATTAAAAAAGCCAGTGGTACGATGGCATTTTTAAAAAGATGGCCGATTAAAAAAGACAATGTAGTTAAAAAGAGCCATTGAATCAAAGCATAACCGATAAATTTCCAAGCAATGCTACTTAAGGTCAGGGCATTAAGCCCTTGCTCTTGCAAACCGAGATGTGTGATTTCAATCGTGCCGTAAATGGCGAGTGCCCCTAACCATAACGTGGCAATAAGCAACGCTAGCAATTTGCTAAAGAAGACCTTTTCTCGGTTATTTTGACAGAGCAAGGTTGTTCTCAGTTGATGGTGGCTAAACTCACTTGCCCCATAGATTCCTCCAAAGACAATCATTGGCAATAGGCCAAATAAGACTGCATCGAAACCTAAATAATCAACTGGTGGAATTGCCTGAATAAGTTCTGGGTGTGTTTCAGGAGTGGCTGTTAGTCCCAGATTAGCGATCTGTTGGGCCGACATTAAGGCAAGGAGTGGCTGAAATAGCAAAACTAAACTACAAAGAACCCACCAGCTTTTACTTAAATAGATTTTTTTCGATTCAAATTTGATCATGCTAATCATCGGCATTCCCCCCTTCCGTAAGAGCAAAGAAAACTTCTTCCAATGACGATAAATTTTTCATAACGTCTTGAAGCTCTCCTGAAACAACTAGTTGGCCACGGTTAATCATCACCACATCATCTGCCATCGCTTCAATTTCCCCTAGTATATGAGAGGACAATAAAATCGTTTTGCCGGCTTGGGCTTGTTGGTGAATAAATTCGCGAAACCAGCGAATTCCAAGGGGATCTAATCCATTTGTCGGTTCATCTAACACCAAATATTGTGGGTCTCCCAATAAGGCAACAGCTAATCCCAAACGTTGGCCCTCGCCTAAAGACAGCTCCCCTAATCGAGCCTGACTTTTATGAACCAGGTCGACGAGTATCAACACTTCTGAGACTCGTCTTTGACTGATCTGATTACTTTGGGCGATCATTTTTAAATGAGTTTTAACCCTTCTTCTTGGAGCCCCACCAACACCATCAAAGGCGGCACCAACCATCTTTAATGGTGAAAAAAACTCGCGATACTTTTTGCCGCCAAAAGTGGCGCTCCCTGATAAATCCTGATCTAGCCCTAATAAAATTCGTAGAGTGGAGCTTTTCCCCGCGCCATTTGGCCCTAAAAAGGCTGTAATCCGCCCTGCTTTGGCGGTAAAACTAATATCAGTTAAAATCTGTTTTGTCTTGTGTTTTTTGTTAAGTTTTGAAATCTCAATTGTTTTGTCAGTCTGTGCCATCCTTACCGTCTCGCTCCTTTGTCTATCCATGATGCCTTTAATGTATCATGGATAGACGACCGATTCTCCCAAGGTAACAAATGGTCATTTATATGTCATAATTGAACTAATTTTACAAAGGGTTGTGTTAACCGACTCATTCGGTATAATAAACTAAACAACTATTTCGAGACAACGCCACAGAAAGAAGGGATAAGATCAATGACATTAAAAGTTGCTATTTGTGATGATCAACTGCCACTTACCGGCCTTCTTGAATCACTTTTATTCGATTACCGTAGTGATTTGTTTGAGGTTGATGTTTACCACACCCCTTTTAGCTTGATCAAGGCTTTACCCACCACAACATACGATCTCTTTTTCTTGGATATTGAATTCCCAGACTCTTCGGGTATTGCTATTGCCGAAAAAATCCGTGAACGTGACGTTAGCTGCCCGATTGTTTTTTTAACGAGTTATAAAAAATATATGGAAAAGGTATTTAAAGTGAATACCTTCGATTACCTTTTGAAGCCTATTAATGCCCAAAAATTATTTCCTGTGTTAGATAGAATCTGTCATTATCTTGATTTGGACTCCCAACGATTTGACTTTAGCTTTAACAAAATTTTTTACCATCTTCCTTTGAAGGAAATCGTCTATTTTGAAAAAAATAAGCGACGTGTCCTCATCCATACGATTGACCATGACTACGAAGCCCTACTTACAACAGATCAACTACTTGCAAAGGTGAACGATCACTTTATCCAAATTCACACCTCTTTTATTGTGAACAGCCGTTTTATCAAAGAATTAAGCAGTCATTCCATAACTCTGTTACCACAGGCTAACAGTTTATCTTTGCCGGTTAGTCGTAAATTTAAAGCTAGTGCGAAAAAACAAATCTTGATGAAATTGAGGGAAATTATTTGATGACGATGATTGGCTTGGCGATGGTTAACTTTTTTACAGACGTTGTTTTATTCCTGTATTTAACTATAGGCTCCCAGCGAAAAATCACCAGACCAATTAAACTTTTGTCAGTGTTATTCTTTTTGGTTGTATCCTTTTCACCTTTTATTAGGCCATCCTTTTTTCTCGTTACCCTGTTTTTCTGCACTTTAGGCGTATCAATTCTGCCAAAAAAAGCAATAAAAGAAACCACTTTCCTCCTTCCAATGCTGCTTTTTGCTTTGGCAGACATGGTTCCTATCGGACTGATCAACAGTATGGCCATTCCCAATCCAAGGGTACTTGTCTTGATAAGTGGTTTAACTGGCGGGATAAGTCTTCTTATCAAGCTTAAGGTGTTTAGCTACTTTAAGAGAGAGCCCTCCTCTCAAACTAAGTCCGTTTCCACTAATCCGGTCCTTTTAATGGCGCTAATTTCGATTCCTTTACTATCAGTAATTCTTTTTGGCATTGCTCTTGTCTCTGACATTAACTTGACGGCTAATCCTGAGGCACTAGTCACCATCGTTTTAATTTGTCTTGTTTATGTCAATCTCTGTATTGTCTATCTCTACCTCACCCTTAAAAAGAACATCAACGAGATTGCCGAAGCCGCCAACCAGCAGAGATTATTTGAATCAGAATTAGCCTATACCAAAAAGATGATCCATTCTCAGGAAAAAATGGCTTCCCTAAAACATGATTTAAAAAATCAATACATCCTCCTGTTAGGAATGCTCCAACAACAAAGGTATCAGGAAGCCACGAACTATCTTCAATTGTCACTAACAGACGTTGAAAGAAGTGATAGCTTTTTCACCAACAATCCTGTCTTAAATTTTTTACTGAATGAAAAAAAAGGGCTAGCAGAACAAGCAGGTATTCACTTGACTGTTAAAGCATTACTGCCGCAACAGTTAAAACTTAACAATGATATTCTGGCAGTTGTTCTGGGAAACTTAATCGACAACTCACTAAATGCTGTCAAACGTCTCCCTTCTCCTCAGGGGAAAACCATTGCCCTCACCATTAAACTATTTAACGATAACTTGCTGATTGACATTAGCAATGACTTTGATATCAGTGAACTGACCACTCGTCAAACGCGACTCTCTCAAGGTATTGGCCTTAAAAACATTAAACGAGTCATCGAAGAGCACAACGGCATTTACGAACAATGGGTAGTCGACCAGCAATATGTCGTTAGCATTTTGTTAATGAATATCATCTAACGCGACTTAGCTGCCGCAACAATTACGAGCCGAATGTTATGGCAGTTTTTTGACCTTACCTATTATCATTTTTACTTGACTAAACGGTAACGAACGTTTAAGAGGTTTTTTAATGAACAACTCAAAAAGCCGATGCGAAGCACCGGTTGGGAAATAGCTAATATACTGTATTAAATTACCTGATAGCACCTGCTCCATTACTCACAACGAGACTACTTAAGACAAATTTTTCTTTAAGAAAAACTCAGTCAAATTCTGTTTTTGATAATGCAATTCGCCGAAAACTTCATACCCATTTTTTTTATAAAATGAAGGGGCCTGAAAATCAAATGTTTCGAGATGGCACATATCACAACCATACTCCAGTAAACTTTTTTCAAGTAATAACAATATTTGACTACCTATAGATTGTTTTCTAAAAAATGGATTAACCCACAAAGTCTCGAGATAGCCAATATAATATAAAGAAGAATAGGCTATCCCACCACCGACTATTTCGTTATCTTTTTTTACAATAACTGTAAATTTTTTATGGTCTTCTTTTTGTGTCGTCTTTTTCACTCGCTTGTTAAACAGATCTAATTCCGCTTCAATAAATTCTGCCTCTGTCTCATTTCCTCTTTCATAACTAAACATACTGAAAACTCCTTATCATAAATATAGTATTGTTATTGCATTGATTGATATACCTATCATAACATTTAAGCTTATCTTTATTTCATTTTTACATGTTTCACTCAGATTATTGTTGATCACGCAATCAAAATCTCCTCTTTTTAATACATATTCCCTTAAAAATGAGACCCGTTAGTTAATTTATTGTCTTAGAATTGAGAAAAAATTTTTCTGTGGAAATTTGTAGATGCCTTAATGACAAAAGAGGACGATGCTAAGTCTATATATAATCAAACAGATAGTTCCATTGGATGATTATTTAATGGGAACTATATACTAGCAGTTTAGGCACTATATCGACGGATTACTAACGACTGTTATCCCCTAATGACATCATCAATGTTTCTCGCAATAAAAGCTGGGTGAAAGTTTTACCTCAGTATTTAGAGGATGAAATCACAGCTTTATTGCCGTTGGCGCCGCTCATTTAATTGAGGAAGAAGGGCTTGTCAACCTATTAAATAAAGCTGGCTACCAAGTCACTGCCATTTCGTTTGATTAGGTGAGCGAAGAAGTCACTAAAAAAGTGGAAGTGGCTCTATTTTCCGGTAGTCAAAAAAACGAGAAAAGAGACCCTTTTCTCGTTTTTTTACTTCTCGTTTAAATTGACTTTAACTTAACTCACTGGAATGACTAGTTCAGCGGCGACTTATTGAATGCTTAAGCTTAATTCCGTGTCAGCGGCTAGCCGATTACGCTCGATCTTATCATGATGATAAACGACGACGGTAGCTTGGCCAGTGATTCCTTCGGCTAAAAGTCTATAGGTTTCACCAACTCTGACAACTTTTACCTTGCCGCATAACTCTCCCTTTTGATTAACTAAATCAGAATGATGTTCTCCTTCAGTTAGCTGATAGCAAGAAATGGTCACCTCGTCTAAGTAGTCATATACCGCCTGTTGTTCGTTTTTCCCAGTGACAATCAAGGAATTTTCTTTGACAAATACGGGCAAACTAAAATAATCATAGGTTTCAGTCAGCCACTGGCCTTGAGCCAACTCCTTGATCTCTGACGTCAATAGATGAGTCCACTTGCCTTTTGGTAAATAATAGGTCACTGAACCTGTTTCGTTAAAGATCGGTGCCACTAATAGTGCACTACCTAAAAAGTACTGTTTATCGAGATAAAAGGTCGTTGGGTCTTCTTCAAACTCCATAAAAATTGGGCGCATCATTGGAACACCCGTCTTAGACGTGGCGACTGCTTCACGATATAAATAAGGCATTAACTTATTTTTTAGCTGTGAAAACTGACGAGTAACGGCCACCGCTTCTTCCCCGTAATTCCATGGAACCCGATACTCTATATTGCCGTGATAACGACTGTGGGTTGATAATAAGCCGAATTGTGTCCACCGTTTGTAAATATCTGCTGTAGCATTTTCTTCAAACCCGCCAATATCATGACTCCAGAAACCAAAGCCTGATAGTAGAAACGATAGTCCACCACGTAGCGACTCCGCCATGGAACTGTAAACAGAAAGATTATCTCCCCCCCAGTGAACGGGGAATTTTTGTGAGCCTACTGAGGCGGACCGAGCGAAAACAATCGCTTCGTTCTTGCCTTTGTTGGCTTCAAGAACCTCAAAAACCGCTTCATTGTAGAGATAACTATAATAATTATGAGCTTTTTTCGGATCAGATTGATCAAAATACACAGCATTATCAGGGATTCGCTCACCGAAGTCGGTTTTAAAACTGTCGACTCCCATGGCCAATAATCGTCGTAAATGATCTTGATACCATTCTTTGGCAGCTGGATTGGTAAAGTCAATGATGCCCATGCCTCCCTGCCAGAGATCCCATTGCCAAACTTGACCATCTGCTCTTTTTAAGAAATAGCCCTTTTGGCGACACTCGTTGAAAAGAGGGGATTTTTGTCCGATATATGGATTGATCCAAAGACAGATTTTAACGCCTTTATCATGAATTCGTTGCAACATTCCTTGGGGATCGGGAAACTGCTGATCATCCCATTCAAAATTGCACCACTCAAATTCTTTCATCCAAAAGGTATCAAAGTGAAAGACCTCAAAGGGCAATTCACGTCTCTGCATCTCATCAATGAAACTCATGACAGTCGCTTCACTGTAATCAGTTGTAAACGAGGTCGACAACCATAGACCAAAGGACCAAGCAGGTGGTAAAGCTGGTTTTCCCGTTAATGCGGTATATTTCATCAAGATCTCTTTGGTGCTTGGGCCATAGATCACCAAGTATTCAAGAACTTCGCCTTCAACACTGAACTGTGCTCGTGAGACATTTTCTGAGGCCAGTTCAAAAGAAACTTTTTCTGGATGGTTGACTAAAATACCATATCCTTTGTTGGACAAATAAAACGGAATGTTCTTATAGGCTTGTTCACTTCCCGTGCCTGGATCTTCGTTCCAACTGTCAACCGATTGACCGTTCTTAATCAAGGGAGTAAAGCGTTCGCCTAATCCATATAACAGTTCATCCACTCCCAATGATAGCTGTTCACGCATGTAATGGGGGCCTTGGGTTTGATAAAGTTCATTGATCCCCGGTTGAAAATAACGGGGATCTCTTTCTTGAATTTCTGCTTGGGCACCATATTTGGACTCAGTCAGCAAGCGATCGTTGCCATAAAATGCCAAGTTGAACTTCCCTGACTTGCTTATCTGCCCTTGAATCTCTCCTGACTGAAAGATAACAGTCTCCTCTGTTTCGCTGATCTCAATGGCTGGCGAAGAATCTGTCAGCTCAAAATGAGGCCCAGGTTGGTCAATGTCATGATGAGTTAAGCGAACCTTGATCACGTCTGCTAAAGGCGAACTCAATTCCATCGTGGTCATCCCGGTATTTAAGGTATTCCCACGTTGGCTGATCTTCTCATAAGGAGCGTAGACTGTCAGTTTAGTTGCGGTTTGACGGTGAGAATGATAGCTTTGAGGGTGCTGAAGCTGATAGTCTGACCGATTTAACCAATATCCGTTAGTAAATTTCATTAAGGGGTCTTCCTTTCCTGTTTAATTGTCATCTAGTGGCAGTTCACCATTAGCTGCAATTACTCGCTGATACCAATAATAGCTTTTTTTAGGAATCCGTCGCAGATCCAACTCACTGGCTTCATTGCGGTTAACGTAAACCAAGCCATACCGTTTTTTATAGCCATTTAGCCAACTCAACAAATCGGTAAATGACCAAGTACAATACCCGATAATCTCCACCCCATCACTGATGGCTTTTTGAATTTCCAAAATATGGGTTTGTAAATAAGCAATGCGCTCGTCATCTTCAATCGTCCCATCTTCCGTTAGCACATCGATAGCACCTAATCCATTTTCAGTAATAAATAAGGGTAAGTTGTACTTATCTTGCAAGCGACGCATGGCAATCCGGAAACCTACTGGATCAATTTCCCAATTCCAAGCAGTTTTTGTTAAATAGGGATTTTCCACATTAGTAAACAAGGCTTTTTCGGGACTGGCCTGTTGTTCATCGGCTGGTTGAATATGATACGGATCGATGCCCGAAAATGTTTTTTCCCTTTGTGGGGATGCTGCCTGTTGTTCATATTCATTTTGAGCAACGGTTCCACCATGGTAATAATTAACCCCTAAAAAGTCAGGTTTCGCCGCTGCTAACAACTCGAGATCCCCTTTTTCGACAACTGGAGTTAAGCCCTGTTCGGCCAAATACTGCCAAATCACTTTAGGGTACTGGCCTTTACAATAGACGTCTAACCACCAGCCATTGTTAAAAGCCTCCCCATTTTCAGCAGCCAGCACATCGGCTGGATTGGCTGAAGCTGGGTAAACTGGGCCGTAGCCAAAACTTGGGCCAATCAAACCGGTAGGGACCAGCTCCTTAAAGAGTAAAATCGCCTCTGCTTGGGCGAGATTAATGTGATGATTGGCTTGAAACATCCGTTTTAAATCGGAAACATTCGGCGGATGCAGTTCCCAGCGATAGCCCATTGCGGTGAAAACATTTTGTTCATTCATGGTCACCCAATACCTCACTTTTTTACCAAGTCGCTGGTACAAGATCCGACAGTAGTCTTTAAAAGCGGCGATCACCCGCCTTGATTCCCAGCCGCCATATGTTTCTTGTAAATACAAGGGCAAGTCCCAATGATACAAGGTGACGACGGGTTCAATACCATGGGCCAGTAGCTCATCTACCAACTTTTCGTAAAACTGCACCCCTTGTTCATTGACCTTTCCTTCCCCTTGAGGCAAAATGCGACTCCAAGCGATCGAAAAGCGATAGGCTTTTAGTCCCATTTCCGCCATCAGACGCACATCTTCTTGATAACGATTGTAGTGATCCACAGCCACATCACCGTTGGTTCCTTCGAAAGTCTTTCCTTCTATCTTTGAAAAGACGTCCCAAACAGACGGACCTTTCCCATCTTGATTCCAAGCCCCTTCAACTTGGTAAGCGGCAGAAGCCGCTCCCCATAGAAAATCTTTTGGAAAGGGCGCTAATTTTTTATGAAACATCTTTTCACCTCACTGTTAGTTAGTTTCTTCTTTAAGCGCCTGTTTATCAGCCATTTTAAAGAATGGGTAATAAATCGCCACCGCAATGATTACTTCAATCCCTTGCCAAAGAGCTGCCCGCCAATCCCCACCGGTAATCAGAAAACCGGAAATAATCGGTGGCGTGGTCCACGGTGCCGAAGCCACGACGCGGCCGATAAGATCGTATTGCATCAATAAATAGGTAATCCCTTGTAACAAAATAGGAATGCCGATAAATGGAAACATAAAAATTGGATTTAGCACAATCGGCATACCGAACATGATCGGCTCACTAATGCCAAAGACCGAAGGCAAAATACTCATTTTTCCCAAAGTTCGATAGCGTTCGCTTTTGGCTGTTAACATGCATAGAGCAATCCCAATAATCGCCCCTGTTCCGCCTAAATTCATCCCAAAAAGGAGGAAGCCATCAGCGGCAATATACGGCGCCGGCTGACCATTAGAAACGGCTTCAATGTTGGCGGCCAAATAGGTTAAGAAGATCGGTGATGAAATACTGCCAATCACGTTATTGCCGTGAATTCCAATCGTCCACAAAGCGCACATCAGGAAACAGACTAATAACACACCCCAGAAAGTATTAATCCCGACCACTAAAGGCGCAAAGAGTTTAGTCACCAGTGCGTTGATGTCAATTTTAAGAACAACTCTGATCAGCCAAAAGAATAAAATTGTGATTGAGCCGGGAATAAGAGCGGCAAAAGATTTCATCACGGCTGGCGGGACACTATCAGGGAGTTTGATCACCCAGTTGCGTTTTATACAGAAACTCATTATTTCGCCTGATAATAAGGCCACAATTATAGCGGTAAACATGCCGGCAGAACCGTAGACAGACGTATCGATTTCTAAACTATTGGTCAACATCACCAAAATAAAGGAAACTAGGCCAATGACAGTGCCGGTAATCTCATCAATTTTGTTCAGTTTAGCCATTTGATAACTTAAGCCACAGACAACAATCAGCGACAACAAACCAAATGTCACAGTTACGGGGGCATTTAGCAAGCCACTAATCGGTTTGACTACCTCACCCCAGCCTTCAAAAGGTAAATTGTTAATGATTAAAAAGATACTACCTAAGATAGTGAACGGTACGGTAATCACCATTCCGTCACGTAACGCCACTAAATACTTTTTATTACTAAACTCGGCAATTTTTGTTAAAAATATTGTTTGGAACCACTCTTTTAACTTATTCATTTATGTTTCCTTTCTTCACTTTGTATTCGAAAGCACTTTCAGTTATAA
The DNA here is from genome assembly GCF_017829975.1 of Vagococcus allomyrinae. Lineage (GTDB taxonomy): Bacteria > Bacillota > Bacilli > Lactobacillales > Vagococcaceae > Vagococcus_D > Vagococcus_D allomyrinae. The sequence goes on along the minus strand of NZ_JAEEGA010000009.1, from coordinate 194,566 downwards.
TTATATTGACTTGACTGTAAGTTGCTTATGATATCTTGACTAAAAACTATCAATATATTGATATGGGAGGAATTTTCATTGACTGGCAATCAACACATTTTTTTCAGAGAAAATGCGTATCACGGTGACGCTGATTTTCATTTTTCTTTGTATAGCATTCATAATACAGACACTCGAAAAATCTTGGTTCATCGCCATTGGCACGAAGAAATAGAAATCGTCTATGTCCAAAGTGGGGCAATGAGGATCGAAATTGCTGGCGAGAAAAGGACTCTTAATGCTGGGGAAATCATGTTAATTCCCCCTGAACAAATCCATGAATTTACGAAAAGTGGCACACAAAATTGTAAGTTTTACTCCTTGGTTTTTCAACTCTCGCTACTGCTGTCACCCCATTCTACGGTCATTCACAATAAATATTTGCGAGCCTTAGGTCACTCTCAACGTATTTACTGTTTTGATCAGCAGCACCCTGCTAACCCGCTTGTACTGGCTTTGGTTAACCACATTATCAGCTTGTACTATGAACAACCCTTTGGTTATGAACTGATGGTCAGCAGTGATCTTTTTGCTTTTTTCTTTCATGTTTTACAACAGGATGTCCCTGCCATTCAAAAGGACAATCACTTAACGCCGACAATCAACATGCGGATTAAAAAAATTGTCAATTATTTAGAAGCCAATTATTCCAATAAGATTACATTAGCGGATATGGCGGAATTAATCGGCACTAGTCGTGAACATTTTAGCCGCTTTTTTAAAAACTATTTTCAGATGAACTTCTCTGAATACTTGACGACTTTCCGAGTGAGCAAAGCCACCTATTTACTGGTAACCACCAGCTGGTCTATTCTTGATGTGGCAATTGCCTCCGGCTTTAACAACGCCTCTTATTTTACCAATGTCTTTACGGCCATTATGAAGCTAACGCCCTCTGCTTATCGCAAGAAGCACCAAATTAAATAAGGTTATGTCCTCTGTGGCGGACTGATTTGTTGGGGATTGTAACCAAAGGTTTGAGTTAGGAAGTAGGACAAAAAAACACTAGCTGATTTGACTCAAACTAGTGCTTTTTTATTTATTGTTAAGACCGCTAAAACCATTTTATTGTCAGCAGCTTGCCTGATGATGGCCTATTGAAGTTTTTGTTGATTAATTCAGTAAAACTTTTAATGCCTTCATTTACAAAATCACCTGCAAGTTAATCTGCTAATTCCTCTTCAAAGCTCGCTTTATCATTGATCACTGTCTTTATAAGATGCTCATCTTTTTCTTGTCCCCGTTCTTGTAATTTGGTAACAATTACAGTTTGCCAAGCCAAATCTGCTTTACAAGGCACATTAAAAACCCCAGTATTTGAACTAAACGCCGTTTTTGTCTGTGCTAACCCTTGAATAACGGCCTCTTCCAAGGCCGCGATTTCAGTGAAAATAGTCGCTGAGGATTGATTAAAGGCCATCAATTTATAGAGTTTTTCTTCCAGTTCTTGCTTGACAGTTCGATAAAGCCCAATCATTCTAGTATTAGCTGATAACTGACCTTCCTTTGTCATCTCTGGTGTACTAGATGAGTGTAGTAAACCACCAATTTCTTCCGCCTGGGATATCAGTCGATCGACCTGCTGGAGTTTTTCTTCTAATTCAGATTGCTTGAGATCCCCATTATCGACATCGGCCAGATACGCTTCTGGTAATTTTTTTACTGCCTGCTCCACTGCCTCTGATAACAAAACCCCCCCCTGAACCAATGGGTACAACACTTGATCAAAATACGTTTTAGCTGACTCATAGGCAGCACCTGTTAAAAAAGGGCTGTTTAGCGAAAAATCAGTTATCGCTTTTTGTAGTTGTTCGTAACTTTGAACCTGCTGTTTAGTCATTTGGCTAACGCTACTTGACTGATTTTGTGAGGCAGACAAGTACATATCAACGCTCATAACTAGCCTCCTCTAAGGCAACTTTTTTCTTCTCTTCAAAAACGGTTGTGATCTCCTGTTGCACTTGCTTTTTAGCACAGATCAGTGCTTCTTCATCTTCATCTAATCCATTGATAATCTTACGAGATTCATGGAGATAATCATCGCGAATAGATTCATAAATATAATTCCCATCATTTTTATAAAATGTATGGTGCAATTCCGACATAAAATCACCCGATTCATTAAAGTGGGCTTCGTATAAATCTTTAATTTGCCTGACTTGTTTAATTTCTCGATTTAACCTGTCTTCTTTTTCCAACAACTTTTGCTCTTTTTGATGTAACTCATCCCATTGTTCCACTAGAAAAATCCTCCACTATTTTTCTTTATATTTTGCTCCACTTGGTTATCCATCGCTTCGAATTGCTCGGCAACGCTACGAATATTAGCTGATGCCAATGATACTGCATCTGCAATTTGTTGAGCAGTATTTTGTGCTGATTGAATAGCTTGTTGTGCTGAAACATTCCCCATAACAGTTGTTTGCGTATCAGTTTCGACTGAAGGCAATTGACTGATACTATCTGTCGCATTTTTTAGCGCAGTTGCTTTTAGGCTGGCATCACCTAAATCACTTTTAATAGTTGACATAGCTACCTCCTTTTAACAGGCCTTTTTTATAACTTAAATTTTATCACATTTTTCTGTTCATTTATACAAAAAATAGGAAATATCTCTTCGACTCTTTAATTAAATGGACATCTACACCGTCACTATTTAACAAAGGAGGAGCAACATATGTTAAATTGTCTTCCCTTTCCAAAAAAGCTCCGACCTTCTACTCCTTTAAAAGCTCGCTAATTTCGGTTTCAAGCCAGCTCGATGCCTGTTTGTTTCGATCATAAAAGTGCAACTGTTGAAATTGACTACTGTCCTGATAATCTAAGGTTGCCACGGCAATGATTTGATCAGAATAAACATAAATCTCATGTTCTTTCTCAAAAAAGAGTAGGCCTTCACTAGTCAAATCAGGATAATCGCCCTTTTCATAATAAATATAATGTCGCAGATCAGCTCTCTTAGATTCACTGATGTATTGATTAATAAAATCATAATGACAATTAATGTCATCAGTTTGCAGTACCTCTGTTACTAACTTGTGCAACGGGTCTCCCACTTTTGGAAACAGTTTTACCCAACTTTCATTGCTAGTTTCAGCAAAATCATAACCGTGAACACTGCCTTCTGTGTGCTGCTCAGACAAAATATCTCCAACACGGCTTTCAGTCTCATCAGTCTCTGCGGCATGTCCACCAAACAACTCAAGAACTTCAGCAGGAACTGAGCTATCAGTAGTTGTCGGTTGTTCTCCGACAAACCCTCCCATAAGCGCCAATCCAGCCATGATAAACACTGGATAAAGCCAATATTTAACATCGTTCCATACCTGTCTAAATCGGCTTATACCGCTGAGTTCGGTCAATTTTCCTTTTGCCTGACGGTTTAATTTACGTCGTACATCTAAGCTTTTTCGATAATAGACATGAATGAGTGTGCTATCTTCGATCGCTTGCCAGAAATCAAAAGCCTGTTGGTAATCTTTGATTTGGTAAAACATCATCCCAACCAAAAAGGCACTTAGGTCAGGTGGTAAAAAACCAAAATCCCCGACCTCAATAAAGGCCAATGCGCCCTCAGGGAAAATACCTAAACGCAAGGTTTCATTAAAATAATAAAATAACAAAGAAGGCGGGTGATCAGTCGCTTTCTGGGCAAATTTGGTAAAGCGGTAACTATCAAATAATGGCGCTGATTTTTTATCAAATAGGCGACTGAGATTCTGACGGAGATAAACCGCCGAATATATCACTTCAACATCCAAATCACCTTGATAGATACTTCGTAAGATCTGATAATAGTCATTCGCTGAACGTTCGTCTTCATTTCCCATGATTAGAATTATCCACAATCGGTACCGTAAAAAAGTATAGTAATCAACGGTTTTCGACGTAAGAATTGTAGGAAAAATGGCATTGAATTTTGGCAAGGTGAGTAGCACTTCTTTGTAATGTTCCAGTTCTATCAATGTTTCCACAGCCTCTGAGGATTTCATGTCAAACTCAAATAAGCTAATGTTCTGATCAATGTAATTGATGATATCCTTTGTCAGCCAATACGCTCGTTCTTTGACAAACTGTTGTATCCGTAAACGATTCGCACGTAAATCAGTATCTGACCACTCTTGGGAGGTTAACAGCTGTTGCCAAAAAAGAAGGGTGCACTCCTCCAAGGTTAGTCTTTGTAATCGTTGCTCAAGATAATGATAGTTGTTCTCTTTCTGAGAACTCTTCGGTGATGAAAAAAGAAAAACCTCACTTAAGTGACTGACGTTTTGTGGATTAAGATTGCTAACGGGCTTTTCTGATTCAACTGGCACCTCTAGACAAGCTTCAAGGGCCGCTTTAAGGGCCTGAAAGGCTTGTAAATCTTTTTCCAAATCCAATTGTTTAAGCTTTTTGGCATAGGCCCGTTTGATTATTTTTTTATCTAAAGTAGGGGCTATCCCCAATATCTCCCAATTTTTTGTCATTACAGTTGCCACTCCAATTGCTTGATCATCTCTGTAATCTGTTTGGCTAATTCATCAATTGACTCTTGATGTTGTTGGCTAAGGACATACTTAAATTGTGTGGTCATCTCAACGATTAGCTGACGATTTTCACCAGACAATTCCACGTAGAGTCGCTCAAGTTTCGCCAGAATTAAGCGGTATTCAGGTCTCTCCTGTGGTTTAATTTTTAAATGACTCAGTTTAGCAAAACTGGCAGCAATCTCTTTTTTTGTCATGGTTGTTCGTTCATTCGTGATGATCCCTCTAGTCATTTCGTTGGTTTCCAGCGTCAGAATTTCCACTTCCAAAACCCCATTAATATCGTAAGTAAAACGACATTCCAATACTTGTCCTGCAGGACGAGGCGGAACATCCACTTCTAGCTCACCAATTTTGAGATTGTCTTTTACCATCATGTGCTCCCCTTGGTAAATACCAAACTTAACTTCTGTCTGGTTATCATGTCGCGTCTGATACCGTTGAACTCGGCTGATTGGAATCGTCGAATTCCGTTCAATGATCGGTGAGTATACCCCTTCTACTTCCATGCGCCCCACATCTGTGGTAATCTCGACTCCCATCGTAAAAGCGCAAACATCTGTTAAGACTAATTCTGAGACTTCTAGCTGTTTCTCTTTTAAAGCAGTTTGAATCGTTACGCCAATACCAACGGCTTTATCAGGATCAACCGTCATACAAGGCAAGTGCTTCGTTATTTTTCCGATGGTCTGTCTAACGCAGCTCAGCTTAGTTGCCCCGCCAATTAAAATCACTTGATCAATTTCAGTTGACGCAAGTTGACAGTCTCTCAAGACACGTAAGATTGGCGCACTCATTTTGCTTAGAAGTGGTTGCCACAGCTCAAAAGCTTTTTCTTTTGTCAGCTCATAGGCGTATCTCTTTTGCTCAATTTCTATTTCTATTAAAACCTGTCCTTTTGAGTCAATGGTTTGCTTCAATTGCTCAAAACGGCGGTAAATTCCTGCCATATCCTGATCACTTAGCTGCCCACGTGTCAAATTTATTGTTGTTAAAAAATCGTCAATTAAGTAATAGGTGAAATCTTCACCGCCTAAATAATTGTCTCCAGCTATACCATTCACTTGAAAAACACCGTCAAACAATTCTAAAAGTGACACATCATAAGTACCCCCACCTAAATCTACAACTAAAAGTGTGACATCTTCCGCTTCATGAATTCCGTACGCTAAGGCGGCAGCTGTTGGCTCACTAATTAAACCAATACATTCCAGCCCTGCTAACTGACAGGCCTGGATAGTGTCTTCTCGTTGCATATTATTAAAATAGGCAGGGACACTTACCACAACTTTATCAACCCTTTCTTGAACGAAGTCTGCTACAGATTGATGCAATTGCTTAATGACCATGGCAGATAACTCTGTTGGCGAATAACTCTGTCGGTTGGATAATTGATACTGTTTTTCAGTTCCCATAAACCGCTTGAACACCGCCGCGGTTTGATTCGGTTTTGTTAACAAATGCTCTTTCGCAATTTTTCCAACAATTACTTCTTGATTATCGTCAATACTGACGACAGAAGGTGTTAAAAATTCGCCGAATTCATTGGGAATCAGTTCATAACCACCTTCATGCCAGATTCCTACTAAACTATTAGATGTGCCTAAGTCAATCCCGATAATGATCATCATCACTTCCTATTCTCTACCTTTTTGAATTACTCCAAAAGGGGCCTATTCGTACTAAAAATTCACTATTCATTAATCTCTTACAACATTAATTGTAGCTTATTCAATCATCAAGTGTTAGCTTTTTTGACTTTCGTTGACAACTAGCCCCGTTACTGATGACTCTTTCTTGCATCACATCACACCAAATATTTCAAAACTGTAAGGGATCGTCATTTGATTCGATGTTTTGCTTCAGCATTTCTTGATATAGTTAATTTATCAAGAAAGCACAGGAGGAATACATTATGACAAATCTTTCAATTACTCAACAATACTTTATACTTGCACTCGGACATGATAAAAAGGAGACGTTCTCCACTAGTTCAGAAAAAGGCATTTGCTTTATTGCCAGCCAACTATTGGAGTTAACCGCCGATAGCACGATCACCTTTGATTCTAAAAATCGAATCGTCACTACCCAATCCTTACCAGCAAACAAAGAGTATCTGACCATTGTTTACGAGTTCATCAAAAAAAAGGAACCTGTTAAATTAGCTACCATTACCGATTATTTTGTCACAAGTTTTAAAAACAACCTTACGCCTGCCTTTCAACTTGTGGGAACGTCACTAATGTCTGACGGTTATGTCCAAAAACGGGCGAAAAAGCAACTTTTAGGACTATCGGATGTTTATGAAGTAACCGAATCTGCCTTAACTCACGCAACAAACAATCTAAATGATATCATTACGATTCCTCATGACTGTACCGATGAACAGCTTGCCTTGATCACTTTGTTGGAAAAGGGCAAGATACTAAAAAAATATGTAAGTAAGCATACTCGTTCTCAGGCAAAACAGCTAATAGATGACTCCAAGAACACCATGGAAGAATCGCTGATCCGTAAGATGATGGATCGGATGGATAGCGTTATGGCTACCATCATCAGTGTCTAGATGACATTTCTCAAATAACCGCTTGCCCTCAGTCTCCTTGCTGAGGGCATTTTTTGACTAACGAAATAATGCCCTAAAAGTTGGAACTGTTAAATTCGTTCAAGTCCTTGAAGATACAGGAGGTTCTCAATTATAAAACGAGACTGTGACCAAAGGATACTTATGGCAAATTCGCTGGGATACTGGCCCCACGACCAAGTGATGGGCCAAGCACCGCTTTCTTCTTGTGTCTTCAAGATAAGTTCGCATTCGTATTCGGCCAATTGCTGGTTATCTGAATAAAACAAACTTTTTTTGGTGTTAAAAAACTGCGATGGTTTTGCTACATAGTTGGACCACTTGGTGACATCTTTTTCAATCCCATCGCGGACAGCTCGTTGCACATAGCTCTTCAGCGACTCCAGATCTATCTCATTTGTTAAATTATCTGTGCCTTCAAGAAAGTCCAATAAGCTACAAAAACAGCTGATTTCGTGCATCTCTATATTGCCATTCTCTTTAAGCTTTCTGATTACTTGCTGCACAATTCTGATCGCTTTCTGATAGAGCGGTGATGAATGATCCTCTGTTCTAATGATAAACCCAACCAGTATAGCTGTCGGATTATATCCTACCTCGCCATAAAATCCCATTTCAGTTTCCTTTGAATATCCCCACCAATTGGCGTGAGGGGCATCATTATTAGTAGGAATTTTTAGGAACCAGCCATTCTCCATTTGAAAGGGAGTCTTGGCTAAATAAGTCAATATGCCCCTAATCATGTCATCTGAAGAATCAAAAAAGTCAATCTCCTTCAGCAGACCTATAGCGGTAGAGGTCGCTAATGGAGAGGAATTGACGTTCCACAGGTCTGGCTCCAAGCCATGGCCAAATCCACCATCCGGATTTTGATAATAACTCAGTGCTTTCAGCACCTCTTGCCGATCCCCTTTTTCAAAATGATAACGCCAGATTGCTAAATCCACGGGTCTGGCATTTCTATAGATAAACTGTCTAGCCTTGTCCACTGTCTTCAATTATTGTTACCTCCTCATATTTTGATAAGATTCCATCCACTTAACTGATTAATGGTTTCCGATAATAGTTCGTAACAAGCCTCTGAATATTTCTTTGTTCCTGAGAGAAGGCAACAACTACCGCGTTTTGAATATATTGTAATATTTCAAAAAAGACTTTCTACTCTGTTGCCATTTTAATTTACAATAATTATAAACTAAAATAGAGCTTAGCTCTACATTTTTTGAATAAAAAAAGGAAAACAGAAAGGGCGAGATCTTTACATTGCCCTAATTGCTATTTACCACACAACAAAAAAACTACTTTACGTTAGATTTATCATCAGCAAAGTAGTCTTTTTAAATTAATGATCGTCTATACTAAAAAAAATCAGTTTAAGTAGAGAATTTAATCCAATATTTCCGCAGTTCCCGCTTTTCGCAACTGCTCCAGATTAGCAAGCATTTGATTGATAACCTCATCAGAATGCCTCTCCCAAGTAGCAAGCTCGGCAACAATTTTCAATGGTTTCTGACTCCGAAAAGAACGCGTCGGGTTGCCGGGAAATCGTTTATCTGTCAAGTTGGGATCATTCTCAAATTCACCCAAAGGCTCCACTACATAGATACGCTCTGCCCCATCTCCTACGGCTAGTTCTGCTCCCCATTTGGCTGCTTCCAATGTGCCTGTGAAGTACACATAGTTAGAAATTCTTCCCGTTTCGAAATTTGAATGGTACTTAGGCGTCAACTCTTCGCCCACCTTTAACTGGGCTTTTGTCCCGTGAAAAAAAGGGCCTTGATCAATTATCTCTGTTGTCATCTTGCTTGCTCCTCTCCCGTCCTGCCTTCAATTATAACAGCTAACCGATTCTTTTTATCTTTCTAACACTTATGAGTCTATTTTTACTGTAAACCGCCTTGTCTTTAGTTAAACAGCACACTGAAAGAAGAGTTATCAAGGCAAATTGATAACTCTTCTTTCTTTTACACAGATACATTGCCTTTCCTAGTCAGAGCTTATCAATCGCCTGATATGTAAGGTTAAGTAGACTTGCTCCCCAATAGTCGGTTCCATTTGCTTGATTTCTTTTAAATACACCATGATTTTTTCAGAACAAGTGAACTCTTCTTGATAGCTTTGAATAATCAAACGCATTAAATGGTCATCGTCAAATCCAGAAGATTGTCCTTTTACCTGACGAATTAAAAAATATTGAACATGGGTAATAAAACGCGAAAAATTAACCGACGATTGATCGATTTCCACCTGAAAATGATATTGAATAATAGCGATCATTTTGGAAATAATTTCTGTAAAATTTTGCGCTTGCTCGATCGATTGCATGGATTGCTGTTGGGCTAGAAAATGCAACGCAATCGCTGTTGCTTCTTCTTTGTTAAGCTTGACATTTTGCTCTTGTTCAATAATTTCCAATGCCCGCCTCCCCACAGCCGTTTCTTCAGGATAGAGCTCCTTAATATCCCAATGCAATGGATTGACAATCGCCATTCCTTGGGCCACTCGCTGAATAGCAGAATCCACGTGATCGGCCAAGGAAAACAGTAAGCTTAGACTAAACGCCTGCTCCAGATGCCTTTCAGCTTCTCTCAAAATAGTCTCGCAAGTATAAACAACTGAAAGTGGCACACTGTCTATCATCATCGCAATTTTTTTGATGTCACTTTCCCCATCATCTTTTAAGACATAAGTTCGTTCAATCTTTGAATCTTTCACTCGATCTCCGGGATAGGCCAGATAGCCTATCCCGTTCCCCATTACAATCAGATTGTTCCCTTGATGATCGGTTACTTGGACCACATTATTATTCAGTCTCTTTTTCACGTACATCTGTATCCCCCCTGTAGCACCAACACCCACACTTTTTTACAATAAAGCTGCCGCCTCTTCGTCAATAATCACCGTTAAATGAGGATGGGTAGTTAAAAGAGAAGCTGGAAATGCCTCACTCACCCCTCCTTGAACTAAACGTTTAATAGCCTCTGCCTTATGAGAGCCCGTTGCGAATAAGACTATCTGCCTAGCAGCCATCACGCTTTTTGGCCCCATTGTCACATAGAAATTAGGTCGTTTCTCAGGTATTCCGCCAACTTCTTGTAAAAGAATCTCCTTCATTTCTGGTGTGGCATCTTCATAAACGACCGCTGTTTCATCACCAAATGCAGTGGTTCCTGGCAAATTCCCACAATAATGACCATCGGCGCCTAAGCCCAGTAAAATCATATCTAAACCACCATCGGCTTTGATTCGCTGGTCCTGCGTGGCATAATTATCACCAGTCAACACATGAATATTCTGTTGCGCAATCTTTGCTGGAGAAAAGAACATTCGATCCAGATTTTTCATAGTGACGCCGTACCCGGTTTCGCCAACAAAAGGAATTTCATCAAAGTTATAGAAATGGACATTGTCAAAATAACGTCTCTCTTTGACTTGTAGTACGAGTAGCTCATACATTCTAATCGGCGTGCTTCCTGCGGTAATTGCGAGATTAACTCGCTGTTCCTTGTACATATATCCTAACACATGCTGGGCCGCTACTGTACTCATTTCTTCATAGTTCTTAGTAATAATTAGTTTCATTTTACTTTTTCCTCTTTTCTCTTAGTGAATTATTTTTAATAATGCTTGACCTGAACTAATGTCTTGATTAGTTGGTACCTCTAAAATACTTAAATGTTTATCGCTGTTGGTTACTGCTAAAATCACCACATCGTCATAATCGGCTTCACGGATTGCTTTTTGATCAAATGTTAATAGCAGTTCACCTTGTTGAACTTTTTGCCCTTGCCTTACATGGCTGACGAAAGGAGCCCCCTGAAGTTGAACGGTATCAAGACCCACATGTATTAAAAGTTCAACCTCCCCTTTACTTGATGCTAATCCGATCGCATGTTTTGTCTGAAACAATGCTTGAACGGTTCCATCAAAAGGTGCCACAATCTTTCCTGAAGACGATTCGATGGCAAGTGTTTTACCTAAAACGCTTTTCCCAAACGTATCATCCGACAAACTTTCAAGTTCTCTGATGCGCCCCTCAGTTGGTGATGCAATCGTGACCGCTGCTTCCTTTTTTTCTACGGTTATCTCTTGACTCGTCGCTGACGTCTCTGTATCAGTTGATTTTTTTAAGAACAACTGAAAAGCCAGATAGAGTATAACTGTGGCCACAATCGTCACGATAAGACCAATGACCACACCACTAAATCCTGCTCCCATAAATGACGGGATGGACAAAACCCCTGGCATCACAAAAGCATACCCTCGTCCCCCCAACATCGCTGTGACGGCAGCACCAATTCCTCCCCCTAAACAAGCGGCAAACATGGCCTCTTTCTGTTTAGATAGGACGCCATAGAGAGCTGGTTCAGTGATGCCGATATAGCCTGGAATCACAGCAGATAAAGCTATTTGTTTATCCGCTGAATCTTTGGCTCTAAAATAAGCAACCAGTGCAGCAGTGGCTTGTGCAAAAGTACTCATCAATACCATGGCACTCAATTGAGAGGCACCAAAACTAGCAAGTTCCTGTTGAAAAATAGGATTCATGGCGTGATGCATGCCACCTAATACTAGAATTGGTCGCGAAGCCCCAACAATTAAGCCTGCCAACCAAGGTGAAAACGTAATTAGGGCTTTGACCCCAATGGCCACATATTCTCCTATGTAATACCCCAGTGGCGCTAACACTAACATCGCTATCGGAGCAGCGACTATTAAGCTAAACAACGGTGAGAACACCATACTTACCATTTCTGGAATGACACGATTAAAAAAGTCACTGATATATTTTAATAATAACACCGATAAAATAATCGGTAAAACGGAAGAACTGTAATCCACTACAGCAATTGGCAAAACCCCAAAAAGCTTAATAAAAGACTGTCCATCTGCCAATGCCATGGGATACATCAATACCCCAGCCATTGTCAATGCCATGAATTCATTGGTCTTAAAACGTTTTGCTGAACTAACGGCTAGAAGAAAAGGGAAAAAGTAAAACATGGTGTCAGATAACATGTTAAAAAAGATTGCTGTATCACTGGCACCGTCAATCCAACCGAAATTGACGAACATAAACATAAAACCTTTTAGCATTCCCCCAGCAATAACAGGAGGTAGGGCTGGCGTCAAAATGGCTGATAAGGTATTAATTAAACGACTCATGACCCCTTCTTTCGGTTGATTCGATTTTTGAGTGGTCACCGACAAGCTTACCAGCTTGCCAAATTCCTGAGCAACATTACTCACCTTCCCTCCCAAAATAACTTGATACTGTCCCGATTTAAATTGACTCCCTAATACACTAGGCGTTCGATCGATTTGTTCCTTGTCCACCACATCAAGGTTCTTCAAATTAAATCGCAGACGTGTGACACAATTAGTGTAATCAATAATATTTTCTTCACCACCAATTGCCTTCAAAATTAATAAAGCTAACTCTCGATTTGTCATGATATCCTCCTTTTACTAATGGGTCCGACCTTCAACTCTTAGCGATTTAGCTCTTAGAAGTTGATGTGATCGTAATGTTAATGTAGACTCCGCTATTGGTAAGTGCTCTTCGATGTCCCTTGCTTCTACGCATTAAAATGCTAGAACAACGGCTAAAGCACTAACCATAGAGGGCCTCCTTTTACTAATGGGTCCGACCTTCAACTCTTAGCGCTTTAGCTCTTAGAAGTTGATGTGATCGTAATGTTAATGAAGTCTCTGCTATCGGTAAGTGCTACTGTCTTTCTTTGAGTGTTAGCTCTTAGAAGTGGGGGGGGGGGACGTATAGCACTAGTCACTAGGAACCTATTTTTGAGCGCAAAAAAAGGCCCAAAATACAAGGCACACTAAATATGCACTGTATTTTAGGTCTTGCCAGCTTTACCCGTAACAAATCCGAACTATTTAATTCCTTTGTTACCTACAATTTAACATATGTCGAAAGCGTTGTCAAAGACTTTTTAGTGGTTTCTATATTTTCTCGACATTATTCTTCGCCTGCCTTAGTTGCCCTGAGTACACGTATTATTCAATATAGATAGTTCCTATTAAATAATCCTTCTTTACCGTTAAACTTGCGGCTAGTAAAAAGCTGAAAGTGCCACTCTTGAGGTCTGATTATTTAACATGATATATATAGTCACTTTTTTTTAATCGATTCGTCTTCTTTTTATAGAATCTCTTTCACAGCTTCTTCAAATAATTTGCTTAGTATATAAGTATACCAACAAACACCTCCCAACAAACTTTTTTCATGAAAAACCTCCTGCCTCCAGTTTACCGACTGGGGGCTATTCTTTTGAAAAAAATACTGAGATCGTGATCAAAAAACGACGACTATCTCAGTATTTTTTAGCAATCAATTTAATCATACTACTGACTAAGCTGTAGCTATTTTACGATACGGTCACTTTCTTTCACTCGTTCATTTGTGTTAGCCAGTTCTTGCACTATTTTCTCAGCTAAGCCTCTCATGGTTTGGTAGGGAAGGCTGTCACAAGCAATTGGCTTTTTCAACAACCATATTTCCCGCTTAAGTTGCGAATCGACAAATTCGATGAGGACCTTGATAGTTCCCAGAACCTTGTCATCTTTTTTTGTTTTCACTTCTATTTTTTTACAGTTCTTCACATCAGATAAAGAATAATATTCTGGCCCTAAGGCTGAATGAGCGTAGTTGGGATGATTGGGTAAACATATCAACTGGCGCAGATCATCAAATAAAATGAACTGGTTTATTCGACGCGTGATATCGAAAGCCGCTTGATGTTCTTCTGCTTGAGCAGCTGTGTATATCCTCAATAATTCCGCCTCGTTTTTATCTGTAATAATTTGTGTAAAATTAAGGCTGACAACTTCGTAACACTTTTTACAGACACATCCATTTTGACATTTGAACTTAAAAAATCTCACTGGGCGATCGCAAATCAAACAAGATGTCATGGTGCTACCTCCTTTGTATAAGAGAGCATGGCCTCAACTAATTTTAAATAGCGTTGATAGCTCACTTCATATCGTTTTACTAATGCTTCTGTAGGTTCTATCATCACATGGCTCTTTCCATAGGCCAAAAACTCTCCTTCGACACCCAAAATTGCCAGGATAGCTGCTCCATAGACGGCATCTTGTGACTCCTTGACTTGCTTCATCGGGCAATTAAAGATATTAGCCAATATTTGTCCCCACAGTTCACTTTTCGCACCTCCACCTACAAGAGTAAAATAATCTGGTGGGGCTTCATTTTTCATGACTGCAAATAACTGCTTTAAACCAAAGCCAACCCCTTCAAGCAATGCCTGATAAATTTCTGCTCGAGTGGTTTCTAGACTAAGTCCTACAAAGGCACCTCGAAGTGAGGGATTGGCGAACAATATTTTTTCCCCTTTCAAATGAGGGAAAAAGATCACCTTATTGATGCCTAGAGCTCCTTGTGAAATGGCTTTTTGCTCTGATTGATAATCAGTGGTCTTTAAAATATCTGCCAACCACCAGCTATTAGTATTAGCACCTGATTGTACGGTCCCTTGTGTGAGAATTTGATGATCTTCAGGCCTAATTTTGACTACGACATTTTTACCAACTGGTTTTAACTTCATCCGATTATTTGGAACTGCCACAACACCAGATGTACCTAAAGACAATAAGGGTTGTTCATTGGCAAAGCTTCCCGAGGCTAAGGCGGCCGCCACATTATCTCCCGTGCCAGCTGTTACAGGTATAGCGACGGATATGCCTAATTCCTTTTGAACGGCTGGCGTTAACCTTCCCACCAATTGAGAACTGGCATTAATGGGGGGGAAAAGTGAGGGGCTTAACCCAAATAACGTTTGGACCGCTGATGACCACCTCTCCGCTTCAACATCATACATTGACGTTGTGGAAGCGTCACAATGATCGGTGGAAATCGCCCCAGTTAGTTTCATCACAATGTAGTCTTTCGCGATTAAGAAATGACTCAATTGAGCAAATGACTCCGGTTCATTTTGCTTCATCCACAACACATTTGCTAAGGGACTTCCCGTTGAGACGATTTTAGCCAATGAGGTCGTCTGTTTACTTTGGGCTAACTCAGATTTTATTTGAGGAATCAATTCCTTGGTTCGCATATCATTCCACATAATTGCCGGTCGAATGGATTGCATTTTTCCATCAATAAAGGCTGTCGTATGCATTTGTCCAGTTAGCCCAATTCCAGCAATCTCTTGTGGAGGAAATTGGGAGAGAATCTCTTTTATTCCCTCCATGACAATGATGATCCACTGATCCGGCTCAATTTCCGACCAACCTTTTCGTGGTGTTACGTATGTATAAGCCTTTTGAAAAGATAAGAGGGACCTTAGTTGATTCGTGACAACAGCAAATTTAATTGAAGAGGTGCCAATATCTATCCCAATGTATTTCTGACGCATGTCACTCATCCTCTCTTACTGTTAATCAAAGGTTATCACCGTTTTGAATGTTTCTGCTCGAGCAGCATACTCAAAAGCCGCCACCGCTTCTCGGTAGTCAAAGGTTTGGTCCAACAGTGGTTGAACGTCGACGATCCCTTTGGCAATTAGTTGAACTGCCTGATAAAAAGTTCTGATAGTTGGACTGACTGTTCCTGTCACCACTTTTTCCAAAGAATGAAGAGCCCCCATATCTGTTAAGACTGACTCATTGGGATGCATGGAACTAAAGAGATAGGTTTGACCCCCACTACTCGTAAAAGCCATGGCCTGTATGGCCAATTTAGGATGAGCAGTTGTATTGAAGACCACATCTGCCCCTCTTCCTTGGGTGTTTTCCTTCAGAAATTCAATGGGATCGCCAACGGTTGGGTCAAACGTAAGATCTGCCCCTAATTGTTGGCCTAAGCGGCGACGCTCTGGATTTGGTTCACTTAAAATAACACGGGTCCCCTGTAGCTTAGCCAACATAACGTGCATCAATCCCATCACACCGCCCCCCATGACCAAAACATCTTGTCCTAAAAGCAGTTTTGCTCGCTCCACACTATTAACAACACAGGCTAAAGGTTCTGTAAAGGAACTGGTGATAAAAGAAAGCTCTTGCGGGTATTTATATAAATCTTGACTTTTAACAGCCATAAACTCTGCCATTCCGAAAAAACCAGATAGACCTTCCGTATTTTTAAAAGTAGGGCTGGTATAAATGTGCACGCACAAGTTTTCTCTGCCTGTTTTGCAATAATGACATTCGCCACAAGCCGGGATGATGTACTTGACAACATGGTCTCCTACCTGAAAATGAGCTGGGTTAACCTCAACTCCCACTTCAACAATCTCCCCACTAAATTCGTGACCACCGACCCGCGGATAAGACCACTTTGTCTCTCCTAGATAGTCACGAACATCGTTAGTACAAAGGCCGTTAGCCCGTATTTTAACCAATACCTCGTCGGCTCTTATGACGGGCAGTGGTAATTCTTGAATCTCAATTGTTTTCACGTCAGTAATGACAATTGCTTTCATCTTACGTTCTCCTCTCTCAATTTAGGCGCCTAAAATACCAAATAAGCCGCCAATAATCCCGATGACAATGATCGCTCCAATTACTTTCAGAGAAGACCACCCTTTTTTCATTAAAAAGTAGACTAGCATGGTAAAAGCAAACGGTAAAATATTAGGAATGACCTTATCCAAGAATTGCTCCTGGATCTTAAACGTTGTGGTAGAGCTGACTATTTCCAAAGCCACGTGCATCTTGACGTAGTTCGAAATCAAGCCTCCCATCACCATACATCCCATAACTTCAGCACCTAACAAAATTTTATTTAAAATTCCCTTTTCAAGGAAATCCATAATCGCTTCTGCCCCTGCTCGATAGCCAAACATAAAGTTGGCGTAGCTCATACTCCAAGCAATGGCAATCATTGTGACAGCGAAAATAATTGACCCCCAAATCGTTCCTTTTAAAGTTAAGTCTATGCAGATTGCCAACAAAATAGGAATTAATACACCTTGGAAAATGGTATCGCCGATGCCTGATAAAGGCCCCATCAGAGAGGTTTTTAAGCTAGTAATAAATTCATCGGGTATTTCTTTGCCTTTGGCTTTTTGCTCCTCTAAGGCGATAATCATGCCAATGATACACGAACCAAATTCAATATGGACATTAAAAAATTCGATTTCCCGTTTCATCATGGCTTTCTTCTTTTCGGGTTCGTCGTGATACAGACGTTTCGCAATAGGAACAAAAACGTGGGCGACAGCCTGTCCCATCATCCGTTCGTAGTTGTAGCAGGTCTGAGGCAAGTTTTCCCAAATCAACCATGAACGAACGAGATCTTTTTTGCGAATGACGCTTTCTTCCGGTTTATTCGTACTCATAGTGATCTTCCTCCTCTTGTTTATTTCCTTTTAACTGCACGTAAACAACGGCAACTAAACCAGCTATAATGCCTAACGGTAATAAATCAAGACCAGAATAGACTGCCAAGATAAAGCCTAAAAATAAGAAGACTTTGGCTTCCCCTTTAAAAATGTATTGCAAGGTAATCGCTACCCCTAGCGCTGGCATCAAGCCACCGATAACAGTGAAGATGGTTAGCACATTGCCGCTTAAGGCCTCGATTAAACCAGAAATGTAGCTGGCGCCAAAATAAGCAGCTAAGCCACACGGAATCACCGTTATTAAGGCTGTCAAAAGCTGTGGGTACAAGACATTAGCCCGCCAAATTTTGCTGTATTCTCCTTTTTCAATGTAGCTATCAGCTACGTGAACAAAGATCGAACCAAAGGTCATGCGGGCATACCAGACAAAGGTTCCCAGTAAACCAATCGGCACCGCAACCGACAAAGCGGTTTGAGCATCGAGTCCGCCAGTAATAGCGAAGGCGGTTCCAAGAATTCCCGCCAATGCCATATCCGCTGGCATACTGCCACCAGCAGAGATGAACCCTAGATAAACCAAATTAATCGTCGCCCCTGTCATAGCTCCCATCAATGGATCGCCTAAGACAATCCCAGTAATAAAGCCACAGACTAAGGGACGTTGAAGGGTCCAAAGGCCAACAAAGGGCAAATTGCCAATGGCAAAAAAGTAAATCAGACCACATAAAAATGCTTGAAAAATTGTCATGTTCCTTCCTCCTAAAGTAGATTCGTGATTTCTATTAAACGCTGCTCCGGTACCAACTGATAAAAGACATGAATCCCTTTATCAACCATCTTGCGAATAGCAGCAATTTCTGCTTCATCACAGGCCACATTCTTGATAAAGGTTTGACGTTCTCCCCTGATTCCCATGCCCCCTAAGTTCACTTGCGGTAATTCGATTCCTCCTTCAACTAATTTGGCATAAGTGATAGGGGTTTTAGTGAGTAACAGAACTCGTTCTTTTTCGTTATAAGTTTTACTCAATTCAGCAATACCTTCCTCTGTCGTATAGGCATCCACTCTGACTCCTGTTGGTGCCAAAGCCTTTAATACTCGCTTTTGAAAGGTATCTAGGGCTACTACATCATCAATGATGATGATGTGATTGATGCTGTAAGTAGGTGCCCAAGCAGTCACAACTTCTCCATGAATGAGGCGATCATCAACTCGTGCAAAAATAATATTTTTCATCCTTAGTTCCTCTTTTCTTAGTCTGTTAATTCTTGTTCTAAATATTTGTTAACGTCGACAATCATCGTGGGAATCTGCTTTGGCAACTTTGTCCTCAGTTCTTCAATGGATTGCCCTCCCGCTCTCGTCATCAGGGTCTCTAGAACAAGGGCTAAGTTCATTCCGGTCATGTGGTAGATAGGAAAGTCACCCATCAAAGATACTGCCGCATTAAAAGGGCTGCCACTAAATAAATCAGTTAAACAGACAATCTCTTCCCCTTGTTCAAATTGGCTAAACGTCTGCTGTAACTTTTCCTTTAATTGATTGATATCATCTTTAGGATATAAACCAAAGGCTACCACCTTTTCCTGCTCACCTATGATCATCTGAGCACTTTCCAGCATACTCTTTGCCAGCTCACCATGTGAAATTAATACAATTTCCATCTACTCTTCCTCCTGTTATCCACCTGTTATTTATTCTATATTCCGCAGTTCTTAAATGTAGTCGTCCAACACTTGGCTTAACCTCAGCTGAAAATAATCAAAACTAGGATTTTTCAATAGGCTTTCAGCAAATCCTTTTTCTTGAATAATTTTGGCTAAATAATTCCAAAGTTGAAAGACTTTCGCATTATTTTTTTCGATCACCACCAGCATAACCAGCTGTACTTTGTTCTGATCCCGATCCCAGTCAATCATTTGATCCAATAAAGCCACTGACACAAAGGTCTCCACTGTAAAGGGATTAATGGGGTGTGGCAAGGCAATATGATTTCCAAAATAACTACTGCCGTGGTCTTCCCTCAATTGAATGGCAGTTAATAATTCCATTTCTGCCCCCTTGACCTGTTCTTTGGAAAGCTTGCTCAATTTGGTTAGGACGTCCTTTTTAGTAGCTAAATGACCATAGTAAAAGAGCTCTTTTTTAAATAAATTGACGATTTCCATTTTTCCTTTAAAGCCATCAATCGCTAATTTAATCTTTGAATATTCACTTTCGCTTGGAAAAAAGCTGATTAAGATTGCGCCTAAATTCTCTGTCAGTTTATTTTGATCGGTTGTAAACAGGACATCGTAATCTTCGATCGCAATTTCCGCTAATTCTGTGACATTTGCTAAAGTTAAGACTGATATTTCATTGGCAAACCACGTGACAAAGCGTTGACGCAATAGAATGCTTTCACTGCGTTTCAAACTGGTAATAATTAAGACTCGTTGTTTCCCGGTAATATTATTGTACTTGGCCAAATATTGATTAAAATAAATGGCCAGATATGCTATTTCGCCCTCTTCGATCTGTTTTCCGTAAAATTCTCGCAATAGCAAGGACATGTACACTGCGATGTCAAACGCTAAAGGAAAAGATTGCTTAATCTGATCCAGTAAACGATTTTCATTTTGCATGTCGTATTCCAAGCGAGTCATCAATGGCATCAGATGTAGGGCCAAAGCGATTCGCAAATCGATTTCTTGAGTGAAATCAATGTCAAACTTATCGTTAATTTCTCTAAGAGCCAATAAAATAAAATTATTCACTTCTTTAGATATATACCCGTTCTCCTCATAGTCACTTTTTCCTTTTAAATAAATGGCCAAGTTGTTTATTTCATCTTCTCGTATCAAAAAGTGCAAGCGATGGCTCAGTTTTTCAAAAATTTCTTTGGCCGCTCCGTATTCACTTGAAAATTCTTCTCCTAATTCTTTTCGATCATGTTGCAAGTAAAATCCTCGACCCATTCGTTTAATCGCCATATCAATATGGACAATTAAATTTTGAAAGACAGTATCAGAAATATGATGCTGTTGCTTCAATAAAACACCTACCAAGATCTTTTCGATTTCCTGGCGGTCGCTTTCTTGAGCTTGAATGCGATGTTCGTCAGTAATCAGTTCCAAGTTGCCTAACTTTACGAGACACCTACGCCGATCACTTTCATCCCCCGTTATTCTAATGCCCAATTTAGGTTTGCGCTCAATCTGCAGATTATATGATTGAACGTATTGATTAGCTTCATTCAAATCCAATGTAAGGGTCGAAACAGAAACAAATATCTTGTTCATTAAAAACTGACGACTTACATATTTTTTTTGATTTAAGAGTGTCACAATCAATTTGCGGACACGATCTGTTTGATCAATTAATTTCGAGACAATCGTGTCTCCACAAGCCTCCTTTATTCGATCGTCGAACTGAGACTGATCGAAAATCACGAGTTTACTTCCCTTTGATGCAGTGGAAATAAATTCCCCCCACTTATCTCCTTTGAAAAACTCTCGTATGTTTTTTATGTCCGATTGCACCGTCCTCATACTGACGTCAAATTTCTTCACTAAATCGTTGGCACTAAGGTACGATGGACTATTTTTTTCAAATTCTCTAACCATCTCTAACTGTCGCTGATTTAACACCTGTCATCCCCACTTTCCTAGCTCATATTAACCTCATTAATAATGGTCTTGACTCGTGCCGTGACATTGGCAATGGCATCCCCTGACAATGCCATCAGATCAAATGTCTTGTGATTTTTTTCGTAGGCTTGTCCAAAAGTACTGATAAAGGCTTGTCTTAAATCAGACCCGTAATTGACTTTGATGACATTGTGCCCCTTTGCCCGTCTCACCTGATCAAAAGGTATTCCCGATCCGCCATGGAGAACAAGTGGCACTGTCGACTCTTGGGCGATTTCTGCTAGCAAGGGAAAGTCCAAGTTAGGCGTTAAATCCATGCCGTGAACGTTGCCGATTGAAACAGCTAATAAATCACAACCCGTTTTTTCAACAAATTCAGCAACATCTGCCACCTTTGTTTTAGCGTCTGTTGCTAGCACATGATCGTCCTCTTTTCCTTGAATCGCTCCTAGCTCAGCTTCAACAGGTATGCCAAAAAAGTGACAATAGTCAACGGTTCGTTGAACCTCTTTAATATTCTCTTCAAAAGGCAAGTGAGAGGCATCAATCATAATTGAGGTAAACCCTGCGGCAATGCAAGCTTTTACATCTTCAAAACTTTTACCATGATCTAAATGCAAAGCGACAGGTGTCGAAGCAGTTGTCATTTCTGCTTTGACTAAATCGGCAATCATCTGAGGTGTTGACAATTTCAAGTTATTGGAGGAAATGGCGATATATCCGCCTAAATTCATGTTTTGATAGCCTCTAATAATCCCACTGGTCAACTCCAGGTTAGTTGTATTAAAAGCCGGCAAAACGATTCCTTTTGCCTTTCCGTATTCCATCAATTTAAAGCCATTCACTAATTCCATGTTCAATCCTTCTTTCTCTCTCTATCTACCTTTAGCATACAGGATTTTTCACAGCATGCGGCACGATGTTTTGCATGATTAATCATGCAAACAATCATCTGAGGGAGGTTGTCCCTGAGAGCTACTGGTCAAAACGGGGCCTATTAACTTTATCTCTTAAACTAAAAACCCCTCAGGCTAATTAGCCTGGGGGAATATAAACTCGAGTTTAATACTCATCGATCACTCTCTGCTTGTCACTGGATAACAATTGATAGAGCACTTCTACAAAAAAAACACCTTAAAACAAGCTATCTGCCTTGTTTTAAGGTATCTTCTCTGATCATTTGTCAATACTGTAAATCCGTTTAAAATGGGTCGGCGTTAAATTAGAAAAGGTTTTAAATTCTCTAATAAAATGCGATTGATCGTAATAATCATTGGCAAAAATAATATCAAACGTGATCTGGCTGTCCCTATCAGCGGATGTGGAACTGGCTAACAACAAACGAACCGAGTTTTGAAAACGAATGATATCATTGTATTTCTTCATTGTAAAACCGTGAACTTCTTTAAATTTTTGGCGGCAATGTCGCTCTGTATAACCTGACAATTGACACATTCGCTCAATTTTAATCAGTCCTTTCGCCCCACATATCAGAACTTCTGATTTCCCTACCAAGGAATTAGCCTCAGTGCTTTTCAACAAAAATTTTGTGGCGAAGGCTAACCATAGGTTGATTTTCTCTTTAAATGTCCGAGCCTCTGCTAATTGTTTTTCAATGTTCACCTGAGGAAATAACTGGCTGAACGACACTTCAGAATTTAATAAGCTTCCCCAGTTAAGCCCCAAGGATCGCATGCTGTCAACCGAATACGGTTTAAACCCAAAATATCGGGTATTGGCCTTTAGCTGTATGTGCGTTTCTTTTAGACGCGATCCTAATATGACACCTTTAGGACTAGGTCCTAACGAAAACAGAAAATCGACACAAGCATCTGGGATTAAAAGAGTGGCGTGTTCTTCCTCTCCTGAGTCAAATTGATAAAATAAGGCTTCGCCCTTAGGAACGTGACCATTCCACGTTTGAGTATGCTCTTGGTAGTTTGGCTTATTAATTAAGGCAGGTTGCAGAGGACTGATAATAGGTATCGTATCTGTTTCAAATCCTTCCATCTTCTTCCTCCTCCTTCGGTTTCAATCACTACTCGAATTTCTCCTGATTTTGACCAACTTGTGACTTAGAAGTTCTGATTGCCCAAACAATGCCGAAAATCATCACGATTCCTAAAAAAAGGCTACTTGTGAAAAAAACTGTGCCATTTGACTGTGTAGGCAGCACATTGGCCAATGCATTAATAACAATCGGTGAAACAGCTGCGCCAATGGAGGTAAATGCCATAAAACTTCCCATCGAAGCAGACATTTGACTAGCTGTGGCCGTTTCAGAGATAGCCTGTGTTCCAAGAGGAACTGCTGTTGAAAAACCAATTCCCGATAGGATCGCCGCTAAAAAGGTGGTCATTAAATTAGGGAAAAGAACTAATGAGAGATAGCCGATCGCTGTAAGGCCACATGATAACACAAAAACAAAGCGTTTCATCCGTTTAAAGATAAT
Source organism: Vagococcus allomyrinae (assembly GCF_017829975.1). Taxonomy (GTDB): domain Bacteria; phylum Bacillota; class Bacilli; order Lactobacillales; family Vagococcaceae; genus Vagococcus_D; species Vagococcus_D allomyrinae. The sequence continues at coordinate 171,005 of NZ_JAEEGA010000009.1, read as the reverse complement.
GGGAAACAACATGCCACCGATGACACCAGCACCAGTGCTAAACGACATTGACAGTGCGGCTAATGCCGAATCACCTAAATTCATCGTCGCCAAATAGAGCGAAATATTTAATGAAAAGGTGGCATAGCCAATACAAAACAAACAGATTAAGACACCGATCAAAAGAACTGAATACGGGCTTCGAGAATCCTCTTGACTATTTCCAACTTCGTTTTCCTGTTCTAAGGGCTGCTCTTGAGGTAGCCATAACCAGACAACTAGTAGCACTGGAATCACAATCAGAAACGCTAAATAAGCATTTGACCACTTCACTCTAGCTGCTATGCCTGCAACCATCATCAACACAACTGATCCACCATTTTGAAAGGAGGCCTGTAATCCGTACATCTGACTTCGCTCTTCATCTTTAAACAAAGCAGTTGTAAGATTGGAAACTGTTGTCATTAACAAACCTTGGCCTGACCCGATCAATAAGCTTGAGACATACAAAAAAATAATTCTTTGATTAAACACAAGTGGCAGCAAGCCACCAGTCAACATCAATAAAATACCAATTAAGGATATATTTTTCTTACTGAATTTATTCCCTAGAGAACCAGCCAGTAATGAACAAGGAAAGGACGCCACCATTCCAAAGGTCATAATCAGCTGGATTCCCGTTAAACTGGCGTTCGGAAATTCTTCGGCAATATTAGCTAAAACTGTTGATGCGACCAATATCCCCATAATGATAAATGATTGTGATAAAATAGCAATTTTTATCTTGACTGATTTCAATTTGAACCCTCCTTTGAGAACTCTACAACTGCATCATCCTGTAACTCGCTAACCACCCTCAGTTCAAATATTCTTTACCCCAACATTCAACAGCGAACCACTAAATGATATCCAATGCGCCATGATAGCCAGAATGAATGGCTTTCCTGACAAAGCTTGGACCAGTACAATCCCCTACTCGTCTAAAGAATTGCCAACCATCCCAGGATTGGAGCTCCTCAGCAATGTCGTCATTCGCTTCCATGCCAATGGCATAAACCACAGTATCTGCTGACAGTCGCTGTTCTTGCCCCGTAGCATCTAGGTAAATAACCCCTTCACTCGTGATTTCTTGAACTGTGGCCTTGGTCACTGGATGAACTACCGGTTTCATTTTATCGAGCATCTCAAATAGAGCCGCTTGATGAATTCGATTGGAATCAACAGCTAAATGGTCCGTTATTTCCAATATCGTCACATCAATTCCTGCTTCTGCTAAATAAAGGGCCACCTCACATCCCATTAAGCCACCGCCAATCATCACCACTTTAGATCCGACTTTTATCGTCTCAGTGTAAACCTCTGAAGCGTGTAGGACTTGGGCATGTCGACTATGATCAATCGTCAATGGTTTAGCTTTTGCGCCTGTTGCCACGATAATAGCTTGCGGGTTTAATTTAGCCAGCAAAGCTAAATCCCCTCGCGTATTCAGTTTTACCTGAATTTTATTTTTTTCTACCTGTTGAATTAAATAATCCTTAAATCGTCGTAAATCAGCTTTGTGCAAGTCCCAATCTGCGAACTTTAAATTGCCTCCCAAGGCATTGGATTCCTCTACTAAGGTAACCTGATGGCCTCGTTCAGCGGCGGTGATAGCGGCTTTCATCCCACCTGGGCCACCACCAACTACCAACACTCGTTGACAATCTTTTACGGCTGGCGTTCTCAACGTATACAGCTCATTCCCTGCTAGTGGGTTAACATCACATTCGTTATGACCATCGTATTTACCTCCTAAACAATTTGTGCAACGCAAACAAGGGGTAACATCCGCTGTCCTTCCACGAAAAACCTTATTAGGAAGTTGTGGATCCGCAATTAAGGCTCGTCCCATTGCAATAAAATCGGCTTGCCCTGTTTCCAAAATGTCTTCCATGGCCCTTGGATGATAATGAGCACCAACGGTGACAATGGGAACCTGAATGCCTCCGTTTTTCATCGCGGCGGCTAGGGGAACATTGCATCCATGAGGAAGAAAAATCGACGGAAACGTATATTGCTTAGTATCATAATATGAACCAGCAGACACATGAAGTAAATCGATCTCCGATTCAATCATACGAGCAAACTCAACTGCTTCGTCTATTTTCAATCCACCTTTTAAATATTCATCCCCACTTATTCGATACTCCAGCAAAAAATTTTCTCCGACCCGTTGACGAATGGCCTTGACTACCATCTTTGGAAAACGTCCTCGATTTTCCAAAGATCCTCCGTATTTATCTTTGCGAAAATTAGTCGCTGACGATAAAAATTGCGCCAACAACCAGCCATGGGCCCCGTGAATCATCACTTTTTCAAACCCTGCGTATTTTGCTTGCCACGCCGCTTCAGCAAACTCCTCTGCCACTCGAATCATGTCCTCTTCAGTCATCTCTTTTACGAGGGTCCCGTTCTCTTTCGTAAATCCACTCGGACCGATGGGCGCTTGCCCTCCGATAAAAACGGGTTCGCTTGTATCGCCAGAATGAAACAGTTGAATTGAGGGAACGGCTCCATGCCGCTTAATCCCGTCTGTCACTTTTAGCCAACCTTGAGTCGGAAAGATCAAACGCTCAAAATCGGGAACTAAAATATCATTATTGGGTCGTCGACTGGCATCGGTTCGATTGATGGTTGACTCACTCAAAGTGACACTGGCTGCTCCGCCACGGGCTTTCTCTTCATAATAATAAACCGTGCTTTCATCAGGCATTCCAGTATAATAATCCGGCCATACCAGAGATGATGGGGAGGCGAAGATCCGGTTGCGAAAAGTGGTCTTTTTGATCTTATGCGGACTGAATAACAATGGGTATTCTCTCATAGTAAAACCTCCTTAAATCAGCTCACAACTACCTATCCTCTACTCTTCGTACGGCTCTTTCTTTTGCTTTTAGCTCCCCCTTTCCAGCCTGACAGGTCAATGTTAGCTATTACGTTTATTGTAACAAGGATTTAGTATGAATCACTTGTATAAAACGGAATAACATCCGCAACAAACGACAAATAAAGACAGCCCCCCCCCCCTCTTTCACGACTATTCACTAAATCAGCCTGATTGTGAATTTTAATTCATTTAATCATTTTCTATCCTCGGCGTCGTCACTTCATTTCTTCGTTATTTAATTTTTGACGTCCACCACCTAAATAAACATTATTTTATCCTAGTTATCGTTGATTCCCCATGTCTCATATCGATTTCATCCATGTTATTAATATTACATCCTACTTTTTTTATTACAAATGATAATAACTGTTTGGTGACAATCGTCATTAAATTACAGTTGCTATCGTTGGAAAATGTCTGTTTTTCGCCTTTTAGCTTACTAATTACTCTTTTTTTCACAATCAAACCTTTTTTCACTCTTTTTGAATATTATTATTATGTCTCAGTTTTGTTACCTCTGTTTGTTTAAGGGTAATTTATGATACAATTTTAGCTACAATATTTCTTGGAAGGAGGCTATCTTGTTAACACTCATTTTCGTTATTATCAATCTTAATCCTTTTCTGTTATTTTTCTTTTCGCTAAAATTCAAGCACAAGCCTCTGAGATTTACAGCGATATTCCTTTTCTCCCTAGCCATTCTTATCGATCTTTTTTATGTATTAAATTTCATTTTATAAGCTAAAAAACGCAGCAAGGATGTTTTCCTTTACTGCGTCTTTAGATTATTTTGGCAAGATCATATTTGGATAAACATTTTTCATCGTGGTGTCAGGAAATGTTTGATCCAATCGTTGTTCAAATCTATTTTGTGGCTCAATCCCCGTGGTTCGCTCTGTCCAACGTTTCACAGCTACAACTGATAACCCGATATTGATGATTAATAAAAGGATTAAAACCTTCGTATAGCGTGTTACTCTCGAGGCAGTCACTCGGTTTAACAGATAGATCACAAAGGGATAACCGTAACGGACAAAGGCCAACCCCAAAACACCCCAAAAGAGCATGTAAATTAAACTGGTTCGTCCATTAAAAATACCTAAAGCATATCGAGGATAATGCCATGAGACACTGCCAACGACGCTTTCTTGCACAAAGCTACAGACAACTTCATAAAGCCCTCCCAAAATACTGCTTATCAAAAAGATTGTCAATTTATTCTTTTTTAATATTGGTGTAAATAAAATCGTCATTAACACGACTGCTATGCCATAAACTGGACTAAGGGGACCAAATAGTAACCCTTGACGACTTTCAAAAAAACCATTTTTGACAAAACAAAAAATCATCTCAATCAGGTAACCTAAAAATGACCCTAACATAAATAACCAAAAAACCGTCACTGTGTCAACTTTTTCTAATTTAATTCGATTTGTTTTCTCATTGATATATTCCATGATAATTCCTCCTCCCAAAACGCTTTCTTCATCTTTAACTATAAAGAAGTTTATCCTTGGTTACCTCATGCTAAAGTCGGAATTCTTTCTCAAACTTATTGAGTATCAAGAGCCATTGGTATGTCTTCCAAAAAGAATTAATTTTTTTCCGAAAAAAAAGCCCATTAATTTATAATGAGCTTTTGATTTGATAACTATTAATTTTATTAATTGCGATTAACTTTTGCCAAAGAAAAATGAGACCACTGCTACCAAAAGAACAGCACCGATAATCGAAGGAATCAACGCCATCCCAGCTAAGCTCGGGCCCCAATTACCAAATAGGGCTTGTCCTACTGATGATCCAACTAAGCCTGCCACAATATTAGCAATCCAACCCATTGAACCACCTTTTTTAGTAATGGCACCTGCAATAGTACCAATTAAAGCACCGACTATTAACGACCAAATAAATGACATTTCATTTCACTCCCTCTTTTATATGATTAATTATGGCACATGTTAAGGTGTTTTGCCCAACGATACGCTTGTAAGTAAAATAACAGCTATTAAATAAGTCAAAGTGGTCACTACTGAACAACAACTCAGGATCAGTGAGAGAAAATATGTAGCAAACACCTAATTAGAACCAATCAGGCATCATAAAAGACCGTTTAAGAAAAATTCAGCAATCGTTTCAAGAATCTGCCTATAATAATCATAGCATACTCAATAAAAAGGGGGCTCTTATGAATAGACTTGTGAAATTAACAGAATCATTATTAACTTTTATGGAACAAAACCACCGTACTGGCTTCAACCTGCTAGTTTTATTGGCTTTGATTACCGTTATTGTCCATTTTCTAAGTCCCAAAAACCAGCTAGAAAAAAGTGAAGCCCTAAAACAGGTCCTTTTATTTGGTGGAATCCTCTTTATTTTACACTTCCTGATAATGATCGTCGCCAGTTTAGGAGTAGTGACTAATAATAATCAATTTTATTTAGCTAATGTTTTTGGCCTATGCATTGGCGGATATTGGCTGCTATACACCTTGCAAGTCAAGGCAAAAAAAGACGGGTAAGCCTGTTTTTCACACGAAAGCTGATCGTCGATTAGAAGCAGTTAAAGCGTGGTTAGATGCTAAAGGTCAACAAGGTTTTTTGCTAGATTCCGCCTCTTCAGACTACTTTGGCTTTAATTTCATCCAAACCGATTGTCCTTATCAGTATAAAACGGCCGATTATCCTAGTTCCGAAGTAAAGGAGATGAAAGCTTTTGTTGAAAAAAAATGAACGAGTCGGCTGGGAATTTGTTCGCACCGGGCTTTCTAATGGTTACGCTAATCCTAAGAAAACGCTTGGCCTCAACACTGTCGCAATTTTTAAAACAACTGATTTGACTTTTATATAAAGGCGATTCGTTCCGCTTTAACTATCAGAACTTCACAGGGTAAATTAGTCGCACATGCCATATCAACCTGTTTATTTCGATCGTTTTTATGGTAGCCACATGGTATTTTTATGATATCAAACTACTGCTTAACACAACGATCTTAATTGGCTTTGCAGTTATTATCATGTATGCCTATTTCAGATACAGCGTCCAATCTAACTTCCAGGCTAGTGGACACCATCATTCTGAAATAGTTTAATAAGTTTAGAGGAGGGCCAGTACCTCTTTTAAGCTTTTTTTCATTCTACGAGCAACAAGACAGGTCTGCCCAGTGCTTAATTCCAGTAAATTTTGTTTCAGGTTAAAGCTTTTTATATACGCTCGATTGACCAAAAATGAGCGGTGACTTCTCACAAACTCTTCAGTCAACTGGGCCTCTAATTCTTGTAAATTCCCTGCTGTTTCAATCGTTTGATCAATTGTATGAATTACCACCATATGACTGCGACTCGACGTCTCAATAAAGACAATCTCAGATAAAGCAATCAGAAGAAGTTCATCAGCAAATTTCACCGTCAGCATTTTGCTTTCTTCCAATGGCTCAGGGAGTTGCTGTTCCATAATGCTTGCTAAACACAACTCAATTCGATTGGCAATGTTATCCGGTTGATCTTTGACGATGTAATCCATGGCTTCCAAACGATATTTAAATGTCTCCACGGCCAGTTCTTCAAAGGTTGTAACAAAAATAATAAAGCCTCGCGGATCTCGACGACGAATTTCCTTGCCTAACTCAAAACCATTGATAGGCGAACCAATGATATTCACATCTAAAAAATAAACGCTTTCGGAATGATCAAAATCGATCGCCAATAACTCTGTGGTACTACTGGTTTTGGCTTTGACCATCAGGGAGTATTGATGGCCGATTATGCTGTGATTAATTAAACTACTAATTTGCTCCCGATAAATTAATTCATCATCACAAATATAAATGTGTTTCATCGTTTTTCCCCTTAACTTATTTGCATTTTTAATACTTGTTGAAATTGATTATCAGACACAACGGTTTTATTCAGCACATTTGGGTACTTATTTAAGATTTTTTGATAGCTGCTTAGGCCAATTCCACGATTGTCTCCTTTGGTTGAGTAACCTTCTTGAGTGATTTCGGCAATCTTTTTTTCTTCTTGTAAATGATTTTTAATCATAATGGTTACCGTTGAGTCATCTCGATAAGCCACAAAGTGAACGGTCTTTTCCTCAGTTAAGGTTTCCTCTTCCATGGCATTGTCCAATAAAATTCCCAAACAGCGAACTAAATCTTCGGTTTCGATATGGAATTCCGAAATCGAATCCATCACTTCGACTTGAAATTTGATGTTCTTTTGTTCCATTTGTAGCATTTTAGTCAGCAATAAACTTTTTATCTCCATCTGTTGAATATTGTTTAAAAAATGCATTTGTTTAATATTATAACTGACATTTTGATCAAAGGATAAGAACTTCTCTTCCAATAAAGCTTGTGCCTCTTCAACACGTCCTTCTTTTAATTGCAAATAAAAACTGGACAAGATATTTTTATAGTCGTGTTGAAAATGACGAATATCTTGTTGAATGTCTTCCAACACACGATTATAAGATTGTTGCTGAATCAGCATGGCTTCTGCGGCTTTTAATTTATCCTGATAAAGCCGGATATAGCTTGAAATCGCTAAGCTGAGACCGAAGATCAAGCCAAAAACTACATAAATCCCCAACAAGGTCACGATCGATAAGTATTCTGTTACGACGATTTCATAAAGAATATCCACATACACTACCATGACACTTGCCAACACAATAGAATAACCAAATGTTAGCCCACTCATTCTTTTCGTTTGAAAAAGATGAGTAATTGTCCTTTGCCCCCGCCCACTTCGCAAAAACAGGTTCAATAAAAGAGATAAGATAACTTGAAATACATAGTTACTTAATAAAACGATACTAAGCTGTAATGTTGAAGCACTTGCCAGATCAGAAGTATTGGTTAGATTTGTCACAGCATTGCTGATAATATTAGCTATTACTGTAATCGGTATTTGCAAACCTGTTAACAATAAGCAGACACTCATCACTCTTATGAATGATAGATTTGAGGCCTTCCAAAGAATAGGGCACACAATCAATACAATTACTGAAAAAAAGAAGATATTTTCTAAACGACGCCCATTCTCCATGAACATAATACTCATATCGATGAAGGAAAAAAACAATGCCCCCAACCACAATTTCCAGTGATTGGCCTTGATATTTAACCCCGTACAAAAATTGTAAAATATGCAACTAAAAACTACCCATAACGGCAGGTAATTAGATAATAAATAGACCAACAGTCTCGTGTTTATAGTGACGCACCTCCTTAAATCGATGTTTTCCCACCGTCATTAGTTTCCACTTTTTTCTGATTAGACCACGCTTTATTTAACTTATTTGCATTTTTAATACTTGTTGAAATTGATTATCAGACACGACGGTTTTATTCAGCACATTTGGGTATTTAGTTAAGATTTTTTGGTAGCTACTTAGGCCAATCCCACGATTGTCGCCTTTGGTTGAATAGCCTTCTTGAGTGATTTCGGCAATTTTTTTCTCTTCTTGTAGATGATTTTTGATCATGATGGTTACCGTTGAGTCATCTTGATAAGCCACAAAATGAACGGTCTTTTCCTCAGTTAAGGTTTCTTCTTCCATGGCATTGTCCAATAAAATCCCCAAACATCGAACCAAATCTTCAGTTTCGATATGGAATTCCGAAATCGAATCCATCACTTCGACTTGAAATTTGATGTTCTTTTGTTCCATTTGTAACATTTTCGTCAGCAATAAACTTTTAATTTCCATCGGTTTGATATTGTTTAAAAAGCTCATTTGCTTAATATTATAACTGACATTTTGATCAAAGGATAAAAATTTTTCTTCCAATAAAACCTGTGCCTCTTCAACACGTCCTTCTTTCAATTGTAGATAAAAACTAGACAAAATGTTTTTATAGTCGTGTTGAAAATGACGAACATCTTGTTGAATGTCTTCCAACACGCGATTATAAGATTGTTGCTGAATCAACAGAGCCTCTGCCGCCTTTAGTTTATCCTGATAGAGCCGAATATAACTTAAGATTCCTAAACTAAGTCCGAAAACAAGTCCAAAGAAAACATAGACAGCCAATAAAAAGAATGCTAATCCAGTCTTTCCTAACAAAAAATTATAATAATTAAAAAAGTAACCGATTAATATGACCGTCATTAAAATCGCGCTAATAAATGTCAGCCAACTGACTCCTGGGGTTTGAAACAGATGCTTGACTGTTCGACGCCCCCGATTACTTCGCAGAAAAAGATTTAATAATAGACACATTATCAGCTGAACTAAATAGGTTATGATCGACACAAACAACAGCGAACTTTTTGTATACCCTTCCATGCCAATGCCAGTCATCGCCACCACTTGAGTACTAACAACATCACTCAAAATAGTAAAAGACAAATGAAGGCCAGTTAACAGAAGACAGATGCTCACTACTTTAAAAAAAGATTCTTCCGATTTTTTCCAAATAATCGGACTAACAATCAATAAAATAATCAGGATAAACGATATTTTTTCAAGCTCAAAGCTGCCGAACAAATAGATCCAAGCAAAATCACTCAAACAAAAAATACCAGCAACCAGCCACACTTTCCAAGCTTTAAACGATAGATTTAAAGCTGTGTAAAAATTGTAAAAATAACTAATAAAAATGAACCATAAGGGAATAACATTCACCAACATAACAAACGTTAAACTAATCATCCTACTCCTCCTTTTTATTAATTATGCCATAACCGAACGTGAAATTCCAAACAAACTTAGGTTAACTTTCTGGACATGCTTATTTTAATATATACATCCCGTAAAAAAATCCGAACATATAGTTCCATTGGATTATCACTATAATGACGAGCGAAGAGTGGTGTTTTCAACTTCTCTTTAGCTGGAAGTTTAACGACTGATCGTCATTATTTAATAGGAACTATATAATCACACCGAATAAATAATAGCCAGTTCTTTTTTTTACAGATATACCGAGCCTTTTTGGTGGTTGTCGATATTTTTTGCTCAAAAAGAAGCTGTTGTGATTTTCCACAACAACTTCAAAAATGACTTACAGATTACTTAATATTTTCCGGGAAAAACATCACTTTACCAAAGTTTTCCTCTCGTCGATGAGTGATTCGTTTAAAAATAGCGGGACCTTCAGCTAGTGGTAAACGGTGACTAATCATCGACTTGACTTCTAAAGCACCTGAAGCTAAAGCTTCGATAGTCGCTTCCCATTCTTTCCCTGGGAATGGGGCTGAGATGGCATTCCAAGAACCTAAAACGGTCAATTCATTGCGGACAATTTTTTCAAAATAAAACCGTTCAATGTTAATATCCGCATAAGGAATCCCTAGAAAAACTACTGCTCCACCTTTTTTAGCATAGGAATAAACTTGTGCTGAGGTAATTGGCGAACCAGCGGATTCCACCACACAATCAGCCCCGAGACCTTTGGTCAACTGCTGAATCTCTGCGATTGGTTCGCTTACAGCGGAATTAATCTTAGCTGTAGCCCCTGCTTGAATAGCAGAGGCCAACGCCTCTTCATTGATATCGATGGCAATAATTTGATTAGCGCCTAAAATTTTCGCCCACTTGATTGCCAATAAGCCGATATTGCCACAGCCTACAACCACGACATTATCGCCAGCAGTAATCTTCATGCGGTAATAACCATGAAGAACTACAGATGAGGGTTCAATCATAGCGGCCGATTCATAATCTACGTTATCTGGAATTTTAACCACATTCTTTTCAGGCAAGCTGATGTACTCAGCATAGCTGCCTGGATGTCTGGCACCAATAACTGTTAAGGACTCACAACGGGCGTATTCTGCTTTTTTACAATAATAGCACTCTTCTTTTCCTAAATCCTGACAAACTAAAGTTGGACAGCCAGTAACACGGTCCCCCACTTTAATCGTCTTCACCTGACTCCCAATTTGACTAACTTGACCTGAAAATTCATGTCCCCAAACCATTCCCGGCACATAAGGACCTATTTTTTTATATCGTGATAGATCGGAACCACAGATTCCCACAGCTTGAATTTTAATAATCACATCTAAAGGCTTTACAACGACTGGCCGGTCGGCCTCTTCGTACCTTAAATCTTCTTTTCCATATAATTTTAGTGCTCTCATTTAACGCTCTCCTTTTCCCTTGCCCATAAACTAACGCAATTGCTTGAGTCGCTAATTACTTGTCCAACAATTGCATCAAGTTGGCGCCGCTGTCCTTTATCATGTTTGCCCCTGTAGCAAAACTCTGATTAATAGGGATCCCTATTGCCATTAGCTAGATTAGCCGTATCAACAAACCTCTCAGCGGCTCTTCCGCTAGCAAAAGCAGCTTCAACCGCTTTAACTTTATCTTCGTAGGTGCCTTCCTGATGATTGAACAGCGCCGATGTTCCAACGACATAAAGATCTGCCATTGGGCTAATTTTATTAATAGTCTGGGCGTTAATATTGCCATCTACTTCAATCAAGGGTTTCTTCTTAACCGACTCTAACTGTTTCGTTAGTCGTTTAAGCTTTTCCAACACAGTCCAATTAAATTGTTGCCCAGCAAAACCGGGTTCAACTGTCATCATCAGCACTAAATCGATATTCTCCAAATAAGGGTAAATAACATCAATTGGTGTTCTAGGACTAATCGCAACTCCAGCTTTTATGCCATGAGAATGAACTTGTCCCAATAATTTGGTTAAACTTCCTGCTGCTTCATAATGAAAGGTCAAATAATCCGGTTTGAGCTCCGCAAACATTTCAATGTACTTCTCAGGCTGTTGACAAGCCAGATGAATATCTGTTGTAAACCGGCCTCCATTGATAATCGCTTCCAGAACATAGGGTCCCATGGCCAAGTTATTAACAAAAATACCATCCATTACATCACAATGAAGCCAATTTATTCCTGCTTTTTCCAAAGCGACTAACTCTTCTGCTAAATGCAACTGATCGCCGCACATAATTGAGGCTACTACTTTCTCCACCTTTTTTTCCTCTTTTCTTAGAACTTGGAAAACACCTGATGTTCTCTATTTTCTCATCCTTGTTAAACTTTATGACACATCTGCTAAATACCTAGACGCTCATAAAATTTTTATCGATCGAGCGACTCGACAATTTCTTGATATGCCTGATCAGGGGTTGTTTGTAACCAAGATTCAATCACAAGTTCTGCCTGTTCAACGCCTAAAACTCGAGCACCAATACATAAGATGTTAGCGTGATTATGCTCTTTGGATTTGATGGCACTATAGACATCATTTGCAACAGCCGCTCTGATGCCAGGATGCCTATTCGCAACTAAAGACATACCGATGCCAGTACCACACACTAAGATTCCCAAGTCGAGATCTCCTGCCAACACTAATCGACTCATTTCCTCAGCCGTTAGCACATGGCTGCTTTTGACTTGATCGGTCTCACAGCCAATATCGACCCATTCCATTCCTGCCAGCGAAACCTCTTTTAAAACCCGTTCTTTTAATTGATACCCTGCATGATCAGATCCAATACCTATTTTCATGTTTATCCCTCTATCTTTCTATTTTTTTTAGCCTTTCAATCGGCAGTCGTCGGTCGGCTTGGTTAAAAACATAACTACCTGCGACTAAAACATCCACACCAGCAGCAACACATTGCGCCCCGGTATTCTCAGTTATGCCACCATCAACTTCTAATACAAAATCGAGATTACTGGCTTGCCTCATCTCATGAATTTCGGCAATATTGTGAAGGGTTCTCTCAATAAAGCTTTGCCCACCATATCCTGGGTCAACAGTCATCTGTAACACTAAGTCCACCTCAGGAAGGATTGTCGCTAACACACTAGGGGAGGAGCCAGGGTTAAGGGCCACGCCAGCTTTCACACCCTTAGCTTTGATCAACTGGATCGTACGGTGAATGTGGGGACAAGCCTCATAATGAACGGTGATAATATCTGCTCCAGCCTGGCTAAAGGCCTCTATATAATTATCTGGGTTAGCGAACAATAAGTGACAGTCCAGTATTTTATCCGTTATTTTTCTAATTCCTTTTACCACATCAGGGCCAAAGGTAACATTCGGGACAAAATGCCCATCCATACTGTCAATGTGAATGTAATCCGCCCCACTTTTGTCTATATCTTTAATCTCATAGCCTAACTGATTAAAATCAGCAGCTAAAATCGACGGTGCCACTAATGCCATCTCACTACCTCTTTTCTGTTTTATGCGATCGGTTAGGTGCGAAGCCTTCCCCACACCTAACGTCTCTGATTTATTCAAGCCATCTATTCTTTTGGCCAATCCAAATCAGATTCCAATAACACTTTGATCTCATTTCCTGCCATAACTGCTTCAAATGCTTGCCGCCAATCCGCTAGTGGATAAATTTTTGTAATCATCTTTTCGATCTTTATTTCTCCGCGAGCCAACAACTGTAAGGCAATGACCCATGATGAGGGTTTTTGCGAACGGCTGCCGACATACTCAATCTCTCGTTGGATGATTACTTCCTGATCCATGGTATTCATCTTCTCTCCGAATAAACCTACTTGAACAAAAACTCCTGCTTTGCTTGTTAAAGGCAGTGCCTGATTAACCGCTCCGATAACTCCTGAACAATCAAATACCCGATTGACTCCGTACCCTTCAGTGGCGGCCATAACACGCTCTTCTAAATTCTCTGTTAGGGAATCGATTACCACATCAATTCCGATCTCTTTGGCTAAATCCAAACGATGACGATCTCGGGTTACTCCTGACATAATTACCGTAGCCCCTTGTGCTTTAATCACTTGGGCTAATAGCAACCCAATCGGTCCTGGGCCAATCACCAGTGCCACATCGCCTTCATTGATTGTCGTTTTTTCCAATGCAGCATGAACACAACAAGCCAGCGGTTCAGTTAGAGCCGCGCCTCGATAAGTAACTGCTTCCGGCAAAACGTGACAACTTTCTTCTCTTGAAAGAACATAGGCAGTCATACTGCCATCGGCCTGTGTGCCTAACCCTTTACGTTTCGGACATAAGTTATAGTTTTTGGACTCACAGAAACGACAATCACCACAGGTTTCAAACGTCGTTTCGCTAGTTACCCGATCGCCTACTTTTATCTGACTGACATCTGGTCCCACAGCCACTACTTCTCCGGAAAATTCATGTCCTAAGATAACTGGCGTTGCGGCATTATTGTATTCCCCTTTAAAGGTGTGAATATCCGAGCCACAAATCCCCGTATACGCTACTTTTATTTTCACTCGATCGCCATAAACCTCTGGCTCTGGTACGTCTAACAACGACATTTGATCATATCCCAATGCTTTTTTTACAACTGCTTTCATGTTTACCTCCTACTTATTCCCTTAATTAAAGAACGGTGCCACTAATTGAGACAGTTTCAAGAATAGCCATTTTAGTGAGGCCCCCCCTGTATCTAAAGAACTAATCTCACTCCCAAGTTTAGAAAATTGATCTAAGCCTTGCATCATTTCCGTGTGAACAGGGGCAAAGTTAGTAGCCATCAACAGCGCTAAAGCAATTACGATGGTTCCTGTTATAACGGAATGGAAAATATTTCCTTTCCGCGACGCGACGATATAGGCGGTATAAAATGGGATCGATGACAAATCGCCAAAAGGCAAGACTTTATTTCCGGGAATAATAACTGCTAATAGAAGCGTAATTGGCACTAAAATCAAACCCGTTGAAATATTAGCAGGGTGTCCAATTGCCAAAGCCGAATCCAGTCCCAAGTAAAGTTCCCGGTCTTTATAACGAGATTGTAAAAAGGTTCTAGCAGACTCTGAAATGGGGATCAATCCTTCCATTAGGATTTTAACCATTCGTGGCATCAGCAACATGACAGCGCCTAATGAAATTCCTAATTGCAGAGCAGCTCCTGGATCATAGCCAGCCAACAGTCCAATCACAATTCCTATGACCAAACCCATCATCATTGGTTCTCCGAAGACACCAAATCGTCTTTGAATGGTTTCCGGTGAAATTTCTATGTCTTTTAAACCAGGTATCTTGCTGATAACCCAGCCAATTGGCATCCCGATTAAACCATAGGAAACCGTTGAACCTGTTGGCAGTGAAATCCCTGGTAAACCGTAAAACTCCTGTACCATCGGCGCAGCCTTATCGGCAATTTTTAGTGTGATGACTTCCATTAACACTGCCACGAAGATCGCCCAAATAAAGCTGCCTGTGACGATATAGCCAACAGCCCCAACTGCCATAAAATGATGAAAATTCCAAATATCAATATCCAACGTTTTAGTAAACTTAATAAAAATCAAAAACAGATTAACTGCGATAATAATTGGAATTAAGATAGCGGCAACTGGTGATGCCCAGGCAGCAGCGGCAGCTGACGGCCAGCCAGCGTCAATAACCGTTAATTCCAGTCCAAACCGCTCGACCATTTGTTGAGCAGCAACCCCTAAATTATCCGATAACAAGCCGACAACTAAATTAATTCCCACAAATCCAATCCCAACAGTAATCGCCGATTTTAATGCTTTGCCAACAGATAGCCTGAAAAATAACCCGATGATAAAAATCGCAATTGGCAAAATAACTGTTGGCCCTAACCCTAACACGTACTGAATTCCATTTAACAAAGACTGCATGTTGCTTCCTCCTCTTTTATTGGTCCGACCTTCACTTCGTTGTCCCTTGTCTCTACGCATTAAAATGCTAGAACAATGGCTCTTCGTTGTCCCTTGTCTCTACGCATTAAAATGCTAGAACAATGGCTCTTCGTTGTCCCTTGTCTCTACGCATTAAAATGCTAGAACAATGGCTCTTCGTTGTCATTTTACTTATCATATAAGCATAGTTTTTTAATCTGTTGCGTTTAAAATTTCGATAATTTTGGCATCCATTTCTTCCATGCCAAGTCCTGTTATATATGAGGTTGCCACTACTGCTGGAATCTCATATGTGGTCGGTAAAATCGTTGTAGAAATGATTAAGTCCGCATCTCTTTGTAGGCTTTTCGCCTCTACTATTTTAATTTGCTGTATGTCTGCTTCAATTTGGTTATCTTTGAGTAATTGCTCAATCCGATTCATCACAACAGTTGATGTCGCGATACCAGCTCCACATGCCACTAATAATCTTTTTTTATTCATTTTTACCTGTCCCCTCAAATTGTGTTTTTTTCTAGTGTTCTCAGTAAGTCATTAATATTTTTTTCTTTCATTAGTCCTTTTACCAGCGCTTCATCTTGAATAACTTGCATTAATTTTTGCAGAACTAGTAATTGATTTTCCGCTTTGGTTAGTCCTAAAATAAAGACTAATTTAACTGGTACTTCAACATTAATATTGTCCATCGATTTAAATGAGACTGGTTCATTTAGTGTTGCAACAGAGATAAACTGTTCAGTAATGTATTCTGGATCCGTGTGAGGGATGGCCACACCATAGTTGCCTAAATTTAACCCCGTTGGGAAGTTCCCTTCTCGTTCTTTTAATTTCTCTACGAATTGACCTGTTCCAAACCCCTTAGCGAAAATCTCTCCGCCAATGTCTTCAAACAGAGCGTCGCTATTTGAATAACTTTTATTTAAAAATACGAGTTTTTGATTTAGAAATTCAATCATTTGTTTATTCCTCCCGCTCCGGTTTTCGAAAATGATAGGTGTTAATTTGCTGCGAAATTTCCTTGATTGTATGTTTGTTCATTGCCCTTAAAAACGCCTTGTCAGCCGCCATCTCCAACAATTCTATTAAAGCTTTAAAATGCGCCTTTTTATTAGGCGACGCGATCATGACAATATGAAAAATGGGTTTATCTTCTTCATAGATGAGCGGCTCGTCTAAAACCAACAGGCTCATGCCCAACTTAGTAGTTGGTTCTGGGCTCGTGTGAGGGATGGCGATACTGCCTCTTAAGACAATGCCACTTGTCAAATTTGGCTGCTCCGCTTTGATCGTTGCAAGATACTCCTGACTGATAATCCCCTTGTCCAATAAAGGCATCGAAACAATTTCTAGAGCCTCATGCCATCCAGTAACTTCTTTTGTCTTGAGAATAGTGCCTTCGTGAATTAAACTAGCTAGACCAGCACTTTCAATGTCGATGGCATCTGTTTCCGAGTAACTGGTAGCTGGAGAAAACACTTCCAATAAATCTTTTCTTAATTTCTCACGATCTAAATCCTTCGCGTGCTTCTCTGCTGTGTGGATGATATCTTCAATGGTGATATCAATGCCACTGAATTGATATAAAACCGACATGACTTTATTGCGAATATTGATCACATCTAAATCTTTTGATAAATCAGAAACGAAAAAAACTGGTTTGTCTGACTCTAATGGGATTGAGGTAAAAATCAAATCATAAGGAGTCGTCGTTTCCCTCATTTCTTTTAAGGACATTGGTGGGTAAAAAAACAACTCTGGAAATATTTTTTTTAATGAATTTTCCAATAAATTGGAAAACGACAAACCATTTTGACAGACAATAATCCCGCGAAATTTGGCATCTAGTTGATTGGATTGTTCAATCAAATGACCACCGATTAGCATGGACAGAAACCGCGTTTCCACATCAGGTAACTCAACTCCCAAATACTTGACAAGGGGAGACTTTGATTCCATGATTAAATTATGAATCGCCTCATAATCATCATCTAAAGTTGGCAATAATTTATAATCTGTCGTTAATTGATACTTGATACGATAATACGCTGGTTTAAAATGGATAAAAATCTTGTCTATTAAGCTCTCTTTATTGCTTAAAGTTGTGAATGCCACTCGTTCAAATTCATCAACAAAGGCCACAATCGCTTCTCTTAGTTGAGGCAAGACTTCTACTAATGGCTGCTCTGTTTGGTACACATTGCTCGATAATAAATGGAGCGTAAAATATAATTTCTCCTCTTCTGAAATGACCGTATCCTTAATCAGGACATTGACAGCATCAAACTCCCTTGTATCTGCCAGTTCATGGTAATCAATAAAAAAAATACCGTTAACGTCGTAACCATGCTCAATTCGAAAAAGAACGCCCATGATAATATAAGGAAGAACCGTTGTTTTTGTTTCAACAAAAGACAAATCTAACTTCTTTTCAACCTCTGCTATGTTTCGGTGAATACTTTCAAGCTTTTCTTCGGAAATTTTCATAAAGTACTTTAAATAGCGTTCTCCGTCCAGTTGGTTCATAACATGATTGATCAACTGGATCATGCCATTGCGAATGTCCCATTCTTTCCCGACGATTTCATAACCAGTTACCCGCGAATAGTGAATACTCAAGTTGAAGGGCTCAATTATTTTTTTCGCTTGTCTCAAATCACTTAGTACAGTATTTTTACTTATTTTAAACTCATAGGTAAAGAAATTAATCGAAAAATCAACTTGCCGGACCAACATAATTAAGACCATAATCGTCGCCCGATCAGTCGCATCAGACACAAACAACGGCTCAGCACTTGTAACACTTGGTGATTTAAACAAGGTGTAAATGCGTTTGTCAATATTAAATTTTCCTTGAGCTGTCCTAGTAATGATTGGAATGTTTCTGTCTATTAAAACGTCATTCATTTTCTTAATTGAATAGTCAACTTGTCGTACCGTTAGATTGTGGCGTTCTCTTAACTCATCTATTGTCAGATTGTCATTTCTAACAATTTCTGACAATAAAAGTTTTGATCGATCATCGACTTTCATTTTGGATTCCCCCTAACACTTTTTAGTATAAACGATTACTTCACTTTTTTGTTCACGCTTACATCCCAATTGTTTGTGTTGAAAAAAAACAAAAATGAGCTGACTGTCGTTTCCTCTTGTGATACGAACTAACTCAAAAGGTTAAAACATCACTCATCCACTCACTTCCAATTGAAAAATTCACAAAAAAAGAAAAGATTAAATAACTATTATATCAGTCCTTGATCCACAATTGTACAAGGAGATGATTTGGACAACTCGCTAGCCATCAGACGAGTGTTGTCATTCCCTTTTCCTTTGTTAAAACAACATCTTGATCCATCATGGGGGTCAGTCTTTGTCTAAATAACCTAAACTATTGACTATCTCATCTCTCCTAGTTAAGCCATTGGAACTATCTGCTTGGTTCGCTACACTGAAATTTTTAGTTTCCAACCCGCTATTTTTAGCATTGTGATACAATTAAACAAAAGAGACCGCTTTACAACGACTCATTGCTGTTCTATCTGACAATAGGGAGGTTACATATGAATAAAATAGGAATATTCTTCGGTGCAGGCGCCGAAATCGGGTATGGTTTACCTTCTGGCGGCCGCTTCGCCTTAGATATTTTTAAGATGGGGAAGGAAGCAGATCGTGACGAGTTTAAGGAGATAATCAAAGGGATTGATCCAAGCTCACAAATAGCTCGCAAGTGGCTACCTGAGCGCTATCGCTCGCGAAGTATTTATGTATTTGGTAAAGGTAACTTTGACGAAATCATCGCTTCTAGTTTAGAAAACCGCAGAGAATTAATACTAAGCTATTTACAGACTTTTGATGACAAACTAAGTCAAATCATCAAACAAACCGATGGCATTGATGAAGCACGAATTAGACAAACCTTCGAAGATATGTTTCAAAAAAAAATTGGGACATTTTTATACGCAGATCAAATTCAATTAAATCAAAAACTGACCAGTGAATCAGCTCTTTTTTCTTCCGCATTTTTTTCGGCTTATTTATATATGCTGGAAAAAACAGCTAATAGTGGCGTTCGCAACATTGTGTTAGGTCTGATGGAATTATTGGTTGGCTCTCTTGGTGAAACGCTTGTAAATGAACTGAATAATGAGCTTGTGAAGACAGATAAACCTGGCCTTAATGTCTTCAATGACCTCGGCAGTCTGTTTGCCTTAAATTACGGCTCCCTTGGAAATACAGGGCTTGACCTGGCTTTAAGACCAGCATCAACTCCTTTAAGCGACAGCTCGACAATTGAAGATATATTTGTTGAAATTGGAACGCGCCTTCTGGAAGACGCTTATGCCCAAGTTCTGGATTATCAAGCCTTAATCGACAGTCATTTTCGGTATTTATTTCAACCAAAAGTTCAATGGGCTAAATTTACCCGAATTGCGGTTTTCCTGTATAGCGTTCAACGCTATATCAAAGAGCAGGTGCCTGCTGACATTCCCCAGGAAGGTTTTTATCATGACCTCAACCAATTAGCTAACAGGTTTACCTTGTCTTCCATCGGGACATCCAACTACACAAATTTACTTAGAAAGATTGTCGCTGAAGATCTCTGCTCGCCTCAAAAAATCTTTCATTTAAACGGCCATATTGACGATCTTTATGATCCATATCGCAATCAAATTTATCACAAGCAAACAGACATTGATTCAAGCACTCAACTAACCGTTCCTTTTCTTTTAACCCAAAGTGGTGTCAAGCCCTTAACAGCCGTCTCCATGTCAGAACGCTATGTGGACTATTATCGCGATCTAAAAAAATGCCAAAAGATCGCCATCATTGGTTATGGATTTAATGGTGACGATGGTCATATTAACGGCATCTTTAGACGCTTGGCAGATGAAGATAATAAACAATTGCACCTTTTTCATTATGGACATAATCCAGATGGTAGTGATTTACCAGCCCTTTATGCGGAAAAATTACGTCTGACAAAAAAAGAAAATTTAATCATCCATTTGATTGATGATATCAGACAAGTACAGGGGAAAAACTGGACGGAGGTCTTTTAAGCTTGGGTCGTGTCACATCTAATGTGATAACTTTTTACACTTAGGGAAGGATTTTTTGCAGTTTAGGAAGAAACGAACGATGACTAGAAAGCATTTGCTAAACTTACCTTATCAACAATAGAAAGAAGGCACAGTTATGGCAAAAGAACATACATTTTTAACAGATTTAGTTGACATGGGATATGAACCTATTGAAAATCGGGCAATTGTGGTCCGGTTTCAACCTAAAAACCTTAGTGGCGAAATTGCCGATTTTTTCTCAGTCGATAATTATTACGTGCTCCAAATTTGTAAAGAGGAACTCGTTTTATTGCCTGTCTATCTTCATAAATGGAAAGGAACCTTTCAAACAAATAGAGACGATCTTTTAGCTATTCCATTTACAACAATCAAAGAAATTACGTCGGAAGAAAATGGGGTCAACTATTTATTGACGATTAGATTAGATGAGCAAACAATGGCATTTAAAGTTCAACAAAAGGAATTAAGTGGCTTTCGAACTAGTGGGGCGATAGGGGCTGAAGCTAATTTCTGGGGAACGCGGGTTAAAAATTGGCATAAAGATAATTTCGATCACACACTGGCTGATTTGCTAGCACTTACTAAATAACTTAGCGTTGCCTCACCTTAATGAGTTGCCACCAAATAGACAAGATTCCATCTTATCGCATGATTCAGGAATCTCGTCTATTTGGTTTCTTTGCCTTTTTCTCTACTATGGCTTAAGATGAGAGCTAAGGAGGTATTGATATGCCAAAAAAAATGGAAAAAGCTTCTCGCTTAATGGGCCACATGATTTTCATTTTTGCTTTAACTGCGTTCCTTTTATTCTTATTAATTAAAGTTTTAGATTTTTTTATAAAAAACGTCTCAACTGAATCAGTCTTGCTTGAATTGATTCAAATTGATTTTAAAGAATTGTTCATTTTTGGTTTCTTTTTACTGATTGTTTTATTTGTTATTTGGTTGATCTTTACTTTGATTATTTTTTTGATTAGTATCATTCTTCCTATCTCAACCTTAAAAATTGAACGGTATACGATTTTTTTAGAAAAATTAACCATTGCGCTTTTCCCCACGCTATTATTAGCTGGATCATTAAATGGCGATTCCTTTACCTTAGTGACAAGTCTTGTTTCCTTCTTTGCTATTTTTTCTTTTGTCTTTAAAGCCCATACAAAAGAGGGAGAAACTAATCACCCTTAAAGATTTTCTCTTAACACTTTCTTCTAACTATTATTACGTATTGTTCACATGAATTTCATATTTGCACGCTATTATATATGTATACCAACAAACAACCCTAACAAAACTTTTTCATTATTTACTCCTCCAAAGTAAATAAAAATCTCCTGCCCTCAGCCTCCAACTGAGGGCTATTTTTTTTAAAGATTTATTGCTTCTAAATTAACCAACTCTTCGGAAAGAGAAGCAGCTTGTCTGTCAGTTAATTCTGTTAAAAAATCGACAACCATTAAGAGGCGATAATAAAGTTTATCACCTTCACCTCTATCTGCGATGCCTTCAAGATCATCACGATAAGCTTTCTTAGCTTGTATTGAGATTCTTTGATTGATGGCCCTTTGTTCATCCGTTCTTTCTTCGTCATAGTACAAGGTTGCTGGTACGAACCGATTCAATAAATCTGTTAATTTAGCCATTCCCACTAATTCTGAGGCTTGTCGCTGAGGTTGACAAATAATAGATTCCTCGACAAACCCTTGCAATCCGCGAAACAATGGTTCCACATCCGTCTCATAAAATAGATCTCGATGGTAGTTCCCTGACATGATCAATGTATATTTCCGATTAAAACTTGCTGCCAAATTATTTATGAAACGTAACTGGATGTCTTCAAGCCATAATACAACCGCCTCTTCATCTTGCCCTGCTTTAGTTGAAAAATGTTTATGACGCCCTAGTACTTCTCGATATTGAAATAATTGACCATACGTTAGTTTATTTTCGTCGATCTTCTCTTGCAGATAACAAACGATTTGTTGACTATCAATCACACCATTGCTCAATCCATCCTTGATGGCCGACGTTGTATAAGCCAGATCTGAAGCTGCCGACACGATGAATGACAAGGGATGTTTGCTAAGGATATCCACTTCGTCAGAAACGTTTCGATAAAAATCTTGTTCACTTTGATAACACGACAAATAAGGAGCCTCATAGTTAGCCAATTCCTTTGCTGGCTGATTTAAAACTGTATTAAGAATAGCGTACGTCAAATTCATTTTTTTATCCCGAGCCTTGCCATGGAGTTTTCTTAGTATTCTAAGGCTTTGAGCATGAACATTCAGATTTTCGAGATCCTGGCATTGTTTCTGGCTTAATAGTTCAACAAGCTTTTTCCCCTCGTAGGTTAAAGTAGCCAAATGCTCTTGAAACCACCCTCTGATGCAAGCCTCTCCACAGTAACCAAATGCAGGCAACCCGATTTCCTGAATCAAAGCTGCGGCACAAACCGTATTTGACATCTTAGCAATTTCTTTTGCTGTCACTGTTTTCCGCATATTTCGTTCAGCAAATTTATGAACAATCATTTTAGAAAAGTAAGAGACTTCTAAAGAATGTATCATACTAGATCGACTATAGTCCCACCCTTCAATTGGAAATAAGTGACTTTTTTCAGGTAATTTCTGAAAGGCCTCTGACTTAATTATCTTCATACTGTCTATGTTATAGGCACTTTCCCCTCGTAAGTAAAAAATATTACTGGTATTATAGCGTTTTTCTGTTAATAATTGCTGCCAATCCATTTTCCTTTCCATATCATCACTTCCCCATTCCATTAAACTAATGTTAAAAAAAAGAGAAGCTAAACTAGTAATTTTACTTATTACCAAATTTACGCCTCTCTGTCCTATTACTATTTAAGTATGGCCTACAGTACACATTATCCCGCCCATAGGTACTATTAATACGCTTGCTATTAAAATAATCATAAAAATCCTCCTTTCTTGCTATATTTCTATTTCCTAATATTAATATTAGTATATAATAAGAAAAAGAGAGTATTTTTTTCATATATGAAAAATGGAGGTAAATCTAAAATGATGTATGGTGAAGAATTCAAAAAAATCAGGATTGAAAAGCAACTCACAATCTCAGAAACCGCTTCCGGAATCATGTCAATTTCCTTACTGTCAAAATTTGAAAGAGGTTTATGCGAAATTACTGTTAGTAAGTTTGTAAAAATTTTAGATCGAGTAAATGTCACTTTAAGCGAATTCGAGCTGATCGTTAGTAATTTTCAAAAAAGTAGGATGATGCAACTACTTGACGAATTAAGAGAATCATATCTCAAAAAAGAATATACTAAAATTGAGGCCATTATGGCAAATGAATCTGCTCTTTGGAAAGATACCCGGCATGTTCGCCATCGCTACAATTACATTATGTTTTCAATTGTCTATGACGAACTGCGGGATGAAAATACGACTAGTGAAGAAGATATTGAATTCCTAACTGACTACCTTTTTTCAATAGAAGATTGGACTCAATACGAACTCATTTTATATGGTAATTCAGTAGCCGGTATCAAATTTGATGCCATGATGCTCCTATCCAATGAACTCATTCATAAGACACGATACTTTCAAAATAATTCTGCTCATCGTAAAATGATTGCTCAAATTTTGCTGAACTCAGCAATTGTGTGTCTGATGAAAGATGAGTTGGAGATCAGTTTGAAATTTCAAACTGATGTCAGTAAATTACTCACATCTGAACACTACCTTCACGAGAGAAATGTTCTAAACTATTTGAATGGCATTTACTTATACAAAAAGGGAGAAATTATCGAAGGGCAACAAAAAGTCGATGCAGCCTTGAGTATCTTCAGAAAACTCGATTCTGATCACTTAGCAACTAATTTCTCTGAGTTTTTTGAAGATATGAAAAAATCAAAGACTTAACAAATTCTTCGTACTATTCTTGTATCTTAGTCACAACATGTTCACAGATGCAGGCTATTATATAACTATACCAACAAAGCCTAACAAAATTTTTTTCATTTAATTTGTTCTCCCCCGAATAAATTAATACTCTTAAGCCCCTGGCAGTTTAGCCAGGGGCTACTCCTTTCTTTCCATTTTATTGCCATCACATAAATAGAATAGTCCCCGCCCTCATAAAAGAACCATACTAATCAAACTTTTTCTCTGACAATAGTTGACAGAAATTAGTATCACGAGAAGGATACGCTTATCCGTGACGACTTTGGTTGATTGCTTAAAATAAAACACCAAGCCCCTTAAACTTATTAAGGAAACTTGGTGCTTATTTATCCAAAAGTTGACATAATTAAATAGACATTCAACCCGGTTAATACAATTGTTAAAGCCCAAGCAAGAATGGTTACTAATAGAGAATTTTTAAATTCCCCCATCATTTTCCTGCTACTGGTAAAGATCGTTAAAGGTAACATCGAAACTGGCAAAGCAATACTGAGAAACACTTGTGTATAAATCAACAATTTTTCAACAACTTCCTCTGAATCGCCAAAAAGGAGCAGACAAATGATGACTGGAATAACTGCTAACAAACGAGTGACTAATCGCCTTGCCCAGACTGGCATGCTCAGCTTAATGTAACCCTCCATGACAATTTGGCCTGTGAGAGTTCCCGTTATGGTCGAATTTTGCCCTGAAGCCAATAATGCCACTGCAAAGAGAATACTCAAAACCGGAGACGCAATAGCGCCTACGATTGCTTTATCGGAAAGAGCTCGATAAAGTGATCCTAGAGTGGTCAAATGGTCACCATTGCCATGAAATAGGGCCGCACCTAAAGTTAGTAACAAACAGTTGATCACGAAAGCAACGGTCAATTGCAAGTTAGAGTCGATCCTCGCAAATTTGACGGCTTCCTTTAATTCTTCTCGGTTTTCACGATCGTATTGACGAGCTTGAACAATTGATGAATGCAGATATAAATTATGCGGCATAACAGTTGCTCCGACAATCCCTAAGGCTAAGAATAGCGCACTTTTATTTTCCACTACTTGTTTATGAGGGACAAAACCAGCTAAAATGTCACTAAAAACAGGTTGGCCCATGATCACCTCATACAAAAAAATAACAAGAATGGTCGCGATTAGCACTGAGACGATGCCTTCTATTTTTCGAAAACCTAGTTTAGTCAGCATCAGTAAAAGAAACACGTCCAAAACCGTGATTAAAACACCTAGTAACAAAGGAATTCGAAATAACAAATTCAAGGCCACAGCACTCCCAATTACTTCGGCGATGTCTGTTGCCATGATCGCCAATTCGGTTATCACCCACAGAACAATCCCTAGTTTTTTACCAGTTCTCATGCGAATTGCTTGAGCTAAATCAAGACCTGTCACAATGCCCAGTTTAGCCGACATATATTGCAATAACATAGCAATCAAGCTGGATATCAGAATAACGGATAAAAGCAAATAGCCAAATTGAGCCCCACCAGCAATAGAGGTTACCCAATTACCTGGATCCATATAGCCAACTGCCACTAAAGCACCAGGGCCAGAATAAGCGAGAAGTTTCTTCCAAAAGCCAGCATTTTTAGGAATTGAAACTGTATTATTTATTTCCGGCAAGCTGAGCCCGTTAAGTTTAGTCGTCAAAAAATGCTTATGTTCCTGTTGTTTTTCATTTACCATAGGATAACCTTCTTTTATTTTTAGGTACACCTAATTTTACGCTTATTTGTTCATTTTGACAAGTAGTAGATGTTCAGCCCTCTTCACATCACTAGGACACCACTGGGGATACTCTAGCCTCCCTTAGCTCCGTATTTACTGTCATTTGGTTAGGAGTACTTGCTATTCTCTAACAGTTATGAAAAGCCTTTTTCCATAAACTCAGTAATAGGCTTCGCCATTACTTCTGGTGATCTAACTGGCTCTTCCTCTATCCAATGGGCGACTGTGTTCCAAAATCCCCCTGCTTTAAAAGAAATCGTAAAGGGATTTTTAGGATCATCCACTATCCTTAAACCAAATGTTGCGCGGATCAAGGATTATTGACAGGTAAATTTCATCAAGAGCCTGCACTACTTGATACTCTTTTCTTTCTGAGAAAACACCAATATCGTCTGTCGACGTCCACACTAAAAAAGACAGAAGCATTAATTAATGGTCTAACTGATATTGGTCATCTTTACGAAAAATCCCCATCTCAGGTCGCTTTAAATTGGCTGATCAATTTTAACGGTCCCATGATTTTTGCAATCCCAGGAGCAAGCAAACTGCAGCATGTCAGGGAAAACGTGGAATCCATGACGTTTAAATTAACTCAAGAAGAACTCGATCTTTTAGCTGAACTGGCTCAAGAAATATGAACATAACACAAAAAACCTTTGGCAATCAGTTACATGGCCAAAGGTTTTAGTCAACTTAAGTGATATCTTAATCTTCCAGATAGGCTTCTTTAAAATCAAACTGGGCACCGACACTATGAGAGATGATTCCCTTCAATTGAGGATTTCTCAGTCTGGACTCAGCTTTTTGGAAAATTGGATTAACGCCTGTTTCACCCAATAAAAGATTCTCTGCCTCAACAAAATCAGACCAGCGTTTTTCTGGATCCGTTACGTTTGTTGTCCCAGCACTTTCAACTAAGGCATCGTACTCTTTATTGCTGTATTTCCCGTAATTATAAGGCGAGTCTGTTTTAAATAAATCTAAAAAACTACTTGGGTCAGCGTAATCTGCTCCCCATCCGAAAAGGAAAAGATCAAACTCGGTGTTTCGGCCTTTCTCTACTGCCACCGAAACAGGCACGATGCTGACATTAACTTTGGTGCCTTCAAGATTATCCTCAATAGCGAATTGAATCGCCTCAGCTAATTTTCGAATGGAGTCCACATCATAAGACAATAATTCCAAAGTGACATCACCGGTTTTGCTTTCAGTTTTTGCTTCTTGCCAAAGTTTTTTGGCTTCTTCCACATCAGTCTTCACATAATTAGTCGTGGCATCAGCAAAATCTTCATTAGTCTCAGGTGCAAAAGACATGCCTGATGGGACTAATCCTTTTGGCACAAGGGAACCATCAGCTAAGATGTTCTCAATAATCTCTTCCCGATTCAGAACCAACGAAATGGCTTTTCTAGCTTTAGCATTTGTGAATAAGCCTTCCCGCTGATCATAAGATAGATAAGTGGTACCAGCTTTATCTAGAGAAACAAAGGCTTCATTGCCTTTGTACTGTTGCGCAAATTCTCCTGATAATGGTAAATCATCGATTTCACCAGCTTCAAATAGCTTAACACTTGTCCCTGGCTCTTTAATTACCTGATTGGAGATCTTTGCTAATTTAACGTTTTTATTATCCCAGTAAGTCTTACTTTTAACATAAGTCCAATCAGTATCGGTTCCTGCACCATCAAATTCTTCTAAAACGAAAGGACCATTATAGATTAAATTTTTACTGGTCTTGGCATAATCAGCGGCTTCTTTTTCCACAAATGCTTGATTTTGAGGAAAGAAGGTCGGAAACGCTAATAAACTGTCAAAATAAGGGGTTGCCTGAGCTAATGTAATCTCTAGTTCATAGTCATCAATCGCTTTAATGCCCAACTCTGCAATTTTTTTCTTGCCTTCGATAATCTCCGTGGCATTTAAAATACTGCTAAAAAGATAACTATACTCTGACCCTGTTTCTGGATTAACTGCCTTTTGCCATGCATAAACATAATCTCCAGCAGTGACAGGTGTGTCATTTGACCATTTGGCCTCTTTGTTAAGTTTTATTTTATAGGTGAGTAGGTCATCACTGACCGCTGGTAGTTCACTTGCTCCAGCAGTAACCAGTTGGTTATTTTCGTCTAGTCGGTAAAGCCCCTCCATCACATTATTGAGAAGCGTAATCCCATAGGTATCACTGGCCAAACTCGAATCTAAAGTTGACGGTTCATTTTCCACTACAACAGCTATTTCTTGTTTTGTCTCTGTCTTATCTTTTGACTCAGAGGTTTCCTTACTACCACACCCAACTAATAATAAGGCTATCCCTAACACTAACACTTTCCTTCTCATGAAATCCCCTCCTAATTCTCACCATTCTATAATAAAATAAGCATTAAGTCAAAATAATGTCAGATCTTTTTATTTATTGTCCAAAAAAAGAAGCTTTCACCTTAAAATCACTCCTTCCTTTTTTCGGAACAACGAGCATTATTTCCCGCATAGATTTAAATTTCTCAATTTTTTTTGCTAATTCTGAGTCAATTATTCCGTTTTTTACTATCTAGAAGAAATTGCTTTTTATAAAATAGAAAGCGAATACAATATGGGAGGTTATCATGTCTCAAAAGGATATTTCAAAGGTAAAGTCGGTTCTTAATGATTATATTAGAGGTACTTATACAGCTGATATTGATCTTCTAAGAAAACTATTTCATGCAGATGCTATCATGTCAGGTTTCAAAGGCGAGCTATTCGAAACAGGAAGTCTCGAACCTTTTTTTGCTGATTTAGCTTCAAGAGCTTCCATGAAGTCAGCCAAAGATCCCTATCACGCTGACATCATATGGGTAATGGCTCATGAGCAAATAGCCAGTGCCACACTCTACCAAACTGGTTTTTTCGGCACTCTTAATATTGAAGATCACTTTCACTTAGTAAAGGGAGAAACTGGTGAATGGTTGATCATTTCTAAACTGTTTTTATTTGTCTAAGCAACGATTTTTTTACGAGGAGGGAATCAGATGAAATACTCAGGAGAAATTAGTCCACTAAAAACTGACTTATCAATTTTAAACAAACTTGGCCTTGAGCAGCAACCGATTGGGATGAAATTCCTTTTTAATCAACCAGAAGGGGTTCCCAAACTAAACGGGGGCGTTCCCATGTGCTTAATGCCTGAAGAAACACGTAAAAATGGGCCTTTTTATGCTGATAAGGATAATTTTGTTTGTGCAGAACCGCTGTTTCTAGGACTGGCTAACGATGATCCTTTCAGCAACGTTGGCTTAATTGGAACTAAGTGCGGTCTTGATATTTTTGAAGAAGCCAGAGCAAATCGTCGGATTTACGATGTCTTGCCACGTTTAAAAAATGGCACCTGTAACTACCTGCTATTTGCTCCATTAGATCAGCTAAAATTTGATCCTGATGTCTTAACCATTGTTGGCACTGCCAAACAGATTGAAATAATCATGCGCGCCTATACTTATTCCACTGAGTTTATGTATGAAAGCAAAACAACACCTGTCATAGGTTGCTCATGGACCTTTGCCTATCCTTATATTTCAGGAAAACTTAACTACATTACTCAAGGAATCTGTTTTGGACATAATGCCAGAAGTGTCTCAAAACCAGGGAATATTACCGTTTCAATTCCTTTTAATTTGATTTCTCTGATCATTGAAAATCTCCATCAGATGACATGGGAGTTGGCTGCCTACGGCGATACCCGAGAAGAGTATACTGAACGTTTTAAGCGCGTTACCAGCAGCAGTCACATCGCAGATAATCGTGACTAAAGAACAGTTGTGTCTCTGCTACAACTGATAATTCTCATTTTTTTCCATAAATATCTACAATGACAGATGAAGCGCTTTTTCTCCCTTATCCCGTTGGTAATGGGACATGGTGCCTTTGTCTTTGCTACTAATTTAGGGAATCTAAAACCACCTGACAAAACTTTGTCAGGTGGTTTTACTTGATTAATCAAAAAGAATGACATTTTTCAGCCCTACAGCTCTTTCAGCTTTTGATAATGCCTGTTCAAATTCATCGATCAAAAAAGTTCCCGTAATTAAGTCACCTAAGGGAACTCGCCCACTCCCAACAAGTTTTAGCGACGTCCGATAGGTTTCTAAACTGGCTCGCGTACAACCAAATACACGCAATTGCTTGTAATGCAAAGTGTTGGTATTAAGGGAAACCACTTCTTTTCCTTTCGGTAAACCACCAAAAAAGAGTAAACGACCGTTCATCGCCATATATTCAAAGCTAGCCTCTTGAGCTTGCGGTGCTGGTGCGGCAACAATACATAAATCCACTCCCTTTGAATTGGTTTCTTCCATCAGGTTTTCGAATAAGCTGTCACTGGAAAGTGTGATTAAGTCAGGAACAATTTTTTGAGCTGCTTCTAAGCGCTCTTGATGTAAATCATTCATGATGACCTTATAGGCTCCCTGACTAAAAGCAAGCATAGCGTGCATAATGCCAATCGGCCCCGAGCCAATGATTAGCACCGTATCCCCCGGATAAACCCCAGCAATTTCTTGACCATTTAACACACAACTAAAAGGCTCTACTAAAGCTGCTTCCGTTAAAGAAATATCTTCGGCTAAGAGAGTAACATTTCCTTGACGAATCGCCTTTGCGGGAATCACCATATACTCGGCAAACCCGCCAGGCAGATTAATACCAAAAGCTTCATACTGCTCGCAAAGATGTGTCCTGCCGCTCACGCATTGGTCACAAGTGCCACAACCAATGTTTGGCGCAATCGCCACTCTCATCCCAACCTGATACTGCTCCACGTGAGCGCCAACGCCCTCGATAATCCCCGCGATTTCATGCCCTAAAGTCAAGGGATGATCTGCCTCAACATTCTGATAGCCATTTTTGTACATCCGAACATCAGTCCCACAAATCGATGCAGCTTTAATCTTTAATAGTAACTCATCTTTTCCATAAGTGGGCTTCTCTATATCAGTAACCCGTATTTTCTCTTTTCCAAACAGTTGAACTGCTTTCATGTGCTTTTCCTCTTTCCATTGATTTTATTCTGCGTAAACAACTTGTTTTTCCAGCAATGATCTCAGACCAAGATTGACTAGCTTGACTGCCATCTTACCGTCTTGGCCTGTTACTAAAGGAGCAGTGTCATGAATAATCGCCTCAATAAAGGCCTGGTCCTCACGAATATAAGCATCCTCAAATAGATAGGTCCAACTGTGCATCGCTGGCCGAATCAATTGACCGTTACGAGTCGCTGTCACAATCTTTTGCTTGTGTTGCTCGCCAATCATGATATTACCGGTTGTCCCTAAAATTTCAACTCGGGCATCATAACCATACTGAACGTATTGAGCACCATCGATGGCACCGATCATGCCGTTTTTAAAAGAAAGGTTCATGGAGACTGTATCATAATAATCTGGATAATCAGCTTGGACTTCTGGAGAACGATAATTGCCGCCAATAGCGTAAATATTGGCAACTTCGCTTTCAGTAAACCAACGTAAAGTGTCAAAATCATGACTATTAACTTCTCCAATTGGCCCGCCACTATTTCGGATATCAAACATCCATGGTTTAGGATGACTGGGGCCTCGTGTCAGGGATTTCACTAATACGACATCACCAATTTCACCTGATTCAACAATCGCCTTTGCTTGTTGGAAACTTTCATCAAAACGTCTCATAAAACCAACTTGTAATTTTACCTTATGTTGTTTGGCCGCTGCAATCATCTCATCGCACTCTGCTTCGTTCATTGCTAACGGTTTTTCACAAAGAATATGTTTTCCTGCGGCTGCAGCTGCCAACACGATTTCCTTATGATAAATCGTCGGTGTGACGATGACCACCGCATCAATCGTCGGTGCGAGAACAGCTTCTCGATAATCCGTGTAAGTTGCCATCACGCCAAGCTCCTTTTCTGCCGCTGCCAACGCCTCTTGAGAAGGATCGCAAATGGCAACTAATGTTCCGTGATTGATACGTGTTGCAAAATTTTTAGCGTGAATCATTCCCGCCCGACCCATCCCAATTAAGCATACATTGATTTTTTTCTTCATTTTTGTTTTCCTTCCACTTTTTTTATTAAGCTGATTGCTTTTGACTTCCTTTTTTCACCAATGTCACTAAAAAGCCGCTTACGATGGTTCCAATGGCTAAAGCCACAACATACATCAACACATTATTAACTGCTCCTGGAATTAAGAAAACGAAAAAGCCACCATGTGGTACGGCAATACCACAATTGAATAACATCGATAAAGCGCCTGCAATTGCCGAGCCAACAGTAACTGAACCTAAAACGCGAAGTGGGTCAGCAGCAGCAAAAGGAATCGCTCCTTCTGAGATAAACGATAAGCCAAGTACCCATGCCGATTTGCCTGCCTCGCGCTCCTCTTTTGAATACAAATTTTTGCCTAAAACCGTAGCAGACAAGGCCATCGCTAAAGGAGGTACCATACCAGATATCATGACGGCTGCCATAATTTGACTGGTTTCACCATTCCCTAAATTAGCCAACGAGGCTACTCCGAAAAAATAAGCCGCCTTGCCAATTGGACCAGCTAAATCAATGGCCATCATTCCCCCTAACAGCAAACCTAAAAGAATCGAATTCATTCCTGATAAACTATTCAACCAATTCATAATGCCATTATTCAACGCGGTTACTGGGACACCCACAATAAACTTCATAATAAGCCCCACAACTAAAACTGAAATCACGGGTAAAATTAGCACTGGCATTAAACCTGAAAATGACGCAGGCAATTTGATGTATTTTTTCAATAGCAAAATGGTATAACCAGCCAAAAAGCCGCCTAATAAAGCGCCTAAAAAACCAGCATTCATATTGGCTGCTAGCATCCCTGCTACCATTCCAGGTATCAATCCCGGCCGATCTGCTATTGAAAATGCGACATATCCTCCAAGGACAGGCCACATCAATCCCATAGCAGTTCCACCTAATTCATTAATCGCTTGAGCTAAATCTCCTTCCGCGTTTATCCCTCCGAAGGCAAAAGCTAAGGCGATACAAATTCCTCCAGCAACAACAAAAGGAATCATGTAAGAAACACCTGTCATCAAGTGACTGTAAATGCCTTGACTGGTCTTGGTTTCTTCACTATCCGCTAATTTGATTGTCTCAGATGCAAAAATTGGTGCTTTTAAGGCGCGCTCCAATAGATCTGGTCCGTTATTAATCGCCTCAGTGACGTCTGCTGAAATCAGTCGTTTGCCAATAAACCGATCTTTATTGACCGATGTACTAGCAGCGATTACAACTGCATCGGCTGCAGCAATTTCCTCTGGTGTTAAGACATTTTCAGCACCGATCGACCCTTGAGTTTCAATTTTTATCTCAAATCCTTTTTCTTTGGCCGCCACTTCTAAACCTTCAGCAGCCATATACGTATGAGCAATTCCTGTAGAACATGAGGTAATTCCAACTAGTTTCATCTTGTACTCCTCTCTAACTTAAGGCGGCATAGACGTCGGCAGTTGTTTCAGCCTTTAACAGTTGCTGCCGAACTTCTGTGTGCATAATCTTTCTCGAAATTTGACTAAGAATTCTTAAATGCTCATCATTTGAATCTGCTGGTACGGCAATTAAAAACAGCAAATGAACCGGCTCTCCATCGAGAGAATCATACCCAATCCCCTTTTGAGAGCGACCAAAGCACAAACTTCCTTGCTCCACTCCTTCGGATTTTCCATGAGGAATGGCAACGCCCATCCCAATACCAGTGGTGCATTCTGCTTCCCGCATCAGAACAGCCTGAATAAAAGCCTTTTCATTACTCAATACTCCTTTGCTCATTAGCAAAGAAGATAACTCATTAATCCCTTCTTCCTTAGTTGTGGCCTGCATATTCAATTCAATAAATTCTTCTTGCAATAACTCCGATAAATTCATGCTAGTCCCCCTCTGTCATTAATAACTGATACTCTTTGACGATCTCAATTCCCGAACTTGTTCCCAAACGCTCCGCTCCTGCATCAATCATAGCTTGAGCAGTGGCATAATCCCTGACACCGCCAGCGGCTTTCACCTTGACTAAATCTCCGACAGTTTCCTTCATCAGTTTGACATCGGCCACTGTTGCGCCTGAAGTGCCAAAGCCAGTAGACGTTTTAACAAAATCTGGTTTAACCTCTCTAGCAATTTGACAGACTTGAATTTTCTCTTGATCCGTCAAATAACAGTTTTCAAGAATAACCTTGGACAAAACCTTGGCTTGCTGACAAACAGTGACAATCTCCCTCATCTCCAGACGAATATAATCGAGATTACCGTCTTTAAGTTCACCTATATTTATGACATAATCGATTTCATCTGCGCCATCTGCTATGGCTTGTTTTGTTTCAAATACTTTCGTTTCAACAGTGGTTTGTCCCAAAGGAAACCCAATTGCTGCTCCCACATGAACCGGGCTCTCTTTTAGCAATCTTGCGCAAAGACTAACAGGCGATGAATTGATGGCCACCATTTTAAACCCATACTCCCTCGCCTCACGACATAAAAGGGCAAAGTCTTCTTCTTTGGCAAAGGCTTTGAGGAGCGTATGATCCACCAAGTTTGCCAATTCTTTTACTGATAATTTAACTGCCATTCTTTAACCTCCTAAATGAATTAGTTTACAAGTTCATCTTAACACTATTTTTCATTTTGTCAACAAACGAAAGCAAAAAAATATAATAAAATTAGTTTCAAAAGCAAATAAAAGAACTTGAGACAATTATCTCAAGCTCTTATAACGCTATTTAAGCCGTAAATAAACCAGTAGGCTCTATTCCACTATCTTTTAAGCAACAACAAAGGAAATGGGGCTGTGTTCCAATGATTTTTCTAATGGTTTTGACAACTGGCTATCGGTTATCAGCAACTCGATATCGTTAATGGAGGCAAAAATATTTAAACTGTCTTTTCCGATTTTGGCTGCTTCACATAACACGATTCTCTTTTTACCTATCGCAATCAACGACCGTTTAATTTCAGAAATACCAAAATTAGGAGTTGAAAAACCGTTTTTAATCGAAAAACTCGTGGTACCTAAAATCACTTTATCGACTAAAAAACCCTTTAATGATGACACAACATGCTCTCCTGATGTATAGTGGAAGCCGTTGCGAATGACGCCGCCTGTGAAAAAAACAGTATAATCCGTCTGATCTTCAAGTAAGGCTGCCACTGTCAGGTCATTGGTTATGACTTTTATATTTAACAACTCGCTTTGAATTAAAGCCTGAGCAAAGGCCAAACAAGAGGTTCCTGTGTCAATCGCAATTGAATCGCCGTCTTCTATAAAACTTACCGCCTTCTTGGCAATCTGTTTTTTTTCTTCTGTGGCCATGCGAATCCCAGGCCGATCTTCAAAGCTCCGCTTTTGAATTTTAATGGCTCCTCCATGAGTGCGAGTTAACCTCTCTTCCTTTTCTAGTTCTCTTAAATCATTGCGAATGGTCGTCCCGGACACCTTAAATAATTCCACCAAATCGGGGACTTCAATCCGACCGGCCTCTTCTAATAAGGCAATGATCTTATTTTTACGTTCTTCTGCATAGAGATTAAAGTTTTCTTTCATGCTCTTCATCACCGTCACTTAACTTGTATTTACTTTCATTTTAACATGTCAATCCGAGAAAAGCTTGGCATTTTCCTGTTATCGTTTGTCATTTGTTCCTCAAAAAGAGCACTAGCATTTTTACTAGCACTCATCAGCATCACTCAACTATTTAATTCGTTCTTGCCAGCTTGTCGCGGTTTCTGTTAAAACTTGATTTAATTCTTCTATGTTTTGACGCCCTTTGGTCTGTAACCACTGGCGAGCTGCGGCCTCACCTTCCGAAATAAACGGCACAACCCCATCAGCCCAAGTCGCTCGCCCACACAATACGCCATTAAACTGTGAGCCAGCCTTTTTGGCAAATTTTAAGGTTGCTCTAAATAAATCGGCGCTGACACCAGCGCTTAGGAAAATGAATGGTAAATCTGTCGCTTCACTTTGCGCTTTAAAATAAGCAGCTGCTTCGGTTTGAGAATAGGCTACCGCTCCGTCAGAAAAATCTTCGACAAAGGCCATGTTAACCGGTACTTCGACTTTTAAGACATCCACATGATAACGCTCTTTTGAAAATTCTTTCATCATGTTGATAACTTTTGCCGGCTTTTTCTGTGCATATTCCAATCCAGTGTTATCCTCGATCATTCTATCGTATGATAATAGTTCTAAGAAAAAGGGAATATCTTCTGCTACACACTCCGAGCCGATGCGTTCAACGAAAGCGTGTTTCCGATCGTTGATACTAGCTTGCTCCTCAATATCATAATACAATAAAAATTTAACCGCTTCTGCTCCCTGCTCTTTAAGGCGTTTGACCGACCATTCCTCTAGTAAATCTGGTAGTCGACCAGCAACTGAAGCATCATAACCCGTTTTTTCATACGCTAAAAGCAGTCCTGCTTGCTGATGACGACATTTTGCTGCAGGTAGTCCGTACTCTGGATCTAATAAAATGGACGATGAGTACTGAGTTAGTTCTTCCGATACAAGGGATTTAAAGGTTTCAATATCACTCGCTTCAATCGCCATTTTCCCTGCCTTGGCCATCATTTTTTTCATTGCGCCTCGTTGATCGATGGCCAAAGCCGAGATTATTCCATCCGTCGCTAATTTTTCCATAGCTTGATATTTGGTTTCTGATAAAGTTAATTTCACTGTTAGTTCGCTCCTTATAGTCAGTCCTGACCTAATTTAAATGTTGGGTGATTACCTCAAAAATAGCTTGAGTTGTTGTGTCAGCTTTTAATTGCTGTTTAAGTTCTTCTTTCATCAGCATACGGGCAACCTTCGACAATAATTGTAAATGAGTGGTTCCTGCTTCACCTTCTGGGATGAGCAAGGATACGACAAATGTGATCGGTTGACCATCTAATGACTGCCATTCAATGCCCTTAGCTAGAGATAAAATCACAATAGCTGGTGCAATTATTGCCGAACTTTGAGCGTGGGGGATGGCAAAGCCATCCATCATGCCTGTGGTACTTTCAACCTCTCTCTGCTGCAAACCTTCAACAACAGCTCGTTGATCTTTACTGTAACCATTCTCAACGGCTATCTTTCCAATGGCTTGAAAGATGTCAGCCTGACTTTCCCCTGTGACCTCTACCATAATATTGCTTAGCATCAATGCTTCCATTTATTTCCCTCTATTCTGCAATTCCATTTGCTTTTTCGTATTTGCGTTTTTGAAGTAAGCCTAATAACACTCCGCCAACTAGTGAGCCTAATAAAATGGCACCAACCCACGCGATTTTGCCTGTTACAACTGGCAAGACTAAGAAGCCGCCATGGGGAGCTGGCACTTGAACTTTCATTAAATAAGTTAAAATAGCGGCAATCGAAGAACCAATCATCATAATTGGTAAAACGCGGAGCGGATCTTTTGCCGCAAAAGGGATCGCCCCTTCAGTGATATGAGTAGAGCCGAGAATAATATTAACAATTCCAGCGTTTCTATCCGTAGCGTCAAAATATTTTCTAAACAAGAGAACGGCAATCCCGGTAATTAGTGGCGGAGCAATACAAGCAGCCGAAACGCCTGCCATAAAATAATGGTTCCCTTGTGCCAATAAAGCTGTTCCAGTCACATAAGCTGCTTTATTGACCGGTCCACCCATATCAAAAGCACACATACAGCCAACTAGTAAGCCGAGAATAATTGGATTAGAATCTTGAAAACCTGCTAAAAAGCTCATCATGCCTTCGTTGACAGCGGTCATTGGAATCACTAAGAAATACATAATGACACCCGTGATTAAAACCCCAAACACCGGGTATAAAAAGATTGCTTTCAAGCCATCCAATGATTTAGGTAACGCTTTAAAGGCAATTCCCAGTAGGATAATCACATAACCACCTAAAAACCCTGAAGCAATTCCGCCTAAGAAACCAGCGCCACTGTTGGCAGCAATCATCCCACCAACAAAACCGACAACTAATCCTGGTCGTTTCGCAATACTTTCAGCAATAAACGCTGAGAGAATCGGGACCATGGCCCCCATTGAAAGACCACCAATATCCTTTAACATAGCCGCAATTTGGTTGTATTGAACACTTTCTGGATCGGCTGAATAAATTCCCCATAAAAAGGAAATAGCCACTAGTACACCACCACCAACGACAAATGGCAACATGTGCGAAACGCCGTTCATTAGATCTTTGTAAATTTTTCGCCCAATGCTAGACTTTTCATCAGCCATAACCTGTGGTTGGCTCACCTGACCAGAATTAGGATATTTAATACTCCCTTTACCAGCTAATGCCTCTGCAATTAATTGATCGGCCTCTTTAATTCCCTTTGAAACAGACACATCAATTATTTTTTTGCCAATAAATCGTTCAGGATGAACATCTTTATCCGCGGCAATAATAACCGCATCTGCTCCTGCAATATCCTCTGCTGACAATTCGTTTTCTACCCCAACTTGACCATGTGTTTCAACTTTAATCGTCACATTTGCTCGCTTAGCAGCCTGCTCCAAAGCTTCTTGGGCCATAAACGTATGGGCAATTCCTGTAGGGCAACCTGTAGCCGCAATAATTTGATAATTTGACATAAAACTTCCTCCTTTTTCTGATGGGTCCGGTGTCCACTATCGCTAAATGCTTAAGCATTAAGCATAGGGGCCCTCCTTTTTCTGATGGGTCCGGTGTCCACTATCGCTATATGCTTAAGCATTAAGCATAGGGGCCTTCCTTTTTCTGATGGGTCCGACCTCAAAACTTGTGAATAGAGTTGCTTTTAATTGACTGTTGTAATGACAATCTCTGCCATTAATTGAGGGACATTCTTAAAATCGGTTAATCCTTCGGTAAAGGCAGTTGAACTGGCAGCTGCTATGCTGGTTTTTAAGCAGGTCTCAACAGCTTGTCCTGATTCCAATAATCCCACGAAGGTGGCCAACATCGTATCACCTGCACAGGCTGAGTTGACTAATATCCCTTTCGGTGCGTTGCCTTTTAAACAGGCTTTCTCTGAAAAATAGTAAGCTCCCGCTTCCCCAAGAGAAACTAACACATGTTGAGCGCCCATTTTTACAAGTTGTTTCCCATAATGAATAATCTCTGCTTGACTTAATTCTGCTTTTTCAAACAATGCCGCCAATTCCTCGTCATTTGGTTTGATGCAATAGGGACGATAAGGTAGAACATCTAGTAAGACTCGCGAACTTGTGTCCAATACAAATTTCACCCGATTAGCGTGAGCGATTTTCGCAATTCCCATGATATCATCATCTGTAACACCTTGAGGATTACTACCCGAAACACAAAGAATGTCCTCCGCTGCTAATTTTTGAATAATTGAAAATAATTCCTTTAGTGCCTCCTCTTCAATCACTGGTCCTTGATTAACTAATTTGTATTCTGTCTGCTGATCATCTACTTTAGTAAACACATTGATTCTCGTCGTCTCAGCTATCTCGACAAAATTGGTATCAATGCCTTTTTCATTCAGAGCCTCGCGAATAAAGGCCCCAGTAAAACCACCTAAAAAACCAATCGCAAGGTTGTCGATACCGAGCATTTTTAATATAAATGATACATTCACTCCTTTCCCATTCGGTTGTATATCATTCGCTAACGTCCGATTGACCACTTTTGGCTGATAACTTTTCGTGCGAACAAATAGATCAATGGCAGGGTTCATTGTACAGGTGACAATCATCGAATTTCCTCATTTCTTGTGATAGTAACTTACTCTATGCTAAAATTATGCCACAGAAAAAGATGTAAAGGTTTTCGAAATTAAGCTGATTTGACAAAAAAAGCTGAAAACATTTACAATAATGGTTAGCATCAGAAAAGGAAGTTACCTAAATGAAAAATGAAGCAACTAAAAAACTAAGTCACTCTGAGCGTCACTTAACCACCTATATTGAAAATAATCTTGATCGCATCCCAGAAATGTCCATCGTCAAACTGAGTGAGGATGCAAATGTGTCGACTGCAACGATCGTTCGCACCATGAAAAAAATGGGTTACGACGGTTTTACCTCATTTAAGCACCACTTAAAAGAGGCAGAAGCAAATAACCCTCGCTTTGCCATTGTTGAACAGGTCGATAAAGAGATTAAGCAAGCCATTTTAAAGAATGAACAAGAAGTGACTCGCACGATTCAAATGTTAAATAGTGGCACTATAGAAGATGCCATTCAAAAAATCAAGTCAGCTAATCGAATTTATATCTTCGCCAGAGGCTTTTCAGAATTAATTGCCAAAGAAATGATGGTAAAATTTCAGCTGATGAATAAATATTGTGAAATGCACGATGATCCAAACATCATTCGCCCGATTAGTCGGCGATTATCTAAACAAGACATTGTCATTTTTATTTCCCTAAATAGTGAAACCCTTGAATTGGTCGAAGCTGCCGAAAACTGTGCCCAAGACGAAATTACCACGATTACGATCACAGCCAATAGCCACGGTCCTCTGGCCAAATTATCGGATATTTTATTTGTTGGCTTCAAGTCACCCATTTCTTATTTTCCTGATTATGAAGTGCGGTCCCGTCTACCTTTACAAGTTATTACGAGAGTTCTATTAGATGCCTACGCTGTCAGAAATCGCTAAAAATATCCCCCCTGTTTGTCTGACAACAGAGGGGATATTTTTATATTCTAACAACCTTTTGATAACTCTTTGAAAATAGCAACCCTAAAAAAATATAATTAAAGGCTAGTCCACTTAATATGGTTACTAATGAATTAAGTCCAACGACCTGCAAAACGCCCAATACGCTAACAGTTAAGCCATTAACCAATCCCGTTAACACCAAGACGCTCTTCTCTTTTCCTAAAGCTTGTAAACTATATTTATGACTTTCAAAAAACAATTGACTAGCGAATATCACTAAAACCAAAGGTAAAATTTCCTGAGCTTGTTGAACCAGCTCCACTTGATTGGACAGTAAGACTAATAGGCTTGAATTGAGGCTCAAAGCGAATAGACTAATACTTAAATAGGTTGCGAAAATTAAGCCAGTGGTTAGTCTAGGTAATAGAGTTAGGGCACGATGGCGCTTTTCCCCAAGTGCTTCACCAATTAAGATTAGTTGGCTATTAGCATAAGGAAACATCGTTGTTTGGGCCAGTTTAACCACCACCAAGCACAAGCTATAAGCTGCAAACAAGCTAATGGATAAACGGCTCAAAAATGCGGTAAAAACCAGACTAAACACGGCGCCTTCCAAACATTCCTGACCAAAAAGAGGAATACTTTTTTTAAATAAAAATAATTTTTTACTGCTTTTTATGCTCATTAGCGGTTTAAGGTCTTTCCTTAAAACGACACAATAAATCCCGCATTCGAGCGTTAGTGAAACCAAAGACGCCACACCTATCCCTAATAATTGATACTGAGCTGGCAAATGGCTATAGGTCCAGATCCCAATCATCAGATGGACAATTGAACTTATGCCACCGACAACAGCAGTTAGATGACTTTTCTTATTGACTTTTAGTTGATTGGAAAACGAAAAAATTATCACATAAATGACCAGTTTCAATGCTGAAAGCCGACCATAGCTCGTCCCAATTGTCAGGTTTTCTCCACTGAAATCATAAAGCCCGTTTAGCAATTGACGAACACAAAGCATCATGACCAAGCTACCAAGGATTCCCAGCAATAGATTTAACAATAAAATTGATTTAAAGTAATCTTGAAAAAGCATCGGGTTTTGCTTGCGAATGCGAGAGGCGTAGATATTAAACGAAATTGAACCGGCGCCTACTACGCCAATAAAGGAATAGATCAACCCATCCACCACTTCGGTAATTCCAATGGCTTCTGGTGAAATGCGACCGATAATCGCCGTCAGCAGTACATTGATCACAATTCCTAAAAGGCTATTAAAAAACAAGGGATATGCTACTTGATTCAGTTCTTTTATTAATAATTTTGTCATGTTAATGGACCTTACTTTCTATTTTTATCGAAAGTAAGTCTCGAAAAGCTTCAGTGCACAAACAAATAGACCAAGCAGCCTCACTTCGTCCATTCTGCGGTTTCCCAATAAACTCATGGAGACCTACTTAATGAACCTCGACAAGCGTCGCTGAACGGGTGACATACTTGTCATTTGGGGGTCATTAAGTATTATTCAGGTGCGTCCATTTAGGTTGATACCTCCTAGTTTGTCTATTATTTTTAATATATCAGGTCTTTATTTTTAATACAAGCTTTTGTTGAACTTTTCTAAAAAAAAGAAACCTTCACCAACTTGAGAAGGTTCCATCATGCATAAATCTTTAAGCAAAAGAAGAAATCACTTCTTCTATTCCAAAAATTAAGAAATAAAAGCCGATTAAAAAGGGGACTGTCAGTGCTGAGACAATGGGGTTAAAAAATAAAGAAACACCAATTAGCACACAGATGACATTAAAAATAATAGAAATCCAATATATCCACTTGCTTCTTTCTTTCAAAAAACCAGCATTCAAAATGTGAGCAATGGAATCTGTAATAAACCAGATAGCAAAAACCCAGCCCACAACGACGATTCCTGAATAAAGATTGAATAAGAGGATAATCCCTAATAGGATATCCAAAACCCCGGTGATGATTAAAAATGTGGCATTAATTCCAGTTGAACTTTTGACTTTGGAGTACTTAATAAAGTTATTGATTCCTTTAATAATCGCTAAAACACCGAACCAAACAACTAAAATGCCGATTGCCATCGCTGGTCGTGAGAAGAAAATAAACGCTGCGATGATATACAAAATACCGATCAATAAGTCTTTCCAATCAAATCCTCTGTTTTTAACCTCTGTTGCCATTATCATCATTCCTCTCGGTTTCTATAGGGATACGGGTATCACCTAGGTTAATCATTACGTGCCTTTAATTCCACTGTGGCAGTTTGCTTGTCTTGGCCACGATAAAAATCAAGTTTGATCTTATCACCAATTTGATATTGGTACAATAAGGTTTGTAGCCCTACATTATCAGTCACTGTTTGACCATCAATCCCCACGATGACATCACCAACTGCTAGTTTTGCAGTCGCCGCTGGAGAGCCCGCTTGAACTTCCAACACAACAACTCCTGTCGCCACCTCTTCAGGCAAATCAAGAACTTGTTGACGTGTCTCAGCATTAACTAAGAATAAATTATAAGGAGTCACACCTAAAAATGGTCGTTCAATCTTACCATTTTTCTCAAGTTCGGCAATAATCTTAATAACATCATTACTCGGAATGGCAAATC
This sequence comes from Vagococcus allomyrinae, assembly GCF_017829975.1. Classification (GTDB taxonomy): domain Bacteria; phylum Bacillota; class Bacilli; order Lactobacillales; family Vagococcaceae; genus Vagococcus_D; species Vagococcus_D allomyrinae. Next base: position 127,478 of record NZ_JAEEGA010000009.1, on the reverse strand, counting down.
CCATTCCTTCCACACTTGCTTCAGCAATCTTAATCGAGTTAATCCCAATAACTTGTCCTTTGACATTTAACAGAGCCCCGCCAGAATTTCCTGGGTTAATCGCCGCATCCGTTTGAATAGCATTGATACTCGTAAGTTCCCCATCTTCTGTTTTATTGGTAATCGTTCGGTCAACCGCCGAGACAATGCCTTGCGTAACAGAATTAGCGTACATAGAACCTAGTGGCGACCCAATAGCAATCGCTGGCTCCCCTACTTGTACCTTACTGGAATCCGCAAATTCAGCCGCTTTAGCCACATGCTCACTTGACATTTTCAAGACAGCCAAATCAGTAAACGTATCTAAGCCCACCACTTCAACCTTTTCAGTTGTACCATCCTTCATCAGCACCTCTAAAGCATCGGCTCCAGCAACCACGTGATTATTCGTCACGATATATGCTTGATTTCCTTCAATCTTGTAGATAACGCCACTGCCTTCACCAGCAGCTTGAAGCGTACCTTCTTGATTTAACAAATCATTAAGTGATTGATTACCGCTTTGTAAATTGATGATTGATACCACGGTTTCCTTAACATCACTGACCATTTTAGTCACATCGCTGTTAACTTTATACGTCACATTGCTGACACTTGTCGCGCTTTGACCTAATGAGAGCCTGTCGCTCTTAATTAATCCAAACAGCACCCCACAAATAATCAAAGCCCCCAGCAAACCTCCTAACAAGCCATACCCAATAATTGCACCTTTTCCCTTTTTCAATTAACGCCCCTCCATTCAGTTATTAGTATCCTCCAAAAAAAACACCAAAAATTATCACTCCGATTCATTTTGCAGCGCTATCTTTTGGTATTTTTTGTAAGACCTGTGTAATTAATCACTTATTCAATTAAATATTGAACAATATCTTCGTTATCTATTACGTTAGCGCAGAACGCTGATAAAATCAAATAATAACACTTGAAAGACCGTCATTTATTACTCCTTACACACCTTCCCCCTAATTAAAACCGACGATCAGTCACATCGGCCATGTTATCGTTCATTAAATAGCAGGATTATCGACACGACAAAAAAGCAGAGAATGTCGCTCTCTGCATCTGCCATTTTATCGTCTCCTAACAAAATGGTGTTCGTCTTGTTCTTAAGGATTTACCGAATTGTCAGACAGCTCGTTGGTTTGGATTGCCTTAATACACGCTAATAACTCCACATGATCAGTCACTTCAATTACCCCTGCTTGATTAGCTAAAGACTCTCCTTTAGTATTCAACCATATTGGCAACCACCCAGCATTCAGAGCTCCTTGAACATCGTTCACTGGGTTATCGCCAATGTAGTAGCGAGGGTTGCCAGACAATCGGGTAGCCATCTGATCAAACACTTTTCTAGCTGGTTTAGACACGCCAACATCACCTGAAACAAGAATTTGTTGGGGACTGAACCAGCGATCCAGACCTAAGGCGGCCAACTTCATTCGCTGATGATCACTTGGTCCATTGGTAATGATGCCCATCTCCATCGGCTGCCTGTGGCAATAATCTAAGATTGCTTCAACTGCTGGTGAAAGACTAATATGCGCTTGCTCATATAGATAATCGGTCTGCCATCTCAGACACTCTTCTTGAGATAAGTAAATCCCTTCTGCCTTATAGGCCTCTTTAATTCGTTGAATGCGCATCTCTTGAAAGGTTATGTCGCCCCGTTCCCGCATAATATAGGCCTGTTCACTAAAATATTGAAACTGCTCGTACAATCGGTCGAGGTCCACTTCGCCAAACTCACCAATGTTTTTTATTGCCGCTTTGACAAATTGCTCTTTTTGAAAATACAACGTGTCATCTAAATCAAAAATCATGCTAATCATTTTACCAACCCCTCATCATTTCTAAATTTTTCTTTAATCACATCAAAAAATTTCCCACTATTACTCTCATAGCATCTTGTATTTATCAGCAGAGGCAGTTAAACTTAATAACAAACGAACCCTAATCAAACAAGGAGGAGTCAAATGATTCACTACCGCTTGCTCAACAGTCAAGATGCTTTATCCTTACTCAATTTACAGAAAACGTTAGACATCGAATCAGCTTATATGTTGTATCTGCCACATGAACGAACTGCAGACCTTAATCAGGTACAGTTGGTTATCGAGCAAATTATCACATCTGGTCTATTGGTTGGTGCCTGGAACGAAAAACAAGAACTCATTGGTTATTTAGCTGCTGAGCGAGGTACAAAAGAAAAAATCAAACACAGCGCCTATCTGGTCATTGGGATTAAACAAGAATATACCAATCTAGGAATTGGCACTCAATTGTTTAAGCTGTTAGATCAGTGGACCCAACAAACGATGATTCATCGACTCGAATTGACTGTTATCACCGAAAACATTCCTGCTAAAGCCTTATATGACAAAGCTGGTTTTAAGGTCGAAGGCATTAGAGAAGACGCTATTTTCATGAACGATCGCTATTATGACGAATATTATATGGCAAAAATAATCAATAGATCTTAAGGCATTACCCTAAGATACCTGACAGGAATTGGTTCTGACAGCCAGATGCCGTCCTTTTCTTGATAAAAGACCACACCATTTTCATAGGCGAACTGAGCCAGCACTTCTAGTAAAACCGGCTCATGATCGCGCCGTTTGCCAACGTCAATAGCCGTTATTATTTCTTGTGAAAGATGCACATATTGACGATCCTTTGGTAATAAGCCCTGTGCTAAAATACGATCTACGAATTTATGGGCCGTTCCGTGATATAAAAATTCAGGTGGTTTTGCGGCTTGCTTGATTATTTTTTGAGAAAGACTATGGCCGTAAATAGCTCGAATTAAATGGCCTTGGATTTCCCAGCGCTTTTTGTCCGACTTTTCCAACAGCGCCACAACTGCTTCAGTCTTTAAGTCTACCTGTTCCACTTGATTGAGCTTGCTTACTAACTCGTCTAATGAAACAAAACCAGATTCGTCTAATTCAAGTTGAAACCTTGCCGGCTCATGTCGTAATGCGTATGAAATTAATTTACTTATTTTTTCTTCTTCAACTAACATCTCCACTGCTCCTTTTTAACACTTGTTAATATGCGATCGTGCTCTTTTTTTCCTATACTCTCTCTATTGTACCAAATATTTACGAGGTAGCCATTGAAAATAGTCAAATGCTGTTTAATCATGCTCACTAGAAAAGCAAACTCAGCATATAATCACCTACATATAAACGACCATCATCCTTAGTCTAACGACTTGAAAAAAAGCAAGCAGTCAATCTCTGCTATTTTTATAAAAAATCACTTATTTCTATAAAGACTTCTCTTAGTAAACATCATATGATTAGATTGTTCAAACTTTAACAATCTAATCAACACAATTACAGGAGGAGTAAACATGAGGAAGAAACGGAAAATTATCTATTTTTTTGCCATATTAAGTATCATTTTAGTACTAGTTGGTTGTGGCAAAAATAACAGTGACTCGAAAGCGGTCATAAAAGATGGAACCTATCTAGGTGAAAGCAAAGGCAATGGTGGTACAATTACCGCCGAAGTAGTCATTAAAGATGGGAAAATTGCGGATATTAAAAACACTAGTGATCATGAAACAGAAGGCTTGGGTGACGAAGCTGTTGAGCGAATAATGACCGCAATGATTGACAATAATACGATCAACGTGGATGTGGTCTCTGGAGCGACAACCTCATCAGAAGGCTTTATCGCTGCAGTAAAGAGTGCCTTAGAAAAAGCCGGCGCAAAAGAAACTGACTTGATGGCTGGTGACAAAATCCCCCTTACTCAAGTGTTGGATAAAACAGAATACAACTTCGATGTCGTGGTTATCGGGGCCGGTGGTGCTGGCCTTTCCAGTGCAGTCGAAGCAGCCAGTACTGGCGTGAAGGTCGCTGTCCTTGAAAAAACCTCGGCTGTTGGCGGAAATACAGCAGTCTCTGGTGGAGCCTTTAATGTCCCTGGCTCTGATTTGCAAAAGAAAAAAGGAATTGACGACAGTGTTGATCAATTCGTTAAAGATGCCTTGGAGGGTGGCGATAATCTAGCTAATCCTGAACTGGTCAAAATTGTCGGTGAACATGCTTTGGAAGCCTACGAATGGATGCGTGATGACATCAAGGCTGAATTTATTCAAGATCGTGTCCAACAGTTCGGCGGTCATAAAGTCCCTCGTTCTGTCATCCCTGTTGGGAATACAGGCTCTGAATTAACCAATAAATTGAAAGTTGCGGCAGAAGCCAAAGGCGCTGAAGTCTTTCTCGATACGGAAGCAACGGATCTTATTCAAGATAAATCAGGAAATATTGTGGGAGTCACTGCCAAAAATAATGGCAAGTCCATTACTTTTAACGCTTCAAAAGGAGTGGTAATCGCCAGCGGTGGGTTTGCCTCTAACGTTGATATGCGTACAAAATATAATGCTGACTATGGCAAGCAATACATGACCACTGCCGTTCCCGCCAGTACTGGTGACGGAATCATTATGGGGGAAGAAGTTGGGGCTGACTTAGTAGACATGGAACAAATTCAAGTTTACCCAACTGCTAGTCCTAAAACAGGCATCATTTCATATGTAGCAAATTCACGGTTTGATGGTGGTTTGTTAATCAATCAAGAGGCGAATCGTTTTATTAATGAGGTGGGACGTCGTGATGTGATTTCCAAAGCAATTCTTGATCAGCCAGGCGGCTATGCTTATCTGGTCTGGGGCCAGGAAATTGAATCCGTTGGTCATATGACTGACGTTCACCAAGCAGAATTCGACAAAATGAAAAAAGATGATGTGATTTTTGAAGCAAAAACCTTGGAAGAAGCGGCAAAACACTATGACATCGACCCGCAAAAATTTGTCGCAAGCATTGCCCGTTTTAACGGTTTTGTGTCCACTGAAACAGATCCAGACTTCCAAAAACTAGGCGCCTTTGTCAAAGTCGAACAAGGTCCCTTCTATATTCAAAAAGTCATCCCTTCAACCCACCACACGATGGGGGGCTTGAGAATTAATAAAGAAGCGGAAGTGCTTGATCTTCAAGGGAAAAAAATCCCTGGTCTTTACGCTGCTGGGGAAGTAACTGGTGGTATTCACGGGACCAATCGACTAGGTGGGAATGCGATTACCGATATCATTGTTTTCGGTCGTATTGCAGGGGGAAACGTCTCAAAATAACCTGCTGATTATGCTATACTAAAGCTATCTTAGGATAGCTTTTTTTACCATCCAAGAAAGAAGATGACTGATTCTAGCTGGCTGTTACAAAAAGCTTTGCTTACTTACAGGAGAAAAAAATGAAATCATTTTATCAGCACATTATGAAACCGCTAATTATTGGCAGTGTTATTTTAGTCCTAACCCTTGCCTTGGCAACCATCGCCTATATGAACCGGATTATCACACCGGATATCGACAAATTAGCTTCGGAAATTCTCAGCTTAAAAGTAGAGGAGGTGGATAACTGGCTTAAACGGCACATAAATATGTCAGAAAACATGGCAAACCTATTGGCTGAAACCCCCTTAACAATCAATAACCGTGAATCCGTTTTAGCGATTCTTGACAGCAAAAAACAACAAACCACTCACGAGTATGAAAGCTTGGGCTTCATTACCTTAGAAGGCGAAAAATATTTAACCAATGGTGCCCATTTTAACGTAACCGACCGAGACTATTACCAGCAACTTCTAAAAAAAGCTGATCTGACCCATCTGTCCATGACCATTAACTCTCAAGCCAATGCCGCTCAAGTGGTCTTAATTGTCTCAAAAGTGTTTAATCACCAAAATGAACTGACTGGCTTTGTCAGCCTAGCCTTACCATTAGCCTATATCAAGGAAACCGTCACCAGTTCAAACAACTTATATTCAACCTATATTTATCATGCCGACACAGAGCAGGCATTAATTGGAGAGGCCTCTGCCATGACGCCTTTTGTTGCGATGGACAAAGCGATTCCCAGCAATCCAAACTGGCGGATTAAACTGGCGATTTCTCGTAAAGATGTCTTGTTAAGTTTGGATAAAACCTTTGTTTTTATTGCTTTTTTAGCAATTGGTTTAACCACTCTTTTTATGGTGATAATGAGAAAACGTCTAGTAAAAGTCACCCAGCCCATTGAAGCCCTTGAACAAAAAATGGCCGCAACCTCAGAGGGCAACTATGTTGAGATCCTGCCTAATCAAGAAATTACCGAACTTAACCAAATCGGTTTAACTTACAATACAATGGTAGTTAATATCCACCGTCAACAGGATGTTATTCGCCAGCAGGCCCGCCAAAAGAATGAAATCGAACATCAGGCACTTTACGCTCAAATTAAGCCACATTTTCTCTACAACACATTGGAAACCATTCAATCCATGGCTTATGATCTTGATAGTGAACTGCTTGAAGAAGCAATAGGGAGCCTCGCGACTTTTTATCGCACAGGTTTAAGCAGTGATGCTCAAATTATCACAATTTCTCAAGAATGTCAGCACATTGAAAGTTATCTCAGTATTTTGCGATTGCGCTATGACAATCTCTTTACTTATACCCTAACCAACCTTTTAGATCATCGTCAGCCGTTTTTAAAGTTCACCATCCAACCACTAGTGGAAAATGCCATTTATCACGGCATCAAGCCGTTGGGAACTCTGGGACATCTCGACATTAAGATTGAAGAGTTAGCAGGTGATATCATCGTGAAAGTGAGCAATCCTGCTCCTACTCTAACAAGGGAAGAAGTGGCAGCAATTAATCAGCAACTACAGATCTCTAGAGTTAATGGCAGCTATGGCCTATACAATGTTAATCAGCGATTAAAACTACGCTTTGGGCCTCCCTATGGTGTCAGTGTTTATTTGGAAAATCAGCAGTTTATTGCCATGATTAAACAGCCGAAAATCAAGAAAGGAGCTCCTTTATGAATATCTTAGTCGTCGATGATGAAGAGCGGATTCGCGAAAATTTTATCAAACGGTTGAGTCAACTACCAATCAAATTTGATAATTATTACCAAGGAAAGGATGGGTTTGAAGGACTTGCCATTATCCAATCAAAAGCGATTGATATTGCCCTAATAGATATCAATATGCCTTTCCTTAACGGCCTCGAACTGATTCAAAAACTCCATACAGAAAATGCCGAATTGAGTATCGTTATTATCTCTGGTTACGATAATTTCGCTTACGCTCAAGAAGCCATTAAATACGGTGTTAAGGCTTACTTATTAAAGCCAGTCAATCGCCTGGAGTTCGCCGAAACGATTGTTTCTCTTTGTGAGGAAATTGATGCCACCGATAAACAAAGCCTGGCGGATCAGATTATTACCCGCATGAAACAACACATTAGTAATTCTCATTTTAGCCTCAGCGATTTAGCCACTGAGATGGCTTTAAGTAATGGTCATTTATCCAAGTTAATCATCCATGAAACAGGCAAGACTTTTGGCGAGTTACTGACAGGCCTGCGGATTGACCAAGCGAAACATTTCCTTAGGGAACTTCCTTATGGCACTAAAATGTATGAAATTGCTGAAATGGTCGGCTTTAACAATCAGTACTATTTCAGCTCGGTCTTTAAAAAGCAGACAGGTCTTTCACCTAAAGAATTTTTAAAATCTGCCCCCGCTAATTAAACCCTCACATTCAATAACTGATTTATCCTTGTTTTTAAACGCATCCTCCCCTTCTATTATCGGGTTTTCATCACAAAAAACGTCGTCTTTTAAAAGACGACGTAGCTGTCCTGATAAAATAAAGCGACTTGTTGTTTATTCATCAGACGGTTTAATGATGATACTAGCCTGATCAGCTGTTTGCTGTACAACCTGCAATCGCTCATTCGGCTCCAACAATCCGAGCTGAATCCCTCCGGCCTTTAACTCTACCTTCACTAAGGTTCCCTGCAGTCTTAAGCTAAACGCCAATTCACTAATTTCTTTCGGTAAATGATTGGCGAAATCGATTTGTTGCTTGCCAAAGGACAGTCCAGCAAAACCGTAGATTAAACTTAACCAGCTGCCTCCCATATTCGCCGCGTGAATGCCGTCTTGGCTGTTACCTTGAAGATCGGTTAAATCCATTAATGCTGTGTCCATAAAATAATGATAGCCTTTTTCAGTTTGACCCGTCCGACTGGCTAAAATACTAAAAACTGAACGGGATAAGGAGGAATCATGAGTGGTAACTTTTTCATAAAACTGATAATCCCTAATAATCTGTTCCTTTGTATAGTCCTGAGGAAAAAGCATTTCTGCCAACAAGCCGTCAGCTTGTTTGGACACCTGATGCTTGTAGATAACCATCGGATGATAGTGTAGCAACAAGGGGTAATTTTCTTTTGGTGTTTCAGCGAATGGCCATGGCGCCTTCTCAAAGAAAGTATCATCCTGTTTAATGAGCTCCTTTTCTTTGTCATAAGGTAACTTCATATGATCAGCAGCGGCTTGCCAGTTTGCTACCTCCTCTTCGGCGATGCCATAACGTAATCCTAATTCTACTGCATAATACAGATTATTTTGAGCCATTTTATTGGTGTAATAGTTATTGTTAACTAAGGCGGTATATTCATCGGGTCCCGTCACCCCATTGATTTGGAAGCACGGCTCTGATGAAGTTGACCAGTCGCCATAACTCAGCCAAAAACGAGCGGTGGCAAAAATAACTTCTGCCCCCTTTTCTTGAATAAATTGACTGTCTCCTGTCACTTTTTCATATAGCTGAAAGCCGTAGGCAATGTCGGCATTAATATGCAACTGAGCCGTCCCTGCAGGATAGTAGGCACTGGCTTCTTCACCATTAATCGTCCGCCAAGCAAACAGGGCTCCTTTTTGGGCCATCTTCTTAGCTCTGGCTTTAGCTTGTGGCAAAATAGAACAGCGGTACGCCAAAAGACTTTTAGCTATTTGAGGCTGGGTATACGTAAAAAATGGCAACATGTACATCTCTGTATCCCAAAAATAGTGACCTTCATAGCCTTCTCCCGTTAAGCCTTTTGCGGCAAAATTAGTTAAACCGTCTCTGCCAGCATTTTGATAAAGATGAAATAAATTGAAGCGGATCCCTTTTTGTAACACCGAATTACCGGAAATAACAATGTCACTGGCTTGCCAAAAGGCTTGATAGTGAGTCAGTTGCCCCTCGTACAACCTTTGGTAATCCAACTCTGCTCTAATAGCTGCTAAGCGCGAAATCTGCTGTTCTTCTGGTGCAGAAATTAGCGTGAAATGCTGCAAAGAAACAGCTTGCTCAGCTTTGGCTGAAACTGTTAAGGCGATATTTTTTGTACCAACTTCTGGCTCTCGGGCCCCACTGCTTAGAACTTGAGACATGAAAATGCGTTGTCCGCTATTAGCTGTCAGTTTTAACCAGTTATCAGCTAATTCTACTTGAGCTAGCTGACTCTTAGCCTTGGCAACCCGCGGATCTATTGCGTTGTTCTCAGAAGCTGTCACCTTGTGTTCAAAGTCGCTGCTAATCCTAATATCGCCACTAAAATTAAGAGGGGTGATTGTTAGGTTTAACACACTGACATCTGGCTCTACCAATGAAACAAAGCTGGTAACCTCGACAGTGAATTGTTTCCCGGATTGTGTTGTCACGTCATAGGCCTCTGCTAAAAGACCTTGATCCATTTGCAACTCATAAACCGTTTGATTAATAAGCCAGTCCGATTGCTGACTGGTTTCACCCACTATTTCAAGCGTTAACTGATGGCTGTTTGGCAGTTTAATCATGGTTTGGTGATTTTCTGCATAGCCATAAGCCCATTCACCATAAGTAATCGGCCCAGTTTCGTAAAAGCCATTTACAAAGGTACCTGGATTACTTTCCCCTGCCAGTTGACTAAATAAGGCCGGACGACGAACGCCTAAATGACCATTGCTTAAGGCAAAGAGTGTTTCAATATAGCGGGTATCTCGTTGCTGTAACTCTTCGAGAGATAGGTTAAATGCTTGTTTCATAAAAACCTCCTAGTAAGTTAATAATCAAGCTTCAATTGATTTTTGCATAAATAAAGTTAAAACAAAGGGAACAACGAGTGATAATATCATCATTATAACACCGCTGATAACATTCCCAACCCCCTTGTCACCGGAAAAGCCTAACAGAGCCATCACACTATTTTGCGGTACGTATAAGGTGACGTGAACAATGCCCGCAAAACAACCAGCGATCGTGGCACCGATAACAGCTGCCACTAAGGGCTGTTTATATCTCATCGTAACACCGTATAAAGCTGGTTCTGTGATTCCCATTATAGCAGATATGCCCGCTGCCGTAGCTAATGATTTAGTGCCTTTATCCTTAGCTTTTAAGCCAACCGCTAATGACGCCCCACCTTGAGCTAAGTTGGCGCAAATTTGAGCAACCAAAATCAATGACTCCGTTCCTGTTGCCGCAAAGGAGGCAACAAAGATGGGGGTTAAAGCATGATGCATCCCAGTCATCACAATAAATGGCATAGCACCTGCTAAAAGAGCGACCATCACAAAGCCCAATTGGCCTTCCAGCAAATTGATTAGCCACGCTAAGGCCATACCGGCATAATTTCCAAGGGGTCCAATCACGATCAACGCCAACGGAGCCATAATCAATAAAACGAGGGTCGGGTTTAAAATTATTTTTAAAGCATTTGGTGTGATCTTATCGACGCCTCTTTCAACATAAGACATCACCCAAATAGTCAAAAGAGCTGGGATAACTGAAGCTGCGTAGCCGACGCCCTGGATTGGTAAGCCAATAAACGAAAGAGGATCGCCAGACGCTACCCATGAGGTAAAATTAGGGTGCAGTAAAATCCCGACAACAATCATCGCTAAAGATGTATTCACTTGAAATTTACGAGAAGCAAACACTGCTAACAGGAGTGGCATGAAATAAAAGGCGCTATCACCAATAAAATCCAATACTCGATACGTCGGGGACTCGCTTGACAGCCAATTAAATGTGAGGCTCAAAGATAAGATAACCTTCATCATCCCAGCTGCTGTTAAAGCTGGAATCATCGGAGTCATGCAAGCAGTAATGGTATCCACAATACGGCTAAACACCCCGCCTTCTTTCACTTCAACAGGGGCTTGATCAGCCGTGTCTCCATTGAGAATCCCTAATTCAATGATTTCAGCGAAGACGTTAGAGACATGGCTGCCAATAATCACTTGAAACTGGGTCGCTGTCGGATTAATTCCCACTACTCCCTCAAGCTCCCCTACAGCCTTTTGATCAACCAACCGATCGTCCTTCAAATCAAAACGTAAGCGCGTGGCGCAGTGAACGACTGATTGAATGTTTTCTTTGCCGCCTAAATTAAAAACTAATGTACTTGCCAATTCTTTATTTGTCATATGACTCCCCACTTTCCATAACTCCTTGATCATCAAATGCTGCTTGACCTTGACTTTTAACTACCTTTTGATACCAGTCATAACTAGCTTTCGGAAGTCGTTGACCACTTCCATGGCCTTGGTCATCTAACTCCACATAAACTACGCCATATCGCTTACTAATTCGTCCCTCACTAACACTGGTTAAGTCGATGATGCCCCACATTAGATAACCCATAACCTCGATGCCATCTTCATTAATGGCTCGAAGCAACTCTTTGATGTGCTCTCTTAAATAATCAATTCGGTAAGTATCAGAAATATTCGTGCCTATTAGTTCATCTTGCGTCCCTAGGCCATTTTCAACAATAAAAAGTGGTTTTCGGTAGCGGTCATGCAGCTGATTTAAGGTGATTCTCAGCCCTAAGGGATCGTTTTGCCAAACGCTTTTACCTTTTGGCAAATACGGATTGCGCAATGTCATAAAACCGTTGGTGGCCACTTGCTCTAAGCCCTCAGTATCGGCCGAGGTGCACGCACTCGAATAATAGCTAAATGAAACAAAATCAACTGTGTTCTTTTTTAATAAGCGTTTATCTTCCTCCGTTATGATGATTTTCAAATGATTCTCTTTAAAAAAGTGAGCGGTAAAACTTGGATACTCACCAAAAACTTGAACATCTGAAAAAAATAAGTTCTCACGTTCACTTTTGATTGCCGCAAAAACATCTGTCGGTTTACAAGTATAAGCATATGTCTTACCAGCAGCAAGCATCGCGCCAAATTGAGCTTGTGGATTGATCGCTTTGCCGATTTCAATCGTCCTAGCGTTAGCTAACAATTGATGATGGCCTGCTTGATATTGAATCTGTAAAGGATTCGTCTCGCTATTAAACGTCACACCTCCGCCAATAAAGGGGATATGAAGGACCATGTTCATCTCATTAAACGGAATCCAGTACTTGATGCGACCTTTAAATCGAGTCATAACGGTTGTCGCGTAATGCACATACAGATCGACTAACTGGCGACTTTCCCAGCCATTATACTTCTCAACCAAATGAATCGGTAAATCAAAATGACTGATGGTGACAATTGGTTCAATCTGATAGCTTTCTAATTCCGTTAATACATTTTCATAAAATCTCAGGCCGACTTCATTCGGCTCAGCTTCTTCACCTGTCGGGAAGATACGCGACCAAGATATCGAAAAGCGAAAACTATTAATCCCTAATTTACTTAACAATTTAAGGTCTTCTTTGTATGTCTGATAAAAATTAATGCCTGTTCTGCTTGGATAATAGTCCTTATCAGTTCTTAATATCGACTGACGGTCATCTGAATAAACCGGTTTCAATCGTTGGTCGTTCAATGGTAAATAATCAAAATTCGCTGGCAATCTACCATCTGTCAAATAATTTCCTTCGGTTTGAGCAGCAGAAATTGCGCCACCCCACAAAAAGTTATCCGTTACTTTCATTGTCACCTCTCCGCTTCACTATTACTTTCTGCATTCATAAAAAGGATCCAAATTCATTTTCGAATGTATCTCGATTATAAAACACTTTCATTTTTATTCATTCCCATTAATTTGCTTAATTATTCTTATATTTTGTCCTAACAACTGACAAGTTTAAGTGAAAAAAAGCAGAATCCCCACTCTCTTCTAGTGGGGATTCTGCTCATTATTATCTTTAGTTATCATCTTTTTTCGATACATTAGCGGTGACATTCCCATGGAATGTCTAAACCACCGATAAAACGTCTTATCATTTTCAATCCCAATTTGACTAATTATTTCTGATACGTTGGCGGTTGAATTTATTAGCAACCACTTTGCTTTATCAATTCGGTAGTCATTTAAAAATGTTATAAAGGTTTTGCCTGTGTTTTTCTTAAAAAACTTTGTAAAGTAAAAGTCACTATAACCGACCAAAGAAGCCACTTCTGACAACATGATTTTTTGTTTATAATGATCCTCAACATAACAAAAAATCTTATCTAACTTCTCCAGAATATCTTGATTTTGCATAGTCAGCTGAGATTTTTGAGTCACAGACTTTTTGGGAAGCTCTCTTAAAATATGAACGAGCAACACTAACAATTTCCCTTTAATTTGAAATTGATAACCGATCGATTTGCGTTGTTCTTCTTGATAACATTCCTCGAGCAATGCTCTGATTGTTGCCTCTTGCTCTTTCCCCCAAAGCGGACTGAACGGCTCTACATGATGAAATACCTCTTGTAAATTGACATTGTCAGTATCTAGCTTAACAAAAAAGGCTAAATCAAATTGAAAGACAATCCGTTCGCTTCCAGGTGACGGCAAAACATAATGAATATCACCACCATTAATCAACACTAGCTCACCTGCTCTGAGAGTATAGGGACGATCGTTAATCCCTAAATTGATCGTTCCCTCAGTGACGTAAATAATTTCAATCTCACGATGCCAATGAGGCGTTGTCAATATATTGCCATCATTCAATAAAATTCGAAAAGGAAAATCATCCGCCAATTGTGGCATTTCAAGGTAAATTGCCATTGTTATCTACTCACTTTCTTACATCAATTATCTCCTATTGTAGCATAAGAGTCACTTTTCATCTCTGAGCTGTTCCGGGAAGAAAAAAAACAGCCGCCTCTAATTGTTTCTATCATCTCAAAAAAACAACAAAACAAAGCCTCCAGATATCATTCTATCTGGAGGCCTGTTTAGTTATTTAAACCACAATTAATTCCACGTCAATATTATTACGAGTGGCTTTTGAATAAGGACAAACTTCATGAGCCTTAGCCACTAATTCTTCTGCTTGAATTTTTTCCACATCATCAATTTTCACTTCTAGCTGAACGGCAACCTGAAAATCCTCTTTAGAAGCGCTGTAAAGTGAAACCCGCGCCGTCACAGTACTCTTGGATTTAATGCCTTCCTTCGCCATCACTACCTCAAGTGCGCTATTAAAGCAGGCGCTATACGCGGCAGCAAATAACTGTTCAGGATTTGTCGTGTGTTCTTTTTTTATTCCAGGAGATACGACCTCATACGAAAAACTTTTATCTGGTGAATACACTTCCCCAGATCTACCGCCGGTGTTAATAATACTTGTCTCATAGATTTTTTTCATGAACGATTCCTCCTATTTTTTCTGTTAATGCGTTCACTTCTTTTAAGAGCATCTCGTACGTCTGCTGATCAATCATCAGTTGCTCAACACAACCAGACACTTGTTGATTGATGGTTTCTTCTAATTCAATGGCCTTAGGCGTTAACGAAATGCCGACTTTTCGTTCATCATCGAGAAGACGAGCGCGTGTCACATAGCCATTTGTTGCCATTCTCTTTAATAAAGGGGTCAACGTCCCGCTATCTAAATCGACCATTTTCCCCAAATCCGTCACGGTTTGATGATCTTTTTCCCATAAAGCCAGCAACACAATATATTGTGTATAAGTTAAACCAAAAGGTTCTAAAGCTGTCCCATAAATCTTAATAAATTGTTTTGACGCTTTATAAATTGAAAAACAAAGTTGCTCATCTAATAATCGATTGGCTGATGTCATCTCAACACTCCTAACTTGCGAACAATTCAATTGTACACAACCTATTTGATCAAAGCAATCATTTTGCTTAGTGGTTAATTCTCATTTTCGGGACTGACAGTTTCTTTTTTGGCCTTTTTACGATAGACTGAAGTAACAGATTGCAATCGGAAAGGAGTCCCCCTTATGTTTTTTGCCCCACTATTTGAAAACGATGTACCAAACGCCCTTTAATTCTCAAACAACAACTAAAGGAGCGAATAATCATGACACTTTTAATCAATTCACAGATAACAACCGAAACACCAGAGGTAAAGCTGCTTCTAACAGAACTTGAATTCACCTATGAGAAAAAACAGGTAAGTATCTGGAACGAGCTACTCACCCCTCTGATTAAAGAACTTGAACAACAAGACGTTGACACCATTCGTCAGCATCCTGCCATCATCGGCACAAAAAACGTTTATAAACATTACGGCAAAGACCCTGCCCGTTTCCGCCCCTCTTCAGAAAGTCTTTGGCGTCGGATTGTTCAACAAAAAGGACTGTATCAAATCAACAACCTTGTGGATTTAAATAATTATTTTTCACTGCTCTATAAACTCCCGTTTGGTGTCTATGACCTAGCCAAACTGTCACTGCCTATCGAACTGATCATTGGTGACGTAGGGATGAGCTATCCAGGAATCGGTAAAGGATCCGTCAATCTTGAAAGTGCTCTAGTTCTCAAAGATCAACTTGGCTGTTTCGGCGGACCAACCAGCGATTCCTCCCGGGGAATGATTAGCAGCCAGACTCAACATGCTTTAATGATCGGCTATGTCTGTGACACAACAAGTCAACTAAACGCGATCCAAGAGGACATCGCGAAGCTCTTGCCTACTTATTTAGTAAACGGCAAAATCCTTCGCCAGCAAATTATTTAAATCATCACAACCTTAACCAAGCCAAAGAGGAGCCGATAATCGGCTCCTCTTTGGTTTTATTTTTTTAAGATTTGTTGAATGGTCGTCATCATAAGAGCATTAAACCCTTGAACATCTAATAGTCTTTCAGGCATCGTGACCTGTTTACCTAACTTAGGGCCTGAGGTTAGTCTCATCAGCCCAGTCGTTGTGTCCTGTTGTGAACTTAACCAAACCGATTCATCGGAAAATAACTCTGGCTTCTCTAAGTAAATCGCGGTGGTCATGTCCCAATTGCAAAAACCATCCATCCCTAAATGCTCAAGATTCCAGTCACACCATTGATCCATTACTTGCCTTAACCACTGATTCTGTGGGATGCCACCA
Source organism: Vagococcus allomyrinae (assembly GCF_017829975.1). Classification (GTDB taxonomy): domain Bacteria; phylum Bacillota; class Bacilli; order Lactobacillales; family Vagococcaceae; genus Vagococcus_D; species Vagococcus_D allomyrinae. The sequence goes on along the minus strand of NZ_JAEEGA010000009.1, from coordinate 111,328 downwards.
CTCACCAAAGACTCGATTAACGCTCTTGGAAAATAAGCTTGAGCCGTCAAGTGACCCGTCATAATCACCAAAGGGGCTGCTGATAACAAGACAGCGGCCGTCGCTTCAGGGTCACATGAAAAATTCAATTCTTTAACCCCGTGACCATTGACCACTAAAGGTGCCAGTATTCCTCCCATCAGGATGATCCTTTTGACCTTTTGAAAAAAATCAGGATAGTACTCGACGGCCCCTAATAAATTAGTTAAGGCGCCTGTCGCAATAATCGTCATTTCTTGAGGATATTTAGCAACTTCCTCAGCTAAAAAACGACTTGCGTCACTCCTTCTGTTTTGACCATTTTTTGCGCCTAAATAAACGGGCAACGTCACATCAAAGGTTGATATAAACGTCTGTGTTCCCTTTGCCACCTCTGCTAGTTCCGCATTTCCGTAAGTTAAGGTCAATCCCATTAAATTGACGGCCGAAGAGCCAAGTAAATACAAGATTGTTAAGCCATCGTCTATATCTTTTTCTGGCAGTCCAAACGTATTGTCACAATCAAAAATCACCCGTTCCATATAAACCTCCTTTGATTTTGCCTCAACCACTGATTTAGACGGTAATTTTCAGGTAACTTGATGGCCTTATAGCCAATTAAATCTTGATGATAATCAATGTCTCCTAGTGTTTCTACCTGACAGACTGACTTATTGGCTTTGGCTATTTTTGTCAGTGTTTCCTGAAACACACTGCCTTCCCCCCAAGAAAGGTCAGTTTCTAAAAAAAGGTAGCTAAGATCCTGTTGCTGGGCGCCAATCAAATAGTATCCGCCGTCGACAGAGGGACCAATCACCACCTCATTCGTCATTAGTCGAGTTAACGCCGTTATCATTCGATCCATTGTCACACCGGGAATATCACTACCGATTAACACAACACGCTGATAGCCACGTGCAAATAAGGTTTGAAACGCCTCAAACATTCGCTCACCGATGTTCTGCCCTTTTTGGGGGAAGCTAGTAAAAGAAGTGGGCATTTCTTTTAGAAAATGACTCGGCTCTCCTTCATCTGAATAACAGACAAAGACATCACATCTTTTCTGAGTTAACGGTTGTAGTTTCTGGAATAAATCAGCGATCATCGCTGCTTGAATAGCCGCACAGTCTACAATCGACAAACTTCCTACCAAGCGGGTTTTGACCTTGCCAGGAATCGGAATTCGGGTAAAGATAATCAACGCCTCCTCAATCATAGGCTAACACCTGCTCCTTTAAAGTTCTCTCCAAAAAAGCTGGCTCTAAATACTGGCTGACTTTCTCAAAGATGGCCTGATTTTTTAACGCCTTTGTGCCGGATAAGTATTGATCGTAAGCCATGGCTGACCACGCTAAGGCTCGCAACATCATGTAAGGACTATAAATTGCTAACGCCTCCTCCAACGCGCCTTGATCGATGCTTCTATGCGCTGTATACTGATCGATAAACAACTTCTTTTCATCATAAGTTAACTGGTGATGCCCGCGCCATAATGTGGTGGTGGAAACTAAAAATTGCGTTAAATCTTGGCATGGATGGCTAATAACCGGTTTTTCCCAATCGATTAACCACCCTTGCTCTTCGCCGATAATGAAATTATGAGCATTCACTTCCGTGTTATTAATACACCAGCAGTTCATTTCTTCAAATATTTTCTCTTGTCTGCGATTCTTTTGACAACGATCCCAAGCTTTTTCAAATAATTGCAATTGCTTAGCGCTCATGTGCGGACTTTTAAAGACTGGTGCCAACAACTGACGACACTCTGCCACCCGGTCAGTTAGCAATCGATATTCCCTTTTAAGAGGCAACTGATCGGAAATTGGCAAATTGTGAATATCGCTAAAAATAGCAGCCGCTTCTGTTAAATCAGAGCGATAATCAAGTGGTCGCCCCGGAATAAAGGCCATCACTAAAAGCCCTTGAGGAAAATAGCGACGACTATCGTCAACATAGTAAGGCTTTGGTGTTCGCAGAGAAGGTTGTAAATACCCTAAAGCTTGAAATTCATACATAATTTGATTGGAAAGGTTCATTTGGCTTTCATAGTTAAGTCGAAAAACAAATTGTTGACGGCCATCTGCTACTAAAAAGTTTTGATTACACTCTCCTTGAGCCAAAAAACGAACAACAAAATGGTTCTCTAAACCTAATCCTTGTTGCCAACCGACTTCTTGGAGATACGTTCTTATTTTTTGCTCCATTTTCCCTTTCCTTTCTCACGGTGATAGTTGCTAGCCAATTTTTCAGGAGAAACGCCTAATAGAAATCGCAACTTAAGATAATGCATGTGAAAATGAGTGCGCCATTTTCCACCATCCACAAATCGTCTAGCAGAGGTGCCAATTGATTGGGAATGACGACAAAAAGCCCCAAGCTTTCTAAGTTGACGACTTAATAACCAATCCTCCATCAAAGGCACTTCTGAAAACCCACCAGCCTGTTGATACGTGCTTTTCCATAAAAACAACCCTTGATCGCCAAATATTAGACCTAAATACTGAGCTCGCCAATTCGATGTGCCTTGCAAGTAGCGGAAAAACCATTGCTGATTATCATAAAAACACAAGGGGAAAAAGCCCGCCGCACATTTTTTCGCTTGAAGTATCGCGAGCATCTCCTGAAAGACATCGCCCTTTGGTAATTGCGAATCAGCATGTAAAAACCACAGTAATTCTCCCTGACTAAGGCTCGCTCCATAAGCCAATTGTTTGCCGCGATTACCTTCTGGTAGAATCTCGACGCGACTGTCAGCTTGAGCACATTCAACTGTCCGATCCTGACTACCTCCATCCACCACAATTATTTCTATCTCAAGTGTCGTCGGAATTTCCTTAATAGCCGACAAAAGTCCGCCGATTCGCTTTTCTTCATTCAACGCTGGAATAATGATCGAACACATCATGGCAACATCACCTGCCAGCTAGTTTCTTGAGTATCTAAATAGACACCATCACCGACTAAAGCTTGTCCACCAATATTCGTAAAATAACAAAGTGTTTCGCCAATGCGCAAGCTGTAGCGCTGACCGCTTGGCTGCCAAGTTATCTTTTCAACCGTCCCCTTAAGCCCTTCAGAGCCAAACACAAAAGGTTGTCCAAAAGGCACTAGCAATACCGCCTCTCCATTCAGATCAGCAGGATTAGCAACTGTTATAACTGTCTCGGTTCCCGCAATAAGAAAGTTGGTCGAGTGGACCGTTCCCTTCAGATAATTCATTTCATTCAGAAAATCCGCCACCTCTTTGCTGTTGGGATTAAAATACAAGTCCTTTGGTTTTGCCACTTGCACAATACGCCCCCCCAACATCACAGCTACTTTATCAGACAACTGAAATGCCTCTTCTTTATCATGAGTCACCAACAAAATACTAAAGTGATATTCCTTTTGCAACGCCACCAAATACTCCCGAGTACTCCCTCGCAAATTGGCATCCAGACTAGAAAAAGGTTCGTCTAATAATAGCAAACGCGGTTCTAAGATAACTGCTCGAGCCAGTGCCACTCGCTGTTGTTGGCCACCAGATAACTCAGCCGGATAGGCCCTTTCCAAACCCTCTAATTGCAATTTTTGACAAATCAAGGCCACTTTTTTGGCGATTGCCGCTTTGTCTCCTTTTTTCATACGCAGACCAAAGGAAATATTTTCACTAACCGTCATATGAGGAAATAACCAAAAATCTTGAAAGACTAATACGGTGGCCTCTTGAGAATAGTCATTTTGAAAGATGATCTGGCCAGTATCAGCCCGTTCAAGCCCTGCGATGATTTTTAGCAAGGTGGTTTTCCCAACACCAGAAGGCCCTAATAAGGAGACAACCTCACCAGGCTCAATGCACAAGTTAATCGACTCCAAAATCTGTTTATTTTGATGGGAAAACGACACATGTTGTAATTCAAGCCCCATCTTTTCGGCTCCTTTCATCATGGCTTAAAGACAATACATAATTGATCACGCTGACGCCTATTAGCGAAGCAGCAATGAACAACAAACTATAAACAGACGCTATTTGCATCCGTCCACTTTGAGCATAAGGAAGTAAGATCATCGGCAAGGTGACAATCTTCCCACCTCCTATAAAAAAAGTTGGCAAATACTGACTCATGGAAATGATAAAGACTAGACTACTGGCTGATATCAGACCGGGCTTGACTAGGGGATAAGTAATCGATCGCCAAATTTGCCAGTTAGTCGCCCCTAAGGTTTTGCCACTCAGTTCATATCCTGTGCCGATTTGACGGTACATTTGCATCATAATTTGCAGACTATAAGGTAACAAAAAATAAACATGAACCAGTATGATTCCTAAAAAAGTACCTGTTAATCTCAATTGAATAAAGCTTATCTGAGTAGCCGTCATCACCGCAACTGCTGGTAAAATCAATGGCAAATAAATAAGCACTTGCAGCCCTCGAACAGGTAAAATCTGTTGGAAGGCAAAAACCTTAGCTGTAGGAATCGTGACGAGCATAGTCAAGCTTGTCGCCAAGCAGCCAATTAGCAAACTATTAAGCAAGGCCGGCTTTAATTGAGAATCAGATAAAAGAATTTGACCGATGTGAGACAGCCTGAGCTCACTTGGTAAAATATGGGGGTAAGTCCATTGACCGCTAACGCCGATTAAGATTAACCAAATAAAAGGTAGCAAGATTAAAGCCCCCCATATCAGTAAAATCCCTTTGAACCTATTCATAACGACCTCCTCCCTGACCTCCTGGTAAGCGGCGACTGATCGCTAAACTAACTAACACGACAGTCGTACAAATAGCTGACATTATCAGATTCAGCGCCATTCCCTGTGGCCGCTTAGCTAGGTCAGCTTGACTAAATAGCGTGTAAGCTGTTACGGCTAATGTTTCTCGACTTGGCGAACCCAACATATAAGGGACTTCAAACGATCCGAAAACAAACGCAAATAAAATCACAAACAGTGTGAGTAACGTCGGCTGGATTAAAGGGAAAACAATATGCCAAAAACGTTGCCAGAAAGAGGCTCCCAGTGTTTTTGCCACAAGCACATACTGCAAATCGACCCGTCTTAAAATAGCCAAAAGAGTGACTGCCACATAAGGTATTTGCTTGTATAAAAAGACCAAGATGATCCCTACTCCTGCTCGATCGTGGACCAACAATGGAAAGGAACCTCCGTCATTAATTAGCCCCAAAGCCAACATAACTCGTGAGAGTAGCCCTGTTTGAGCAACCATTTGTAAAACCATCATCACCACAATAATGTGAGGTAAAGCAATTGGTAACTGCAGGAGCCCTACAGCCCATTTACTTCTCTCACTTCTTTTCAGGACCACTAAAGCTAAACTTAATCCTAGAACCAAGGAGAGGCCTGCTGTCGTCAAAGCTAAGTAACAAGTATACAGCAGTGAGCGTTGAAAGTGTGGATCGCCTAAGACTGACTGATAATAGCCCAAGGTCAATTGTTTTAAGCCGATAATGGGATAGTAACCTAAACTTACCTGTAACGCTTTAAGCAATCCACTTAGCAAAATGGAGACATTTAGCAAAAGAAAGGGGACCAACTTCAACCAAGATGCCTTATTCATGAAGCACATACTCTTTCCACAGTTCTTCAATCAATGAAATTTTTTCGGCCGCTACTTCAGGTAATTGTTTGGCCTGTAACTCCTCCAAGCTCAAGACACCTTGATTATCATACAAACTTGCCAATGTTAGCACTGATTCTGCTGATAACTTATCTGCTTCAAATGGCGGAATGCTAAAACCATATTTGGCAGATGCTTTGGCCAACTGTGCTTCTTCACTAATCATCTCATTGATCAGCACGATAGCGGCATCTTTCGCAGCCGAATTCGCCGCAATAGCCAAGTAATTTTGATTGGTAATGGTTCCCTGATCAAAAACAAACGATTCAACCGACTCTTTAAATTCCTGATCCTGACGTTTTTCCGCCACGTGCATCTGAGAGTAACTGTAAGTCAGATGGACTTGATTAGCAGCAAATAGCTGATCTAATTCGGCAGTCGTTGCTGGATAGGTCGCACCTTTTTGCCACAGAAAGGGTTTTAACTCATTCAAGTAATCCAACCCGGGCATAATCACTTGATGGAGGGCTTCTTTCTCAGCCGGTGCTTGATTCAAGGCCTCAAAGCCGATCACCTCACAAATAATGTTGCGAACAAAGGCGCTGCCAGTAAATTCAGGTGGTGCTGTATAGGTCAGCTTCCCAGGATTCTCCTTGGCGTAAGCCAGCAGGGCTTGAGCACTTTTAGGAAACCCTTTGCTAAAGTTAGCCTGATCACCGACAAAAACTAATTGAGCTGTTCCATAAGGTACTTCGTAGCCCTCAATTTCAACACCAAAATCATAGTTAAACTCATGACTGTCCACAGCCATTAATTTTTCAACATTGGGCACCCTCTCTGTCACAGGTCCATATAATAAATTCGCTTGTTTAGCTGTATAAAAATTTTCACCATTAATCCAAATCACATCAATATCGCCTGTTTCAGCTTGAGCTTCTTTTTCATTTAGAAGCTTTGTTAGAATATCATTGATGTCCATTGGCACCCGTTTAAGCTTAATATCGTATTTTTCTTTCATCTTTGGGGCAATCACCTCATCTACCCACTGATTGGCTTTTTCCGAACCACCAAATCCGTAAAAACTCACCGTTTTACCTTTAGCGGTTTGTTCAGCCTCTGCAAACGATGCTGGTTCTGGAATGGCAGAATCGGCTGTTGGTCTTGTTTGACATCCAACCAAACTGACTCCCATCAACAAAGCTAACCAAATATTAGCCATTTTTTTCATCGTATCCTCCTTATTTTAACGCTTTAATAATAACTGCTTAAGATTTTTTTGGGGACAAATGACAGTAAGCTTAATAACATGCCTGCTAGAGCTAGCTCTCCCAATAATTGCAGCGAAACGCCTTTTGTGGCAATTTCAGAGGCCATAAACGCATAGATAAAACTAGCTGGCATCATCGTCACAAAAGAAATAGCAGAAAATTTACCGACTGTCATAGGCGTTAATGCGTAGGCATAACTTTGAATCCCATAGGGGAAGATCGGGACTAAACGAGTAAATATGAGAAAGGAGACGCCATTCTGAGCCACCCCTTTTTCGATTTTTTGAAAAACTTGGCTGTTGCTAAACCGCTGAATCACGTAGTCCCGCGCAACGAATTTACCAATCATAAAGGAGATTGTACAACCAATAGACGCGCCGATAATCGTCAGCGCTCCGCCTAACCAACCGCCATATATCAACCCTCCAACCACTGCTAGAAATTGGCCTGGTAGCATTAAGACCGCGACTAGTATGCCTAGCCCGATAAACAAGACATATCCCCACCAGCCAAAATCAGCTAACAGCAACCTTAGTTGGTCAATATCTGTCAATAGATCAACAAGCCCTACCTGATAAGCGATAGCCACAAATATAATCATCAATCCAATAAACAGTGTGATTTTTTTCATGAGCAGACTATCCTTTCTGAATCACTTTTTTTGACCGATAGCGATTTAGCCAGGCACTAAGCGGCTGACTAAGGGGATCTGTTTGGCTCTTGTCTGTTTGATAGACAACATCGCCAAAGATTAAATCCAATAAATGCCACGCCTGGCCGCCACCTAAAATCATGGCCGATGTACAGCTGGCACAATAAGTCACAATTTGTGTCGTCTTAAACTCCTGCACCCGTTTAGTCGCCTGATCTTTTGCTAAAGTCGGATTTGTAACACCGCACATGCCGCCCATACCGCAACACAGCGTATTTTTACCACTTAAACGATTTTTAGCCACCTGATACCCCAATTCACTTAATAAAAAACGAATGGCATCATGGATTTCAGTCAGATCCTTGGTTGGACAAGAATCCTGAATTGAAAAGACCACATCACTGTCTTGGGCCTTGCCTTTTAATTCCTCAGGCAAACCTAGCTCAGCCATCAAGACCCATAAAGAATTAGCTGAAAATTGAGCTTCATGATTCATCGTAGCCAAACACCCCTGACAAGCAACAATTAGCTCCTCCACCTCACAGCTTTGAACGGTCTCAACTAATTGTTGAAACCGTTGCCGAAAACGGTCTTCATCGCCAATATATTTAGTCGGTTTGCCACAACAGGCTTGAATCAGTGCTAAATCAGGATAATAGCCCTTTAAATAAGCAATAATTTGGCTGATCCGTTTCGGGCTAGAAGAACTTAAGGAACACCCAGCCATAAAACCATACCTCATTGTTTTCTACCTCCTCGATTGTCTCCAGTAAAAAATCGGTGACACGAAAAAAACTGATGGAGCTCAACAGACCGCAAGGCCTTTAAAGGCCTTCCTTGATTGCTTTTAACTAAATCCTGACGCATTGCTAGAAAACTTTCTCCCAATTTTAATTGAAGAGGGCAAACAACGGTACAACGTCCGCATAACAAACAAGAAAAAGGGAGTAAGGGCTCACTTTCACCGGTCGCCAAGATGGTTGTAAATAAGTCTTTCGGATTCTCACAAAAGCTTTGCAAAAAAAGACAATCCTTCATACATCGCTGACAGGCTGTGCATTCTGTGGCAATCTTCTGAACCAAGTCTAGAGTCTCTTCACTATATGTCGTCATGTTCACCTACTACTTTCTGTCCATTTTTCCGATTCAACAGTACTTTCTTTAAAATAAGGGAGACGACTACCAATAAACAGAAACCCAAAATACCATACAATAGGGCCTTCGTTTCTTTCCCCAAACTACCGCCAACAAACGAATAGACAATGGTTGCCGGTAATTGACCGACACCTGTTGCGATTAAAAAAGACCACAAGCTCATCCCCGTTAAACCGGCTGCATAGCTGACCACGTCAAAGGAAATAAAAGGAAACAGTCGACAAATAAGGATCGTGTAATTGCCATACTCCTCAAAAAAACCATCCATCTTTTTGAGAGCCGTGGCCGTTACCAGCTTTTCAGCTACTGGTCGCCCTAAAAAACGCGAAATATAAAAACACAAGATCGCCCCTAGCATCGCCCCAGTCCATGAATAAAAGGCCCCTTGCGCCCAACCAAATACCCACGCATTGGCAAAGGTAATCACAAAAGCAGGTAGAGGTGCTACAATTGACTGAAACATCATTAATAACATGGAGACCATCGGTGCTAAAGCACCAAAAGACAATATGTAATCCTTGATGGCCTCAATGTTAGCACTGGCAAGCAGTCTGGTCGCTTGATTTAGGACTGACCTCAGGGGTGTAAACAAGTAGCACAGCACAATTAAAACGACTATCACCATGATGATTAAGCCTTTCCGATGTGTCTTCCATTTAGTGTTCATATGGCTCTCCTTTCATTACTCATCACCCAAACCCCTCAAATTAATCTGTCACCCATAATTCTTTATGAGGCCATCCTTTCGCCCCTTTTTCAATAATATAAAGTCGTTCTGGGGCAACCCCTTCTTCTTGCATAATCGAGATCGTTCGTTTTGCTCCTGATCCCCCACCAAGGCACATGACATAAATCGGGTCATCTCCATCGGCAAAGTCAGGAACCGCATCAGACACCAGCTTTTCCAATTCAGCTGTATCTACCGGATAGGCTGGCACACTCACTGAATCTGGCACATGGCCTTTAGCAAAATCGGCCTCAGGTTGAATGTCAATAATTTGATAGCTCTCCCCTTGATCGATCGCTTCCTTTAGGTCGTCCGCCGAGATTAGTTGCCAGTTAATATCACTTTCCGCCCGATCATCTGCCTTTTTATTACAAGCTCCCAAGGTAACTACCACAGCTAATAAACAAAAGACTGCCACACTTTTTTTCATTATTTTTTTCATTTTGATCGCCTCTTTCAATTTTTCACTTCCAAGAAAAGCCACACTGTTACCATCTCTCACTCCATAACCCGCATCACTGATTCGCAACTCGTAATCGACACACGATAAACTGACCGCAGATGGCCAGTAGAAAAGCAGTTGAAACAAAGTAATAGAGGGATACCTTTAATGGAGAAATCGCCCACTGCCAATAGACGAATCCAATGGATAAAATAAAACCTGTCACCAAAACTAGCCAGACACTTTTTAAGCGCCCTTGCCGCCACAAGCTCAAAGTAACAGCTAATATCCCCAATAATAACAATACTGACAAACCGTCTAGCAATAAGCCAACAGGCCCTCCAGCCAGTTTTTTTGTATAAAAAGACACATTTCGCATAAAACTTAAGTGGTTAGCATAATAAATTTTCAGCTGGTATAAGACAACTAATAATCCTAACTGAAAAAGATGAATCAACACGATCCTCCCTCGTCCCTTCCTCATTGGACACCCTTCTCTCTATTTTTTGATTTCAAGGGTTTCTGGTTCACGAGGATTTCCCACTTGCACTGGGTAGTTACTCGGGTCTTTCTGATGACCTAAATCCCAATCATACCAACCACCATCATAAAGTTGGACATTATCCCAGCCTTTTTGCAAGCAGATGAAAAAGGCTGTTGCAGCTCGCCAACCAGTGCCACAATAGAATGCCACTTGCTTATCTGGTGTAATTCCCCAATCCTGCCATTCAGAAAAAATGGCTGTTGGTTCCTTTATGGTGCCATCTGCATTAACAAGATAAGCCACATCGGCACTTGATTTACTAGATTTAGCATAAACTGCTCCTAAAGGTTCACCAGCATTTTCGATATAGCCGTAACCACTAGTTTCACCTGTGAACTCCTCCCAACTGCGAATACTCGCCAACACTAAATCAGGATTCTTAGCTTGAGCGGCCAATAAATCATCCGCTGTTTTTATTAAGTACTCTGGTCTAGCAGGTACTGCAATCCCAAACTCTGTGGCTTTTTTCCCTGTTTCATTGCCTTTTTCTAAGTCATTGCCAGCCTCTTGCCAAGCCGCTAAGCCCCCGTCCAAGATTTTTACATTATCAACACCAAGCCAGTACGCCACAAAGGCCACCCGAGCCGCTGCATTAATATCCTCCGAATAGACAATAAGCTGACTGTCTTTTGTGATTCCCTTTGCCAAAAATGCCGTTTCACATTCTTTAGCCTCTAAAATATTCCAATGACTTTCCTCAGTTTCGATCTCCATCGTGTCCATGTGAAGGGCCTTTGGAAGATGACCTTTTTCATAAGATTCTCCTTCTCCGTACGAGGCCTCTAAGACAATCGTTTTTTGATCTGCCAACGCTTTTTTTACCCAAGAAACATCCACAAAAACATCATCTTCCTGAATATCACCAACTAATCGCTGTTCTTCTACTGCCTTTTGCGAATCCTCCGTTGTTTCTTTTGATTTCTGCTGACATCCTACTAATATAAACAATCCAATGATTACTGCACTCAATCCTAATTTTTTTTTCATTGAGATATTCTCCGCCTTTTCCTAAGATCATTCACTTGATTTTTACTTTTCTTTTTATGAGCTTACCAAAATGCTCATCCTTTCACGATGACAACAAGACTAATTTACCCACGCCAAATAAACATACGTAGAATCGTATGTTTTCCTCAACTATATTTCCAGTGTCACGTCACTACTCCCCTAAAACCAAGTAACAAAGACCTTTTACAAGCTAATACCCGATCATCCAAACAATGAATAGGTTACGAGTAACTAGAATAGCTGTCTAGCAGTCATTAAAGACTCGATAATAGAGCTGATATAGATCGCTCCACGTTCTTTTTTTGAGGAAAACCCTTGATTCGCTCGAACTTAGTCACCGCTAAGTAGGAGATTCCTCAAACATAAGCATCAAATGTTTTGTAAGTCATTTCCTCACCCCACCATCATCTCTTATTTCTCGACTTTATTATTTGCTGACCAAGTATAATAAGACCCATCATAATTTTTCACTTGGTTATACCCGATCGACGATAAAATCACCGCCATATACGCTGAACGAATGCCCCCAGTACAATACGTCACGAGCGCATCCTCTTTAGCCAATCCAGCTGCTTCGGCTAATTCTGCAATCGCCTCATTTGATTTCAAGTAGCCATTCTCTTGAAACAAATCAGTGTAAGCAAAATGGATCGCCTTCGGTAAATGGCCTCCTTTGGCTTCGCCAAATTTAGTTGCTCCGTCATACTCCTTCTTGGAACGAACATCGACCAACTTATAATCCGTAAAATCAGCTTCAAGCTCTGTCGTGTCAATACTTTGACCTTTATCCAGAGACTCAATTTCAACGTTAACCGACTCGAGAGTGGTTATTTTTTTAGAGGTAGGCAAACCAGCTTCCTTTAAGGCTTGCATTCCACCGTTCACCAGCTTAACTTGTTCGTAACCCGCTTGATTTAAGGTCCACAAAATACGCCCATCTTCTCCCCAACCTTCAACACCGTCAGAAAACAAAACCAAATTGGCCTCCTTACTCAAACCAGCTTTTCCTAATCGCTTAGCCAATTCTGGCGCTTCGTAGACTAGTCCCCATTCGTATTCACCTTGATCAACGTCTTCCACATTGGATAAGTATTGCCAAGAAACGGCTGCCGCGCCTTCAATCGTTCCTTTTTTAGCCGTTTCCTCACCACGGCAATCGACTAATACTACATCATCTTTGCGGGCCGCAACGTCTGTTGCCTCAATCACGTAATCGCTCGTAAAGTCTGCCGAGATCGCAGCACTAGAATTATTCGTTTTAAACTGAGATTCATTCTTTTTCCCTTCATTATTAGAACAACCTGACACCGCCAACACGATCATTCCCACTACTAGCATCTTTGGTAAATTCTTCAATCATTTCTCCCCCTTCTGCTTTCAACATCCGCTCTGATACACCTAATGGAAACCTTTGCAATACTACTTAAATCATAGCAGTTTGTGCTTATCATCACAAGAGTCAGTTTCACTTCAAAAAGTGTTCATATCTCATTAACTATTCCACTCCATTGTATTAAACTATCCTTTTTAGTACAATAAATGAATAAGCTAGCCAGGAGGTTTCAGTAAATTGCCAGCCCATCAATTCCAAAAACAAAAGAAAAAACTCAAGAGGAAACTACTCACTGCCAGTTACGTTGGTTTAACAGGTCTTATTTTTTTTATTTATTCAGTTCAAACCCTCAATAAACTGCTCGATCAGCAGGAGTTCTATTATCAATACACCGTCCCAAAACTAATTCAATGGCTTTTTGATCAAATCGGCCCTATGTTAACTATTGCACTATCATTATTAATTAGTTCCTTAATGATCACTTTCGGTTTATATCAACTCTTCACTTATCGAACTCAATTTGCTAAACTTGACTCTTCTGTCAAAAAAGAGCAGTTTTATGATTTCAAAATGATGATCGACGAGGATTAACCTTTTTAAAATAAGATGGACTTGGAATCAACTAAGCTAACTCGCCTACTCAAACTAAATAGGAATCGAGCCGAAACTCGATTCCTATTTAGTGACCTCTTAAGGGTCTATTTTTATTTAAACATGATCATATAACCAATTTGGAAGATCAAAATCAGAATAGCTGGAATTATTTGATTTTTAATCACACCAAATCTATCCTTCATATCTAACATCGCGACTGGCACCACATTAAAGTTAGCGGCCATTGGCGTCATCAATGTGCCACAATACCCGCAAGTCAACGCAATCATGCCAATAATGACAGGATTTGCCCCGTAAGCTAAAACAAAAGGTGCCCCAATCCCGACCGTCATGACGGTAATCGCCGCAAAGGCATTTCCCATTACCATTGTGAAAAGCACCATTCCTAAAGCGAAAACGATAATGCCCACATTGACATTGCCTTCAGGAATAAATTTTCCAACAATCTTTGACACCACATCACCAACACCTGCTGCCGTAAAGATAGCACCTAAACTTGCTAGTAGCATCGGCAACATACTTAGAGGACCTACCTGCGATAAAAGGCGTTCTGAATCATTTAAAAAGACGGTAGGTTTGTTTTCTGATGAAAAGAACATCAATAAAATGACGGAAACTATCACACCAAAACCAACTCCAACTAAGGCCCCTAGATCAGTAGCTAAGGCAAAGATGATCGCAAAAAGCCCCATACTAATAGCGGGAATAAAGATTTTCGCCCCAATTTTGTCAGACATTTTTTGCATATGCTCAGCAGATGGTGCATGAATTTTTCCAACCTTAACCTTTTTGGTAATCGCTGGCAGTGTCATCACAATCACGATGATTCCTGACACTAATGGCGGGAACCAACGACCGAAAGCCAACACAATTCCTAAAGAACACCAGAAGATTGCAGTGCCATATGGGGCAGGATTTTCCTTATCACGGGCATTTTTAATGCCAACATAAATCGCAATCAAGCCCATAAACATATACAATACTTCTAGTAGTTTAACTCCTAAAGTCATTTCAGGTGCTGTACTTGTAAAAAACTCAATAATCCCCATTATTTTTCACCTTTTTTCTTAGCTTTGTATTGTTTTTGGAACTTGCGATCTTTCACGTTATAATAAACAATCCCAACAAACAGAGCAAAAATACTGACTGGAATCGTTGCTTTGGCTAAATCAACCAATTCAACTTCGTATCCTAGGCTAGCAAGGGTAGATTGAACTAACAAACCACCGCCACCGCCAACAAAGAGCACTTGACAGAAAAACCAAGCGATGTTTTCCATACCAGAAGCCATCCCTTTTAATTCTTCCACGTGTTCTTCGCTTGGTTTATTACCAGCAGCTTCAATTGAGCCAACTGCCATCGGCATGATAATCGGCAAAACAAATCCGGCAACACCACCAAAACTAACATTAAAGGCGGCAAAAATCCCCCGCATAATACCATAAGCACCAATCACCAAACCAGAGGTGGCCCCTTTTACATGGCCAATTAATTTAGCCGCTTGATCTTTTAGCCCATTCCGCTCCAACGTTCCTGTGACTAACATAATAATGATAAAAATGGCCATGGCCCGATTAGCCACGAAACTGGATCCTAACGTTTCCAACAACCCTTCCACACCCAATCCACCGACTAAAGCAGTCGCAATTGCGGCAACTAAAATAATCAAAATTGAATCTAACTTCAGAGCAAATCCAACAATGACGATTAAAATACCAATTAATTTTAAATACTCCATGTTCTCTCCTACTTTCTTATATGTTCCTGAATTTTCAGGAATTTTTATGAATCATTTCAATTATAATTCAGGAAACCCCGATTTGCTAGATAAATTCTAAGGCATTCCCCAGACTGTCCCTCAACTAAACAGACCGTTACTAGAAACGTCGGTTTAACCTAACAAGGGCCTTTGACGAATCCGTTTCAGTCGAAGTGACTCCTCCCCAACTTGCCACTCTTCTGACCAATTAGGCTCTAGTTTTAGTAATAGATCAATTGTGGCGAGATCATGGGTCAGATGAGTCTCCCCACATAACTTCAGATATGCTCCTTGAGCCGTCTCATCTGCCACTTCACTTGTATAAGCAACAGAGGTAATCCACGGAAAACGGATAGACGGGTAACGGTGGTCTACCTCATAATCAAAATACAGCCAATAATTTATCATATTTTGATAATAATTCGCTGGAAATAATTGGGGTAACCATTTGTGAGCGTAGGTCTCAAAACGATTCATCCACTCCTTATTTAAGGACGTCATCTCTTGATTAGCGCCAATTGCCTGAGCAATCGCTTTTTCAATCGCCTGATTCAACTGAAGATTAGCCTTAAACTTATCATCTTTGACCGCCCAAAAATAACCGTACAGTAAAGATCGAGGCAACCAAAACCCTTTATAAGAAGGTGAGGTATAACCAGAAAATTGTTGATCCCATTCATGAGAGGGAACACCATGGTTATCGACCACCACGTCAGGCAGGAGCTGATACCAGATCTTAGTAAAAGCTAATGCTTCTGGGTAAATCGTGTCATGGTTAAAATACTCATTATAAAACTCTTTTCCGACCGCATTAAAGCGTGCCACATGAAGTTTCCAACAAGGATTTTGTTGCTGCAACTGATGGTGAATTTCTGCCCCGTCAACATTTTCTAAGGGAACAATCATCAGATTAAGTCGCTCACTTAATGAAGCATACTTAGGATTAGTTAACAATTCCTTGATCAGCAACAGAGCCCCATTGGTTCCTGAAACTTCGTTGGCATGATGGCGTGCATTAATGATTAGTGAAGGATAATTCGTCAACCGTTTAACTCTGGAGACATAAGCACTAGTATTGCCAGCAATTTGAATGCCGTAGATTTCACGTCCTTGATAGGTTGTGCCTATTTGGCTAACTGAAAGCTCTGGCACGCACTTCAATTGAGTGATAATCTGACTATATGCCTGATAACCGATCACTTCAGTTTCCATTAAATCAATCTCTTCAATCGACAGCGTTGGAAGTGTTGCGGCTTTTGCAGGAATCTCAGCCGAAAAAACGGCTTCATCCGTTTTAAATGACAAGCTAGCAAAGCGCTTGAGATGACTCACTACTTCTAAGTCACCAGTTCTCACTAATCTAACATAGTGGTCGAGATAATCCTCAGCGATGCCTTCTGTTCGGATGACCAGATCAAAGAGCCCCGGTTCACAACTCTCATTAATTTCTTCAATAAAAACCTTCACTTCTTCTTTCCGATACTGCGAATAGCGCTTACGTCCAGCCTGCCAGATAAAAGGCTGAGTGTCTTCTTGATCGTAAACTGTACACTTAAAGCTAGGCGCGCCTGTTCCCACTTTCAACACCGGCAACAGTAAGCCAGGAGCATCCAACAAACGATTCCATTTCTTTAGCCCATATTTCTTAAAATAATCTAAGCCAACAAAATACAAATCTTCATGAAAGCTATTTAAGCTCGAAATCATGTCTTGTCTGGAGTTCAAATAATATTCCGGCTCGCTGACCGTGGCCTCTAAAACAATTTTTGAAAATAAGGGCTCGTGACAGTTCTCCCCTAAGCCATTGGTTTTAGCCGTCACTAATTCACCAAAGGTCGGTAAAAGCTCTTGCTGATAGCTATCCCAGATCCGCTCTAAATCCGTTTTTATTCGTTGCTGAATCACTTCCTTTTGATTGATTTCCACCCGAATTTGGCCAGTGGCCGGATGGGCCTTCCCTAATTCTGGAAACTGGTCAATATAAGAACGTTCTGCCCAAACCGCTTGATAACTTTTGTGATAAACTTCTTGTTCCTGAGCATATCCTTTTAAAAGATAGGTCGTCTCTTGCTGATTATTAACACTAAACTGAATGGAATCAGTCGAGAGAGACAATTTTTCTGCCAACACATCGTCAATCGGATAGAGCTCTTGTAAAAAACGAATTGGCAAGTCCAGCCAACGATCCGGGTTATCATCCGAAACAGTATGATAACTTGGCGTTGCCCCATCTTCATCCAGCCACTCCTCTTGCCCTTCAGGTAAAAAAGGTTTAAATTGAATGTCAATTCGGTCCAACCTTTCCAATTGACTTAACTCTGGAATAACATAGTCGCTTATCCAAGAAAATCCTTGTTTGTAAGCCGACACAATTTCAACTTTTGTCACCTCTACTTTCATCTCTAATAATTCTTGGATAATCTCAGCTTGCAATTGCTGACGCTGTTCGATCCCCTCACTTAGACTGCCATAAATGGCGATTGAATCACCAGGTCTCAATTGTGGATAAATCTCTTCTTGCAAAAAAACCTTGAATTCCGTCACTTCCCAAATAAGTGAATACTCTTTCTCAAAAATCTTAACTGGCGCTATGTATTGTAAAAAGTCTTGGGTCTGACTCTCCTCCTTAGTCGCTGTATATACTTGTTGACCATCCGGATTTTGCAAACAAAAACTTTTAGTCATCTCCTGCATGACAGTCAGCAAACTTCCGCCACTTTGATCATCTGGAAAAAATTGACAAAAATGAGCGACAAAATTAACCAAGGACTGACCTTCGCCTCTTAGTTTAATCACTTTACGCCCTTGATTTTCGGCAACACTGATCCCAGATCGATCATTAGTTTCAACCACTAGCAGATTACCTGCATCCTCTGCCGTCGCAAAGAGAGATCCCTCGTATGCCGTTGTTTCCATCCCGAAACGATACATGATATTACATAAGGCAGATAACTGCCAAACGTCAACCGCCTCAACCAACCAGACTTTTAAAGCCAATTGATCAGCCAAAAAATCATCATTGAGATCTTGCAACAAATAATCTCTCTCAAATAATGATTCCAACCCTTGCTGACTACGCCAATCGAAGTCCAAACTTTTTTCAGCAAACTGGTTAACCGAATTCCCCTCATCAGTTGTTGACAGATTCACTAATTGATTTTCCTGATAAAGAAAGGCCACATTTGTCCAATTCTCTATGTCACAAATCGGAAATATCGCCATCTCCGCTCGAAAACCTTGCATAAAGGCCACTTGGATGGCTTGTTTCTGTTCTGCTAAGCTCATTCCTGCTCGTATGACTAGCTTTTCCATTTTTCTCCTCCTCAACTAATTGTTAATTCCTGCCTTAACGCTTCCCTTATAATTTCCTAACCAACTACCCTCATTTCCACCACAATTTGGTTTTTCTTTTATGATAGCACAGCCCTAGACAGGTGTTAAACAATACCTTCATTAATTGCAAAAAAGTAGCCTCACTCATCTTTTAAGTTTCATTTAACTCTAACCTATTAGACTAAGGACAAGTTAAAGAGCGCACATCATCCAGGGATGGCCACGGTGGTCAAGTAACAGTTTTAGGTTCGACTCCTAACATCCACATTACTCCAAGAATTTCAGCTTATCCTTTTGCCACACTTCCCCCTAGTGTGGTTTTTTGGTTAACTACAATGACAAAAAAGCCAAAAAAAAGAAGCCAGCAGTTAACGCTGGCTCCCACTCACTAAGCAGTTTTTTCTGTTTTTGGTACTAAGAAGTATGCAATCCCAAAGGATGAGGCTATCGCCAAAATAATTCCTAAGACAGCGAAAATAAAGTATTGCCCAATATAAGCTGGCAAGCTGAAAATACTCGACAAGATATACCCATAAATTCTAACACCGAAAGCCGCAATAAAGGCCGACGCAAGCGAACTTCCGACTGTAGCAGCGATAAAAGCTTTTTTGTATTTAGTTAACACACCGAATAAAGCTGGTTCAGTAATGCCCAACAAACCGGAAACCGCAGCCGAAACGATAATCGATTTTTCCTGCTTGGTGTTAGCCTTAAAATACATGGCCGCTGTGGCACCGGTGATGGCCATATTTGCCATAAACATCATCGGCATTAACATGTCGTACCCTTGATTCGCAAAATTTTGCAACGCGATCGGAGTCATCGCATGATGTAAACCAGTTAAAATAGCGATTGGGCGAATTGCACCTACTATGATACCAGCCAAAATCGGCGAAATCGAGAACAACCAGCTAACAGCACCAGCCAATAAATTGCCAGCATGAATACCGATTGGGCCGATGACGGTTAACGCTAAAATCCCCACTAGAAACAAGGAGATAGTTGGTGTAAAGACCGTTCTTAAGACTTCCGGTAAAACCTTATCGACCCACTTATAGACATAACTCAATGCCAAAACTGAGAAGATAATCGGAATAACCGTTCCAGCATAATTAAAAACCGGCACTGGCACTAGGCCAAATAATAAAAATTGCGAAATCTCGCCAGCAGCGACGGCTGCTGTCATCGTGGGAAATTGCATGGTTGCCGCGATCGCAATCGCCAAATACATATTCGTGTTAAAAATTCGGGCAGCAGAAGCCGCCACAAAAAATGGCAAGAAAGTAAAAACACCACTGGCCAGCATATCGATGACTAAGAAGGTCGGCGTCGTATTCGAGATAACGTTCAAGGCAACTAGTCCAGCCATTAACCCTTTGATCATTCCGGCACCGGCAATCGCAGGAACAATTGGGCCAAATACTCCTGAGACCGTATCCATAAAGAGGGACACTAAGCCTTTTTTCTCATGAGTTTCCGCAGGCACCTCCGTTTCTGATTCCAGATTTAAGAGCGAGGCTAACGTGGTAAAATATTCCGCAACTGCGGTACCGATAACCACTTGTAACTGATCACTTTGATATTTTGTGCCCATTACTCCTTTAATCTTAGCCAATTCCTCATAATTGACCTTACTCCCATCCTTCAAATCAAACCGCAAGCGAGTCATACAATGCCAAGCATTATTAATGTTACTTTCTCCGCCAACATTTTCGATGATCTCACGGATAGATTGTTCATGTTTCATTCTGACCAACTCTTTTCTTTTAAATTATCGTGATTCCGTTTGCAAGGTCATAATAGCATAAAATAACCAGACATCAAAACAGTCCTAATAAGTATAAAACGACTAACAAAACCTTTATTTAAAAGCTTTCCTCGTCATTTCAAAACAAAATTGGACTGGTTTTTAAAGCTATTTAGCCATTTTGACAAGCCAAATTGACTCCGCCTTGTCAGCATGGTTAAATAACTACTATAGATAACTATTTTGAGGAGTGTGGAAATGAAAGAAACAATCATTACAGATGTTATATGTTACGCCATCCGACCAGATCGACATAACTTAGTCGTCGTTAAAGTGGAAACCAATCGTGGTGTTGTCGGCTATGGCTGTGCCACGTTTCAGCAACGTCCGCTAGCCGTCAAAACTATGGTTGAAGAATACCTTAAGCCTATTCTAATAGGGAAAGATGCCAATAATATTGAGGATTTATGGCAAATGATGTTAGTCAATGCTTACTGGCGCAATGGCCCTGTGATTAATAATGCTATTTCCGGTGTTGACATGGCACTTTGGGACATAAAAGGCAAGCTCAGCAACATGCCTCTTTACCAACTGCTCGGTGGCAAATCCCGCACCGCAATTCCAGCATACACTCATGCTGTTGCTGATAATTTAGACGATTTATATAGCGAGATTGAGCAGTTTTTAGCTGAAGGCTACCAGTATATCCGCTGTCAACTTGGTTTCTATGGTGGCAATGGCACCGATATGAATCTTCCCCAAAATCCGTTAGTCGGCTCTTATTTTGACCAAAATCAATACATGAACACAACACTCAAAATGTTTGCTGCTGTCAAAGAAAAATACGGGGATCAATTCCAAATGTTACATGATGTTCATGAGCGACTGTTTCCTAATCAAGCCGTTCAATTTGCGAAAAAGGCGGAGCCTTTTGACTTGTTCTTTTTAGAAGATCTCTTGCCTCCTAATCAAAACGAATGGTTGGCCCAAGTCAGAGCCCAGACAACGACCCCCATAGCAACTGGCGAACTGTTTAATAACCCAGCAGAATGGAAAAATCTCGTCATTAATCGGCAACTGGATTATATGCGAGCTCATGTTTCACAAATTGGTGGCATTACCCCTGCTTTAAAACTGGCACACTTTTGTGAGGCGATGGGCGTCCGGATGGCCTGGCATACACCGTCGGATATCACTCCCATTGGCCTAGCCGTCAACACCCATTTAAATATCCACCTGCACAACTCAGCTATTCAGGAAAATATCGATGTTCCAGCTAATACTAAAAAACTTTTTAGCCATGTTCCAGAGCCTGTCAAAGGTTATTTTTACCCCATTGACAAACCGGGAATTGGCGTTGAATTTGCCGAAAATTTAGCAACTGATTACCCGCCCGTATACCGAGAACACGAGTGGACCCAAAGTCGAATTCCCGACGGCACACTAGTCACCCCTTAACTTTATTGTCTAAACTGATGGTTTTGCTTATTAAATGGCGTAATATACGTACAGGAATAATCAATCGCAATCAATTCACTGTATTCGTAGACGCGGCCATCATCCAATAAGCAACGATTATCAATTTTCATCGCCGGGCTACCCTTCTTACATTGAAGAAAGATAGCCTGTTCTTTTGTAATTAACACAGGGGTGTAGCTGGTGATATAATGGGAGATTTTAAACCCACTTTGCTGGACAAATTTCTGAATGGAACTCTCAACGACTTTTTGGGTTAATTCAGGAAAAAGGCTAACTGGCATCCGTGACGTTTCTATTTGAGTCAATTGAAAGTTAACAATTCGCAGGCGCTGAAATTGCCAGACCTCCTCTCCCTTTTCAATTTGAAACGTTTGACAGTCTTTTTCATTGGCCCTTTCTTTTGTTAAAGAGAGAAGCTTTGAAGAAATCCGATCATAAGGATTGCGCGTTAAGGAATTATAGACTAAAGGATTTTGTTTAGCACCTTTGGAAATATACATGCCAGATCCCTGAACGACTGTTATCACCCCGATGTCCTGAAGGCTCTTAATGGCCTCTTGGATGGTAAAACGAGAGACTTGGTAGACTTCAGCCAAAGCCCGTTGATGAGGTAATTTCCCTTCAGAAAATTGATTTTGATATATTTTACTCAATAAGTCTTGCACAATAAATTCTCTTTTTTGCATGATAGTATCTCCTAAATTATTTTCATCTATTGTAACTTATCTTGGATAGTAAAGCACTCCTAGCTAGCCCCCTGTTAGGCTTTATTTTTAATAAACATCGCCACACTACTAGGAGCTGTTTCCTTAAATCCAAACTGTTCATACAATTGATTGGCAGGTACATCCGCTATTAAACAGATGTAAGCCTCCGGTGCTGCTTCCCGTTCTAAATACCTCATAATTTCTGCCATAATGCCTTTGGCCAAGCCCTGCCCTTGATAATCAGGCTTCACCACCACATCGGTTACCATATAGGCTAAACCATCATCCCCAATCACTCGTCCCATTGCGATTAACTGTTGCTGCTCATCCCGAAAAACAACAGAAAATAAGGCATTGCCTAACCCTTTCTGGGCCCCGCTCAAAGAACGACTTCCCATCTTAACTTCTTGCCGCAGGCTTAGATACTCGACAGCTTCTGGTTCTTCATAATAACAGGTTAATTCACTCATCCTATTGCTCCCTTCAACACTATTTATATGAGTCTATTATGTCACCATTCCCTATAGGTGTAAACTGCTGACATACAGAAGAAAATACTTTATCCCAGTAAAAAAAATGATTTTCTGCGCTGTTTAAGCCCAGAAAATCATCTTAATTATCCCGTAATTTCAGCCAATAAACGACGCCCATTTTCCACATAATAATTGATTGCTAAGCCCAAGGCACGATCATCTACTTCAAAAGCAGGATGATGCCACTCATGGGGGCCATTTGTGCCAATAAAAGCAAAAAAGCCAGGGATCTTAGTTTGATAATAAGCAAAATCTTCTCCGCCTAAGGTGACTTCTGGCACAATAACGTTCGCAAAGTCACTCGTCACTTGACTAACAAGTGCCGCGAGCTTGGCATCATTCCAAACCGCAGGTGGACTTTCAACCCATTCCAAGGTCCCCACTTGATCAAAGCGACAGGTAAATTAGCGACCACTTGAGCCGTTAATCGCTTAACCTTTTCCTGAACGTCTTGACTAAAGCTGCGAATAGTCCCTTCTAAAAAAACTGTTTCAGGAATAACATTCCAAGTGTTCCCACCAGTGATGTGGGTCACGCTTAATATTGCAGTATCCAACGGTGACACATGGCGGCTGACAATTCCCTGTAAGGCGGTGACAATTTGACAAGCGGTGACCACTGGATCTGAGCCATTATGAGGCGCTGCAGCATGACTGCCAATTCCTTTAATAGTGATCTTAAAACGATCAACGGCAGCCATTAGCGGCCCTTCTTTAATGCCGACAGTCCCAACTGGCAATTCTGGTTTATTATGAAAGCCGAGAATTGCTGAAACACCTTCTAAATGACCGTCCTCGATCACCCGGCGGGCCCCTCCGTTATCTTCCTCAGCTGGTTGGAAAATCAAACGAATCCTCCCATTCAACTCCCCTTCTTGTGCTTTTAGCAGTGTCGCTGCTCCCAATAGAGCTGCTGTATGAAAATCATGACCGCAGGCGTGCATCACACCAGGGTTAGTCGAAGCATAACTTAGCTCCGTGGCCTCAGTAATCGGCAAAGCATCGATATCCGCACGTAAAGCAACGATTGGACCTGACTCCCCAATTTCCCCAATCACCCCAGTTGATAACGAAGTCGGCAAACAGTTAATATCAAGTGCGGCCAAATAATTGTTAATATAGGCCGTTGTCGCCACTTCTTGATTTGATAATTCTGGGTTGGCATGTAAATAGTGGCGAATGGCCGTTATTTCTGCTAAAAATGCAGGGGATAATTCTCTTGACATTTAAGTCCTCCTCATCGAGCAAAACACTCAGTTTAAAGTTGCCCAAACGCTTGACTTAAGTCAGCAATTAAATCTTCAACAGCCTCCACCCCCACTGAGATCCGCAATAAGGTATCCGTTAAACCATAGCTTTCACGAAGTGCTTGCGGAATATCAGCATGAGTTTGAGTCGTTGGATAAGTAATTAAGCTTTCCACCCCACCTAGACTTTCCGCAAAAGTGAAGACTTGCAGCTGAGCCAGGAAGGGCTTAATACAGGCTTGTGTTGGCAATTTTATACTTATCATACCACCTCTACCAGGATAAAGCACCTCTGTCACCTGACTTTCCTCTTCTAAATAGCGAACTAACGCTTGAGCATTCTTTTCGTGACGCTCCATTCGCAAGGCCAAGGTTTTTAATCCCCTGATGAGCAGCCAGCAATCAAAGGGAGCTAAAACCGCACCCGTCGTGTTTAAAAGAACCCCTAAGCGCTCCCCAAGCTGCTGACTATTCGTCACAACCGCTCCGGCTAAAACATCGTTATGTCCTCCTAAATATTTAGTAGCGCTATGAACAACGATGTCCGCTCCTAAGGTCAGAGGTTTTTGAATGATTGGCGTATAAAACGTATTATCAACAATCACCAATGCTCCTTGGGTTTTCGCAAGTTTGGAAATTTCCGCAATATCAACGACACTCATCAAAGGATTGGTCGGGGTTTCAATAAATATGCCGGCTGTCTCCGTTGTTAGCAAAGCTGCTAGTTCCGCCACTTGATCAAAATAGCGAAACTCATAAAAACCCTGTTCCTCTAATTGCTTAAAGTAACGATAACTCCCGCCGTATAGATCTCTTGAAGCAAGCAACTGACTGCCTTTGGGAAATAAGCCTAAAACTAGTTGAATAGCACTCATTCCTGAACTCGTAGCAAAACCAGCCACCCCTTCTTCCAGTTTAGCGAGTGCCTCCTCCAGCACTAACCGGGTTGGATTTTGTGTTCGTGTGTAATCAAAGCCAGTGCTTTCTCCCAGCGTTGGATGAGCAAAGGTTGTTGAAAAATGAACAGGTAAACTAACCGCTCCTGTCTGCCTATCCTGTTTATTGCCAATTTGGGCCAAAATCGTATCCACTTGTAATTTTCCCATGTCGATCATCTCCATTTCATTTTTTTATCAAACAAAAAAACCGCCCTCATCGTAAACAATCTGTCTACGACAAGGACGGCAGTTTATCTTCATAAACCAACGTGGTACCACCTTGATTGTGGCATTAGTACCCTGCCACCTCTCCAAATACTTAACGTCTTACAACGTTGCATACTCTGACGCGATAATGGGCGTTCCCATGTTAAGCTTACACGATGTGCTCACTTAAAAAACTCAGAGACCATTTTTCACCATAGCACTCATTGTCTTTTTTCATCCAAACAAGACTTTCTGTAGATGAGCTCCTAAAGCTACTTTTCTCTTCAACGTTATTTTTAATTAAATTTTAATCTTTTATCAAGTTAATAGAAATAGTAACAAAGAAATTTACACCTGTCAACCGATAATTAATTTAAAACCAAACCCCTTTAATGTCAACGATTATTCCCGCTCTTTCTTTTAGAAAAAATTTCCAAATTCCATACAGTTTACAGAATAATTATTCAGAAGTCTTTTTTACTCATTTTATTTATGATAAACTATCTCATAATTAAAAAATAATTTCAGAAAAGTTTCAGGAAGGGTGATAGGTATGAATTCAGGAGATATTGGTTTCATTTTAATCTGTGCAGCACTTGTCTTTTTAATGACACCAGGATTAGCATTTTTCTATGGTGGTTTGGAGCGTCGAAAAAATATTCTTAATACAATGATGATGGTCATCTGCGTACTAGGTCTCGCATCATTATTATGGTTTGCAGTTGGTTATAGTTTGTCATTTAGTGGCGAGGGACGTTTTGTCGGCAACATCGATAAACTATTTTTTAAAGACGTTTCTTTAACCACTGGCTTCAAAACAGATAGCACGATTCCCGAAGGACTATTTGCTGGCTTTCAAATGATGTTCGCCTTGATTACAGTCGCTATCATTACGGGGTCAGTTGCCGGACGAATGCGCTTTTCGGCCATTTTCTTATTTATTGCCGCTTGGTCAATCGTCGTGTACTATCCAATGGCCCATATGGTTTGGGGTGGCGGCTTCCTTGAAGAAATTGGCTCAATCGATTTTGCCGGTGGTAATGTGGTCCATATTAGCTCAGGGATTTCCGGTTTAGTCTTAGCAGTCGTCCTTGGAAAACGACGAGGCTATAACAAGCTGGAATATCGTCCTCACAATATTCCCTTTATCGTTCTTGGGACTGGCCTTTTATGGTTTGGCTGGTTTGGATTTAACGCTGGCAGCGCCCTAGCAGCTAACAGCCTAGCTGTTCATGCCCTATTAACCACCCATGCTTCAGCGGCAACCGGTATGTTGTCATGGATGTTACTCGAGAAATTAATAATCGGCAAACCGACAGTCGTCGGTGCTTCAACCGGTGCCATTGTCGGGCTAGTGGCAATTACCCCAGGAGCTGGCTTTGTTCCACTTTGGAGCGCCCTGCTAATCGGTGCCCTTGTCAGCCCATTCTGTTATTACTTTATCGGGGTCATCAAACGCAAACTTGAACTGGATGATGCTTTAGACGCTTTCGGTTGTCATGGGGTTGGCGGTATCTTTGGTGGCATTATGACAGGAGTCTTTGCGGAAAAATCAATTGGTGGTGTTGACGGCTTACTTTATGGAGGAATGGATCTATTTATCGCTCAAGTCATCAGCATTGTCGTCACCTTAGTCTTCGCTGGCGTAGCAACTTATCTAATTATTTCTCTCATCAAATTATTCATGCCGATTCGAGTTTCTGAAAAAGAAGAAATTCAAGGGTTGGATTTAATGGAACATGATGAAACGGCCTATCCTACCTTCTTAGGAATGGACAATTAACAAATTTTGTCACAGTTGATAGAAATGGAGGAGTCACATGAAAAAAATTGAAGCGATTATCCGTCAAGAAAAACTAAGCGACTTGCAAGCCGCTCTTTTTGAACAAGCTGGTGTCAAAGGAATGACTGTCACTCAAGTACTTGGTTATGGTCATCAATTAGGCTGGAAAGAATATGTTCGTGGTCAAGAGGTTTTAACCACCCTCTTACCAAAACTTGAAGTCAATATGGTAGTGGCTGACGACAAGTTAGAAACAGTTATCACTATCATTATCAACAGTTGTCAAACCGGTGAAGTAGGCGATGGCAAAATATTTGTTTATGATGTGGAAAACGCCATTCGCATTCGCACATCTGAAACAGGCGAAAAGGCGCTATAACTCAAAAGGAAGCAGGAGGGATTACGTTCCCCTGCTTCCTTTTGAATTAGATTAAATTAAAAGACCAACTAATACCAAATTTATCAGTGACTTGACCAAAAAGTTCGGACCATTCTGTTTGTTGCAAAGGCATCACTTTCTGAGCCTCTTTCGCTAAACCTTCAAAATACTTGGTCAATTTAGCCGCATCTGGCAATTCAATCACTAGACTAACGGTTCTACCATAAGGAGTCGCCTCCATAAAGCTAGGTGTATCTGAAAACATGATGGTGTGGCCTTCAACAACCAGACTGGCATTCATGACTAACTTTTGGCTTTTCTCATCTAAATCAGGCATTCCTAAACTGCCATACGTCACCAAATCCTGACACGTCGTTTCAAAAACCTCTTCGTAAAACTGAATTGCCTCTTGTGATTCCTCATCAAATGTAAAATAAGTTGCGATTGGCATTAAGTCATCCACCTTTTTTTATTTTAGTATATCATAGGTAAACTGGCGACTGACAGTTATCCGCTTGCAATAACCACTCAATAACTAATCCAGATTCACTTCAAACAACTGATTAAAACAAGCCGTTCCCCTAATCTTTACCTGATAAACACCAGTCTCAGAACAAATCGCCATCACCTGAACAAGTCCCGGTCGCTTGACGTGTTTTCCCTGATAAACCTTTAGCTCTTTCGCCGCCTCCTGATAGACATGCTTTAGCAAATAAGCCCCCATAACCCCAGAGGCCGTGCCAGTAACAGAGTCTTCCAATGTTCCTGCATATGGTGAAGAAAAATGGCGACCATAATAATGGCCTTCACTAATTGAAATAGGGGCAAAAGGATGAACAGAGGCCCGTGGCTGAGTTTCTAACAACGCGGGGAAAAGAGTTGGATTGGCTCGCATCTTATCCAAGATCTTCACCTCTCTAACAGGCACAATCAAGGTCCATGACCCTGTATTACCATATTCAATCGGCCAAGTAGGATGTAACTCGCTCTGTTCAATTCCCAAACTGGCACATAGTGCGGCTTGATCTCCGAAAAATCTCAAAAACTTGGCATCCCCTTGCCTCATTTCGATTTGTTGTTTTTTAGAATCATAAACGATCGGCAATAGCCCTGCCCCTGTCTCAATCATCAATTGACGGTCCTCACCATCTTGATACAAAGCAAAAACAGCACCGATCGTCGCATGACCACAAAGAGGCGTCTCATAACCTGGAGTAAAAAAGCGAAACCGGTGAGTTGCCCGTTGACTGGAACAAACAAACACCGTCTCATTAAACCCGATTTTTTGGGCTAACCTTTGCATCTCCTCTGGCGTAAATTCATCCCCATTAAGCACGACTCCTGCTGGGTTACCTGCTCCTGGAAGATCCGTAAAAGCGTCAATTTGCAGCACCTGACAAGTTTTCATCTTTTGCCTCCTTTTATTTCACGCCAATATTAGCCCGATAACTGAAATAGAACTGGCGTGGTTGTCCACCAAATAAGTCTTTCACTGAGTGTTCAAATTCCGCCAACTCATCAACAATTAAATCCGGCTGATATTTCAAGATGTTCTGAATCCCACCTTGGCTTAAAGCCAACTTAATAAAGCGATCAGCATCACCGATTTCGGTTTTTGATAATAACACTTGTCTCGTAAAGCGAAAATAACCACTGCGAGACAGGTTGATTAAATGATTCTCTTTGGCCCAGCGTCGTTGCTTATCTCGTAAGTTAGGTTCGGTTAACTCTAAATGATTGACCTTACTAAACAAGGTTTGATAAAGCTTTTCCGCTTGCCAATCAGATACTGGTGGCCACTCATTGTCAATCGTAATAAATAGACCGTCGTGGGTCAACAGACGATTGATTTCCTGCAAAGTAGTATGAGGCTCCATCCAATGAAAGGATTGGGCACAGCTAACAATATCGGCACACCCCGTCTGTAAGCCCGTATCATGAGCCAAGGCCCGTTGATACTCGACATTAGCGATCCTTTGTTTCTCAGCCACCTCGAGCATCTCTTCATTAGGCTCCACGCCGATTACCAGTTGAGCGTGATCAGACCAAGCCCGAGTTGACAAGCCAGTCCCACTGCCCAAATCAACAACAACAGCTGGCTTTCTTCTTAAGTCACTACAGGCTAAAGCGATGGCCTCTTCTGGAAATGAAGGCCTAACGTCTTCATAAAGGTCAGCAAATCCTGAAAAACGTTCCACATTTTTATAATGATTCGTCATGACAACCACCTCCTTGTTTGATAAATGATAGCTTAATTATACCATATCCTTTAATTACAGATAAATGAACACGATTTTAATTCAAAGTAATGCAGAACTTATTGGAAAAATGGTATGATAGAATTATGATCAGGTGGTCTTTCACGTCTCAATGGAAAAGATTTTTTTATTTCGGCAAATCAAGGAGGGGATACGATGTTTAGACAACTTTCCATCAATTACTTAGCCTTATTGACCATGACATTTATTCTAGGCTTGTCATTGTTTCTCTTTTTCTTCTTTTGGGCAATTTCCAAAATGCCCAGTCTCAATAAGACATCAGCTGATATCGCCATTCCTTCAATGAACGCTATCAATAAAGCACTTAAACGGCCATGGCTTTTAGTGGGCTTCTTGCTAACCCCAGTAGCTTATCTCAGCTGTGGTTTCCTGACCCAGTACCTCAGCAGACACAGCGGACCTTTGTTTTTCTATCTCAGCGGCATCATCTATGTTATCGGTGTCGTCATTGTTACAGGAACAATCATTGAACCTCTTAACTTTCAATTGTCTCAAGTTAAATCAATTACTGCGCCAGACGATTATCAAAGAATCTGGCAAAGCTATTCTCAGAAATGGCAGTTCTGGAATAAGATTCGGACCCTTAGCAGTGCCATTGCTTTAAGCTTGTTTTGTATTGGTTGTTTTTTCCTATTTCTCTATAATTAACAACTAGCAAAGCGACTGTCTAGTCTAAAAAAGGAGTGTCGTTTCATGATAAAAACCCGTTTACAGCATCCACTTTTTGTTATCTTGGGCCCTAGCGGATCAGGAAAAACTCGCGTAACAGAAGCCGTTTTCCCTAAAAGCGCCAAAATTATCACCCACACTACTCGGCCGCTTCGATC
The DNA here is from genome assembly GCF_017829975.1 of Vagococcus allomyrinae. GTDB lineage: Bacteria > Bacillota > Bacilli > Lactobacillales > Vagococcaceae > Vagococcus_D > Vagococcus_D allomyrinae. The sequence goes on along the minus strand of NZ_JAEEGA010000009.1, from coordinate 80,791 downwards.
AGAAGAAACAGAAGGCATTGATTACTATTTTGAATCTGAAGCCAGCTTCCATGAATTATTTTCCTCTGGACAACTGGTGGAGCAAGACAACTATCACGGATTTCACTACGGCGTCGGCCTTGCCGAAATCATCGCTCGAACGGCTCTTCAACCTGCCTATGCCGTCTTAACTCACAGCGGACTACAAAAGGTTTATCAACAATTTCCAAAAGATGTCGTGGTCATTTTCTTTAATGTCAGCAAGGAACAGGTTAGGCATCGCTTAGAATTAAGAGAACAAGACCCAAAATTGATTCAAGAACGCTTGACCTTGTATGATCGAGAAATAGGGATACGCAATCACTTGACCGCTTATGCTGAGTCCTACATTTTAGACGCCAATCAACCTTTCCTCGATGTTGTGGCTGACTTAACAGCCATCATCACTAAAAGAGACGCTAACCAAACTTAACTGGTTAACGTCTCTTTTATTAATTAAGTTAAAAGCTTGTCCGTTTTAAATAGTTCTGCTGGCGGCTGCGAGATTCTTGATAAGCCTCCCGCATCTCTTGGCGGTGAGCATAACTCACCAATTCATCAGAATGAGCCACAAAATGAGTGATGGCTATGTCCTTCATGACCGCCGGTAAATTCACATAAACGCTGTCTTTAATTTCTCCTTCGTCACCAAAAAATGAAGTATAAGATAAATCAATCCCTGTCTCAACTCCCTTTAAACTAAAGAGTGAATAGATAAAAATCAAGTACATCTCATCCTCCGACAATTGACTGCGTAAAACACTGATGTAACGGTGATACTCCGTTCCAGCTAATTGCTCACCTTCACGTCGCTGATTTAACAGAGTGATAATTGTTTGAAAACTATTAAAATAAGGAGCCAAAACCTGTTTTTGATTTTCTAACCACGCTTCAATCTCCGACTGGTTTTGATTGAGATTTTCTCTAATCTGTCGTTTCATTTCAGCGAGAGCATGCTGATCCATGGCAGTTTCAGCCAAAATAGGCAAGTCTTCAGCTTGAACAAATTCACTTAATTCCTGAGCCAGCGTAACGCCCAAAAGGGGGCTTTCTTTTGATTAAAAAGCGTCAGCAATTGATAAAACTCATCACCAGTTGATCCTTGCATCAGTTGACGCGTCACATTCTCTTGACTGCTCATCAAACGATTGAACAACTGGACGATCATAACTGGAATCGCCCCAAGTATCGTTAACTTTAGTGATTCTAGCCAGGGATTAACTGCTTGGCCGAAAAATAAAAAGCGAAAAACAACCAGAGCACCTAACGCCACTAACACACTTTTATAGAGAAACTGCCGCTGGCGGCTAGTTTGTTGAAAACTTTGTTGTGGAATCGTCAATGTTTGTTTTGATCTATCTATAATGTCACCAATTGTCACATTTTTCAATTTTTCATAGGAACTCTTTTTTTCACTCATCTGTCATACCCCTATTCTTAATAGCTATTCTCTCTCTATTAAATCATTTAATAGGCATTTATTCAATAAATTCGGGATTAAATCGCTGACAAGTTATATTTTCCATAAAACAACAGCCGTTTGTTAAGCTTACTACAAGCAAACCCTTTTATAAAATCCTGTTTATATGATATTTTTTACTTATATTTAAACAAAGGTGGGATAAACATGGAAGAACAAATCACGCACATCCGAAAAAGACAGGTGTCCAATCACTCTACAGAAAGTATTTATGAAGTTCTGTTAGATAGTGGCGATACTCTCTCTGTGCCAACCTTACTTGACTATCTATCTTGGGGCTTTTGCTACTATTTTATCGATGCAAGCAATCGTCCAGTGCAAATTGAGGCTTGTCACCCGATTTACAAAGATTCTTTTATTCAATCAAAAAATGTAAACACGATTCAAGATCATTTATTGCTACTCCCTAGTTTCTAATTCAGTTATTCTTCGTTATTTAACCGTTCATATTCGGACTCTATTTCGCTATTGCTTATTGAGAAAAGTCGAACTATAATAAGGAGTCACCATTGTCCATGGTGGCAACAAACCCCAGCCCCTAGTTATTATATAACTAGGGGCTCTTTGTTTTTTTAAATTACGGGAACCTTTGGTTGTTTCCTTAGCTACCTTGCAATTTACGCCACTAATCTCACTCGAATTTTTTGACAATCCTGACTATTTCTCCCAATAAAAATATCAAAATCGCCAACTTCTGAAGCAAACTGGCCATCCTGTTGATAAAAACGCAGCATCTCTTCCGAAATTTCAAAGCTGACCTCACGACTTTCGCCGGCTTCCAACTGAATCTTTTGAAATCCTTTTAACAGTTTCACCGGTTGAACAATACTGGCATATAAATCTCGAACATACAGCTGAACCACCTCTTGACCTGCCAGACCAGCTAAATTAGTCACGGTGACCGTGACCGTCAATGGGTTCTCTGCACTGAGTGTCTCTGAATCCACCTGTAAAGCCGAATAGCTGCTTTCGTGATAGGATAGTCCATAACCAAATGGAAACAGCGGTTGGTTGGGAGCATCTAAATACTTGGAGACGAAGCGACCGCTATGTTGAGATTCATTTTCAGGGCGCCCAGTGCTATAGTTATTGTAATAGACGGGAATCTGACCTTCATTAAAGGGAAAACTTTGAGTAAGCCGTCCAGACGGATTGATCTTGCCATACAATATATCCGCTAAGGCATTGCCCCCTTCTGTTCCAGGGAACCAGGCTTGAATAAGCCCATCGACTAGTGCCACCTCTTCTGTTAAAACAAGTGGTCGTCCACTGATGGTTAGTAAAACAAGCGGTTTTCTCAATTCAGCTAACTCCTTGAGCAACTCTTGTTGCTTCAATGGAAGCCTCAAAGAGGTGCGACTACCTGCCTCGCCACTTTGTAACGTGTGCTCACCTAAGGCCATCACAATCACATCAGACTCTGAAGCTAGCTTAATCGCCCCATCCTTTGTTGCTTCTTTTTCCTCAGGGCTTAATTCAACGCCTGAAATAATTTTTTGCGAATAACCAAACTCACCTAAAAAAGTGTAATCTTCTAGCATATCGCACCCTTGTTCATAACTGACTGATGGACTATGTTTACTCATCGCCTCCTTGATAGTCGTCACATCCTCCATCCGCCCATGAACTGCCCATAATCCCATTAACTCTTGACTATCCCCATAAGGACCAATCAACGCCACTTTTTGTTCTGGTTTTAAAGGCAACACCTGATTCTCATTCTTTAGTAAGACCATTGACTCACTGGCAATATTCCGAGCCATCTGACGATTTTCGGAGGTAAAAACCCCCTTATTTTCTCCTTCAAGCGAGACTCCCCGATAAGGATCCTCGAATAAGCCCAAGTCGTTTTTCAAGCATAGTACGCGCCACACAGCTTGATCAAGCTGCTCCATGGAAATGCGCCCTTCTGCGATTAACTCCGCTAAATGATTAGCGTAACAGGCTGTCTTCATGTCTATGTCATTGCTTGCGGCCATTGCCAAATAAGTTGCCTCTTTATTATTTTCAGCATAACCATGCGTCACAAGTTCTTGAACTGCCGCGTAATCACTAATAACCACACCGTCAAAGCCCCATTCTTCTCGTAATACATCATGCATCAACCACTTATTGCCTGTAGCTGGCACGCCTTCGACCGTATTAAAAGATGTCATCACCAATTTACTGCCCGCATTAACAGCCGCCTGATAAGCAGGTAAATACTCTTGACGCAAACGCCGTTCTGACATGTCCACATGATTATAATCGCGACCTCCTTCAGCCGCTCCATATGCCGCAAAATGCTTCACACAAGAAGCCAGACCTTGCCCTTGATCAAAGTTGTGCTGAAAGCCTCTAACCATGGCCTCAGCATAACGAGAATTTAAATAGACATCTTCACCTGTCGATTCCAAACAACGCCCCCACCTTGGATCCTTAACTAAATCCACCATCGGTGCATAAGTCACGTGAGCACCGCCAGCCACGGATTCCAAGGCAATTTTTTGATAACCTTCTTCAATCAACTCAGGATTCCAAGAAGCCGCTTGACCTAAGGGGATCGGGTAAACTGTTTGATAGCCATAAATAATATCTGCCATAAACATCAAGGGAATCTTATGACGACTTTTAGCTAGATAGTTATCCTGAATTTGGCGAACCTTCTCTGCCCCTGTCACATTTAAAACTGAGCCGACCAATTCAATCATCGCTTCATTAATGCCCAGCTTTTTCTGAGGCCCGACTAACATAGCCTCATCTTCTTGAAAAAAATCACCTGATAATTGAACCAACTGGCCAATCTTCTCGTCGATCGTCAACTCACTTAAGAGTGTGACTAATTGTTGATTATCCATTTAATTATTTGCTCCTTCTAGTTCTTTTTTAACTGCATCTTTCTCCGCCCACTTAAACCATGGGTACCATAATAATGGCGACAAAACGACGTGTAGTAACAACATTAAGACGATAATCGATCCCTTACCTTGAACTGCTGCAAAAACACCTACCGGTAGTCCAAATACCGTAGCGGCTCCTGTAAAGCGGGCTACTATCCCAATTTTGATCAACACATAAGAAATGATAATGGCAATCGTGTTATTAAATATAAAAGGAAAAGCAAACTTAAAGTTTAACACTAAGGGTGTTCCAAAAATGACCGGTTCCGTAATCCCAAAAAGTGCCGGAATAATCGAAATCTTACCTAACTCACGGTACTGTTTACTTTTAGAGACCAACATCAAAAACACTAAGCCCAAAGCCATTCCACCCCAGGTAATTGTGGTGAAAAAAGCATTCCCCAAAATATTGGGCGGTGTTTGACCAGCCGCAACCGCTTCTAGATTTTCCATATCTAGAGCCATCCAAATTGGCATCATAATCGGCATAATCACATTGGTTCCATGGATGCCGAAAAACCATAACACTTGCTGAACAATGCTGATGACGATCATCGCCCCAATCGTCCCACCTAACCCTTTAAGCGGTTGTTGAATAGTCGTGTAAACCAGTTGGTGCATCGTTTCATAAGGAGTGAATAAAAAGAGGCGTGCGATGACAATAAACACGATCCCCAAGATGATGGTTGGAATCAGCGCTTCAAAGACCCGCGTTACCATTGGCGGCACACCAGCAGGCATTTTGATTGTCCAACCTCGTTGCTTAATCAAAGCATACCCTTTCCCCACAACCAAACCGATGATAATAGCTGTAAAAACACCTTGGGCTCCCAACCACGTCGTTGGCAGCACCGTCACTGCCCCATCCTCTACTGGCATTGAAGCAGAGGGGGTTACAATCAAAAAACACATTAAGGCAATCAATGCAGCCGAGATACCATCGTCATTTGGCACTAAGCGATTGGCTAAGTTTTTGCCTAACAAAATCACCACATACACTGCCATGGCACCGATTGTAAAATTAGTAACCTGACTTAGGACTGGCACAAAACCTTGTAAAAATTCGCTATTTTTCCCCGTATTGCCAATAAAAATAACCAGTAATAAACTCATTGACCCTAAAAAAACTGGCCCTAAGGTTGCCATCATTGAAGCCGATAACGCTTGTAAATAAATATTGGTTCCCAACTTGTCAAAATAAGGGTTAACTCGGTCAAACCATGAAATGACTTTTTCTTTCATCTTCCAATTCCTCCTAGTTTAAATCGCTAGACTTATTTATATGTCCATCTCATTATAACGGTTTCATTATCTAAACAACGGTATTCAATTACCATGATTTCGGAACAATATTGTCATTTTCTTTTTTTGCGAAATTCACTTGGCGACATCTGATGGTATTTTTCAAAGGCGCCGAAAAAAGTCCGAACATTATTAAAACCTGAAGATATGGCAATATCGAGAATTGTCCATTCCGAATGGATTAATAAATTTTGAGCGTGCTCAATACGTATCAAACTTAAATAGTCGGAAAAGTTTGTGCCCATATTCTTTTTGAAAAATTTTGAAAAATACGTTCGGGAATAATTAAAATGGGAGGCCACTGCTGTCAAAGATAAATCAGTTTGATAGTTCCCTTTTATGTAATTAACTATTTCAACGAGTTTCTTTTGGTTTTCCACCGTTTTCAACCGAATTTGATCATCTAAAGGCTGTTTGTGGTGGTTAAGTAAGCTCAACATCAGCTGATAAACGGCAATTTTAGTGGCCAAACGACCTTCTGTCGTCTCATCTTGCGCTTCCACAATCATCTTTGCCAAGCAATTGTTTAACTCAGCGCCAGCCGGATTTTTAGCGCTATTCAATTCAAAAACATACTGTTGATTGTAATGATTCTCCGTGACTTTTTGCATAAATTTCAGCGGCAACTGAATGACTAAAATATGATTCTTGATCGGACTGTTGGTCGAATGGACCACATTTGAATTGAGTAACATCATGTCTCCTCGCTCCAATAAATACTGGTTCATTTCCGCATGCACGACTAATTGTCCCTCAATACAGTAGAGAATTTCCACACTAGCATGCCAATGGGGCGCAATAATGCGCTCATAACTATCCGCTTTAAACGCAAACAGCTTTACCTCTAACAACTCATCAGGTTTAATCACCTCATGTCGATAACTCGAATTCATCTCTGATCTCCTTCTTATTTGTTATATCAGTACACGTCAGTCAAGACCTGTCCATGATAGTGCAAGTATACCGTATCTCTTTAAAAGGGAAAATACTCTTTTCTGCTTAATTCATCAACCAAAAACCCCGTAAGTGGTGGGCGTAGTTGATTTCAGATTTAACCTGACAAAGTTGTCAGATAGACCGCAGAAACTGACAACTTTGTTCGCAGACACGCCGCTATTTCCTTGCTATAATATCAGTTAATAAAACCAGATACGCTTGCCACTCACAAGCGACCCTCTCATTAAACCAACAGAAAAAGGAGCGCCGTAAAATGAAGACGACTATTGGGATTTGCGCTATTGTCATATTTTGTCTCGTCCTATTGAAAGTTTTAGGCTTCATCTACTTTTGTTTAGTTAGCCTGATGATCCACTTAGGACTGGCGGGATGGTTCGCTTTAGCTAAACAAGTAGGCACACAAGAATCACAACAAGATAAAAGCTAGCCCTCACTTTTTATCAACGTGTGAAAAATAAAAAAACAACCATCACTTTTTCCATGATGGTTGTCCGGTTATTCCGTTAATTTTTTCAGTTCCAAGGCTCGTTTTAACAAGTTATTGGAAATTGGTGCAATAATATCTGTTGGCACATCAACGCGTGATCCTGCCTTATTGATCGTCACATAAACGATAAATTCCGGATCTTCAATTGGTGCCATTTGAACAACTGATTGAATATACTGATCCTGAAGATATCCGCCATTTTCAAAAATTTGAGCAGTCCCCGTTTTCGCCCCAACATTATAGCCTTCAATCGCGTACATCGTTCCCAGACCATAGTCGGGCAATGTCACCACATCGTGCATTAAGTCCAAAACTTTTGTCGCCGTTTCAGGGCGGATCGGCTCGCCAATAACCTCTGGTTCAATAACTTCTTCCTTGCCATCTGTCACAATTTTTTCAATAAAATTAAGCTTCATCATCTTCCCTTGATTGGCGATCGCAGTAAATCCCTGCATCATCTGAAAGTTGGTTACACCAATCCCCTGACCATAGGCCGTCATCGCTCTATCAACGGTCGTCGAGTCTTGAATAACCCCTGAACTTTCACCTGAAAGTCCTGAATTAGTTGATTTACCAAAACCAAATTTATCTAAATAAGTTTGCCAAGTGGGCCCCATAGCCTCCTGCAAGTGAACCATTCCCACATTACTGGACCAAGCAAAAGCTTGTCGATAAGTCATCAGACCCTTACCCACCACATTGTGGTCATTAATCGTCGCATCATCTACCTTAATGTTTCCCGACATAAAGGTCGCATTCTCATCAAAATTACCTGAATCAATCGCCGCTGCTGCCGTAAATACTTTCATTGTAGAACCTGGCTCATAGGACGGATCTTCAATTAACAAATTTCGCCACATGGCTTGTTGAGTCTCTGTATCTGAAAGTCCCTCTTTCGTTTCCGGATTGAATGTCGGCCGCTGAGAAGCGGCTAAAATATTTCCCGTCTTAGCGTCTGCCAACATCACTCTCATATCGGTCATCGCATACTGGCTGTAAATATCGCTCATGAGTTCCTCAGCATAACTTTGCAACTTGACATCAAAAGTGGTATAAATATCCGCGCCATCTTCTTTTTTAGACATTTCCACCACTGTCCCTGGAATTTTACGGCCTTGACTGTCTTTTTCAAAACGAATTTTTCCATTAGTTCCACTTAACACTTCATCATACATAGCTTCAATCCCCAGAACACCAACTGCAGCCTTATCCTCTGGAAAATCAGTATAGCCTACCATATAAGAAGCAAATTCACCATTAGGATACATCCGGCTTTGGCTCTCTTTAAAATAGAACCCTTTAATGCCGGCTGCCTCAAACTCTTCTTCCAGCTTTTTTTTCGTTTCAATGTCAATCCCTTTGCCCTTAGTGCCAAACTCAGAATACAGAATGGGTTTGCCCGCTTCGTTCTTGCCAGGATTTAAATACTTGTCCAGTTCATCCCTTGGAATGCCTAAGTGTTTTTCAATAATTTCAGCAGCTTTCGCTTTTTTGTCTTCTTCCAAATAAAGAATTGGCCGCTTTCCTGTTTTAGTATCCGCAATGCCTTGATACGTTTCATCCAACACCACGTACATTAAATAAGAGGAGACTTCCGTGGCAATAATTTCGCCATTGCGATCGTAAATAGTCCCCCGCTTGGCCACTACTGGCTCTTCTCCCTGATACAGTTGTTTCGTTTTTTCATCTAAGGAAACTTTTCCGACTTTCCCCGCACTCACTATATATGATAATCGTCCAATAAATAGCATAAAGACCAAAATTGCCAAAATGAAAAAAATTCTAGCGACTCTTCTGCGTTCCATAATTGGATCCAAATTTCTACGTTTTTTCATACGAATTCCCCATTTTCTCAATTACCTTTAGTTTACGCATAAAAGCCGAGGGAGTCAAAGTATTTAATCATTGTTTGCCCAATGATTAACAAACCTTAAGAAATAAAAAAACTAACAGGAAAAAGAAAGCTTTCCTGTCAGTTAGATAAACATTAATTAATCATTAAACCCATTGGCATCAGAAACTGCCTTATACCAATGACCACTTTTTTTAATCGTCCGTTTGCCATCTTGCTCAAGATCAACCGCAATAAACCCGTAACGATTTTTATAGGCATTCATCCATGACCAGTTATCCATACATGTCCACATGTGATACCCTTGAACATTACTTCCTTCTTGAATGGCTTGATGAACAAATTTCAAATGATCCTTAACAAACTCAATTCGGTAATCGTCTTGAATTGCCCCATTCTCATCGATATACTGCTCTTCTCCTTCAACTCCCATGCCGTTTTCAGAAATATAACAACGAATATTGCCATAGTTTTCTCGCACATTGGTTAAAATATCATAAACACCTTTTTCGTAAATTTCCCAACCACGGTAAGGATTCATTTTACGACCTGGCATCTCATAGTTGTCAAAATAATCATCAGGCAGTGGACCATTCGAATGATCGACTGCGGACTCTTTCGCCTTAATGCGACGAGGCTGGTAATAATTGATGCCTAATAAATCAATAGTATTCTCCTTAATCGTCTCAAGATCACCCTCTTCAATTTGCGGCATCATCTCTAATTCCTTAATCACCTCGATTAAACCAACTGGAAATTCGCCTTTAATAGCTGGGTCTAAAAATGAACGGTTGAAAAATAGATCCGCATAGTTAGCTGCTTTAACATCTGCCTCATTCTCAGGATCGCGCGGGTAACTCGGTGTTAAGTTTAAGATAATCCCAATTTCACCTGCTAGCCCTAAGGAATGATAAACTTTAATCGCCTTAGCACTGGCTAAGTTTTCATGATACCCAACTTGAACAGCTTCCTTCATATTAATGTGGTTCGGGTAGTGAAAATCGTATAAATAGCCCCCTTCAACAGGCACTATCGGTTCATTATGAGTAAACCATTTAGTCACACGGTCTCCAAATAATTCAAAACAGGTTTTAGCAAATTCAACATAAGCATCCACTGTTTCCCGATTCAACCAACCACCCTTAGCTTGAAGAGCCATTGGCATATCAAAATGGAATAAATTAATAAAAGGCTCAATATCATTAGCCAACAATTCATCAATCACTTTGTTGTAGAATGTTACCGCTTGTTGATTAACCTCCCCAGTGCCCTCAGGAATCAAGCGACTCCATTGAATACTGGTACGAAAAGAGGTATGGCCTGTCGCTTTCATCAATTGAATATCTTCTTGGTATTTTGTTAAAAATTGAGAGGTTTTTTCTGGTCCAACCTGATTAAAGAAACGCTCAGGTGATTCTTGATACCACTGATCCCAAATACTATCACCTTTGCCATCGCCTGGTAAACGACCTTCTGTTTGTGGACCGCTGGCTGCAGATCCCCACCAAAATCCTGCTGGAAACTGATATGTTGTCATTAGTTAAACTCCTTCAATAAAGTGTTTTATTCTCTTGCTGGCTTTATTATACACTATCCCCCTACACAAAGACAAATCTTTTATTAATAAAAGACTAGTCTTTATAAAATAAAAATGGTACAATTATCCAGAAATCGATTTCAGCTGTTTATTGGCCAAGGATTAATTACCCTTGTCCAAAATAACCAAAAGAGCCTGTATGCCTCACTTACTGTCATACAAGGCCTCTACAAAGGAGAAAATCATGAATAGTTTTATGGATAAACTGGCGGAAAAGATCTTGCCAATCGCCAACAAACTAGGGAATAATCGTTATTTGACCGTTTTACGAGATGCATTTATGCTTTCATTTCCCCTGACGATGTTTGGTTCAATTATCGTTGTTGTTAACAATCTGCCTTTCTTTAGTGATAACACAAAAGGCACCTTGACCGAGTTGTTTGGAAACGGTCAAAATGCCACGATGAGTATTATGTCGGTATTTGTTACATTTGGTATTGGGTATTATTTATGTAAATCCTATGACGTTGAAGCCATTTTTGGTGGCGCTGTTGCCTTTTCTGCTTTTCTGATTTTAACCCCCTTTTTCACCACGTTGGAAGATGGTTCAGAATTAGGTGGCGTCTTAACCCTTGACCGTCTAGGGGCAAAAGGCATGTTTATCGGCATGATTGCCGCATTTCTGGCAGCTGAATTATTTGCACGTATCACCAAAAAAGGCTGGCAGATAAAAATGCCCGATGGCGTGCCACCGGCAGTTGCCAAATCCTTTGCAGCGTTAATTCCAGCAATTATCACACTCTTTGTTTTCTTAATCGTTAATGCGATTATGACGGGAATTTTCCATGCTAATTTACATGATCTTGTCTATGAAGTCATCCAAAAACCTTTAATGGGACTTGGTAGCGGCTTACCAGCCACTCTGATCGCATTGTTCTTTGTCCAATTTCTTTGGTTCTTTGGCCTACACGGTCAAATCATCGTTAACTCTGTCATGGACCCGATTTGGAATACCTTGATGTTAGAAAATTTAGATGCTTATAAAGCTGGTGAAGCATTGCCCCATATCATTACAAAACCTTTTATGGAAGTCTTTACAGTTGGATTAGGCGGCTCTGGAATGACCTTAGCTGTCGTCATCTTAATGGCCTTTTTTGTCAAAAGTCAGCAATCAAAAGATGTCGGTCGTTTAGCCCTAGCACCAGGTATTTTTAACGTTAACGAACCCGTTATTTTCGGCTTACCGATCGTGATGAACGCCACCATCTTTATCCCTTGGTTGCTAGCACCATTAGTCGTGACTGCCCTAAACTATTTTGTTATGGCAATCGGCCTAGTTCCCGCTCCTACAGGTGTTTCTGTCCCTTGGACAGTGCCGATTATCATCAATGGTATTTTGGCTACCAACTCCATCTTAGGCGGCTTATTACAAATCGTTGACTTTATCATTGTCGGCATCATCTGGTTCCCATTCCTTAAAATGTTAGATAAGCAACGAACGACTGTCGAATAACCAAGAATAGATTGTCTAAGTAGCGGAACTTCTATATAATAAGGTCATAATGAAAGGTGGCCGATACCCGTGACGAAGTATGAACAAATAGCGAATATTTTACGAGACCGAATCAAGGATGGTCGTTACCCAAAAGATTCGCTTTTGCCTAATCAGTTGCAATTTGTTGAAGAATTTAAGGTGAGCCGCGTCACGATCAAAAAAGCTATCAACATTTTGGCCATGGAAGGTTTGGTGTATAGCCAGCGAGGGGCTGGAACACGAGTGCTTAAAAGTAGTATTTGGGGCGGTCAAGATTTTTCGGCGAAGGAATATGATGGCCTGAGTCAACAGATGAAAAACCACGATTTAGCCAGTCAAATAATTGTCTTTGAGGTCGAGTTCCCTGATGAACTGGTCAAAGAAAAACTCTTACTGGACAGTCACCAACCCGTTTACAAAATCATTAGACTGCGATTGCTCGATGATCTTCCCTATGTCCTCGAGCACACCTATATGCCAACTGAATTAGTTCCAAGTTTAACACCTACTATCTTAAAACAATCAATTTACAATTATATTCACCAAGAGCTAGGTATTTCCTTCGCAGGTGCTTATCGTAATCTCAAAGCTGATAAAGCTGATCAGTTAGATATTGATTACTTAAACTGTCAGGAAACAGATCCGATCTTAGAAGTAGAACAAGTTATCTATTTAAAAGATGGGCAACCGATTGAGTATTCTCGCAGTCGCAATCGTTTTGACCAACGCAGCTACTCAATCTTAGATGTTATTGAATAACCCAGAGTCCCCCACTAGCAAAATTTGTTAGTGGGGGACTCTCGTTTAATTAGGTATGACCTCCGTAACAGCTAAACTATCAATCAATTGTTCAAACAATAGACCTTCCTCATCCGTTATTTTACCTTCTGAAATAAACGATAACTCTCCTTGAGTCTCTTCTGTTTCAAATTGATACACCAGCCCTTTTTCTTGGCCTAATGTCCATAACATTTCTTTAAAAAAGCCATGATAATCAACGAATGTCTTGTCAATGACTGTTAACCCCAACCCGTTTAACGAATAAGTTTGAGGTGATAAGGAGGATCGTTTATTTTTAATACCTACCTGAAGCAGTAGATCTGGATACTCCTCACTCTCCATGACCAGCCAAGAATTACCATTTTTGTCACTTATATCGCCTTCAGACAAAATGTTAAACACCACTGGTAAATCAAATTCGACCCGTTCTTTGTCTACCTCAATCTGCGTATTTTTTTCTTGTGTCAAGGACTTCTCATCTAGAGAACTAGCCTGATCATAACCCTCTAGGTTAACATAATTAAGCTGACTCCTTTTAAACATAAGGAGAAGTGTCAAACAAATAAGGGCTAATAATATCACTAAAATGATTCCAAAAAAGGACTTCTTTTTTTTCACCTGCTCAAGAGGAGGGGAAAGAGGCACTGGCGTCTCATAAGACTGATACTTTTGAGAAAAGTCGCCAAATGCTGGCCCCTCTGCGTAAGTCCCATAGCCAGTTCCCTCGCCTAAAGGATTTTCCAGCACCCGCGAAATAGTCGCCGTCTCTTGATTGGCAGATATTAGCCTCACTTGAGCTTCTAAAAAAGCCAAAAACGCTGTAGGCGCTTCATAAAAATCAGAAAATTCTAGGACTGATAGCCTCAAATAATCCGTTGTCTCTGGCAACTGCTGCCTCAAAAAATTGACAAAATCACGGGTCAATTCATGGAGATCGCCTAAATTCCGCTGACTAAAACGCAATAGAGCTTGAGAATTTCCCAAAAATTCTTTCTGGGTCACGATAAAATCCAGACGACCCGTCCATTGATACCAAAACTGATAAATATCCTCTTCGGTCATCCCTTCAGCCTCATTCAATATCTTCAGCGCCTGTTCGTACTCTTGCCAAACAGCCCGATAGCGATCAAGGATCTTCGTATTTAATAATCCTAGCCAAAATAATGGCAAACTATTATTAGCTTCAAATAATACATGCCCTTCCTTGTCATATAAATAACTTCGATTTCCCATGTCCACACCCCTACTTAACAGTTTCTTTACTTGTCAGTCACCTTACTAAACCACGCCTTTATGAACTTATCTTATCACAAAAAAACCGCAGATTACCGGGTAATTTTCGCCACTTGGCAAGAGGCCGATCACGTTGAGACAAGAGCGCCTACTCTAAATACCCTCTAGCTATTAAGCCATCTCAACCAAAACCAAACATTTGACTTTATTGGGGTCAAAAAAAACAAGATTGGAAGGGGTCTGCGTTCAAACCCACTTCCAATCTTGCCTTTGTAAAAGGTTAAACGATCAAGTCATTCTCACTTGCCTCGACCACTCTGAGCTCTCCTAAATAATTCTCAATAAATACAGCAATACCACAATCACGATGATTCCGATCCCTAAAGGACGCAGAACTTTATTTTTAAATCGCATCCATTGCATATTTTTTAAAATCGCTTCATTTTTCTTATTTAAGTCAATATGCCTAATTTCTGTGGTATCACAGTATACCGCAAAAACAGGGTTTCCCTTGGAAAAGAGATTATTGTTTTCACCGATGATCAACGAGAGTCCACGAATCTCTGAAGGCAATGTTCGTGAACCCTTCTTTGAAATTCCCGATTGCTCCCCATCTTTTTTGACAAAATAGTTATTCTCGTCTTCGTAGACAATCATTTCAGGATCTGTCCAATCAGCCGCATCAATTAATTCTTGCCATGATTGACTTAAGTTATCAATAAAACGCTGACGATCTTTCGCGACTAAAATATTCTGATAGGTATCTATGATGAGCAGAGGACCTAATAAAATAAAAATGATTATCTTTAACATAACAGGAACTACACCCAAGCTAACAATTAATAAACTAACTAAAACACCGTCAATTCCCAAACGTTTTAATGAACGTTGTTTGTATAATTGTTCAATTGAATGTTGATATTTATTGAAATCATGCTTAACGGATTCTTTCATTTTGTACTCCTTATTATAAATAGTACTATCATTTTATCACAGACTTACAGACAAATAAATAAAAAGCGAACACTCCCAAAGGTTCCCATGGGTAATGGCCCCACTCCAGCCTAAAGAGAGGTAAAAAAACAATTTATTGGTCTCGGTCAAATAAAATCCTCAAACAAAAAAACTCAGAGATTAACCATCCAAAATTACTCGATCCCCATCCGCCTACAAGCTCATCACTTACGCAATATCTTCTCCATGGCTTTTCCTTTAGCTAATTCATCAATCAATTTGTCCAAATAACGGATTTTCTGCATCAACTCATCTTCAATCTCTTCCACTCGATACCCACAAATGACCCCTTTGATCAGTGTTACATTAGGATTCAATTGGGGGGCACCCTTAAAAAACACTTCAAAATCGACCCTGTCGTCAATTTGCTGTTGCAAAGTAGCCTGGTCATAACCGGTTAGCCAGTATATAATCTCATCTACTTCGGCTTTTGTCCGCCCCTTTTTTTCTGCTTTTTGTATATATAAAGGATAAACACTGGCAAAGGACATACTAAAAATCTTTGGCTTTTTCATCATTCAACTCTCCTCACGTTTTCCCCAGAGCCCTTAATCAAGCTCATTGGTAATTAACTCGCTGGCGATTTCCAACGCTTTTATTCTATTAGTTAGTAAGGTCAACTGCCCTTTATAGCGCTGAAGATCCTTGCTAGCTAAACTTTCCTTGGCTTTTTGGCTCTTACTCACTAAGGAATCAATTGCCTTTTTAGCCTCATTCAACTCTCTTTGACTATAAGTTCCCATCTGATGACCTCCCTCCAGCCAACTGTGCCTCATTATTAGTATCACCGCCGGAATAAACTGCTTGAGCTATAAATAAAGAGCAGTTTAGACCGTGGCATTCAGGATTTTCTGCAATTTCTAACGGCATCAATTACATCAACTAAACTTGATTGTTGCAATGGGTTAATCTAAGGATCGGTAATACCCTTCAACCCCAATCCCAACAGTTTGAAAGTAGCGAGCTGCACTCAAATCCTCTTCCAACCACTCTTGATTATCCTCATAACTGCCATCATTTTTCATTAACTCAATTTCTTCCAAAATATCCTCTGGTGTTGAAGGACGATAACAACCGACACTTATCTCTGAAAACAAGTAGCCCCTTTCTTCTTCAAATTCAGGCTCACAACCATTTTTTGCTACTAACAAGGCTAACACTTCAGCTGCCGGTAGTTTAAAAATCTCACACCCGTCTATTTTAGGAATTGTTTTTTCTGATTTTGTGCCATATAAACATTCGATAAAAACGACCTTATCATAACTAAATGAAATTGATAATTCATACTCATCTAAGTATAAGATCTCACCTTCATCAACTTTAGCCAATTTAAATGTTTTTAAAATCTGTTCTTTACTGTCGCCAAACATAACTTGATGATCCCCTATGACAGCTCCTTTAAGTGGTAACAGCTCAATAATTGTTTTCATTCGCTTTTTCCTTCCCCTTAACTCTCATCTATTCTTTATTATAACTGTCCTTGCAAACAATGTCGAAATTAACAGCATTATCGTTAGGAAGGCTCTTTTCTCAATTTCCACAACTTTATTATCGGTAATCGTTAAATAATTATTGTTTTACATTAATTTCAAAAGATAGCACGAGCCCTGCCATTTCAATTCCACCTATCAAAGCTTGCGATCTTCAGTTCACAAACCACTGACATTTCCAAAGGGGACTGGCAATTTGCCTCCGTTTTAACACACACCCTGTATTCTTTGGCTTTCTCTTACTTATTTTGGAAAGGTAGTACCTTATTAAAAAAATATCCACAGGACTCCCCCCTTTCTCCTACGAATTTTATCATTGGTTTAAACTCATGGGAATGGTATTAATCGTTATCGATTGTTTTTCCTCTATTCTCTTTTCGATCCTAGTCAGTTTCGCCATGAGTCAAGGTCATTTTTTCCAAATTCAATTAACCGCTGTCTCATTGGTAGGGATCATTTTTGTCTGCTTAGCAGAAATTGTCAATTAGGGATTAAACTACAAAAATTTTCAGATGAAGTCATTTAGAAAGGGGCGCATGTGCCTATATTAGTGAGATTAGATCGCTTCATGCTCGAGCGAAAGATATCCTTAAAAGAGCTCTCACCCCTTGTTGGCATCACCAACGTTAATTTATCCAAATTAAAAAACAGCAAAGCAGTTGCCATTCGCTTTTCTACCCTTGAAGCCATTTGTCAGGCTCTCGATTGCCAACCAGGCGATATCCTTGAGTATCGATCAGATTAGCTAAAATCAAAGAAGATCTCCCCAAATAAGAGAGATCTTCTTTTTACTTTTGACAATCATCACAACAAATTTTTTCAAGTGATCCTCATTTCCACTCAACCATGCAAAAAAAGAGCCGTCACTTTATCAGGATTGCTCTTCAATAGTATTTATAAAGATTTCTGATGTTGTTTTATTTTTTTTATTGCCCACAGATAATGGCTCGAAGTCGAGGAGACAAAATACCCACCAAGTGTGCTACCGCCAACCCATTTAAAAACCTTTTTTGAGAACAACTCTTCCTCAGAAAAATTTAGGGCAAGTCTCATTACTTGTGAATGGCTTTCTTTTAATGAGTTAAACGCTTCGTCAAAAGAAGTCGTTAGATGTTGCTTTACGAACTCATTATTCATTTCACCATACGTTCTCCAGTTGTAGCCTTCTTGCAAGAAGGGCGTTTCAATTCCGTTCTGATTCGCTTCCACCCAATTTAATAGCAAGCGATGCCACTCATATAAATGGATAAGCACATCTTTTACGTTTTTATCTCTTTTCCAATGAGCCGCCGTCTCTTTGACATCCTCAAACTGAAATAAATCGTCAATCTGTTCTTTAGGGATGGACTCAATCAAAGCCATTAACTCATTAAAGGTCTCTTCTCCCTGAGACACTAACTCTTTTTTAGTTCTAGCTCTAGCCACTCACACTCCTCCAATCATTTATCATCGTATTTGCCTAAAGCCAATTTTAAACGTGGTTCTCTCTAAGGTCCTATAAGCCCATTGGAATCGCCCTTTTCCTTTTAAGATGTCTTGTAAGCCAAATAACGATTGACACATACACGGACAGAATTGGCCCATCTTCTTCACTTCGCCCAATCAAATCTTCAAAAAAAGGATTCCCTAATACGGAGCCTCCAAGAAATAAACATCTCGGGGGAATCACTCATTTTTCCGAGTTTTTTTCAGCAATATTTTTTTGTTGCTGGGCCAGATCATACTTAATGTCAATTGGATTTGCTTGATTAAAACCACCACTTCCAGTATTTACCATTTGCCCCCAGCCTTTTTTGACTGGTTCAACACCATTAGCTCTCAGTTCATCATTTTTCTTTTGTAATTTTGTGCTATGGGACAATTTCTTACTCTGCTGATACTCCCTTACTTTATCAATTAAACTCATAAATACTCACCTCACCTTATTTACCTACCTTTATTATACCAAAAAAAGGGCCAAAACAGAATGACAATTCTGTCACCTATTAAGGGAATTTAGCCACTGTTTCCTACAAAAGTGTCTTTTGTTTCGCTTTAATTTTCACCAACACTCATTACGATTCTCTTAAATAAAAACAGGCGGCAACATCCCCTCCTCTTTATCACACCTCAATATAAATTTTGTTATATTAACGACATCCTTTCGGTTCCTTTTTAGTCTGCCCTGGCCTGCTTTATTTGACCGACTATCTAGCATATAAATTGACTATTTAAGTAAAGCAAAAGATAATAGTACTTAGATACAAATAATAAACGTATATAATAAATAAGAAATAACGGAGGGTTACTATGCCAAATAGAGGAAAGTACAAAAAGATTTTAGTCGGAATTGACAGTTCGGAAAATGCCAGCAAAGCCTTTTTTGAAGCCGCACACATCGCCAAACGAAATGATGCCGTTCTCTATGTTGTTCATGTTATTAATAATCTTGTTGGTTATTTAACTGATGACGCGATCGCTCAATTAAAAGATGACGCTCAGGAATTAAGCAGTAATTTAATGGCTCAAGCAGAGAATATTGGTTTTACCAATATCGAAGTCATCATTCAAGTTGGTTCCCCCAAGCAATTAATCACTCATACGTTACCTAAGGAACTTGGAGCAGAACTAATCGTTTTAGGCGCCACTGGAAAACATCGGTTACAAGAATCCCTTTTAGGTTCCGTTCCTCACTACGCGTCAACAAATGCCAATCGCAACGTCTTGATTGTCAGACAATAAAAACACAAAGAACCTTGATTTTTCACCTATTCTAACAAATGAAAGGAGCCAGTGTTATGAAAGAATTTGAGCCATTTTTAGCCAAAATCTCTCAACCTGACCACCAGCAACGAACAAAAGATGTCCTGCTTTGGATTAATCAAACCTATCCTAATTTGGAACCGGTCATCAAGTGGAATCAGCCGATGTTCACCGATCATGGTACTTTTATCATCGGTTTCAGCGTCTCAAAAAAACACCTTGCTCTGTCACCCGAAACGGTTACAATCAAGCTTTTCGCACAAGCAATCGAACAGGCTGGCTACAGCTATACAGACAATATTGTACGTATAAATTGGGATCAAGAGGTCGATTATCAACTACTAAAAAAAATGATTGATTTCAATATTGCCGATAAAGCAGAAATCACACAATTTTGGCGATGAGTTTCTGCTCCTCACCTAACAATTAGTCAAAGCTTACGACTCACTCTTTAAGTTTCTTGGAAGTATTCGAACAAAAATTGACTTTAGCATATTTTTGCTTGATAATTAAGAAGTATTCTTAAAGATTGACTAATAACTGGAGGTTTTACCATGTCAAACAGCGGAAAATATTCAAAAATATTAGTTGGAGTCGACGATTCCGAAAATGCACGGCGAGCTTTTTTTGAAGCCGCACACATTGCCAAACGAAACAATGCCACTCTTTATATTGTCCACGTGGTGAATAATATCATGGGCTACTTAACTGAAGAGGCTTTGTCTCAACTACAAGAAGAAGGACATGAATTGTGCCGCAATCTGCAAGAACAGGTGGAAACCATCGGTCTTAAAGAGATGATTATTATCAGTGAAGTCGGCTCTCCAAAACAATTGATTGCCAAAGATTTACCCAGTATTTATGAGGTAGATTTGCTGGTGCTAGGAGCAACTGGAAAACATCGATTACAAGAATCAGTGTTAGGCTCACTTCCTCACTACGCTACCAGTCACACGGATTGCAATGTCTTAATCGTCAGACGTTAATAAATCGAACCCCCTCTTGGCTGTCACCAAGTGGGGGTTTTTTCATGTTATGTTATCACTAGTCTGTCATCAGACTATCCTTACCTAAAAAGCGACTCCACTTTTTGCTGAAACAGATTTCTAGTAACTGCTCCTATTACTATTCAGACGGTGACCACCGTTTTTTTATTTTTAGAAAAAAATAAAAAAAACCGCTAACATCTTGATCTGAAGAATCGTATTAGATAGATAATCCGCACCTTTATGTTATACTATCCTTGAAACAGTACGATAAATAAAAAAAAGGAGTGGTATTCATGACCAAAACTAGGTCAGAATTAAAAACTGAAGCAAAACAAATGCTAAAGGGACGTTGGGGATCTGCTATTTTACTTAATTTAATTCCAACCCTCATCGCTTTAGCCATCGCTACAATTATGGGCGTAACCCTTTACAAGACACTCACCAGTCTTGGCGTAACATTGGATTCACTAGCTACCTCCACAACAGACATGACCGATGTCTCAGGAAGCGGCGGCACTGGAGGCGGTTCAGGCTTTTTCGGCGGATTACTTGCTGCGGTTTTCAGCGCTGGAATATCTTGGACCTACTTGGACCTTTTGCGCAACCGCAAGCAAACGATCAGCCCATTTAGCGATGCCTTTCGCGCATTTAAATCGCCTTTCTTATGGGGAGTCATTGCTTTATATGTCCTAACTAGTCTGTTTACGTTCTTTTGGGCCTTACTTTTGATTATTCCTGGAATTATCAAATCCTTTGCTTATTCCCAAAGTTACTTCATTTACTACGATGTTTATGAAGAAACAGGAAATAAAATGGGCTTTCTAGATACGATTACTGCTAGCCGCCGCCTAATGAATGGACACAAGATGGAACTATTCGTTCTCTACCTAAGCTTCATCCCTTGGTATATTGTGGCTACTCTAACTTTGGGAATCGGCTACTTATGGCTAAACCCTTATGTGTCAGCAACTACCGCTGCCTTCTACGATAATTTGAAGGTCAATGCCTTAGACTAATCGTGATCTCAACTAGATCACTATCACCCGACAAGTTGTTACTTGTCGGGATTTTTTTGTTCTTATGCACTTTCACCTCATACTAAAAAACACCTACCACATCTACATGGTAGGTGACCTATTTAATTGACTTTCAATAAAATAGTTTTTATTTCATAAGGCGCAAAAACAACTTTCAAGCGATCTTGCCTCATCATTTCTAGAGGAATAAGATTTTCTTCAAGCAGATCAGATTCATACGCTGACACTGACTGACCAAAATCACTTGCAAGAATCGCCGTCGTCTTTTTCCCCCAGGATTCATACAATCGAACAACAATTCCATCGTTCCTATCTGCCAGTTTAATCGTCTCACAGATAATATTCTCTTGGTCTAACCTCAAACCCGAAAACATCTCAGCAAGTCCCAGCTCTTGAGTGCCATCAATCGTCATTGACAAACATGGTTGATTAAGCCCATACGCTTCTCGATAAACACTCCCTTGCCTAAAATCGCCTTCGTGGGGATATAGGGCATAGGTAAATTCGTGACAGCCGATATCAGCCTCTGGGTTAGGATAGGACGTGCTGCGCAATAAACTGATTGATATGGTTGACTCATCAACAGAATGACCATATTTAGCATCATTTAAGACTGCCACACCGTAACCAGGCTCTGATAGATCGACAAATTTATGGGCACAAACTTCAAACTTAGCCTCATCCCAACTCGTATTCTTAAAGACATTCCGCTCGATATTTCCAAATTGGATATCGTGAGTGGCAACATTGGTGTAGACATTAAGAGGGAAACTGACTTTCAACAACTGCTTCGTTTCACGCCAGTTAACACGCGTCACAAAATCAATTCGTTTGGTGTGCCGATAAAAAATGATGTCTTGCTCCATCTCAGATTGAAGGAAGGCTCTTTTTACGCGAATAATCGTCTTGAGAGCAGTATTAATTAAAAGCGCAATAGAGGCCTCTTCTCCTAACAACTGGCCCTTGTCGCGATAGCTCTTTTCTAGGTTCCATGCTTCGTACTCCCACGGTCGGTCATCATATAACTCAAAGCGATTAGCCACTTCATCGGCTTGAATCAATTCTTCTTGTAAACTCTTATCAAACAACTGCACAATTTCACCAGACTGATTCAAAGTGACACGATAATGTAAATTAGAGAGAATACCTTCTTTCGTATAGACCGACAGCTGCTCATTTTCAGCTTGAATCCTCCTCTGAGGTAGGAAAACATAGCCCATCGGCGGAATGTTTTCCACCAAAACTTCCTCTAGCTGGTGATCTTGATCCATCACTTGAATAAGCTCATTGCGGTAAAAACTCGTCGGATTAAAAACAATCGCTCCCGGTCGTCCCTGATGACGACTTTCACCAATCCTGCTTAAGCGATTCTCAATCAGACCTTGGCAACTTTCAATAATGGTCTGATAGCGCCCTAACGCTTCATCTTTAACTTCCCGAATTGACGTCCCAGGCAAAATATCATGAAAATGATTAATTAATAGCAGTTGCCATAAGCCATCTAGCTCTTCATCTGGATAAGACATATTTATTAACGACTGGCTGATGACTCCTAGGATTTCAGTGGCTAACAACAGTGACTCCGCTCGACGATTCATTTTCTTGATTTGACCTTCCGTCGTGTAAACACCCCGGTGATATTCTAAATACAGCTCTCCCCGCCATTTAGGGACCGATTTACTTTCGATATCTGCTGCCAATGTCTCAAAAAATGTCCTGACAAAAGACTGCGTCGTTTGTGGGAAGCCTGGCACCCCTTTGCCGAAGAAGCGCTGGTATTCCAACATTTCTTCCGTCGGCCCACCGCCACCATCGCCAAAACCGTAGCACTGCAAAACATGGTTAGAGATCTCTTTGTTCTTATAGTTGGCCCAAGTTCCCTTAACTTGGGAGGCATTCAGCCGGCCATTATAGGTCACATTAAATTGACGGTCCTCGCGATGGTCAGCCGTCGTTAAAAACTGAGTCAAAACTTGACTGCCATCAATGCCTTGCCAATAAAACGTATCATGGGGCATTTTATTCGTGTCGTTCCAATCAATTTTTGAGGTCAAAAAATACTCAATTCCAGATTTTTTCATAATCTGAGGCAACGAAGCGGTATAGCCAAACACATCCGGCAGCCACAACACTTTATTTTCTTTATTAAATTCTTCCTTAAAGAAACGTTTGCCATGGGCTATCTGACGAATCAACGCTTCGCCACTGGCCAAATTAATGTCACTCTCTAAATACATGGATCCTTCTACTTCCCAACGCCCAGACTTAACAAACGCTTTTATTTGATTGTATAATTCGGGGGCATGTTGCTTAACAAATTGATATAAAATTGGCTGGCTCGACATAAATTTCATCTCGGGGTAACGAGTCAATAAATAGACGGCATTTGAAAAACTACGGACCGCTTTTTCAGCCGTTTGATCAATAGCCCATAGCCAGCTAATATCGATATGGGTATGGCCAATCACATGTTCCTGAATCAGATTGTGATTCCCAAACAACGAGTCCTTTGCTTCTACTAACAAAAGCGTTTCTTTAACCGATTGTTTAAAAGCTAACTGATCTGTCGTCAAATCCAACTGAAGATACATCTCTGTCAGTAGTGCTTGCAATTGCTTGTGTTCACTACTATCCGGTTGACTATAATCGACCGCTTCTTTCAACCCTTTAAAGAGATAATGGAGCTGATAGACCTCTTCTTGCTTGTCACTTAACCAACTTTCAATAAAGATGTCTTGCTTAGCCGTATTAGCGTAAACAAATAGTTCAATCTTAAAAACATCTCCTTCAGAACTATGTGGAGTTAACTGAAAAAAATTATGGTTAATATCCAACGCTCGAATAATCTCTCCATTAACCAAGACTAAAAATTGAGGGTTGTTCGTGTTCCACATATCTGTATCACTGGTGCTAACGTGGACATGAAGATTCTTCCCGGCCCATAAAGGCTCAATTTCAATCCTTTGCTGTAGGCGATAATGAGTGTCTAAGCCGCCGATACCTTGGTCTGATTGATAAACTTGTGAAGGTTGGCCCGTTTCTTGATTCCAAGAAAAATAGGCTGATTCGCTCAGCTGAAACTCGGATAAATGAGCTAATTTAGTAAAGCTACGATGCCATAATTCTTGAATCACGGCATCATACTTTTTACTTTCATCGTAGTGATTCATAAGTTGCTCCCTCTTCTATTCTAACCATTTCAATAATGTTTTTTATTAGGTATTTCTCCCATCATCAGACATGTAGTGATTTAATAAATAATTAGCTAAGTAGAAAATCATCACGTAAGGGGGTAAAGGCATCTAGCAACTCACTGCCATCCTCTAAAGGGATACAGCCATGCTCTTGATTTGGTAAAAAAGCAAGGGAGTCGCCAGCTTTAACAAGTTGTTCATGCTCACCTATTTTAAAGAGAAAAGCCCCTTTCAACACATAAGTAATCTGCTCATGAGGATGACGATGAACTGTGATTGCCTCTTCCCTTTTCAGAGCAAATGCGACTTTAACAAACATCATGCTTTCTCCAATTGCCATCACTTTCCGTTTAGAATTGCCATCGATGGCTTGCCACGGTAGATCCTGATCAACATAAAACATATTATCTTCCTTCCACTATGAATCTTGCTTATAACCATGACTGTAAAAATCGAATACTCATGGCTAAATCCCCTTCTGGTATTTCATCCAGTAACAATTGTGGCTGCTCCTTCATTTTCCTAATGTAAGACATCAGCAAGGGATAATCGACAACCCCTTGCCCTAAAGGAAACGTCACCTTTTCGCCCTCAATAAACTGACAATCTTTCAAGTGAATGACCTTGATCTTGTGACCAAAACTAGCAAAACTGGCTTCCAACAGTTCTTGTTGTTGATGACTATTAACCTCCGTCAATAGGTTAACCAAATCAAACAACACGACAAGATTGTCACTCTGACAATCAACTAAAACCCGCTCGATCGTCGCCACATCATGTAAGGGATGATTAATGCCGGCTTCTAGGGCGACGCTAACACCTTGTCTTTCCCCATATCTAGCAATGGTTTGAAGTGATGCTATCATCAACTCGTAAGCCTCTTCTGAATAGTTCTCCTGAGTATAGCCTGTTAAGACACTTCCTGTTTCCGTTCCGACGAACTTAGCGTTTAAAGAACTAGCCAGATCTATATAGTGACAAAAAGTCTCAATGGCGTCTTGCCTAACAGCTGTGTCATATGAAGACAAATTAACATAACAGCCTAAAACCGTTACCTCGATCTTCGCTTCTCTTAAGCAGGCACCGTAATAACTGGCTTGTTCAAGGGAAAAAGCATTAATATCATTCACTTCTTTAGGAAATGATTTAGTTGGCGCCAGTTGAATGGCACTCAATTGATACTTCCGCAGACGCGAGATTAAGGCCTCAATAGAATCAACTGCCAAGTCATGAGCCCTTACGCCTAGTGGTCTATTCGACATGGCTACTCCTCCCTATCCCTTTTCACCAGCAGATGTGTTGCTTCCCACAATGTATTTTTGTAATAGCATAAAGATGATAATTACGGGAATAATCGAAATCACTGAAGCTGCTAAAATAGAGTTCCAATCGACGCCGTTCATTCCGATAAAATTCTTGATAGCAATTTGAATAGTGTATTTTTTTTGATCCGACAATACCAATAGTGGCAAAATGTAATCGTTCCAACGCCACATAAAGCTAAAAATTGTTAGCGTAACCGTCGTCGACTTAGCGAGTGGTAACATGATACGCATAAAAATTAACCATTCACTGGCACCATCAATCCGAGCCGCTTCAACAAAGGACATTGGCACAGACATGTAATACTGACGATACATAAAAATGCCGGTTGTTGTTGTCACCACAGGCAAAATTACGCCCCAAATGTTATTATAGAGCCCGATTGTACTGATCACCGTAAACTGAGAGACGGTCAATGTTTCCCCAGGAATCAAAGTCCCCAAAAGAAACACGGCGAAGACAATATTCGTATAAGAAATGGTATTTCGATAGATCGCCAATGCGTAGCCACACATCGAACTGATAATCAACGTAATAATAGTGCCAACAATTGCTAAGAAGAAACTATTATAGATATAGGTCACAAAGCCGTTATTCCAAACATTCACATAATGCTCTGCCGTAAAATTTTGTGGCAATAGATGTAGTGGCAACGAAAATAATTCGCTTGAGGGTTTGAATGAACTTAACACCAACCAAACGATTGGAAAAACAATTAACAAGCCGCTGACTACACTAATCATCGTTAAGACAATACTGGTTTTTTGACGTTTCATTTAGTTGTCTCCCCTCCATCATTGACTTTAAATTGAACAAATGCGACGACTGCAAAGACAATCATCACTAAAACAGATACCGCCGAGGCGTAACCGTATTGGGACTGATTAAAGCCTTTATCGAAGATATATTGAATAATAAAGGTGGTAGAGGTCCCTGGTCCACCTTGGGTTACCCCTTGAATTAACGCATACTCTTTTAACAAATTGATGGTACTTAATAGCGTGACTAAAAAAGTCGTTGGCGCTAGTAACGGGAATGTAATTTTAAAGAACTGATAGAGCTTGCTGGCCCCATCCATATCCGCTGACTCATATACATCCACAGGGATATTGTTAATGGCTCCAATGTAAATAATCATGTAAAAACCAGTCGAAGCCCAGGTACTGGCGATGCTAATAATGGTCGTCGCTAAGACGCGATTCGTGCCCCATTCTAGCGCAACGCCTCCCAATGATGTAATCAAAAAATTAATTAAGCCGTATTCTTGACTGAACATCCAATTGATCGTAATCCCCACCACTAAGGATGACAATAAAACTGGGATATAAATCATGGTTCGCGTTAAAGTTTTCATTTTCACTCGTGGTGAGGCTAATAATCCTGCTAGCGCTAAAGGAATCGCCACTTTAAAGGGAATATTAACAATGGCGTAAATCATCGTACGCTTGAATGCTCCCCAGAAATTTTTGTCTTGAAGCACTCTCGTGTAATTGTCTAATCCCACATTATTCAACGTTTTCCAGCCATCATAATCAGTGAATGAAAAAAAGATATTAAGTACTAACGGTATCAAGAAAAAGACGCTGAACAGAATGGCACTCGGAGCTATTAATAACCAAAAGGCTCGTTTTTGTGTCCCATTTCGGCGTTTCTTTTTCCCTAACGTAATCTCAGTTGCCAATCTAGGTCCCCCTTTTCAAAATGATCCAGATAAGGGCTTTCCCACCATTATCTGGACAGATACCTCTCGTAAATTAACCAGACAGATAGTTCCATTGCCTTAGCTGAATAAAATAACCCGTTCAGCTGAGGCTTACTTAGTCGAAACTAGATCGTCAGACTATTTGCTCATTTGCCACTCTGATTTCTCTGCTAGCCCTTCAGCAAAGCCATCCAAAGCTTCTTGCGCCGTCAATTCTTCATTGACTGCTTGTTTCAAGAAATCGCGATACTCATTATCCAGATAATTCCGCCAACCCGATTGTTCATCTAATAGAAAAGCCGGGGTAACATGTTCCGTTTCACTTTGTAAAATTTGATAATCTTGAGCGACCTTTTCATCCTCTGGCGTATAGGTAATTCCTTTAATAAAGGAAATCCCTTTATCTTCCGCCAAGAAAGTTTGATAATTTTCTTCGTCTAAGAACAACCACTTCATAAATTCAATCGCCAACTTACTGTTAGCTGCCTCACTTGGAATGGCCAGGCCAGCACCACCTGCAATCACTGATTGTGTCTCAGTTCCCATTGGCGAAGGCATAACGCCAAATTCAAATTTAGAGACATCCGTTAACAACATGTTGTAGTTCCATGTACCAGATAAATAAATCCCGACATCCCCATTTTTAAAGTAGTCTGCTGGATTATCAGCCGAACCGCCTGTCCAAATCACTTTTGGTAAGACATTTTGTTGGTTCATCTCAACAAATTTTTCCAAGGTTTTAACATTCTGACTGCTATTAATGGCGACTGTAAAATCATCCCCTGATTTTTTCGTCATTGAACCACCGTTACTGTACATAAAGTTATCATAGCGAGCTCTTGAAAAATCGACTGCCAAGCCGTATTTCACACCACCAGCTTTCTGAAGCAGTTCGGCATTCTTATACAACTCATCTAATGTCCATAATTTGTCCTGAGTAGGCGCTTCCAGTCCTGCTTTCTCAAAAGCATCTTTATTGTAGAAATAACTGGTAATCGTGTATTGATTCGGTAAAGCCAGCTTTTTATCAGAGCCATAATCTTGTCCCACAATATCCAAGGCCGCTTCATCAAAAATGGAGACATCAATGTCTTTGCTTAAATCTTTAAACTCTTCAGGATATAAACGGGTTAAACGCGTGGTTGAAACCATATCAGGCACGTCTTTATTTTTCAACATTAACGGAAACTTGGTTAATTGATCGTCATAAGGAATGACAATTGTCTCGACTTCATTGCCACTTTCTTTGGCCCAGCGATTCAAGGCATTATTAAAGGCATTTTCAGCAGTCGGCTCCTCTGATAACAAGACCGTCATTTTTTTAGACGATTCGCTGCTACCTCCCCCTTCCTTTTTAGCCCCACATCCTACCATCACTAACAGACTAGTTAACGCTACCAAAATCAATTTTACTTTTTTCATTCCCTTTTCCTCCGATTTAATTTTCTATGTATTTTTTAGCATATGCTAGCATGAGTAAAACCATCGACTGTCCATACGCCATTGGAGCCTGAATTATACGGTGATACGCGTCCTCGGTCAAAGCCACTGGTGTGCCAGCTGAAACACCTTTGACTTCGCCAGACTCACTTATTTGATCGAGTACTGACTGTAATACCTTGAGACCATCGGGTAAATACGTCTCTCTATCTAGTAACCCGTAGTCGATGCCTAAGAAAATTCCTGCTAAAATTCCCGCTGTCCCTGATGTTTCGCAGTAGCTTTCCTCATTAGTTAAAACCGTGTGCCATTGGTAACAGCGGCGATCAAGAACGCTAAATAAGCCTTCGACTTGTTTGACATACGCTTCTGTCAAAAATCTTTTCTCACTTGTGGTTAAGTCTTCTTCAGCAGTTTTAAGAATAATTGGCAAAGCCAAGGCCATCCAACTATTCCCGCGACACCAAAGTACCTCACCAAAATTATGCCGCCCCTCAAATGTCCAGCCGTGAAAAAATAAATTGGTTTTTCTATCATGTAAATATTTAACATGAAGCAGGGTTTGATAAATCCCCTCATCAACCCATTCTTTTCGTTGATGTTTCTTTCCCATCTTAACGAGAAAGAGGCCCGTCATAAACAATGTATCAATCCATATTTCACCCGGATGCAAGTTTAGCTCACGTTTAGTCTCACCTGACGTCACATGCTGCAACCCATTTTCTTCTGTTCGCTCAGCCTCTTCGTAAATCCACTGAGCCCACTCCACTGAAATAGCCTCTGCAAACTCATAATCATAAAGGGCTAACAATGGCGTTACCGTGTTAATATTGCGCAAAGGCAGACCGAGCTTCAATTGCTCATAAAACCAACTTTCTATAAAGCCAGCCACATCGCCTTTAAGGCTAGTTGCCGCTTTTTTCAAGCCATAAAGCCCAACACCTTGTGGCCAGTCCCATTCTTTCATGCCAAAATCACGTGCGAAAAAGCCAATTTCAGCCAATTTTGCCTCACTTAATGAATGATCGATAGCTGGGGCTTCTTCATCGCTGAGACTCATCAATTTTTCCGCAATTAATTGGATTTTTTGGTAATAATCATCCTTTAGCTGTGATGATGGTAGCTTGTCAATCACTTAATCCTTAACCCCCTCTCGTTTAATTTGCCGTTCAAAACCAGCTTTATAAGCATATGGCTGATTCTCCACCAACAGTTGATTGTCGCTAACTGCTAAACGACTCCCTAATTTATCCACAAAGTTCAAATTGCCCTCTGACGCTTGAATCGGACTTTGCAGAAGAGCTTCTTTGAACACCTCAAAGCTGCCAACTTCTTTTTCTGATGAACATTTCACAACCACATGATGCTCACGTCCATATGAGCGAATCTCACGCTGACTAATAGCCCCCTCAGTCTGAAGGGCATAACCTTCTGAAAAATAGACCCCTAAATAACTCTCTTTGTTGCGAACAAATAACCAATTCCCTTCTTGGCAACAGTCATCCAAGCGCCAGTATGGTACATATAAATGAATATAAGGTAACTCAGCAGGGGCTAGTCGATAATGGACCAAGCTGACATTTTGATATTGGAAAATTCGTGGCAAATTGCCATTGCCCGCCCAAAAACTCGGACGATTCTCGCCGCTAAACTGTCGTTCTCCCGGATGGTTCAACCACAGTAAGGTCGCTTCGTCTCCTAAGGAAACATTTAAGGTGTGCTGTTGTAAGCCATGTGTATAAGGTTGATAATTTATCACACTAGCTAAGGAATAATCTGCCGTTTTATACAGATAGGTGTAAGCCTGATTAATCCCTTGGGTATACTCAGCCGTTAAAGCCTCACCAGGTGCCAACTCCACATAGGCCAACAACTCCTCTTTAGGTTGGTAATCTGTTAGCGAAAATAAGAAACTAGGACGCAAGGCATTATTAAAATAACCTTTCCCCCAAGCAATTTGTAAAATACTCGACATTTCACCTTGTTGCATGGCTTTTAAGTTATGCTCATAGACCCGGCCATAAGTCGAAGACATGGTGTGCCCGTGATAATTAATAGCGGCAATTTCAAAAATAAAGTCCAAGGCCTTTTTCGCTTGATCTTTTATTTCTTGATCAGGTGCCGCTAGATATAAACTGAAAAAGCCAATCAAATCAATCGGTAAATAGGTGGTTGAGTTCCATTCAGATAAGCCATATTGGAAAAATAAGTCAAACCACTCTGCCAAACGTTGTTTGCCAATTTCATATTGCTCTGCCCCCATACGTTTACTGACAGAAAACTGTGTGTCACGGTAACGATAACCAGCTAAATATTGGGTGATATGAAACAATAAGGCATGATTTTCACTAAAGTACCACATCACATCATTTCCCGGTTCATCTATCCAATAGCGGAAATCCGTTGCCAAGGCCTCTACTTGAGAAGCCAATTCTGCTGGAAACTTTTCTTCATGTGCTGAAAAGACCGCTAATAAAGGCGTTAAAACGAAATCGGCGCAATCGCCTTTGCTTCTAATTAACTCAAAGGCTCCCTTAAATTTAGCAAAATCTCTCTCATGTTGATACCTATTAGTCATGATTTTGGCAAGCCCCACATTAATATCATCTAAGACCAATTGACTGTAGTAAGTTAAGGCTTGGCTTTTTCTCGCTGAAATGTTCGAACCGTTGCAACAAGCAACAAATTTGCCTTCATCGTATACTGAGAAAACAATCTTTCGTTTGATTTCACTGCCATCAGACAATTTTAAGGCCAACTCACATTTCGTAATGCCTGCCGTTGGAAACTGCGAAACTGCTCCTAAAGAGAAGTCTGTTTGACCAGCTTCGAGTAAAACACTCATGTCCGGCACTTTAAACTCACTGATATTGCCATCTTGAGCATCTTCATTAACGTCAAACATCGTTGGGTTAATTCTGATGTTGAGGCGCTGATTCACCTGAAAGGTATTGTCAGGAACGACGAATTCAATCTCTCCCGCTGCGTAAAAATCTTGTTTAAAATAAATACTAGTCAATAACGCTTCCGCCTGTTGGAATTCTGCTGAGGCTACTGACAACGGAAGATAGCCTTCTAACATCTCTTGAGAAAGATTGATCAGCTCAAAGTAATAGTTAATGTCTCGTTCCGCTAAGTCATCAAAGTAGACAACTAATTGATTGTCACCAGCCTTAAACTTCAATGAAATGGTCTGCGCACTTGGCTCATTTCTCGTAAATGGATTAAATTCAACTTGTAATTCACCATTCACCCAAATTTTTACTCCGCCACAAGTTTTTAACATAAAAGGCCACTCACAAGTCGTCTCGCTGATAATAACAGTTGAAGCAAAACAACTTAAGGTGTGAGGCGTTGTTAAAAAGGTTGAAAATTCCACTTTATCATTCTCAAATGGGGTGTAAATATTCGGATACGGCCCATCATTAAGTGAGATGACTTGCTTCAAGCGTGCCTCTAAAAAATTCTTTCTGACAGGATACACAATGTCAAACTTGCCCTCGGTTAAATTGACATTCCCTTCCATAGTTTGATAGGGTGCTTTAAACGGTTTTAACTGAATGTCTTGGTAGACAAAGCGATTTAACGCTCGATTTGCTGCTATTTGAAAAGGTAACAGTTGAGTCAACGGCTGACGCCTCCTTAGCGATTGTTTTGTTTCACATAATTTTTAGGGGATACCCCTTGAATACTTTTGAATTTTTTGATAAAACTTGATTCATCCTTGTAACCGATCGCCTCCGATACCTCTTTCACGCTGTGACCGCTTTTCAATAATTGCCGTGAGGTCATTATGCGAATGTTTATCAAGTATTGAACAGGGGTGATGCCTAAGTTATTTTTAAAAATTCGAATGATGGTTGATTTGCTGAGAAAGAACGTTTCCGTTAATAAATCCAATGTGATATTTTCCGCATAATTATGGCGAATAAATTTTGTGATATCTTCCAATTGTTCTTTGCCCTTATATTCAACTGGGGTTTTAACATTCGTCTGAGTCATAAATTTTTCATTTAAAAAGATGATCAAGCGCACTAATAATAATTTGCTCTTTAACTCTCTTAAATAAATCCCCTCGTCTTGACTTAAGGTATACAGCTCATCTAAAAAATGTTTAAACACAATCTGTTCATCTGAATTTAAATTAATGCAATTCTCAAAACCGACAAATCTTGAGGTAAACAACATGTTCAATTCTGGATATTGATCATAAAATTCATGTAAGTAGCCAGGTTTGAAATAAATAAAATAACGTTCATACTCTTCTTCTTTATCCACAACAACCCGATGAATTTCATGGGAGTTAATGACTCCCACAGTTCCCATCCCACCATGATATTTCTTTTCATCAATGTAATACTCCGTGACTCCCGATTGTGTATAATGAATTTCATAGCCGTCATGAAAATGAGGACGTTCCATCCGATGTTGAATTTTAATTTTATGATAGATAGAAAAGTCCTGATCAAAATAGACTTTATCAACTAAATCACTATTCATTGGCACTACTCCTCTGACAATTTTTCTCCTAAAGCCAAGATGGCTAACGAAGGACCATAAGGCATATCCGTAATGGGAATATCCTTATAAAATTGCTTCGTCTCTCCCATCGGCGTCCCCGCCGATACATTCTTGACTTGCCCTTCACTGGTAATAAACGATAGTAGCTGCTCAAATGCTCGAGTTGAATGAACTAAGCGGTCATCACTGACAATTCCCATGGAAACCCCTTTTTCAATCCCATAGACAAAACCAAACCCTGCCGATGTTTCAACATAGGAAGTCGGGTCGTCAAGGACTGTGTGCCACAGTCCCTCAGGATTTTGATACTTAACCAGACCATCAATTTGGGCATTTAAGACATCAATCAAATAATTTTTCACTGATAGCGATAACTTTTCACCCATAATCGAGATAAACTCAGGAATCGCAATCGTTATCCAGCAATTCCCTCGAGCCCAAAAAACATTGCTGAAATTATGTTTTCCGGCAAAGGTCCAACCGTGATACCATAAGCCCGTTTGCTTATCCATTAAAAATTGACAATGGACTAAAAATTGCCGTTCAGCTTCAGCCAGATACTCACTATTAGCGAATAGCACCCCAATTTTGGCTAAAGCTAGCACAGACATCATTAAAGTGTCATCCCATAATTGCTGATGATTTGTCACACCAAAAGTATCGTGCTGAAAGCCAGCAAACGCCGTTTTGGACAGCGTTTCCATTGACCATTTTGCCCAATCCTCTAAATGGGGAATTAGCTCTGGATTACCAGAGTCTTCATACAGACAAGCTAAGGTTAATATCGGTGCCATGCTGTTAATGTTTTTATCAGCAAAAACACTTTGTAAATAAGGCTGATACCAATCAGATATAATACGAGCCGCTTCAGCATCTCCTTGTTTTTTCCCGTACTTATACAATCCGTAAAGTGCTACTCCCTGAGGCCAATTCCAGGCATTCCAGCTCTTATCATCCACAACTTCACCATTCGCCTCAAATGAATAGGTGCCATCATCCACAATCCCTGTAAGCCCCTTCATAAGTTTCTTAATTAATAACTCTAATGTTTGACTATTTGATTCAGCAAAATTTTCCTTGAGTGACATTTAATAACCTCTCTTTAGTTAGTTGGTAGATAAATTGTACCCTATTATTTCATGCTATTCCATGAAAATAGATTCAAAAAATCGGGCATTATCGTCAGTAATTTTGATGATTTTGCCCTAAAAAAGAAGTTAAGCCATAATCACTTAACTTCTCTTTTATTAGTTACGGGAATCATTCATCTGCATTATAGTAGATTGTCTGATATTCTCGAACTATCTAGTACTCAATCTATGGATTTAGCACCTTTTTCCCACCGAACATAACTTACAACGCCGACTAACATGATGATAATCGCTACAATGATAGCTGCCATTCCAGCGAAAATCCCATAATTAGTGGATAAAATCCCTGTCACGATTGGCATCATAATTCCACCGATGCCGCCGATGACTAACAACCAGCCCATAGCCATCGGGTACTGCTTAATTGAGGAACCAGCAATCGTCATTGCCGTCGGATAAATCCCTCCCATAGAGACACCTAAACCAAAGACCGCCAATACAATCACATAATAATTTTGAGTTGATAATAACAAAAAATAAAACAAGCTCGTGCCAATGCTAATGATTACGAGCAACCGACTACGCGACAGGCGATCGCCATAAAAAGTACAGCCGAGCCGTCCACATAAGATGGCTAACCAAAGCAATGAAGCCAATAACTGAGCTTGCTGAACACTCATAATATTGGCGTCAACAAAATACGTCACTAACCAACCATTAATCGCTGCTTCTGCACATAAGTAAAAAAAGAGAATGATAACAGTCGTCCAAAACAGACGCTCTTTGAAAAAGGCATACCCACCGCTTTTTACTCTTGCCTTTTCTAGTCCCTGTTCCTTTTCAAGAGGCATTTTAGAAAACAGCCACTGGGACACCATCACTAATAAAATAATCACCCCACAAGCCACTTGCCAGCCTTTTCCACCAAAAAAAGCGGTACTTACAATCACTAAAAACGGTGCTAGTAAAGCTCCGATTGCAAATAAACTGTGGAGAAAATTCAAAGCGGCTGGACTGCTGTTTGAAACATCATTGACTGTTTTATTATTAAAGTTAGAAATACTGCCTCGACTAATTCCCGTAAAGAAAAAAGCCACAAATAATACCCAAGGCTGGCCTGTCACAATGATCAAACCAAAACCAATCATCACAAAACTACTTAAAAATAGAATTGCCTTTTTACGCCCTAAATAGACCGGTAAAATCCCTGCAATAAAGCCCGCAAGTAAATTTCCTCCTTGATGGCTGGAAATCAACATGCCACTGACAGTATCGTTTAAGCCATAGGCGTCGCTTAAAAGCGGCAATATCGACCCAAAAATCATGGCGTACAGACCATTCACAAAAAAAATAAAAAAACAACAATTGATCATATACTTATTCTGATCACTTAAGTCATGATAAAACGAATTTTTCAACATTTCGACAAACCCTTCCTCAACCTACTCATTTGGACCAAAACTGACAAAAGAGAATGGCAAAAAGCGCCATTCTCTTTTAGTTATTCACTGTCAACCTTTTAAGGTTGTTTGCCAATTGACGCGAGAATTCCACCATCAACATATAAAATATGCCCGTTAACAAAATTAGAGGCATCTGAAGCTAGGAAAACAGCTGGACCTTGTAAATCAGTCACAGTTCCCCAACGAGCCGCCGGTGTTTTATCAATGATAAAATTATTAAAAGGATGACCTTCCACCCGTAATGGCGCTGTTTGTGGCGTCTCAATATAACCAGGTCCAATGCCGTTACATTGAATGTTATGACCGCCAAATTCAGCACAAATATTTTTCGTCAACATCTTCAATCCGCCTTTTGCAGAGGCATAGGCGCTGACCGTTTCACGGCCTAATTCACTCATCATTGAACAGATATTAATAATCTTCCCATGACCTTTTTCAATCATTGACGGTAAAACAGCTTTAGCTACAATAAATTGCCCTGTTAAATTCACATCAATAACCTGGCGATAGTCTTCCGCTGACATTTCTAACATGGGAATCCGTTTGATAATCCCTGCATTGTTGACTAAAATATCAATCACGCCGACTTCTTTTTCAATTTGTTTAACCATCGCTTGGACACCAGGTTCATCTGTCACATCGCAAACATACCCATAAGCCTCAATCCCTGCTTCCTGATAGGCAGCCAATCCTTGGGCCACTGACTCGTCATTAATACTATTAAAAACAATTTTAGCTCCTGCCGCCGCAAGGGATGACGCAATCCCAAAGCCAATCCCGTAAACAGCTCCTGTAACCAACGCAACTTTACCTTCTAAATGAAAGGCATCCATCTTAAATTCTGTCATTGTAGCATCTCCTTTTTCTATTTCAGTTGATCCATGGCAACCATGTCCATGTCTGTATACGTAATATTTTCACCACACATCGCCCAAATAAAGGTATAATCTGCAGTTGCCACGCCAGTATGAATGGACCAACTTGGTGAAATGACCGCTTGCTCATTAGCAACCACTAAGTGTTTGGTCTCATCTGGTTTGCCCATAAAGTGGAAGACCCGTGTGTCTGGATCCATGTCAAAGTAAAGATACGTTTCCATCCGGCGCTCATGAGTATGACAAGGCATCGTGTTCCACGAAGAACCTTCAGCTAAAATCGTGTACCCCATTTGCAACTGACAGCTCTCACAAACATTCGGATGGACGTATTGATAAATCTTGCGCTCATTCAATGTTTTCGGTTCCCCTGTTTCCATTGGCGTAATGGCGTCGATACTAATTTTGACGTTTGGGTAAACCTTGTGAGCAGGGACAGATACACAATAAAATTTTGCCGGGTTAGACGCGTCATCCGATTTGAATAGCACTTGTTTCGTTTCTTTCCCGATGTAATACCCGTCTTGCTTTTTCATCTCTTCTTCTTGGCCATCAATTGAAATACTACCAGGTCCGCCGATGTTAATCACACCTAACTCACGGCGCTCCAAGAAATAATCCACCCCTAACTCTTTCGTTAGAATAATTTCCAAAGTAGACGTTGTCGGCGTCACCCCACCAAAGATCATCCGATCATTGTGAGTGTACGTTAACAACACTTCGCCTGGTACAAATAATTCTTCCACTAAAAATTCCTCGCGCAATTGTTCCGTAGAATGATGTCTAATCGCCTCAGGATTCGTTGCGTATCTTGTTTCCATTTTCATGTAGTATCGTCTCCTTCAATTTAATTAACTCATTTTGTCATCAACTTCAACCACAAAATAAGAAGATTCTCTTTTACTTAAATTTCCTATAAAGAAACTTAAATTTCTTTTAAAGAAATACAACTACAGTATAGCGCTTATTATAAAATAATTCAAGGGCTTTCATTCAATTAATTCAGAAGAATTCTCATTAGCGAAATCTGACTAAGGGCATAAAAAAAACACTGATCCTTCCCAAGCGGGGCAATCAGTGTCTTATCAGCTTAAAGCAAATCAGCTATTTCCTAATCATTTCTCAGCTACGTCTTTTATCCTTCTGCGATCTCTTTCTCAATCCCGGCTTTAGTCGCCTTAATTAACTGTATCAACTCTGCTTTTTTCGCTTCTGTTACCCTAAACTTAGGCATGCTAACGCTAAAAGCACCGTACTGATTATCCTCTAATCTAATGGTTGCCCCGATACAAAAACAATCTTGTTCCATTTCCTCATCATCAAAAGCCACACCTAGCCCTTTTACTTTGTCAATATCGGCTCTTAATGCCATCGTATTGGTCATCGTATTAGCTGTGAACGGAACCAATTCAGTTTTCGCTAAATAATCGACTAGTTCCTTTTCAGTAAAGGTCGCTAAAATCGCTTTCCCCATGGCAGAACTATAAAGCGGACGAGTGCTCCCTACTTTAGATGTCATATAAATCGATTGTTTTTTTGGTTCTAGTTTATTCAAGTACATCACTTCATTGCCACTGTATATGCCTAAATGAATGGTTTCATCCACTAACTCATGAAGCTCCTCCAATAAAGGGGTGGCAACTTTCACTAACACCGAGTCATTGATATATTTATTCGCGTAACGAACCAAAGAAGGGCCTAATGAATATTCTTTGCTGCCTTTATCACGTGTGACATACCCAATCATCAACAACGTATCCAATATTTTTAATGTGGTTGACGTCGTCATCCCAGTGGCGCTAGCAATATCTTTAAGGCACTCTGTTGCCGTTGATTCTGCTAAAAAATCCATGATCTTTGACGCTCGAACTAAAACCGTTCCGTAAGGCTTTTTTTCTTTTTCCATTTTCATCACCTTTTCTTTATAGGAAACTATCTCTACCATATAAGAAACCCCTTAAAAAGTAAAGAAAAAATCATCACGCTGGAACAACCTTTATGAAAAAAATGAGTTACACCTATCCCCCCGTCAGTCGATCTTGTCTTAATCCTCTACAAAAGTTTTCCGCAGCAAATTAACATAACGCTCTCTCCACTAAAAAATAACTACTTCCTTCATAAGAAAATAGCGATAAACAATGAGTTTACCTTAAGAAACGTTGACTACTACACTAGTCACATGGTAGTATTAGAATAACGAGGGAGCTAGGAGGCATAAGTCAATTCCCCATTCACTTATGCAATCACTTGCATCATGCGGTCATAGTTGATTCCCCATACTTCTATCTCTCCTCAATTTATCAGACACATAAAAATCCATCAAAAATCTAAACGATTTCGATGGATTTTTCCCATATAGGTTGCAATGTAGAGCCCTTCTTTTTCAACAGTTAGTTTGACTTCCAACCAACCTGATAGTACGCCGTTATCATATAAATACAAATCTGATGGTTCCGATTCCGATGTCCGAACAATTTGAATCCAACGTTCACCATCGTCTTTGACCACACTTGGCTCTATCGTCTCTTGATTTTCCTGTTTCCCTCTATTTAAGAATAATATTGCCACGACACTTATTAGCAATACACTGGAAAAGATCAACATCACTCTCAATTTTTTCCGTTTCAATTCATCTCTCCTAGCTAGCCCTTGATTATAGATCTTTCTACGTGTAGAATAGCATTGACGCTATTATTAGTCAACGTTATCGAATCATATAAACCTGGAGGTTATCCTAATGAAATTATCAAACTCTGAGTTAAATATTATGGATGTTTTGTGGGACCATGGCGCAATGACTGCCGGCGATATTGCCCGCATTTTGGCTGAAAAAATTGGCTGGAACCGCAATACCACCTATACTGTTATAAAGAAAGCCATGGCCAAGGGGGCTGTTGAACGCTCCAATCCCAATTTTCTCTGTACGCCTTTAGTCACCAGAGACCAAGTCGCCGACGAACGCACTCAAGCATTAGTTCATGACATGTACGATGGCTCTTACGATCGTTTTTTAGCGGCCTTAGCCAAAAATGAAAACCTAACTGCCAAAAGTGTTAAGCAATTACTTAACTTTATTGAAGAAAATAAGTAGGAATGCCCATGGCCATTATCTACGAATACCTTATCAAATACTGCTTACTCCTAGTCTTTATTGTGTTGATCAAACTGTTATTTAAAAAGAAAATGCCCAGTAGCCTTTATAAATTATTATGGCTAATTTGCATGGTTCGTCTAACCATCCCTTTAGGAGTGACAATCAACATTCTCCATCCCGAAACTACCACCATCCCATTAAGCGATGCGGTGATTCAAGCTAACAGTCAGTCACATTTAAATACCTCGGCAATCATTATTATTCTGTACTTAATTGGTGCAGCCGTAACCTTGATGAAATTCTTTTTTGATTACCGAAAAGTTGACTTTATCGCTAAATCTAGCTTACCTCTCACCGGTGGTCTTGAAAAAGGCTGGACTGACTCCTTAGGCATTAATAAAAAAACCGAAATTCGTTATTCTGATGAACTGCTGCAACCTTTTGCTTATGGGGTTTTTAAACCGAAAATCATCTTGCCTCAGTCGCTGTTGACCGATATTGATTCTGTCAGCATGGACTATATCATCACCCATGAGATGACTCATATCAAACAGCAGGACGTCTTAATTAAACGCTGGAGCACCATACTTTGTGCCCTTCACTGGTTTAATCCTTTAGTCTGGTTACTGGACCACCTATTATCAGAAGATATTGAAAAAGCCTGTGATGAAGTGGTGATTCAACACTTCGGCTTGTCAAAACGCCAAGAATACGCGGAACTGCTTTTGTTGAATGCCATCAAAGGAATCGATGGGAATGGCCAGGCGAGTCTAGTCTCATCACCTGTCGCAGATCGAATTAAAAGCATTATGAAATTGAATAAACCACAACAGGCAATAGGCGTGTATCTGGTAACGATTGGCACAGCCTTACTGTTCTTAATTTCTCTATTAGGGTATAGTCAAGAAGTGGTGGGTGATGTCGTAAAAGAACAACCTATTGTCGAAGATATCAGCGAAGCAGAGCCTGTCACAGGAGAAGTCATTGACATTATCGGCGAGCCAACTGAGGAGCCCGTGGTAGTTGAAGAAGCCGTCAGTGAAACGGAAACCAACTTCCCGACCCTTAAGTCAGAAGATGAAATTGGCCAACTGTCTGCTGAACAGACAAAACAGTACTTAGAAGACTATAGTCAGAACTTAACAACCTACCTAGAAGAACTTGATGAAAACGAATAAAAAAACTGAGTGTTGCTTGGTTATCATCACTCGCACTTAACAGATCAAACACCTTCCGGTAGGCGCATTTTTTTCTTAATGTTATCACCATTATTGTGAACATTTACAAAATAATAATAGAGGTGTTACTTTATGAAGAAAAAAATCAGCACGTGGTTAGTCATTCTATTAGCGATATTCCTTTTCCCAACACAACTCTTCGCTGCCGAAGCCGAACAGCCTGATGATCCAGGTGTGGTTATTGAAGTACTTTCTACGCCAC
The DNA here is from genome assembly GCF_017829975.1 of Vagococcus allomyrinae. Taxonomy (GTDB): domain Bacteria; phylum Bacillota; class Bacilli; order Lactobacillales; family Vagococcaceae; genus Vagococcus_D; species Vagococcus_D allomyrinae. The sequence goes on along the minus strand of NZ_JAEEGA010000009.1, from coordinate 39,317 downwards.
ATGCCTTTCAATCTGTACCTTTTGCCGCTAAAGGCGAATACGTTAATATTAAGGTCAAATTTACCGGTACACCACCAGCAACTTATTTTTATACCCGTGGAAGTAAATCTGGCACCTTAAAACGTTATCAAACTGTTGATAAAAACACGGCTCTTTATGATGGTTATATCAATTAATTATTGATCGTCTAAAACATAAATTAACCTTGTAAGCATCAGGATATTGATAAATGGTTGCTGCCAGTGGCAACCGCCCGACTGAGAGAATGGATTCCCGAGAGTGTGAAGCAGGCCTTACTGACATTTATTCAGGAAAGATTAACTAATTAAGCATCCTATACTAGTTAAATAGACTTAACCAAAAACCAGCCATTCACAAAACGAATGACTGGTTTTTCATTAGTTAATCGTAACGTTCCCCCATCCTTCTTAAAAGAATTAACAAACCAATGGCGATTAACGGAATACTCGCAATCCCAAATAACGTAAAGGTAATTCCCTGCCATTGAACCAAAAAGCCAGCAACAACCGGACTTACCATTGATCCTAAGCCTATAAAAATACTCAAAGCCAACATCTGCCCCGTGGCTTTCATGTGTTCACTAGACAACTCGTAAATCAACACTTTTGATGACACCATCAATAGCGGGGTGGTCAACATTTGCATGCCGCTAATCACAATGATTTGCTGAACTGTTGAAGCAGTAGCATAAAGAATAAATTGAATAAATAGAGCTGTTCCACAAACTGTCAATAAATGGTAGCCGTTGACTTTTTGAAGTAACCTACCGCCAATTAAATAAGCTGGAATTTCAAACAAAGATTGGATCGACCACTTATAACCAATTTCCAAGGTGCTAGCCTTTAATTCCAACATCTTGTCTATGACCGTAACATTGTTGCATATAATAACAAAATACAAAAGAAATAAAATCAACACTAACAAACTGTAACGCTTATCTTTTAGTAGTAACACGACATCAGATAATGTCAGTTCTGTCTGTCGTTTTTTTTCTGAAATTGCAATACTGTCTTCGATAAGTGTCCCAACAGCTACCGCAATGGCGATCAGTAACACAATACTGAAGCCTAAGCCGCGATATCCCACATTCAAAACAACGAACGAGACACTCAGACTACCAAAAGCCCAACCGACGGAACCAAAGGCTTTTAAAAACGACAAAGACTTGCGAACTGCCAATGGCGATTGCAATACCCAGGTATCCAACAAGCCAGTTGCCGTGTTCAACACCCCGCCACTAATAGCGATTAATACCATGTGCCACCAAAAATGCTGCTGATTGAGATTAAAGAATAAGAGGCTGGCCACTGCGTAAATTAATAGGACGATGGCTAAAACCTTTTTCACTGTTTGATACTTATCCGACAGGAACCCTAATACTAATTGAAATACCAACGTCGTCACAGCATAAGATGCTAGCAAAAGCCCCCGGGCAAACGTATCATAGCCTAGACTAGATAAAAAGGGGGTGAACTGCGTGGAAGCAAATGAAAATGCCAGATAGGCAACCAAATAAAGCCCTATGTATAATTGCTTTTGCCGTGTAGCCTCACTGCTGATGTTTGCTGAGACTGTTTTATCCGCCATACTCAACGCCCTTTCACTTTTAAGATAAGACTGCTGTCATCAATGCCAAGAGACCTGAAACCAACAGTAAACAGCTGGCTAGCACCAGTAAAACTTTTTGTTGGCTAGCAAAAACGTCAGGAATGTTAATTCGTAGCATTTCCCGCTGAAACAATTGACGGCTAACCATTAAGACAACTGCTGTAACTACCAGATTTAAACTGAGTAATTGGCTCACCAATGTCAGCAATAAGACGACTTTAACCAGACTACTTTCTTGCGGTTTATTCACTAACTGTCCTAACAATCGAAATAGTAAGGACACAAAATAATAAGACGCGTAGGTCATAAATTGGATGGTATATCTAGGATTACTGACTAAGAGATGAAAAAAATCCTGCTCACTTAGGACTGCCATTAAATAATGGTACAGTAAAAATAAAGTTGGTAAGCTAAAGAAAAATAATTCTGCTAGCTTCATTATTCGCTGATTATCACGCTTTTTTGTCAGCCATTGTCCCAAGCTATGCAATTTATTGCCGATGATGATTGCCATGCTTATCCCTCCCTTTGCATTAACAAGAGGGCGACAAAATCGCCCTCTGCCTCTGTCTCTAAGAATATTGTTAACTTAACACTGGCCAAAATTCCTGATTAGCCACAATTAAGTCATCTAAAATATCCTTCGCAACTTGCGCACTTGGTACAACTTTACTCATGGTAATCGCTTGCCAGAGCTTTTGGTAAGATCCTTCCACCCAAGCATCCACTACCAATTTTTCAGAGGCCACTTGTTGTTCCATCAATCCTTTTTGGAAGGTGGGAATCTTTCCAACACTCATGGGTTCATAACCATCCTTCCCAACAATACATGGGATTTCAACCATGGCATCGCTAGAAAAGTTTTCAATGGCTCCCTTATTTTCAGTAATCAAGAGCATCCGCTCTTTCGTGTTGTATGCCAAAGCCCGAGCCAGGTCAACAATAAAGACGGCGTGTTCACTAGAGGCAATCGTCGTATCCTTGGCAGAACCGTTGGCGACAATCCGCGCGCATTCGTTAAAGACATTTTTTTCCCGACCATCGATGATCTCGTTGGCTCTTGTGTAGTCTTTATTGGCATGGGCTACCGTTTCATCTGCCATTAAATAGTATTTTAAATAAGTGTTTGATAAGAAATCGGGTTCGATTTCCAGCAATTGCTTACCTGCACGCATGGCTTCCAACCAGCTTTCTTCCTTATGTTGACCAGCTGGCGTATTTTCTGCGTACCCGTATTTGGCCACATGGGCTTTAATTTCAGGCATTAAGTCATTGCCTTCTTTATCTTTAATACTGGTCCACCAACCAAAATGATTTAAACCAAAATATTGAACGTCCATCTCCTTGCGAGACTTTTTATTGATAACCCGTGCCATGATTTCTTCTAAACAAATTGGCATATCACAAATATTGATAATTTTTGAATCAGGTTTTAAACGACGGGTTGCTTCAGCCACAATCGCCGCTGGATTAGAATAGTTTAACAACCAAGCCTCTGGAGAATATTTTTCCATATAGTCTGCCAATTGAATAATTGGGCCAATCGAACGCATGCCATAAGCGATGCCTCCAGGACCACAGGTTTCTTGACCGACAACCCCATGCTTGAAAGGTATTTTCTCATCTTGTTCGCGCATGGCATATTTTCCAACACGCAATTGCGCCATCACAAAATCAACATCCGTGAAAGCTTCCTCTGGATCTGTCGTATACAAAAACTCTATCTCAGGGGCTCGTTCTTTGATGATGATCTCGCAAGCTTCTGCTACCTTTTGTTGGCGTTCCTCATCGTTGTCATACATTTTAATTTTTCTAACAGGAAACTTATCCAAATATTCCAGCATCATTACGACGATTCCTGCCGTATAAGTACTACCGCCACCTGCAATTAAAATTGATTTTTTTTCCATGTTTATTCATCCTCTTCTATAATAAATTTTCAAACTCATCTCTAACACTTGGTACTGATAACCCAACAATGATTTGAATCGCTTGACCATTTTTCACTAATCCTTGAGCGCCTCGCAACCTAAAATCCCCATCACTGCCCACTAGGCTACCATCTTTAACAGTTAAACGCAGTCGCGTGGCACAATTGGTGACATCCACAATATTATCCTTGCCACCACAGATTTCAAGAAAATCATGAGCTTTTTTGGCATCTCCCTTTAAAGACTTACTACTTTCTGTTGGACTTTCGGCCTCTTTTAATGCTTGATATTCTTTTTTAGAGTACAACTTCATTTCTTGATCTTCGGCCTCTCTACCAGGTGTCGGCAAATTCAATTTCAAGATAAGGAAAGTAAAAACAAGATACCAAATTCCGATAAAAATAATACCAATGATAATTTGCGTAATATACGTGGACGAATGGTATTTCCATAAAGGAAGCCAGTTAATCGCAAACCAATTAATCAAACCACCGCCAAAGTTCCCCACGACCCCAAAAGCAAAACTTACTGTTGAGATGGTCGCGGAAAGGATAGCATGAACCACGAACAAGACCGGCGCCATAAATAAGAAAGTAAACTCCAATGGCTCGGTAATTCCCGCCATAATAGCCGTTAAAGCAACAGGTATCATCAACCCTAAAACGGCTTTTCGTTTCTCAGGTTTAGCGGTGCGATAAAAGGCCAGGACAATCCCGACAGACCCAAAAACTTTTGACATACCAGACAGTGAAAAACCAATTGGAAACATTTCTTTTAAGCTTTTTGAGGTTGTTTGGAAATCCGTTAAATGTTCTGAAAAGTATGCCGCTGTTCCACCAGGAACGACAATACTGTCATAAGCAAATGGAGAATAAATAAAATGATGCAAACCAGTTGGAATCAAGATCTTTTCCAAAAATGAATAGACCCAAATTCCCACATTACCAGATGAGATAAAGAAATCTTGCATATTTAAGATGACCCCTTGAAACTTCGGCCAAATAAAGGCAAAGAGTAACGCCACTGGCAACATCACGAAAAAGCCAATGATCACGACAAAGGAACTTCCTCTAAAGACTCCTAACATTTCTGGTAAGGCGGTATCAAAATAACGATTGTGTAAAAAAACCACAATGCCAGAGATAATCAACGCGCCAATCATCCCCGTATCCAAGGTTTTAACGCCTGCTATCATGGCCAAACCACTAGTACTGCCAACTTCAGCCGACATATCGACGCCAAAATTAGCGCCCCAATAATTTAAGATTGCCGAAACAAAATAATTAAACGTCAGATAGATTACCAATGCTTCTAAACAAGCACGGGCGCTTTGTTTTTTAGCCAACCCTATTGGCAGTCCAATCACAAATAGTAATGGGATTTGTCTAAAGACTGCCCAAGCTCCTTCTGACACCACATCCCAACACTTGTACCAGTTACCATCTGGATTTGCCAGACTTCCCATGATCTCTTGATTTTTAAATAAAATAGCGAATCCAACCACAATCCCTGCAAAAGAAAATAATAAAGCTGGGGCTAACATAGCACCACCAAACTGCTGAACTTTTTTCATCATCTGTACATCCCTCTTCTCAATTTCTTTTTTTCAATTAACATTCTGTCCTTTCTTTTTCATTTAACGTCGCTAACGTTTATGTAATTGCTCTCAGTTTATCAAATGCTCACAGTAACACAAGAGGTTTTCCCAAAAGTGAATCCAATGGACAGCTCTTGTTTCTTTGCACAAAAAGCGGACATTTTCACACCTTTATTACCTTTATAATTGCTCCCCTCATTTAACTCACTTCGTTATAGTCTTAAGAAACCTTGTGACGAATAAAAAAAACATGCTATAATCCTGATATAGACAGAAAAAAGCCCTCAAAAATGAGAGCGCTACCTCAATAAGAAAGATGTGGACTCAACGTGAAATTAGACGCTTTAATCAATGAATACTACGATAAATTAAACGAAAATGACCGTTACATTTGGAAGATGATCAATACTAATAAACAGAGTTGTGCCAAGATGACCGTCAATGAATTAGCTGATTTTTGCAACGTTTCTCGAACAACCATTTTGCGTTTCGCACGAAAGATTGGCTTAGAGGGATTTAGTGAGCTAAAAATATTTTTAAAATGGGAAACTCAAGGCCCGACAAAAGCCCAGGAAAACGTAACGGAGATTATCTCTGAGGGCTATATTCACGCCATTAACGAATTGCAGAAAAAAGACTTTTCCGCTATTTGTCAGCTCATGCATCAAAGCAAGCGACTATTTATTTTTGGTTCAGGCGATATTCAAAACCAGGCAGCAAAACACCTTAAGCAAAATTTCCTTTCTTGTGGCGACTGCGTTTATGATTTGGATACCAATCAGATTCACGATGAATTTTTTAAGATCGTAACAGCTGAAGATGTGGTGATTCTGCTGTCCCTCGATGGCGAATCGACTCACGTAGTTAATGCCGCAAAACAGTTGACCTTTTTAGGCGTCAAAGTCATTTCTATTTCCAAACTTAAAAATAGCACTTTAGCGCGGATATCTACTGAAAACATCTACTTTACCACATCGATTGTTAATCTCGCTAACTTGTCAGGGAAAACTTACGAATCAACAGCTATGCTTTTTGTCATTGTTGAATTATTATTTGTTAAGTATAATTTGTTCAAAAACGCTTTAGGCAAAGATCCCCTCCCATAAACCACAAACAAACAAGACATGCTCGCGATTATCCAACGAGCATGCCTTGTTTTAGTCCCTTTGTTTTGCAAAATAAGCGTCGGTGGCTTCTTTAAAGGCCCTCATCATGTTGTCCAACGCTCTTTGACTAACGGCAGCCTTGCGACCGATAATGTCAAATCCGTGGAAACAACCTTCATAGACATCAACCTGAGCTTCAATCCCTGCTTCTTGCAATTGCTTAATGTAAATCATCGTTTCATCATAAAAAGGTTCGACCGTTCCGATAAATGTATAAGCCGGTGGCAAACCATGATAATTCGTTTCACGGGAAGGCGCCGCATAAACGGGCACTTCCTGACTGCCTGTTAACTCGCCTAAATACATCGCCCAAGCGACGCGGTTGCTTCGTTCATTCCAAATAGGCGCATCGTTTTCCACCATCGACGCCGTCGTCATCCGATCATCAATCATCGGGTACATGGGCAACTGAAAAGCCACATTGACCTCCCCCTGATCGCGAGCATAGAGAACGGTGGCAATCGTCAAACCACCCCCGGCACTGTCACCACCAACAAAAAGCTGATCACTGCGGATCCCTAATTCATCGGCATGTTCCTTCAACCAAAGTAAGGCAGCATAGCCGTCTTCTAAAGCTGCGGGATAAGGAGCTTCAGTGGATAAGGTATAATCAGGTGCCACGATAACGCAGTTGCTGGTGGCAATCATTTTTTCATAATACGCTAAATCCATCTCTGGCACCCCAGTCGCATACCCACCACCGTGAAACCACAAAACACCCGTGGCATTCTTTTTTGGGCTATGGGATTGATACAAGCAAAGACGCAACTTTTGACCATCGTTTTTTATCATCATGCGTTCTTGACAGTCAATCACAGCACTGGTTTTGCCTTGCATCACTTTTCGAACCAGTTTGGCAGTTGTTTGAAAGTTTTTTTCAGTTTTAAAATTAAACACTTTCCGAATGACGGTTCCTTTTAGTCGCAATTCAGGGTGCAACATCCCTCTTGTCACTTTCATTTAACTGCTCCTATTCCTGGCAAATCGAGAAAAGACAAAAAGAAGTCCCTCTACTAATAACTAGCTAAGTTCCTTCTTTTAGTTTATATAGCTCTTATTAACGTACTGTTTGTTATGTAAGTAATCAAGTAGAACTATATGGTCTGCTGATTTTACTGGATGTCTATTCTAAATTCGTTCTTTAATTTTAAACTCTTCTCCTGTTTGTTTAGGCAATTGATCATCAAAACTAAACAAAAGATGTTCCTGATTATTTTCATCCAAGACAATCACAAGATTTTCTTTGCCACGCTGTTTTGACTGCTCAACTTGAACGGTCCGGTATAAATCTTTAGGATCCTTTTTTGAAGCCAATGCATTTCCTCGATTAAAGAACACTGATTCTTCCATTTTTACCGCCTCCTTGTTTAAAAAGCATGCCTTAACATCAACACATCTGTTACTACTCCCTTTATTATAGCGCAATAATAGCTTGAGAGCTACTATTGACCACTTTCTAAAAAAATGATCTTAAACTATTGGCTCCGTGACTTCCTTTGCCTTTAAAAAAGCGACTTCCCCACACTTATCACAAATAGCCACATTGATGGCAATCGTTATTTCTGGAGATAAAGCTTTCTTTTCATCACAACCAAACAACACATAGTTCTCCCCATGCTCATGTCGACTTAACGCCACCTCTTGATTACCACAACGCAAACACATAATTTTTGCTTCCTCCATTGGACACCCCTATCCCTTTTTATCACGCGTTCTCTATTTTAACAAAATGGATCGTTAAATGAAAGAATAAAGATCACAAAGTTTCAATTTGATACCGCCCTCTCCCTCTTTCTTCTCAGGTTTCCCGGTATCACTTTGAAACTATTTGTGAAAATCATTCAGATAACCTCACTCACACAATTGGTAAATCAGTTCGCCTTCAACTGTCTCGAGATAAGTAAAGCCCAATTTAGTCAAGAGACCAATCGACGCCTGATTTCCGGTCAAAACCCCAGCCTTAACCGTATAATGATGACTTTTAGCCCAGCCAATCAGTTCCCTCACCACTTCATAAGCGTAACCTTGTCGCCCAAACTCAGGTGCAATGGTATACCCCAACCAGAGGACTTGTTTTTCCAACTTCAGAAAAACATCGCCGATTAATTGATCGGTCAACAAGCTGACGATGGCCAATTGCTTGCCTTCAAAAAGCGTCCCATCTGTCAGCAAAGTTTCCTTATAAGTCGCCTCTGTCAGCCCTTTAAACCCTTGGTACAGCATCCACTTCTGATTGTTGCGATAGGCTATAAATGACGTGATATCCCTTTCTTCAAATGAACGGACGATACAGCGTGCTGTCTGTAGGACTATCCCTTCACCTCTTTGAGGTAAAACCATCATTATTTCCTTCAAAAGCTCCGCTTCTGTCACGTTTGGACCAATTCTTTGCTCATTTGCCACCTCTAAAAAATCCTCAGTCAACCACCAAGTATTCAACTCCTTTTCACCAAATTCCGTCGCTTTAGCTTTGGTTTGATGGCGCTTTAAAGTTTCTGCAAATGGTAAATCAAAATAATAGACAAGGGCCTGATCAAATTCTTCAATTAGTCCCTTCAACATTTGACCGTACCAGTCTCTGCGTAAAATCCCCTCTATGATCACATAGGAGACCCGTCCATTGCCATAACGAGCAAGCTGTTCAATCCACTCAATAGCTGGACAAGTAGGTCCATCTTTAACTGACAGCATGTCTCGCCGGATAGTATCTTGAGAGATCAATAAGACGCCATCTCCTAACTTCTCTTGTAGTTGCTTGGCAGTGGTCGTTTTCCCGCTTCCTGAATTTCCTCTTACAATAATTAAGGTTGTCAATTTGCTCATTTCGTCCTCCTGTTTCCAAGTTTCTTTCTTTTAATATAACATCTGCTCCCTTATTAACACAATTCAAACAATTTATAAGTAATTTAGCAACATTTTTCCTTTATGCTGTCATTGTTAACTAATTACTTGGAGGTAATATCCATGGCTCACTTACATACTGTTTATGTCTTACTGACCCGCTATGAGGATTTTTTCTCGCATGTTTTGCAACACCTAACAAATAGTCAATTCACTCATGCGTCAATCTGTTTTGATGACGATCTCAATGACTTCTATAGTTTCCGACTAGAAAAAGGGTTCTGTCAAGAACATCCTACGTTAATGAATTCTCCCAAAAAAGTAATGGCTATCTGCGAATTGTACAGCGTACAGGTCTCAGACGAAAATTACCAACGCATGAAGCGTTACAGTAAAAAATTTGCTCACGGCGATCACACTGCCTATAGTTCTGCTAGTTTAATTGCTGGCTTAATAGGACTGCCTTTTCATTCATTGACTGGTTGCTTTTGTTCGCAATTTGTCGCTGAAACGCTCAACAAAGCGACCACTGTGCTTCTTAGCAAGCCCGCCAGTCGCTACTTCCCACAAGATTTCACCCAAGAAGCAGACTTAACATTGTGTTTTAGAGGAACCCTTGGCGAATTAGCCTCCTCTTTAGGCCATTCCTCTGACATATCATTAAGTTATGCATAACGACTCAATTAAATCCATTTCTCGCAATAACCTGTGTATTTCACTTTTTTTACCGTATAATAAGTGTAACAACTAGTTAAAGGAGTGGAAATCTTGAGTAACATTCTAATTGTTGAAGATGACGACAAATTAAGGGATATTATCAGTGATTTTTTACTAAATAATGGCCATAAAGTTAGCCCTTGCAGCCATGCTAACGAGGCTTATGAAAAGATGTATAACCATTCGTTTGATCTGATCATCTCGGATATTATGATGCCTGAGATCGACGGCTTTGAGTTTGCCCAGAGCGTTCGCAAGGTTGATGCCCACATTCCAATTTTATTTATGACAGCACGAGATGATTTTTCGGCCAAACAGCGTGGCTTTAATATTGGCATTGACGATTATATGGTCAAACCCTTAAATATGGCGGAATTATCATTGCGCATAACGGCTTTATTGCGCCGCGCCAACATCGCGACGGCAGGATCACTGACAATTGGCGAACTCGTTTTGAATCAACAGGCTTTAACCGCCACCTTAAAGGGAGAAGATGTTCCTGTTACCTTACGCGAATTTAATTTGCTGTACAAATTGTTAAGTTACCCTAACCAGACATTTTCTCGTGGCCAACTGATGGATGATTTTTGGGGGATTGACAGTCAAACCAGTTTGCGAGCCGTTGATGTCTATATGACGAGACTGCGAGATAAATTTTCAACTGCCACCGCATTTAAAATTGTCACAGTTTATGGCTTAGGTTATAAGGCGGTGTTGGTATGAAAAAAGAACCCTTTGATATTAACGTTCGCTATTTTTCTTGGTGGGGTTACGCCGCCTCGTTCCTTTTATTAGGCGCTCTTGGTGCTTTCCCGGGAATCATCTACGGCATAACCGCAACCGACAAGCTGGACATCCTTAAAGAAAGCCAACCATATCTATTCTGGTACCTGTTATACTGGGCACTTATTGCGGCTATCTTTACATTTATAACCACCATTCAAAAGCGACGTGCTTTTGATGAACCTATGAGACGGCTAGGTCAGGCGACGAAACAAGTCGCTAATGGTGATTTTTCAATCCATTTGGCACCGATTCATCACTCAACAAAATTAACTCACGTCGATGTGATGTTTCAGGATTTTAATAAAATGGTAGAGGAACTAGGCTCTTTAGAAACCCTAAAAACAGATTTTGTTGCCAACGTTTCCCATGAACTTAAAACCCCGTTAGCAATAATCCAAAACTACGCAACAGCGCTCAAAGAACCTTTATCCCCTGAGAAACAACAGGCCTATACGAGGACCATCATTACGGCCACCAATAACCTCAGTCATTTAGTGACGAATATCTTAAGCCTAAACAAGTTGGAAAATCAGGAAATCCAGCTAGCAACAGAGCCTTACAATGTTTGCCGACAGTTAACAGACTCCTTGTTGAGCTTCGAACCACTATTTAATGAAAAAAGGATGACCATTCAAGCTAATATAGAAGAACGAGTAAACATACAAGCCGATCCCGCCATGGTCGAAATTATTTGGCGAAACATCTTGGCAAATGCCTTAAAATTTACGCCAGTCGCTGGCACCATTACCTTATCTCAAACATCTGATCATGACTCACTAACTGTTACCATTAGTGATAACGGCTGTGGCATGGACGATTACACCCTAAACCATCTTTTTGATAAATTTTATCAGGGAGATCACTCTCACAATAGCCAAGGAAACGGCTTAGGCCTTGCCTTGGTTATAAAAGTCATTGAATTACTGGAAGGAAGAATTGAGGTTACCAGTCAATTAGGGCGTGGGACGACGGTTATCATTACCCTAAAAACTTGTTGAAATCGCTCAAAAGGATTAGCTTTTTAACATTTTGGCAACATTTATTAAACGATTTGCCAACATTCTCCTTGTAATATAAAGGAATCAACAAGGGGAAACCTTGAAAGACTGACTAACTGGAGTGAGACACGTGGAAAAAAATAAATTTATCGGCTACGACTATACGGACATAACCATTAATGAGCAAGTAGCAGGAATCTATCTGGACAACTACCTTCATTTTGGCTGGCAACTAGACAGTCACTCGGCAACGCTTCAACCTAATACCGTCACCTTAACATTCAAACGAGACCGCAAAATTGACCACCAGGCTGAACTAAACCGTCTGCAACGGAAATTTGATGGGATTGTGGCAGAAATCATCTCGCTTAAACACGCTAAACGACTGATTCCCGCCACCGTCGCTTATCTTTTCGGCGTGATCGGGACTGCTTTGATGGCAGGAGCGGTCTTTGCCATCCTCGGTCATCAGATCCCCTTAATGGTCAGCTTAGCTATTCCTGGCACTCTCGGTTGGATCATGCCTTACTTTCTTTACCGAAGTTTAACAATTAAACGAACCAAACAGTTATCGCCCATCGTTGACGAAAAATTTGAAGATATCTACGCCGTAACCAAAGATGCCAAGCTACTTTTAGTTTAAGTTTCTCTTGTCTCAGCTATCGACTGAGGCAAAAGAGGCTTGCAGTAGTTTAATGCTTTGACTGGCAACTGTCTCCAGTCCCTGCTCCGTTTTCTCTTTAGTCAACGCTTCAGCTAAAGAGCATGGTTCTAATTGAATTGAAAAAGCCGCTGTTAATTGCCCTTCTAACTGACCTAAAGACTGATCCCGTCGTCCAGCTAATGCGATCACAGGAATGCCATAGCGATTGCCGATTTCTGCGATGCCAGCTGGGACTTTCCCAGCAGCTGACTGACCATCTAAGCTGCCTTCCCCCGTATAAATCGCGCTAGTTCCTTTAAGACGTTCCGCCAAGTTAAGCACCTCTGACATCAGCTCAAATCCCGAAATCATCTTCGCACCGAGCAAACAGAAGGCACCACCAAGTCCACCAGCCGCCCCACTTCCAGAAACTTTTTGTAAGTCGATATCGTAAGTCTCGATACCATAAGCCGCAACTTTCAATAATTGCTCGTTCAACCACTGACATTGACTAGCACTTGCCCCTTTCTGGGGACCAAAAACAAAAGCAGCCCCTGCCTCTCCGCCATAAACATTGGTCACATCGTTGGCTATTTCCAATTGAATGCCAGATTGTCGACAAAACTCAAGGGCTGGCTCGATGTCCAAACTGGCAATCATTCTGAGAGGATTGGTCAAGCCAATCAGCTTCTTTTGTTCATCAAAAAGCTCAGCTCCCAATGATTGCAACAGACCTAAGCCACCATCCGTCGTGCCACTTCCTCCTAAAGTGACAATCACTCTTTTGACACCTTTACCAGCGGCATCTTTAATGACTTGCCCCAGCCCATAACTACTACTTTGATCAACGGTAGACTCACTAGGCTGAATAAAATGCAACCCAATTATTCTGGCACTTTCAATGACAGCAGTTTTTTCTCCTTGAATCAAACTAATTAGATAGTCGACTTCCACAGGTTCAAACATCAGGTTAACCGTTTTTAGCCTTTGCCACGTTCCCCCACAGTGCCCATAAATCGCCTCTAAGCTACCTTCTCCCCCATCTGAAACCTGACAAAGTTCAATCTGGGCCTTTGGCAAAACTCGCTTAATCCCGCGCTCCACAGCCAACCCAGCAGCTAAACTTGTCACGCTTCCTTTAAAAGAATCCATCGCTATACCAATTTTCATTTCTGCTCCTACTTTCCTTGTTTATTACTTACTGATTAATGAAAAAGCAGCTTTTTTTCACTCAGTGACTCTTCAGATAAATTTGAAACTCCGAAAAAAATCAGCTATGATAAACCTATATCCCTCGTCATGCTGTTACCGGAAATAAAGCGATCGTTTCTGTCAAATAATCTCTAGCTGGGGCCAGGAAACTCGGCTAGTTTAATCAACACGACCGCAACTGAACATCATCACATTTGCTACTTTAGGAGGCTCTTTATGTATTTTTACGAATTGCTTAAAAAGAACCGTCATCAACTTAACTCAACAGAGGAAGATGTCTTACAATCCTTGTTAAATCAGGCAGACGTCATCAAATCATTAACCATCCGTGAGATTGCCACCCAAAATTATACTGTCCCCAATACCGTTACCCGCCTTTGTCAAAAATTAGGGTTTAAAGGGTTTTCTGATTTTAGAGAGGCCTTGTATTTGACGACTCATGAAAAGGAGAACGTCATCACGTTGACGACTTTAGATGAACAAATTGTGCGAACAAAACAACTGATCAACCAAGACGTGATTGACAAAATCATCACGCAGATCCACCAAGCCCACCGCATTGTCTTTTTTGCTGTTGGTCTCTCACGCTTCCCGGCTGAAGAACTTCATGAGCGCCTGAAAATTTTAGGCATAAACAGCCACACCTTTATCGATCCTCATGTGATGAAACACAATGCAAAATTGTTAACAAAAAACGACTTAGCCATAGCCCTTAGCGTCAGCGGTACGACCGAAACTGTTTTATCGGCCACGACGATTGCCTCGGTCAAAGGGGCAACCACTCTCAGCATCACTGGTTTCTCCACTAATCCAATCGCCGCACTAACTGATTACCAGCTTTACGGCATGATTTCGCCGGCTTCGATTGAAGGAATTGATACCGCTGACCGCTTTAGTCTACATTATCTCACAAATTTACTCTTTACCGAGTATTTAGCTGCTTATTATCAACAATAAAAATCGGCCTAACTCCTTCTTGAGCAGGCCGATTTTTCCTTAAGTTAATTCTGGCCAATAGGCTCGATTGGCTTCGATCAATGCATCTAATACTTTGCGCGCCTTTTTCCCATCAACAACCGTCCGATTTAAGGTCAACGCCTGTAGAGCTTTCGTGTAAGATCCTTCACGATATGCTTCAACAGTCAATTTTTCAAAAGCGTGTTGCCCTTCAATCAGCCCTTTATAGAAGGTCTCAATTTGACCAACGGCGTACGGCATAGGCCCATTAATTCCCAGTGACGCCGCCACTTCAATCATCACATCATTGGGCAAATTAGCGACAATGCCATTATTAGGCACGATCACAATATAGGTTTGACGAAGATTGTTGGCAATCGATGCTGCCACTTCGACAATCATGTCCCCATGGGCATCATTATGAACCACGTGGGAATCTTTGGCCGTTCCTTTGGCCACAATATCACGACACTCGCCAAAAACATTTTTTTCACGTCCTGCCATCACTTCATTCGCCCGCGTATAGTCAGGATTTGAATGGCTTACCTTATACTCTGGATATAAATAATACTGTAAATAAGTGTTAGGCAGATACTCAGGAAAATCAAGCAACATGTCCTCAACCATGGCATAGGTGTCCAACCAAGACTGATCACGCTGTTCTGCATCAACTGGACGAAACCCTCCGTTTAAAATGGTGTCCTTAATTTGTGGGGCTAAGTCTTGACCATTTTCATCGTAGATATGAGTAAACCAGCCAAAATGATTCAATCCAAAATAGGTCGGCTCAAATTTCGTATAATCCGCCTCGATCAATCGCCCGTAAGATCGCAATAAATTAACAGGCTGGTCACAAATATTTAAAATTCGTTGATCATCAGGAAAATAGCTATCGAGAGCTAGTGCCACAATTGCCGCAGGATTGGTGTAATTCAAAATCCACGCCTCAGGGCTTAAGCGGCGAACCTCTTTAACCATCTCAACCATATCACGAATCGAACGCATCCCATAAGCAAATCCGCCTGGCCCACATGTTTCTTGACCTAAAACCCCAAAGCTTAAAGGGATCTTTTCATCTTGCTCACGCATGGGATAGCCACCAGTTCGCATTTGACAAAAAACAAAATCAACATCACGATAGGCAACTTCTTTATCAGTCGTATAGCGAAAATCAACTTCTGGGGCTTCCTCCTGAAATAAAATTTTCCCAAACTCGCCAATTACCTCTTGCCGTTGACCATCTGTGTCATACAGTGTCACGCGATTTAAACCAAAGCTGGTTAAATGAGTGGTTAAGGCCTTTAAAATTCCCGGTGTCCAGGTTGACCCGCCACCTACTAATACAATATTATTTTTCTTCAATTTGAGCTGCTCCTTTAACTTTTAATGCGATTCCCTCTACTTGAGGCCCATAAATCACTTGAATATTCGTGTCATTTAATTTGACAATTCCCGCTGCCCCTGTGGCTTTTAAGGCACCTTCATCAACAGGGTCTGTTGAGACTAACACCAGTCGCAAGCGGGTAAAACAATTTTCGATTTCTTTGATATTAGCCTTACCACCAAGCGCCTCAACAATTGTTTGGCCAAGGTTGCCCCCGTCCTGAATGACAACTGATTCCCCTTCCACCTCTTCTCGTCCAGGAGTTTTAACATTATGCTTTAAAATAACTTTTTTAAAGACAAAATAATAAGCAAAGGCATAAACGATTCCCACTAGAACAGCTAAAAACCATCTAGTGTCCACTCCTCTTAAAATACCAAAGACCGTCAGATCAATTGCCCCTCCTTGAACATTTCCGATGGAGACATGGAAAAGGTCCATCAACATAAATGACAAGCCTGACATTAAGGCGTGAAAAATGAAGAGGAAAGGCGAGACAAAGATAAACGCAAACTCAATCGGTTCCGTAATTCCCGTCGTAAAACTAGCCAAGGCAGCCGCATAGAGCAAGCCTTTCACTCGATTTTTCTCACCAGGTTTTGCAGTTTTAAACATGGCATAACAGGCCGCAGGTAAACCGAAGACCATAAAAGGGATTTTCCCTTGAGCCAAAAAGCGAGTGGCCTCTTGCATCACCGTTAGATCTGGATTTGGTTGAGCCAGCAAGGTATTAAAAATAGTTAGGGCCCCAACGGTTTGCTCGCCATCAATCAGTGCGACACCACCGATTGGCGTAAAACGAACTAGTTGATTTAAAATATGATGCAACCCTGTCGGCACTAACAAGCGCTCGATAAAACCGAAAAGAAACGTACCAGCTACTCCAGCGCCAGCAATGATTGAGCCAATCCCTTCAATTCCTTTGCCTAAAACCGGCCAGATCGCGTACATTAACAGGCCTAAAAAGGGAATGGTCACTGTGGTAATAATCGGGACAAACCGTTTACCGCCAAAGAAACTAATGGCCATCGGTAATTCTATCCCATAAAAACGATTGTGAACTGTGGCCACCCATAAGCCGACTAAAATCCCGCCAAAAACATTCATTCTCAAGGTGAAGAAGCCTAATACTGATTCATAGGCCGAAGCAATTTGAGTCGCTTCTAATTGGCTTGAGCCAGCCTCCACTAGGGCATCAACAGAAGTGGTTAAGGCGTTAATACCATTAAGATTTAAAATATAGCTAATCGTCACATGGAATAAAATAAAACCGATAACCGCAGCAAAGGCGGCGGTTGCCTTCTCAGCTTTTGCTAAGCCAATGGCGACTGAGATGGCAAAGAGAATCGGTAAATTGCCAAACAGAGCTGCCACGATCGCTCTAATAAAACCAATCACATTTTGAACGTGTCCTAATGACACAAAGCCTTCTCCTACGATTAGTGGGTTTTGCAAAACTGATGCCAGACCTAAAAATATCCCGGCAGCCGCAATAATCGATATTGGCATCATCAACGATTTCCCTAATTTTTGTAAAAATTCTTTCATTTATTGTCCCCTCCTTTATTCGTAATTTCAGTATATGAATAACAGCAAACGATTACAATACTTCGCTTAAAGCTTGACTCAAGAAACACTGAATGTATTTTGTACACAAAAGAAAAACGCTGTACACAAACTAGCTTTCACCGAAGACGCTGTTAGTTAAAACTATAGGCTATTGCAAGGGATGACTTTCAGACAACTCCTTGTATATTAGATTTAAAGGTTTTATTCTTCCAAAATTAAAGGGAACCTCTAAGAACCTATGTTTTATAAATTAATATTAACTCACGTAATTTGAGATAATATTGCTAATGGATTGAGAGGTTGGATCGCTCACTCCTTGAGTCGTTAACCTCGTCATCGATCAATTAAAACGAACCGAATAAAGAAAAACACGACTGAACGTTTCAGTCGTGTTTTTCTTTACATCTCAACTAACAAGAGGATTGTCCTTAACTAGTAAGCTCGATTTTATCGCCAATTACAAGACAACGTGAGTGTGAACCATGGCCGACATCCGACGTTTTTGCTACAGGCAAATCGGGATTGGCGATCACTTGAGACAATAACTCACTGATCGTCATTTCTTCATCACTTACTTCCAATTCAGTAAAACTACCTAATAAAATACCACTAATCTGATCAAACACCGCCATTTGTCGTAATTGCGTTAAATAAGTCGTTAGTTGAGGAATACCACCACCATTACTTTCTAAAAACAACACTTTATTTCGACAATCAGGAAAATACGGGGTCCCTGCTAACTTCAAAAAACAACGAATATTTCCACCAATTAACGGACCACTAATACTCTTTCCTTGCATAAATTGCCAATGACTCTTGAATAGACTGTCATCATCGTTGAAGATACTTTTAATAAAACGAGCTTTTTGCTGCCCTGTTTGATCCCAGAGAATCGTTCGTAATTGAAATAAATATGTCATAACACCGGTTTGTTGGTTGATTCCATTTAAAAGTGTAGTCAAATCACTATAGCCGAAAAAAGGCTTTGAGTAATTTTTTATCAACTCATAATCTAAATAAGGCAGGACTTGATTAGCAATATCGCCACCAGAAATATCGAAAATAGCCTTAATCGACTCGTCGGCAAAAAAAGCATTCATCACCATGCCTCGATCCTCGGCAGTCCCACTGAAGATCCCTTTATTTTGAAACAAAAACGGACTACAAACAGGTGTCAATCCCATCTCAATAAGTTCCTTTATTAACATCGCCACTTCTTTTTCACGGTCCAATGACAATCCATTAGAATTGACAACTAACCCAATTTTATCTCCACGTTTTAACATTTAACCGCTCCTAGCTTTTCAATTTATCACGTTGCTTTACCACCATATATTGTCAATTCTGGATAATGACTATGTACTGATAGATCAAGAATCGGCATTGCTTGCCAATTAGCTTTCGACAATCACCAAGGAAAGTCAGGCTTCATAAGCTCCTTGTTTTCCCAAACTTCAAAAACATAAACGGCGTTTGGCTCCTCTTCATTCATGCCGACAATTTACCGTACTGACAATACTTTTCCATGGTGACACTCCTTTTTCTTATAGGTCCGTTGTCCGCTAATTATTATTCAGTGATTGCGAAGGGATCTACGTCTGGATCTTCATGCCAGTTGTATTCAATTTCTCTTGCTACTTGCTTGGCCAATTGCTGATCATGTCGATCTGCAATAAACCCTAAAACCATGTCCATTCCAGCTGAAACGCCAGAAGATGTATAAATGTTACGACTGACCACCCATCTCGCCTGCTCAACCCATTTGACATTTTGATTGACCGATTTCACCCAGCTAAACGCCAGTTTATTCGTTGTTGCTCGTTGATTATTTAGTAATCCTGTTTTGGCTAATAGCGCGGCTCCTGTACAAACTGTCAATACATACTCTGCCTCAATCGACAATTGCTTTAATTGGCTAAGATACTGGTCATTATCAACCAGTCTTCTTGTTCCCTTCCCTCCAGGAATTAATAGAATCCCTCTTGGATCTATTGTCAAAAAGGGAGTAGTCTGTAATTGGACACCTTGAGCGCTGGTTATTAGTCCGCCATTTTCCGAAAAACAAGTCACTTGATAATCAGCTAACCGACTAAAAATTTCAATTGGTCCTGTTGCATCCAATAATTCAAATTCAGAAAATAAGATCACATTTACTTTTTTCATACACACCGTCCTTGCTATTTCACTTTTTAACAGTTAAGCTACTGTTCTTCTGGGTTCTCTTGCATCGAAATACCTATCGTTCCTTGTTGATCATTGATTAATTGCCCAATCCCGTCTTGCAATCCCTCAGTTTCGAAATAACCCGATTCGTACAATCCTTTTAGTATCTGGCCTAATTGGTTAATTGGCAGTTCCATTAATCTCATCCCCTTATTTTCCAATGAACTTATTCTTTCTTCCATTATATCCTAAATGATCATCTTGATTCTCATTTAACTCAGATAAGTCATATAAGTAATATTTTTTTTGCCAGCTAACTGACCCTTTTTAGCCTACTTTTTGATAATCCTTCTCTGTACTCATTTTGGAAAACCCCTTTATATCGCCAATTCGACTTGTTTACGTAATTTTTTCGAAAATTTACATGGTCAAAAAGGGTGAGTTAGCGGTTTTACAAAATGACAAAAATATGTTAAAACTAAAGCGAAGTTATTAGTTTTATTTTATTGTATTCATCAAAGATCGAAATTAGAAACATCTAGTTTATTCAACTTACTCTACCTGAATAAAAAAACAACTTTCAAATACTTTTTTCTAATTTTGTATCGTTATAGTTGACGCCCTTTTCTCGCTCATCCCATTGAAAAAAAAGCGGTAAAACATAGGCATATCATGATTTATAACCATTTGCTTAGCGAGGTGTCAACGTCAACTGATTACGGACATGCCCCTCAATTTTCGATTAACTAGTATAACAAGTTGTTTCAAATTCTCCTTAGAGGCTATTAAAAAAATGGTTTTGTTTATACCAACCAAAATAAATAACACAAGCAAACAATTTTCTGGAAATTTTGTATCGCTACAGTTGACGTCTTTTATTTTACTCATGTCGTTGCATTAACAGTAGTAAAAAACAGGAATATCAAGATTTATAACCATTTTCCTAGCGAGGTGTCAACGTCAACTGATTACGGACATAACCCTCAATTTTCGATTAAATAGTATAACGAGTTGTTTCAAATTTTCCTTAGGTGCTATTCAAAAAATGGTTTTAATTATACCAACCAAACTAAATAACACAAGCAAACAATTTTCTGGAAATTTTGTATCGCTACAGTTGACGTCTTTTATTTTACTCACATCGTTGCATTAACAGTAGTAAAACACAGTCATATCAATATTTATAACCATTTACTCACCAATGGTTCAACGTCAACTGATTACGGACATAACCCTCAATTTTCGATTAAATAGTATAACAAATTGTTTCAACTTCTCCTTAGATGCCATTCAAAAAATAGCTTTGGTTATACCAGCTATATTAAATAACACAGGAAAACGGTTTTACCAAAATTTCGTATCGTTATAGTTGACGTCTTTTATTTTACTCATGTCGTTGCATTAGCAGTAGCAAAACACAGGTATATCAAGTTTTATAACCATTTGCTCAGCGAGACTTCAACGTCAACTGATTCCGGATATGACTCATAATTTCCAATAAAATTATATAACAAGCACCTCGCTATCATCACCATCCTATCAGAAAGCTAAATAGCCGTCCTGCTATGTAAACGTCCTAACTCACTTAAGAATACCGCTGACAAAAACAGCCTGGAAAATTTTTTCCCAGGCTGTTTTACGTTTCTTTCTTTATTTATTCGCTAATTGCCGCCTTTTTCTCACGTCGTTGTCTGATTAACTTTCGTGTTGTGATAAAGAAGATAAAGGCTAATAACGCACCAATTACTGCATCCGCTGCAAACAGCATAAATTTCCATTTAGGGGTGACCTTTTTAACTTCTGTATTTGCCGTCATGCCGTTCATGGCATTGCTGTTAACAATCGTGTAAATAATATTGTGTGAAGCATTCCGCAAATGGTTAGCCATCGTCGGCGTCAACGACTCATCGGAGAAGTTCCATAACATGGTGCTAGTATTTAACCACATGTCTGTCCCCGCTTCTAACCCACCAAACATGTCTTGGTAATAAAAATTCGGGAACGAAGCTTGGTCAGTAATCACAAGACCTGTAAAGTCCCATTCCTCTCGAAGCGTGTTAGTCATCAAGCCTTTGTGACTCCCTACCCAACGCGGGCCAATTCGGTTCATCCCAGCCATGGCACCTGAAGCATTTCCTTCTCTAACGGTTGTTTCAAATGGTTTCAAGAAGACTTCCCGAACGGCTTGTTCGTTGGCAAACATCGCCCCACCCATTCGGTTTGTTTCAATGTCATTTAAGGCAAAGTGTTTCATAAAGACAAAGGTTCCTTTATTTTGGGCGCCTTCAACTTCACTAGCACTTAGTTTACCAGAAATAAAGCTGTCCTCTGAGAAGTACTCAAAATTACGACCACCAAATGGCAAGCGGTGAGTGTTGATCCCAGGTGCATACCAACCTGACACTTTAGCAGCTAAACTATCTTCCCCAATCGCTTGACCCATGCGATTCACAACGTCTGAATTCCAAGTTGAGGCCACGACTACTTGAGCGGGATAGCCCATGGCAGTCGATTCACCACCACCGACCAAGGTACTGGAAATCCCAGCAGGACCATCTTTGTTAATCGTTCCTGGTAAGTTGATTGATTCAATGTAGCGAGTGGCATATCCGCCCATTCTCACTAAGGTGGTCATATCTTCCAAACTCATTTGATCTAACAGTGCTTGATACTTATCATCGTCATAATCTGCACCAATTAACATAGCGGCGCTAAGCTTGCCGTATTCCTCGCTGATTTTCTCAAATTCAGGCATCTTGTCCTCTTTATTTTCTTCATGAGAAAACTCAAGGTCGGCCAACAGTTGTTCGCTAGCCTTCCATTTGCCATCAGCATAGACTGTCGGCCAAGTGCCTTCCCAGTCATTGCGGGAAAGGTAGACAAAGTCGTCATCGTATTTTTTTATGTCGACATTTTCAAATTGATTGCTAATCTCTTTGCCAGTTTCTGCTGAAACAGCGTAGGTTTTAGCATCTAATTGATCCACGGTAAATTTCTTTGCCAATTCTTTGCGGCCTTCAACATCCATGCCGTCAGCAACCGTTTTGCCTTTAGCAGCCAAGATGTTGTTTAACCCTTCATGAGCATTTCGGCCCGCCGCCAAATAATAGTCCCCAGCATCGACAATATAAGTCCCGTGTCCTTGACTGTCGTATGCTTTCATCTCTTCTTTTGAGACCTCAATTGTAACAGTTTCTGCTTCGCCAGCAGCAATTTCGACGGTCTTATCAAAACCAACTAATTGAACCGCTGCTTTTTCGATCAAGTTGTCCTTATCATAATCCGTATAAGGGGATTGTAAATAAAGTTGAACGGTTTCTTTTCCAGCCGTCTGGCCCTTATTAGTCACTGTTAAACTAACTTCAAAGGAATCATCCGATTCCTTGACTTGGTAATTAGACCATTCAAAATCAGTATAAGAAAGGCCATAACCAAAGGGATACTGAACCTGTGTCTCATAATCATAGGCCTGACGGTCTTCATTGCCTAAGACCACATCTTCATAACGGGTTTCATAATATTTATAGCCAATGTAGATTCCTTCACCATAAACAACGTATTTGTCACCACTCGCCACTTCGCTATTTTTAATCGTGTAATCACCAAAGTTAACCATGGCAGGCGAGCTGAAAACATCATAAGCGTATGTATCCACTAAACGCCCTGAAGGGTTTACATTGCCATTTAAAACTTCACCAATGCCATATGCCCCAGTTTGTCCTAAAGCGCCAGCCCAAATACACGCATCGATATCGTAATTCTCAAGAAAATCCAGTTCAATCGGATTAGAGGTATTTAAAATAACCACCACTTTGTCAAAATTATCTTGGGCTAACTGTAGTAAATCCCGTTCTTCTTGATCTATTTCCAAGTAATGAAAACCAGAGTCTAATTTGTCTGGAGACAGGTCAGCACTTTCACCACCAGAACGGCCAATCGTAACAATCGCTGCATCTTGATAATCAGCAAAACTACTGATCACTTCTTTTGTATAAACTGATTTAGGCACTTCATTTACTTTGAAGGCGCCTTGCCCAGTAATACTTGGAGTCTCTTTACGGAACTCTTTCCCTGGTCCTTCGGTATAAAAATCCCATAAGGTCGGGTTGATCTCAAAACCAGATTTTTTCATTACAGTCTTAAAATCAGGGGCTTGGCTCGTGTCGATCGAACCTGCACCACCACCGCCGTAAATCAAGTCCACCGAATTCTGTCCCAATAAACTGACTTTATTGCCTGACGCCAGTGGCAACGCCTTCTCTTGATTTTTTAATAGAACAATTGCTTCTTCAACAATCTCCTGCCCTAGTTGTTTGCTGTAATCATGTAGGGCCTCATTGGAATCAAAATCACTCGTGAAATAATCCACTGGTTCTTCCCCTTTTGCTGGTACTAGTTTAGAGGATGACTGCCCCAGAAATCCTGTGACGATTTGTGAATAAGATAAAATCACGACATTTCCCACAACTAATACAACAGTCAAAATAATTGTTATAAAATAAATAATAACTGCAACTGGTATTGGTAACCTTCTTTTCTTTTTCATTTAAACGCTTCCTCTCATGGTCTCATTACTAGGAGGCCTGCTCGCCCCTCTAACATTTAGAACGCTTTCAATTGAGTGACAAAAAATGTCAAAACATCTCACAACTCTCCCCCTTATGTCTCTAGAATATGCCGCCCGCTTTCAAGGCAGTTTAATATTCTTCAAATGTTATATTAAGTATAGCATCTCCCTGTTTGGATTAAATAATTCTTGCATAACCTGTCGCGAAAAAAACATATCTTGTCACCCGCTTAATTTAGGACACACAAAAAAGAGAGCCCCATTCTTTTCAGCGATTTTTTTCGCGAAAAGACGGAGTTCTCCTGGTTTTTAGTTAAATTCTCGTTTCACCATCGCAAGCGCACTGGCAACGACCTGATCCATATTTAAATACTGATAAGTACCCAAACGACCACCAAAAAGAACATTATCTTCTTTTTTGGCTAATTTCACATACTTTTTATAGAGTTGAGTATTCTCATCATCATTAATTGGATAATAAGCCTCATCTCCTTGATGCCAATCTTTAGAATATTCCTTGGTAATAATCGTGTCCGGCTGCTGGCCGAAATTAAAATGTTTATGTTCGATAATCCGCGTATAAGGCGTTTGCCCATCGGTATAATTAACAACTGCATTGCCCTGATAATTAGCAACGCCTTGCAACAGTTCTGTTTCAAATCTCAAAGAGCGATAGGCTAACGTCCCTAGCTGATAATCAAAAAATTCATCAATCATGCCTGAATAGATAATTTTGGGATAATTTTGTAAATACTCGACTTTATTATCAAAAAAATCAACCTCAGTTTCAACCACAATCTGATCTGAGGCTAACATCTTTTTAATAATCTCAGTGTATCCGCCAATCGGAATTCCTTGATAGTTATCAGAAAAATAATTATTATCAAAGGTGAAGCGCACAGGTAATCGCTTAATAATAAAAGCTGGCAGTTCCTTGGGATCTTTCCCCCATTGCTTTTTGGTGTATTCCTTGATTAAGGTGTGGTAGATATCCGTCCCCACTAAAGTAATAGCTTGTTCTTCCAAGTTTTGCGGGTCTTTGCCGGCCAAAACCTCTCGCTGTTCTGCAATTTTTGCTTGAGCTTCAGCTGGCGTAAGGGTCCCCCATAATTGATAAAAGGTGTTCATGTTAAATGGTAAATTATAGAGTTTTCCTTGATAATTTGCGATCGGGGCGTTAACAAAATGATTAAACTCAGTAAATTGATTTAGGTAGTCCCAAATGGATTTATTATTCGTATGAAAAATATGCGCACCATAACGATGAACATCAATCCCGGCTACTCGCTCCGTATAAATATTACCGCCAAGATGGTCACGCTTGTCAATCACTTTAACTCGGCAGCCCCGTTTAGCCGCTTCATAAGCAAAGGTTGAACCAAACAAGCCGGCTCCCACAACTAAATAATCAAACTCAGACATACGCCTTTCCCCCTAATCTCACCCTAATTAAATCCGTAAATTTTTTGTAGCACCCGATAAACACCAATTACCGTGTAGCGCCCCGTTTTACCTGGCAGATTTACACTATAGCCAATTAAGCTTTTTCGCATCATTCGATACAATGGCAGATTTTTTTTGGCAATAGACGACCATAACTGGGCTTTTTTCTGTAGATTTTCCGGTGAGCCCTCTTTTAGTAGCATCACAGAAGAAACGCTGGTGATAATTTCCAAATACTGGCGCATGTATTTTTTCTGATCCTCATTTAAATCTGTCAACTGCGTATAAAAATCAACCATCCGCTGATTGACGAATAGCTGTTGATCGATGCGAGCAATCATATTTTTTTCATTTACCGATTGGTCATCACGTCCGATGAAATAACGGTAAAAATCCACGTCTAAATAATAGATCCGCTTAACATAAGGGAGCGGTTCAAAAGCGTAAAGATTGTCCACATAAAAGGTGTGTTTAGGCAAACTCAACTGACATGCTTCCAGAACAGAACGTCGGTAAATCAAGGCATGCATCAGTAAATATTTGCCGATCGGCAACTTGACTTCGTCCCAGGAAAAA
The DNA here is from genome assembly GCF_017829975.1 of Vagococcus allomyrinae. GTDB lineage: Bacteria > Bacillota > Bacilli > Lactobacillales > Vagococcaceae > Vagococcus_D > Vagococcus_D allomyrinae. The sequence goes on along the minus strand of NZ_JAEEGA010000009.1, from coordinate 13,138 downwards.
ACGCGGTTAGCCGGCAAGGTGGTTGAATAGTTAATGCTCTTCTTATTGCGAGCACCCACTTTTTCATAAACATAATTATTGATGATCATGTCAACACCACCTTCTGACCTTAAGCTTTCAATCAGGCTTAAGATAGCTTTTAAGGCAGCTTGATCCACCCAGTCATCGCTGTCGACAATTTTAAGATAGTCACCTGTGGCGATCTTTAATCCAGAATTAATGGCCATGCCATGTCCACCATTTTCTTGATGAACCACCTTGATCATCGTCGGAAACCAGCGCTGATAATCATCAGCAATTTCAGCCGTTCGATCAGTTGAACCATCATTCACAATGATAATTTCCAAGCTTTCACCACCACTCAACAGCGAATCCAAACAGTGGTTCATATAGGCTTCTGAATTATAACAAGGGACGACCACGCTTAACAATTTCATTATTAAATACTCCTTTTTCTAGCCCTTACTCCTTCTTCATAATTTTGAACTTCATCATCGGGTAATTAATCACCACCTGTAAGACGATGTTCACAATATTGGCAAATGTTGGGGCAAAACCATGTAAAAATGGTTGTGTTAGTTTTATCATATAAGGTGGTAACCAAACAGAAAGAATCCCCGCAACCGTCACGGTTAAAATATACCATGGCAGAACTTTTTTGATGTCAACCGTTGCCGAAAATACAAACTTCCGTTGAACAATAAAATTGACAATTTGAGCGCAGACATAGGCTAAAAGAAAACTCAGAAACCCTGCAAGTCCGCCTTCGGTTGCCGAATAGTTAAAAATAAACCAATGAAAATTAATCTCAGATAAGCTTGCAAACAAAAGACCTGTTCCAATCCACAACACGATAAAATTGGTGATCGTCGCCACATTGCTCATGATATTAAACATGATAAATTCAAATAAATCTGGGTGTTTCTCCTTAAATTTTCGAATGGCCATTAAGGGGCCTTGTTTTTTAGATTCCACTGATTAATCACCTTTATAAGTATAGTATAGTGTAGCTTAAATTCCCCTTTTTTGCAATTTTCGATTACGGCGGAAAGCCCCAAAAAGTTGACCCGCTCCTGACCAAAAACGCCCATTCACCATGACCACAACAGCTTCCATCATCTCATGATTGGCCATACCATTGGTCATTTTTCCAACTGCTGTAAAGGTCATATTGTAAATAAACAGAATATTTAAATTAGGTTTCCCTTTTTTCTCACTGCGTTTTAAAATTCCATTTAAAATATGATAGACCACACGGGCGGCGCCACTTTTAGCATAGACCAATTGACTAATCGAATCATTCATAAACAGTTCTTGGCCTTTTGTAAAAGGTAAAAGACGAACTTCTTTCCCTAATAATATTTCAAATTCGGCCATGGTAACTTGAGCGACCTGACCACTAAAATAATGAGGGATTGTCGCCACATCATAAGATAAAACAACCTCTTGCCCCTTTTGCTGGCAACTACCGCTTAAGCGAATATCCTGAACACTTGCCCCAACCAACAGTTGATATTCCCCTGGCTCCACTTGCCACTCTTGACTCGCTACATTGTAGTAGCGGAAGGTTTTATCATCAAAGGGTATCTCTATTCGCTGGCTCTCGCCAGCTTTTAGAAAGACTTTGGTAAAACCTTTCAATTCTTTTTCTGGACGATAGATCAGCTCCGACTCTTTGGCTACATATAGTTGCACAATCTCAGCCCCATCATACTGCCCTACATTGCTAATTAGACAACTAATGCCGGTCTGACTAATCTCTAAATCCGCATAAGCGAACTGAGTGTAACTCAAGCCGTAACCAAAAGGGTATTTGACTGCCTTTTGCACGGTTTCAAAATAGCGGTAACCAATATAAGGCCCTTCCTGATAAACCGTTTGATTGGTAGCACTCGGATAGTCTCTAGCAGCTGGTAACTCCCGATAGTCATGAGGGTAGGTTTCACTTAATTTGCCGCTAGGAGTGGCTTGTCCCACAATAACGTCAAGCATCGCGCTTGGCCCAGCTTGACCACCTAAGTACCCGTGAAGAATCCCTTGAACCTCCTCATCCCAAGCCATGTCTATGACTGAACCGGCGGAAATAATGGCAACCACCTTTGAATTAACTGCCGAAATGGCTTTAATCAAGGCTAACTGATTATCAGGCAAAGACAAGGTCGTGCGATCCAATCCTTCTGACTCACTAATTTCATCAAGTCCCACATAAAGCAGAACTGTGTCAACTTGTTTAGCTAACGTTACCGCTTCATCGATCAACTTTTGATCTTCTTTAAAACTGCGATGATAACCTTTCGCAAACCCTCGATAATCAAGGTCATAAGCACCAATCACTTCTAAAGTCGTATCCAACTGAGTTGGATTGACAACGGATGAACCGGCCCCTTGATAGCGAGGCGTTTCGGCAAAGTCACCGATGATGCCGATGGTCGTTTTAGCTTTAAGCGGAAGCACCTCTTGATTTTTCAGCAAGACAATGCTTTCCCGGGCAGCCTTTTTGGCAACTTCATGATGCTCTTCTAAAGTCCGTTGGCTTCTCTCCTTGTTGCTGGCGGTTGCCAACACCACTGACAATAACTCATCAACACGCTGGTCAAGCAGACTTTCTGATAAACGACCTGAGGCAACAGCGTCGACAAGCTCCTTGGCTCCATTGACGCCTGTCGTCGGCATTTCCAAATGACTACCTGCTACTACCCCCATTACGTGGTCATTACTGCCACCCCAATCAGATACTACAAAGCCATCAAACCCCCATTCCTTCACGAGGACTTCTTGCAACAACCAGTCGTCTTCATTGGCATATACGCCATTTAAGCGATTATAAGCGGTCATCACAGACTTAGCCTGTCCTTCTTTGACTGCTATTTCAAATCCTGTTAAGTATATTTCTCTTAGAGTCCGCTCGTCGACAATCGAATCAGTCGTCATGCGGCGGGTTTCTTGACTGTTAGCCGCTAAATGCTTCGGACATGCGACAACCCCATTCTCTTGAATGCCACGAGTATAAGCCGCAGCCATTTTCCCTGCTTGATAGGGATCTTCACTGAAATACTCAAAATTTCGCCCGCAAAAAGGGTGTCGTTTAATGTTTAAGCCTGGTCCTAAAACCACATGAACATTGTTATTGCGCGCTTCTGCTCCTAAACTACGGCCGATCTCCGCCCCTAACTCAGGGTCCCAACTGTTGGCAACGGTAGCGGCCGTTGGGAAACAAGTCGCCTTTAAGCTAGCATTTAACCCTAGATGGTCAGAAGCCCCTTCCTGTTTGCGTAAGCCGTGAGGCCCATCTGCTAGAAAGATCGCCGGAATCCCTAAAGCCTCATAAGGGACGGTTTCCCACGTACTTGCTCCTGACATTAAAAAGGCTTTTTGTGTCAGAGATAATTGCTCAATTAATTGTTGATGTTTCATTCTTACGTCACTCCTCCTATAAATGGTCGATCCCATCAGCTCAGCTATTTCAATTAGTAAAAAGGCGATGGCAGCCCATTTAAGCTCTTAAATTTAGTATAGCATCAGGGGAAACGTTTGCAATCAAGCATGCATAACTTGAGTCATTTCATTCATTTTCTGTCGCAGGTTTAAGTATGACGAGAAGCAGACCTTTTCCATATCTATAGCACAAGTCTAAAAAGTTTGTTATACTATTTCACGAAAGTAACAGTTACCTATCAAGATGAGGGAGCGAACAGGATGAGAATTGCGATTGTTGAAGATAATGAAGCCAATCGTTTAACGCTGGAACACCATATCGAAACTTTTTTTAATCAGCATCACATCAAGTGTACCATTGATTGTTATCATGACGGCTTAGGTATCGTTGACAATTACCAAAGCAATTACGATATCATTTATTTTGATGTGGAAATGGAAATAATGGATGGCATGACGGCTGCCAAAAAAATTCGGCAAGTAGATGAGGCAGTTATGATCGTCTTTGTCACCAACTACGTGCAATTTGCCATTGAAGGCTACGCAGTCAACGCAGTCGATTTTTTGCTTAAACCACTGACTTATTTTAACTTCAGTGAGCACTTCAAAAAAGTCTTAAAAAAACAAGCCAATCAGGAACAAAAACATCTGACGATAAAAGCCAGTAGCGGCTTTCAAAAAATCAACCTCAGTGACTTGATTTTTGTGGAAAGTGACGGCCATTACTTAAAATTACACACTAGTGAACAAACCCACACGATTTTAGAGTCCATGAAAAATATGGAACAGAAATTGCTAAAGGATGATTTTTTTCGTTGTAATAACTGTTATTTAGTCAACCTTAAACACGTCTCTGGCATCGAAAAAAACATCGCTAAAGTAGGACGCTACGACTTGCAGATCAGCCGTCCCCGAAAAAAGGAGTTTCTCGAAGCGCTGACTAACTACATTGGAGATGACCTGTCATGATGCAAGATCTCTTGCCTAATATTCCGCGCTATTACACAGCTTTGGCCGAGTGGTTAACCTGTTTAATCGTTATTTTACCCTTAACTAAACGGGCGCGCTGGCCACTGATTTTCACCTTAATGGGCATTGGTCAAGTCGGCCTCCAACTGTTAGTTAGCCGCTGGAGCTTGGCTTTTTGGATACCCGGTATGGCCTTAAATGTCTTATGGATGTTTTTAACGATTTATGCCAGCGGGGCAATTAATTTGAAGTACGCCAGTTATCTGTGCGCCAAAGCCTTTATCGTTGCCGAATTTATGGCAGCCTTTGCTTGGCAAATGTATTGTCATTTATTCCTGGAATCTTTTCCTGACAACCCCTATATCGCCTTAGGCACTAACTTAGTTTGGTATCTGGTTATTTTAACCATTATTTACTTATATGAACAGCGAATTCATCGCATCGATGCCTCCTTAACTATTCAATCGCGGAATGTCTTTATCGCTGTCCTGACCGCCGTCATTATTTTTGCCATCAGCAATATCGGCTTTTTATTAGCCACCACCACTTACTCTTTTGGCGACCCTTTGTCGATTTTTTTAGTGAGAACATTGATTAACTTTTGTGGCATTTGCATTCTGTATATGCAAGAAAAACAGGTGTATGAACACCATCTGCAAAATGAATTAAAAGCCGTTAACAATATCTTCCAAAATCACTATGAACAATACGTGGCTTATAAAGAAAGTGCCGGCTTGATCGAGCAAAAATTTCACGATTTGAAACACCAAATTGAAATTATTCGTACGGAAAAAAACTCAGAAAAAAAAGAAGCCTATCTGGATGAAATGACGCAAGCCATCAATACCTTTAGCTCCGATATTCATACGGGAAATGGCATTTTGGACACCATCTTATCACGGAAAAACATTTACTGCCTTGAAAAAGAGATCCGGTTCACCTGTATTGTCGACGGTCAATTGCTAAATTTTATGGATACGATGGACATCTGCAGCCTTTTTGGCAATGCTTTGGATAATGCCACAGAAGCGGTTTTACGATTACCTGACAAGGAACAACGACTGGTTAATCTAAGGGTCTTCAAAAGGGGGCACTTGGCCATGATTTTAGTGGAAAACTACGCCACAGACCAGATCGACTTATTGGACGGCCTGCCTCAAACAACCAAGTCAAATAAAGATTATCACGGTTATGGCTTAAAAAGCATCTCTTACATCGCTGAAAAATATGAAGGAAATATGAGCGTCTCCATGGAAAACAACTGGTTTTCTTTAAAAGTACTCTTCCCATTAAGAAAAGCGGAACGAGGCGTTCAGCCCTGAAAGAAAAATAGCAAAATAGTTAAGTGATGCTTTTTGTCACTAAAATATTTTTGTCTTTTTTCCGAAGGGTTGCCTCGTGAAGCTGGATCCAATTGGAAAGGTTAACTTTTCCAATTGGACAGACCTCTCAGTTCACTGACTTGAGCAAAGTTAGTACAACAAGTCAAATGACCGACAACAACCGATTTTGTTTATCTTGCATCTCAGGCTCTTTGAGTTACACTAATAACTAACACTGTCATTCATCTAGTGACAAAGGAGGAAACCAAATGGCAAAGCTCTCGCCGCCACAGGAAGAGTGGGCTACTTGGAAGTATTTAGTCATGTCCCGTTCACAAGGTCTCTATAACGACATTCGCCAACTTTTTTCAGGTAATCAATGGACGGTGGAAAAAGAAAAACACTTCCGTAAGCTTTTAATAACAGCTCAAGAAACCGAACCCAGCCTTGGCAGTTTGCGCAATGCTTACCAACATGTTTGGGGCTATTTTAAGAAAATAGCAACCCCTGAAGAAAAAGCCAACTTTCAAACCAAACTAGCCGCTCTTAGTTTAACAAACGATCAGGTAAAGCCCTTGTTGTACTCACTGGCTCGTCGTTATAAGCTACCCTACTTGCTTAACTCTCGTTTATTAATCGAAAAAGCCTCTCGAACAGACTGACTTCACTGACAGAGCTGTTGGAGAGGCTTGCTTTATTTATTTTTGAAAGCTAAGTAATAGTGCTTAGCCGTTTTGCGAAAGACAATGAGGCCGTATACGAGAACCCCAATGGCAGCAATGATTATCGCATAAAGCAGACTAGCCAGCCATGAATTTAGATCCACATAAGGTTGTAACATCCTTCCTGCCAAATAGCAGACTCCCCCCATTATCAAGCTACCACCTAAAACTCGACCAACATTACTGCGAACATAGTAGAGTGGGCGAATCTGATACTTATCCGTCAACCGCTTGTAGGCCAAAAAAGTGATCAAACTGAAAGAAAGAGTGGAAGCCAAGTTGGCGCCATACCCTTCAAAGAAGTAAATACATGGGATCTGTAAGAGCACCTTGGCAAGCAGACCAAACCCGAAGTAACTCAGGGCTAAGCGATGTTCCCCTAAGGATTGAATAATCGTAAAAACAGCGGCAAACAGTGAAAAAGCCACCGCAGCAAAAACTGCCATCACTAAATAATTGCCGCCTTGGCTGTCAACACCAAAAATCAAACGGTAGGCCGGTTGAGCTAACACCATCAAACCAACTGCCATCGGCAACAACATCATCAAGGTCATGCGCAAACTATCAGCCACTGCCCGCTCCAACTCAGCCCGATCGCGCTTGCCGATTTCAGCAATTAATGGTAGCGAGGCACTTCCGACTGAGGCGGCTAATGCGATGACTAAGGCTGTCAATTTATTGGGATTCGCCGAGGATTGGCTAAAGAGAAACTCAATGTCTTTAGGAGTGATACCGCCCTTAGCGACTAAAATTTCTTTTAGCATCAATTGGTCGATCAATTGAGCCAAGGTAATCGCCGATCCAATAATCACAAAGGGAATCGATTCCTTAATAATCGAAAAAAGCAATTGTTTAACAGAGACTGGCAACGCAGGTAAACTGTCGCTAATTTTTTGTTGGAAGAATTGACGCCTTTGATAGGCATAAACCAACAGATAGACCAAGGCTAATAGACCACCAATAAAAGAAGCAAAGGTACTGAGTTTGACCGCTTCAGCGATCTTTCCCTGATTGACTTGTAGCACGAAATAGGTAAAGCCTAAAATAAAGACTACCCGACCAAACTGCTCCAATATTTGCGACAAGCTAAAAGGTTTCAATTCATTGTTCCCTTGAAAAAAACCTCTAAAAACACTTAAAACGGGAATCAGCGCCAATGAAGGACAGAGGGAGCGAATACACATGATCGCGTCTTCAGTGTTGCTAACTGGACTGATCTGCGCCAAAAGAGGTGCTAATAGATACATTAAAACTGCGGAAACAATCCCAGTAGCAGTCATCAACAGACCGCTGACTTTTAAGACGTTTAAACTGGTTCTAAAGTTATTTTTGCCGTTATATTCGGCAACTTGCTTGGCGATCGCACTGGGAAAGCCGGCTGTTCCCAAGGTCAAAAATAGCGCATAAGGAACATAAGCCACATTGTATAAGGCTTGAGCTTCCAAGCCTTCTTGCTGACTGCCCATCATCGCCAGCCAAGGGATAATATAAATAATGCCTAATATTTTGGAGAACATATTGGCAAAGGATAACCAAAATGTGCCAATAACTAATTTCTTTTTCATCTTTTCCCTACTCTCCTACGTAACTTATTTACTTTAGCAGACTATTGGGATTTGAACAATTCCTTTTTTGCTTTTTTAGCAAAGATTTAAGGTTGTCAGTTGCTGCGAAACGATAAAAACACCTAAGGCCTTTCCTTAGGTGTTTTTGACTATTTCTTAATCGGCCGTACTGCTTCTTTCGAGTAAAGCAAGCCGGTGATCAGCGCCACAAGCAAACTTAACAATAGGGATAATATAACTGGCTCCAGCGGAATGATGCCGATTGTCACAAAAACACCACACAACCCGATCACCACGACGCCGCCGAGCATTCCTAACATGCTCATCATGCTCTGCTTAATCAACTGTGTTTCTTCCTGCCAATCAAAGTAAGCCATGCGGTTGCCGATCATCACGCCGATAAAAGCAGAGGCAATTACTAATACGACCGGTGTCACAAAAAGATTAATCGTTTCCCCAAAATTAGGTTTGAGGGCCAAACTCATTAAAGCAGAACAAATAATTGAGGTTGGTAAGGTAAAGGTTAGGTTGACCAATAAGTAACTGTCGTATAACGTTTTCGGCGAAATCGGCAGTGACTGAATCAGCCAAATCGTCTTCCCTTCTAATGCTAGTGAGACACAGGCGGTATTGGTCATGCTGGCCATTGCCGCGACAATAAAAGGGGCTGCACTTTTTAAGACAGGTAACAAGCCGGGCATTTCTAAAGTTTGAGCAAATCTTTCTGGTCCGACCACTAACACGGCTCCTGCCGCGATCAGAGCCATCAGACATCCCATCAATAAATTAGTTGCGGCGACGGTCGATTTCAAAATCCGCATCAAGGTCTTTTTGTACAGGGCACCGAGCTGGTTCCCCTGATGTAAGGTCACCAATTGATAGTCGGCCCGACTGGCACGAGAGGTGATAGCCGTATTTATTTGTTGATAACGCCATGACAATAAATAGACAAAACCCAAGTACCAAAAAATCGAAATCCCAGCAAATAAAATAAACTGCCAAAACTGGCCTTCCACCACTCCAGCTGTAAACAAAGCGGCTGGTGGATAGAGCTGATTAATGCTCTCTGAAACAAGCGGAACAAAGGAGGATAGGGCCCCTATGTCAATATTACCAGAACTATCAAATAACCCGGCTACAACAGAATCCGCAGAGCCTAAACTCATGCTGCCAACTAAGATGGCCACAATCAGGACAAAAGACAAAATCGTTGCAATGCCACTGGCATATTTAAACTTAGCAGAAACGGCCGTAATCAGCGCGCCTAAAACAGCCGCTAAGGTAGTTGGCAGTAAGCTGCTTAGCAAGATGCCCAACAGCCATAAGGGATAAAAATACCAGGCGGGCTGGCCATACCAAGCATAGACTGCCCCCATAGGTAGCATTATCGCTAAACTAAACAAAGTGTTCCAAAGATACATATTAATAAAACGACTATTGATCACGCCCCGGGTTGAAATGGGCAATGACATCACCATATCATAATCCTTAAAGCCAAATAATTCACCATTTGCTTTAAACATCGTAAAAAACAAACTAAGTAAACTACTAATTAACAACGCAATGCTTGGTGTTAAGTCATTAAAGCCAAGCAAGGCGTAACCAACCGCCATACTTGTCAGATAACCGAGAAGTATAATCATGACAAACACAATCACGATCATCATCATGAGTTTATGACGCTTCTTTTTAGGGTCTTTCTCATAACGAAAAACATTTAAACCCGTTTGAGCTAACAGGCGGTTTTTTACCAACAACCAAGTCAGATGTTTGCCCGTTTTTTGCACATGTTCATTCATTTATCCGTCCCCCTAGACCTCTTGACTCAGAATATCCATAAAGACATCTTCCAAACTGCCACCCGCTTTTTCGGCCAACATCGTCTCCATCGTACCAGCAAAAGCCAATTTACCATGGTTAATCATGGCCACTTTATTACAAAGTTTTTCCGCCACATCCAAAACATGAGTTGAAAAGAAAATCGCACTGCCTTTGCCGCACAACTCATGCATCAATTGCTTTAAGACCACTGCTGCCTTTGGATCAAGACCAACAAAGGGTTCGTCTAAGACCAAGAGCTTTGGCTCGTGAACCACAGCTGAAATGATGGCTAACTTTTGTTTCATGCCGTGAGAGTAAGAGGATATTAAATCACCTAAGCTGGCTGTTAGTTCAAAAGCATCAGCGTATTGTTTGATTCGCTCCTGCCGAATATTAGCCGCTACACCAAACACATCGGCAATAAAGGTTAAATATTGAATCCCAGTTAAATGCTCGTATAAATCAGGATTGTCAGGAATATAAGCCAGTTGCTGCTTGCAAATAAGCGGCTCTGTTCTCATGGAATGGCCGTCAATCAGAATCTCTCCTTCTTCATAATCCAAAACTCCCACCACAGCCTTAATCGTGGTACTCTTTCCCGCACCGTTGTGACCGATAAAACCAAAAATATCACCTGCCTCAACTTTTAGACTAATAGTGTCGACGGCCTTTTTGCCCCCTTTATACGTCTTACTAAAGTTATTGATTGTTAACATCCCTGTCATCCTTCTTTCCATTGCTGTTGACTATATATTATCAAAATGATAACATAATTACAATGATAATAAAAACAAATCGTTCAGCAGGCGTTTTTTCTAAAAAAAATCGCCTCTTAAGCAACATGAAAGGATGCTCAAAATGGAACTAACGACCAAAGAATTGATGGAGTGTTTTGTTAATCCCACCAAAAGCAGTCTGATTCTCACCATTCAACAATTGGGGAACTGCACTGCTAAAGAACTGATGGCCCATCAGCCGGAAATTCCTCAAGCCACGCTTTATCGAACCTTAAAACACCTGACAAAAATCGGCATTATTACCGTTGTTTCGGAAAAAAAAGTTCGGGCCGTTACGGAAAAAACTTACGGATTAAACACATCCTTTGCCCCAGATATCGAAAAGATGATTGCCGAAAATAACGGTGCAGCTTACTTCCAGCTCATGAGTAGCTTTACCCTCCAATTACTGGCCGAATTTAAGGCCTACTCGGAACAACCCATCATTGATATACGCCATGATGGCTCTGGTTTTTCCGCCACACCGATTTATGTAACGGAAACAGAATTGCAAACGCTGGCCCAAGAGATCGCAAATGTGACCAAACCTTACCAAACCAAAGGGACTGATCCGGATAACCAGCAGAAGCTCCACACGATGGCGCTAGTTTTTACACCGCCCAAAGAAAACTGATCGATACATTCCGTAAAATAATCCGAATAGATAGCTCCACTGGATTATTCAATAGGGGATAAACCCAAAAATGGAGCTTGAAAGGTCGTCTTAATATGTTAATTTTCATCACGATAATGTTCGTTTCACTGATTTTTCTAATTGGTTGGCGCCTTCATCGGTTAATAGCCGCTACAACCGGTCCTCAGATTTCGCCACAGGCCACAGGCTCTGCTTTGTTGGTGATCGATATGCAAGTGGGCATTATCAATCAGCCTCATTATAAAAAAAAGGAGGAATTGATTAAAGCCGTTCAAGGGATCATCGATGGGGCAAACGAGCAATTAGATGTGATTTATATTAAACACAGCATTCCCCCACACCCAATTGATAGCTTATTAACAGCTGGACAGATGAAACCGGGAACAGCAGACACAGAATTAATTGCCGAATTTGCTAATCAAAGCCTTGTCTTCCACAAACATCGAGCTGATGCCTTTACAGCTGCTGACTTCGACGCCTACTTAGTCAAACGCCAGATTAAACAGCTCTACCTCGTGGGAGCAGATGCCAGCAGTTGTGTCTATCGAACAGCCCTTGGAGGAAAAAACCGCGGTTACGATGTGACCATTCTCGAAGATGGGTTATTTGCAACGAGTCAAAAAATGAAAGAAAAAATGCTGGTTAGCTATCACAAACAAGGCATTCAAACTGCCACTACCCCCTTCCAATAACCACTGATCAAAAGCTTCTTAAGTTTAGCTGAGTTTGCCTACAAACTCGGCTATTTTTCCCTGATCAATGCCCTTTAATTTATGCTCAGAACTAACTGGCACCCAATTGGCTTTATATCCGCCAAAGCTCATAATTGCCAGCGCCGTTTGACGAATGGCTTCAGGAATACTAGCTACAATCACCGCTTCAGTAGTTTGCGGCTTGGCTTGACATAAAAAGCAAGCTAGCTCCTTCGATAATAATTCAGCTTGATTTTTTTGCAAATAGTCCCGTATCGATTTATACATTTTATCATTGCGCACCCCAGCTCCCACGATGACTCGCTCAAATTTCGCCAGCTCAGGCTGAGCCCTCTCGATATCAATCATCTTAGCTCCCACTATGCTTTCAGTTAATAACTTGGCACACTCTGCTGAAGCACCAGATTTAGTTCCATAAATAATCAATGTTTCCATGTTGTTCTCCTTTCGTCGACTTGCTGTAATGAAGCTGATTTGCTATAATTTAATTATCTCGTTAGAAAAGTATCTCGTTTAACGAGATATATTACATCATAAAGGGGGATCCTTATTTTGTCAACGAATCAAGACGCGAGGGATTTAACCTCAAAACAATTAACCGATCTAATGCGGGCTCTTGGCTCACGAACGATTCTCTATCAGCAATCAGTCATTAAACAGTTGGATATTTCAGGCAATGATTTTATCTCGATTGACCTATTAAATGAACTGGGGCCCATGACCGCAGGAGAATTAAGTAAAAAAACCGGCTTATCTACAGGGACGATTACCGCTTTAATCGATCGGTTAGAAAAAATTGGTTACGCTCGCCGCGAAAAAGATCCAAATGACCGCCGACGAGTGATGATTGTTCCGACTTATGAGGAAAAAGCCGAAATTAAAACTAGCTATGAGTCATTAAATCTTGCCATGCTTGATCTAGCAGATCATTATAGCTACGAACAACAGATGGTAATTAATGACTTTTTAACAAAGGCCGTGGCGCTGCTTGATACAGAACTGCAACAGCCCCAAAACAAAAAGACTTAGGAAAATTCCGAGGCTGCTGAAAAAGTTAAATAATTAAAGTTGTATAAAATGATAGCTGTTTTATACAACTTTTTTTTGATTTTACAGACTTTTTCCGTTCAATTTGAGATAATATAGGTAGAAAAAATAAA
>NZ_JAEEGA010000008.1 GCF_017829975.1 Vagococcus allomyrinae | reverse complement strand
TCGTAATAAAGGAACAAGTGGAGTGGATGGAATTACTGTTGAGGAATTAAAATCATATCTTCGAGAACATAAAGAAGAACTTCGTTCTCAAATCCGTCAACGTAAATATAAGCCGCAACCAACCTTACGAGTAAACATTCCAAAAGGAAATGGAAAAATGCGTCAATTAAGGTATTCCAACTGTAGTAGACAGGGTTGTTCAACAGGCAATTAGTCAGATTCTCACGCCTATATTCGAAAACCAATTTAGCGAGCATAGTTATGGTTTTAGACCAAATCGCAGTTGTGAAATGGCGATTATACAAACAGTGAACTATATGAATAACGGATATGATTGGTTAGTTGATATCGACTTAGAGCGGTTCTTCGACACCGTCCATCATGACAAGCTTATGCGAATTATCTCCTACACAATTGAAGACGGAGATGTTATTTCTCTCATTCGTAAGTATTTAGTAAGTGGGGTCATGAAAAATGGACAATATGAAGAGACACCTATCGGTACCCCGCAAGGAGGTAATCTAAGTCCTCTATTGAGTAACATCATGTTGAATGAACTAGATAAAGAACTAGAATCAAGAGGTCTACATTTTGTCCGCTATGCAGATGATAGTATTATCTTTGTCAAAAGTGAGAAATCAGCGCAACGAGTCTTACAGTCCGTCACAACATTTATCGAAAAGAAATTAGGGTTGATTGTCAATGCGGAGAAAAGCCAGATAAGTCGTCCGAACGGAACAAAATTTTTAGGTTTCGGCTTTTATTTTGATAGGCAGACAAAAAAATACCAACCAAGACCCCATGAGGACTCCTTTCAGAAATTTCAACGGAGATTAAGTCAACTCACCAAGAGGAACAGAAGCATTTCTCTTGATGAAAGAATCGTGAAACTCAAACAAGTCATTTATGGATGGGTAAACTACTTTCGCAAAGCAAAAATGAAACAGAAACTCAAAGAGATCGACGCTAAACTTCGGTCAAGAATCCGAGTCATCATCTGGAAACATTGGAAGAAAAATAACAAGAGAATCCGCTCCTTGATTCAGTTAGGAATACCAGAAGAAGAAGCCAAAGGCTTAACGTATTGCCGAAAGGGTTATCGATTTATAGGATTATCAAAAGTAGTTCACAGAGCTTTATCCAATAAACGACTAAAACAAAGAGGAATTCCCTTTGTTTTAGATTACTATCTAAAAGTACATACTGCAATATGAGTTGAACCGCCGTATACGGAACCGTACGTACGGTGGTGTGAGAGGGGTGCGAATCAATGCGTTCGGACTTCGACTCGATTCTAATCGATGTCTAGCTTAGCTCATCAATCTTTTGGAATGCCTCTACGCTTAACGCTTTAGCCATTATTCTTGCTAATTTATTGGCTTAGAAATAAGGGACATCGAAGAGCGTTTAGAACTAGTGGATACTTCGACCTTCAAATCTTGCAGGTTTACCTGCTTAGAAGGTTAGAACAAGGTCGCAATGCGTGGTATCATCATTTAACTATTTTGCTATTTTCTTAAGAGATAAATCGTGTTAAATAATCATCAGGAGTCCGCAAGCTGATCTCTGCTGTTTGACTTCAGATCATTTTCGAGGGGAAAACAACCACGAGAAGTAGTAACTCTTTTAGTTAGATCAAGATGTTTGTTTTGTCTATCCATTGTTTAAGAATAATGGTGGCTTTCATATGTATGAAAAAAGACAGAAGTTCTTAAAGCTTTCACACATTTTTCAAGTAACTTTTAGACAATCGTGATAAACTAAGACTATAAAAAGAAATAAGGAGGTTAATATAAGATGTTTATGCCAATGGGATTGGGATTTTTTTATGATAGTACCCTGATATTAGTATTAATTGGAATGGCATTGTCAATGGCGGCGTCAGCCTATGTTAATAGTACATATAGAAAATACGCTAAGTTTAGTAATAAAAAGGGATATACAGGAACGGAAGTGGCTCAGTTGATTTTACGGGCTGCTGAGGTAGAAGGAGTGGCCGTTCAAAAGATTTCTGGTGATTTGACGGACAATTATAATTCACAGAATAAAGTTTTAAGTCTCTCTGAAACCGTAGCTGACTCAACATCAGTTGCTGCAATTGGCGTGGCGGCTCATGAATGTGGTCATGCGGTTCAAGACAGTCGCAGTTATTTCCCTTTGAAATTGCGTTCGGCTATTGTACCAGTGGCTAACATTGGGACAACGATGTCGATGCCATTAATTATCGCCGGCCTCTTTTTTGGGCAAACTTTAATAAATATTGGGATTCTTTGCTTTGCCGCGGCCTTTCTTTTTCAAGTGGTCACTTTACCGGTGGAATTTAATGCGTCACGGAGAGCTTTGTCAATTTTAAGAAGCAATCACTTCCTTGATGATGAGGAAATGGTGATGGCTCGTAAGGTACTGATTGCCGCGGCTTTGACTTATGTAGCTGCCGCGATTTCAACCTTGCTACAATTATTGCGTTTGATAATGCTTTTTGGAAATAGAAGAGATTAGTGGGGTATTTCATCATTTAATGTTATAATTGATGTATAACTTAACTAAAAGGGGCTGAATAAATGAAAACATCTACAAAATTATTGCTTGGAGTGAGCGTCACCGCAGTTGTTGGGACAGCATTAGCAGTTGTTGTTTCAGATAAAGTTATTAAAACGATAAAAGAGACACAAAATCGCTATAAGGTTAAAAAGTTTGTTAATGACAAATTGGACGGTAGTGAAAAGCTTTTAAATATAGTTGATGATTTATCAGATTCCGAAATCGAGTCAGTTGTAGGAATTTTAAGCAAAGTGAAAGACAGTCGTAACAAGATTAGCGTGACGGGCAAAAATGTGCGTGAAGTAACGGAAGATGTAAAAAAGCATTTAGTTGATTTTGTCGAATCCTTTGCATAAAAAATAGCGATACCACTTTAGTCATTAAGTGGTGTCGCTATTTTTTTAGGACGGTATCATCTGTGCTGAATGCCATCTAGCGTCTTGAGTGTCAAGTTGGAGATCAGGCGACTAGTAGGTAACTTAATACAAGGTCATCCATGCTTTTAAGTGAGAGACCGGTTTGTTCATGGAATTTTTCTAAGCGGTATTGTAAGGTGTTCCGATGCATAAATAATTCTTTAGCAGTTGAACTGATATTCCCTTGATTGTTCCATAAAGCAGTGATGATGTCTTGCATTTCACCGTCAATTGAGAGTTTCTTCTTAAATATTTGCATGATCAGGCTTTTTTTAACCATGTTTTTTGTGAAGAAATGCAATGCGACTTGCGATAAAGAGAAGGCGGATTTGCTTTTAATGGTTGGGAGTTCTTCTAAAAAGATTTGTTTTTCTTCTTGGAAAAAACGGGGGAAGCCATCGCTGATATTAAGAAAACTCCCCAGAAAGGCTTTTGTTTTGAAGATGAAATCACTTTCCAGCGTCAATAGAATCCCTTCTAATTCTTCTAAGGAGTACGAGCTTTTGCTTTTTTCTTCGACGATAATGCCATAGGATTCAGTTAAGAAGAAAGCATCCGCGACTTTGTTAAACATGCTGGCAAAGGCGTCTAGCCATTCTTGCCGAGACTGTTTTTGATTGGAGTTGATCAGGTTAAATTGAATGATTCGATAAGAGCCTGCTACTTTTTCAATGGGTTTTCCTTCAAATAAAAAACCATACCAAGGATGTTTGTCATCGTTGATCGTGACATCATTTTTTTCAAGAAAAAGAGCGGTTAATAGATTAATTTCGGTGGAAGTCAGCTGTGCTTTGGGTAAAGCTAGCCAATTGCCGTCTAAAGGGATATTTAAATTAAGTTCATTGTCCGTTGGCGATGGAACGATTTCACCAAAGCTATAAATTTCTTGTAATTGCAGTTTATCCATATTATCACCAGTCATTTCAACAGTTTATGTGTAGACCTGCCAGTCAATAAGCTCAGACAAAAGCGTTCTCTGAATTATGTCGTTAGCAAAGTCCTTATACTGTTAGTTTAACATAGTCTGTCAAAGGGGACAGCATAAATTATCAAAAGAGTTTCGATTACTATCATCAGGTTTGGTGTCTTGGTTATTCCTTGATGGCGGCAGTTTTGGTACAATAGAGTAAATACAGTCTAAAGTGGGGGGAAATATGGAACGAGTATCAACGGTTAGTCAAGCAGATAAACTTAAATTTATGCAAGCAGCACTAGAGGAGGCTGAAAAAGCTCGAAGGTTAAAAGAGGTGCCCATTGGTGCAGTGGTTGTCTATCAAGGGGAAATTATTGGGCGAGGGCATAACTTACGTGAGACCAGCCAAGATGCGACAACCCATGCTGAGATTGCTGCTATTCAAGAGGCGTGTCGCAATATCGAGAATTGGCGGCTGGAAAATTGTCAGCTGTTTGTGACCTTAGAACCGTGTCCAATGTGTAGTGGGGCATTAATTTTATCAAGGGTAGCCGAAGTTTATTATGGGGCGGCTGATCCGAAAGCAGGAACTGCTGGCACATTACTGAATCTTTTGGAGGATCAACGTTTTAACCATCAGGCCTATGTGGAAAAGGGCATTTTGGAAAAAGAGTGTGGGGACATGCTAACTTCTTTTTTTAGAGAGTTGCGGGCAGAAAAAAAGCGATTAAAACAGGAGGCTGAATAGATGACAAATGAAATGGTTTTTATGTTGGGAGCAGTGGGATTTGTCATTGTTCTAATCGTCGTTTTAGCCATTCGCGAGCGACTGTTGCTAAAACAACGAATCGCTCGTGATTGGCAAAGGGTGCCAGCTGTTACTAATTTTGATAAAGAGGACAGTTTAAAGGAGGCATGGCAAATCTACCATAAATTAAATCCAAGTCAGAGTACCGTTGATGATATTACGTGGCATGATCTGGACATGATTCGGGTTTTTGAGCTAGTTAATGGGACAAAGTCTAGCGTAGGAGCTGAGCGTTTGTACCAGAAAATGCGTGAGTTTGATTTAGATGGCAAAGAGGGAAGTGAATTTCAAGAGTTGGTGACCTTCTTTGCGGAGCATGATCAAGAACGAGCTGAGATGCAGTATCAATTAGCCCGGGCGGGGAAACGAGACAAGAACTTTGTGTGGCATTATTTACATAATCCTAGGGAAAATCAGTTGGGGAATCCACTTATTTATTATGTTCTTGGTAGTTTGCCAGTTGTGTCGTTGTTGTTGTTTGCTTTGACTAAAATAGGCCCGTTGGTGCTAGTTGCGATTGTCGGAATAATGATCAACGTGGTGTTTTACATGCAGAAGAAAGAGGTGCTCCAACGTGAATTGCTGAGCATGAATTATCTAGTGTGTCTCATCGCTCAGAGCAGTAATATTGCGAAAGTGTCGCAACCGCTACAGGACAAAATTAAAACATTAGCTAAAGAGTTAAAAATAATTGCTCGCTTGGGATTTGCTTTTCGAGTAAAAGCGAATTCGGAAGCGGAAGTGTTTTTTGAGTATCTTAACATCGCGTTTATGTTGCCCTTTATTTCTTATAATCTGGTCTTGAAAAAATTGGATACTCATCAGCAAGAAGCGATCGAACTGTTGGAAATGATTGGCAATATTGATGCGGCGATCGCTGTTTTAAATTTTAAACAGATTATGCCTTATGTTTGTCAACCAGAGACTACTGAAACAACTCAAGTTGTCGCGGAGGAAATGTATCATCCGTTACTTCAGGCCCCTGTGGTTAATCCAGTCAACTGGCATAAATCGACCTTAGTAACTGGTTCAAATGCTTCAGGAAAATCCACCTATATCAAAGGTGTTGCCCTCAATGCTATTTTGAGCCAAACGATCGGCCTCGCTTGTGCCAAGTCGTGGAAGATGAAAGCGGGTCATGTGCTGAGTTCGATGGCCCTCGAAGATGACCTTTTTCAAGGGGATAGTTACTTTGTTGCGGAAATTAAGTCGGTTAAGCGCATCATTCAGCAAGTCAAAAAAGGCGAAACTTGTTATTGTTTTGTTGACGAAATATTGAGAGGGACGAATACGATCGAACGGATTGCCGCTTCGTCAGCAATCGTGGAGTGGTTGACGAAAAGTCAGAGTTTAGGTTTTATTGCGACCCACGATATTGAATTAACAGAGATTCTCAATGATGTTTGCGAAAACATTCATTTTGAAGAACAGGTGACAGAGGAAGAAGGAGTTGAGTTCGATTATGTGCTGTATCAAGGGCCTGCTAGAACTCGAAATGCGTTAAAATTGTTAAAGGTGATGGCTTTTCCGAAGGAGATCGTCGTTGAGGCTGAGTCAAAAGCCCGCCACTTTGAGGATTCGCGGAGTTGGTAAAATAACAAAAAAAAATCTGAGAAAAGGGTAGCCAGAAAGAAAAAAATGAGGTACAATAGTATTTGCCGCAAGGCTAGGGCAATGATGGATTTGGTAAGCGTGTCAGGTCTGGAAGGAAGCAGCACATATCAAGTCTTATCATGTGCCTGAATTAAATAGTAAGTTATCAGTGTTCTCAAGTGATTGAGGGCACTTTTTTTGTATCAAAGCAAAAATGGGAGGGATTTCCTTTCAGTGGTTGGTAAAAAAACAGTTGAAAGAAGAAAAGCTGCTTTCTTCTTTCAACTGTTCAATTAAAAGCTGCGACCACCGCCGCCGTGACCGCCACCGCCGCCACCTCCTCCGCCACCACCTGAATTGGTAGGTTTTGGAATTCGACGAGTGGTGGTAAAGGTATCGATTAATTGATCGTCTTTTTGAGTTAGGTTGAGTTGACCTTTCTCACGATATGAATACTTATAAGTGGATCGTTTTAAATTATAAGTCCCATAAATAGAAGAGTAACTGGCTATTCCGGCAATAACAGCCGCTATCACGGCAATCATGGTTTTCAGAGGCGTGAGTTTGCGGATCCGTTTAAAATGTCCGGTTGCACTGTCATATTGATACCGGTCACTGTATTTAATGGCATCAGTTAAAATACTTAAAGCCGCTAGGTGATAATCACCATTTACCATATCGTCTTCCGCGTGATCTAACATTTTTTCTATCCGCGATTCTGATAACAGTTCTTTCATTTTGCCCATGGTTGAAATGTAATAGGTTCGATTGTCCATGTCAATTAGGAAAAGAAAGCCACTGCGGTCAGCCCCGACACCAAATTGATGATCATCGTAAAAATCATCGGCATAGGCCTGTGCTGTTTTGCCGCCAGCATCATTCGTCGTAACAACGGCTCCATCCATGCCAGTGTTTTCTTTAAAAAGGGCGATCTTGTCTGCAATATCGGCTTTTTGTGACTCTGAGAAGAGGCCGGCTTGATCGAAAATCGTTTCACTTGCTTGAACGGGCTGACTGCTAAGAACTAAAAAGAACAGAATTGCTAAAGGGCCTAAGAAGGAGTTTAGTAACTGTTTCATATTAAATACCCTCCTAACAGGACGAGAAGAAAGACGCCAATGCCAACACCTAATGCGAAGAGACTTAGTTTGGTCTTATCAATCGGTAATTTTCCGCTGACTTTTCCATTTTGGCCGTTCATAGCGAAGTAATACAATTTTTTTGAATCATCTGTGCCACTGTCATTGCGGTATGTCAGCAACCAAACAGGTAGTAAGACGTATTGATGGTTTTCGCCATCGACATCAAGGTTGACTTTATGATTGTAGACCGTCGTATAACCGGAGACGGTATCTTGTAACAGTTGGTGGCCATATTGCTTTAATTCGCCGTGAATGTCTTGTTGTAATGTTTCAAATTCTAAATCACGTTTTTCGGCTTGGAAGCCTGATAAATATTGAGTCTTAAAGGGGACAGCTTTTTCCAGTGGGAAAGGCTGGACAGATTCCACCATGTTGACTTTAGCATTTTTTTGCAGGGCATTTTTTACTAATTCTTTAAAGGACATCTTCCCTTGACGGAAGATGTTGTATTTTTTTGTTTGGGTGTATTCAATGTCGCCGACACGCCAAACGGAGACAGAGTTGGCATTGGCTTGCAATGAACCGTGAAGGCTTGCGTCTACTACCCAGTAGGGAAAATAAATGCCTGTTAATTTTTCAACTTGATTCTTATTGAAAAAGTCTTTAGGAATAAATTTCTTTTTCTGCGCCCAGTTAAGAAATTGGGTAACGGCCTCCTCTTTTTCAATGGCAAATGGCAAGACCGATTGGGGGAGGAATTTACCACTGACCCGTCCTGATAAGACAACGGGATTGTGACAGTAATAACAATAGGTGGCAGCGGTCGTCGTATCAGTGACGATTTCCGCACCGCAACTGGGACAGGAAAATAAATCCATTGGGGAATCGTCTTCCGCCGGTTGTTTTGCCTCCGTCTTAATTTCAGGTTCGGCATCATTTTCTTGAGTATCTGTCGGGTTTAGCTGTGCTAGTTTTTCTTCGTAAGCTTGAACTTCTGGTTCTGTGAAAATACTGAGACAGTATTCGCAGTGGAATTTTTGGGTCTTTGGATCAAATAAGAGTGGCCCGTCACAATTGGGACACTTATGGGAAATAACCTCACTCAT
Source organism: Vagococcus allomyrinae (assembly GCF_017829975.1). Lineage (GTDB taxonomy): Bacteria > Bacillota > Bacilli > Lactobacillales > Vagococcaceae > Vagococcus_D > Vagococcus_D allomyrinae. The sequence goes on along the minus strand of NZ_JAEEGA010000008.1, from coordinate 243,632 downwards.
TACGATACTCCCTTCTTGATGTCATGGGTTCACCTCACCAACTGTGATGATTGGTGAGGCGAACGCTTTTACGTAGTGTGTGTTATAGAGGGAGACCTTGGAATGGCTGACCGCATTCTGGACAGAATTTTGGCATGGCCGTTGTAATGGTTACAATTTCGCCACATGCGCCACATTTCATTTGAATCCCTGTCGCTGCTGGAGCTGGTTTAGGCTCGCCGCAGTCAGAACAGAATTTACCGGTGTTTTTTGTGCCGTCTTTTGGACATGTCCAGGTGTCGGCGGCTTGCGCATCTGCCTGAGCGGCTTTCTCTGCTTGATCTTTCATTTGTTGTTGGTTGGTTTGGCTAGCTTGGCCCATAAAGCTTCCGCCAGCGTTCATCCCGGCACCCATGCCCATAAAGGCGGTTGTGCTACCAGCAGCGTTAGAACCAGCTGCTTCAATCCCACTGGCGATTGACCCTTGCACAAATCCTTCGCGAATGTTCGGATCGCCTAACATCGCACCTTTATTCCGCATGTTGATTAGGGCTTTTGATTCGTCGTCATAAGAAATGCTGGCGACACCGACAGAGGCGATCTCCATTCCTCGATTAGCTCGCCATTCTTCATCTAACACCGTCGCCATAAATTTGCTTAATTCAGTACTTTTAGAAGTGACGAAAGAAATTCGTTCGCCAGCTGCGGACATTTGGTTGATCGATGTTTGCAAAGCCGTTAAAAATTCTGCTAAGTACTGCTCGTTAATTTCACTGATGTCCACTTTGGTTTTATTGCGAGGAATAGCTTCCGCATAAAAAAGAATTGGGTCAGTAATGCGAATCGAGTAGTTACCGTGAGCTCTTAAAAAGAGTTCCGCATTATAAAAATTATCAAAGTAGTTAATAGGTGTTGGTGTGCCAAATTTAATGCCTTTGATTTCTTGTAAGTTGATGTAAATGACTTTTTGGTTTTGAGGAGTGACGCCACCGTATTTAAAGCGGTCAAAGGATTCGGCAATCGCTTTTTTTAAGTTGCCACCAAACATGGAAGGGGCATTGTCATTTTTAACTGTGTAATAGCCTTCTTCGGATGAGTAGTCGATAATTTTTCCACCATCGACTAATAACATCATGGTATTAGGGTAGACATGAATGACTGAACCATCGGTAATCACACCACTTGTGCCTTTTTTATTTGAGCCACGGCGGTCATCTTTACGAACAGTGACGCCTTCGGTCATAACCGTTTGGTCGCTCATATCACCAGGTTCGATTATCTCTAGCCACTGATCCGCTAAACCTCCACCTACTGCGCTTGTTGCTGCTTTAATTAATCCCATTCAAATCGCTCCTTTTGTTTGTATGTGTTGGCAAGTGACACAGTGTCATCTCGCCTTTTGTGAGTCGCATTTCTAAGTACAACTATTTCTGATTTTATTGTATCATAGAAAGAGATGAAACCAAGAAAAAAGTATCTAAAATGACTTGATTAAATTAGCTTGTGACTTTCATGAAAGATGTGGAAATTTTGGTGATTCTAACGTATAATGAGAACTAGCGATTTTTTGAGAGGAGTCGAAAGAAATGACGTATCAAGCTTTGTATCGCGTGTGGCGTTCCCAGCGTTTTGACACGATCGTGGGACAACAAACGGTTACTCAAACACTTAAAAATGCGATTGTTCAAAATAAAACCTCTCACGCCTATTTGTTTACAGGGCCTCGGGGTACTGGGAAGACCAGTGCTGCTAAAATCTTTGCCAAAGCGATTAACTGCCGCCATAGTCAAGATGGTGAGCCATGTAACGAATGTGAAACGTGTCAAGCAATCACTGAGGGGCGTTTAAATGACGTCATCGAAATTGATGCAGCGAGCAATAATGGTGTGGAAGAAATTCGCGATATTCGTGAAAAAGTGAAATATGCGCCTACCCAGGCTGATTATAAAGTCTATATCATCGATGAAGTCCATATGTTGTCAACAGGTGCCTTTAATGCTTTGTTAAAGACTTTGGAAGAACCACCGAAAAATGTGTTATTTATTTTAGCTACGACAGAACCTCATAAAATCCCCTTAACGATTATTTCGCGGACGCAACGTTTTGATTTTAAACGAATCAGTACTCAAGATATTGTCGACCATATGGCGGAAATATTACAAAGTATGGAGATTGACTATGACGAACAAAGTTTGTTTGTGGTTGCGCGGGCGGCTGAAGGTGGCATGCGGGATGCTTTAAGTATTCTTGATCAGGCCTTGTCTTTTGGTGACGAACGTTTGACTGTCGATGATGCCTTGCAAGTGACGGGCAGTTTGACCTTTGAAATGATGGACACGTTTATCCAGTATTGTACTGATGGAAAAACTGAAGAAGGTTTGGTTGTACTAAATAAATTATTAAATGAAGGCAAGGAAGGGAGTCGCTTTTTAGAAGACTTACTTTTGTATTGCCGTGATTTATTAATGTATAAACAGGCGCCTAGATTGTTGGCTAATCAAAGTGGGCAGCTGACAGAAGGGTTTAAAGAACTGGGAGATAACTTATTGCCAGAAACGATTTATCAATACATTCAAATTTTGAGTGATACGCAACATGAGATTCGTTTTACCAATCATCCCAATATATATTTGGAAGTGGCGACGGTTAAATTGGCTACGTTAAGAAAACCCAAGTCCTTGCCTGTGACCTCAAATGAGGGAGCGGTGGCCATTGATTCTGCAGAGCTTAGCGACCTCAAACAAGAGGTTGAGCGCTTATCAGCTGATTTAGCGGCGTTGAAAAAAGAGGGGCCAGTTAAAGAAGCTCCAGCTCAAAAAGCTGCGCCCAAAAAATCGACCTATCGCTTACCGACAGAACGGGTCTATCAGGTTTTACGGGAAGCGACTCGGGATCAGTTGCAGCAAATTCAAGATGCGTGGGAAGAAGTGCTGCAACTATTGACCGTAACGCAACGAGCCATGTTGAAAGCTAGTGAGCCAGTGGCTGCCAGTGGGACAGGCTTAGTGCTGTCCTTTGACTATGAGATTGTCTGTCAACGGGCCAGCGAGGATACGGAGTTGCAAGAAAATGTGCGAACGGGCTTTAACCGTATTTTGCAGTATCAACCGAATTTGATTTGTATTCCCAAAGAGAGTTGGACGGGACTGAGACGGGATTTTTTGAGTCAGCATCAGGATGAAATGGTGGCTAATTCGACTAATGACGCCTTGCCGATGGGGGAAGTGGAATTAGTTCCGCCTGAGGAAGATGAAAACACGGTTGTGAATGAGGCGGTAGAATTATTTGGTGAAAGGGTTGTGGAAGTTGTGAATGATTGATGGTTAGATAATTAGCCGTCTGGAACCAATTATCTGATTATTTAACAGGATATCTATCGATAAAATTTTAGGAGTGAAGCATAATGATGCGTGGAATGGGAAATATGCAAGGCATGATGAAACAAGTGCAAAAAATGCAAAAGGAAATGGTAGTTGCTCAAGATGCCTTAAATGTTAAAGAATTTAAAGGTCAAGCAACGAATCAGCTAGTGGAAGTGACCTTTACTGGCGATCGTAAAATGGTTGATTTGACGATTAAACCAGAAGTGGTTGATCCAGATGATGTAGAAATGATGCAAGATTTGATCATTACGGCTGTCAATGACGCTTTAGTTAAAATTGAAAAGGAAACAGAAGCTACCATGGGCAAGTACACAAAAGGCATGCCAGGATTCTAAAAGTGAAACGGGAAGGGAACTTCCTGTTTTTTGCTAGTTAAACGTTGGGAAAAAAATTCCAATGCTTTATAAATAGGAAATAACCAAATTTAGATGTAATTAGTTTTAAGAAAGAAGGGGTTAGATGCATTACCCAACACCCATCGCGAAATTAATAGAGAGCTATATGAGATTACCTGGAATAGGCGCTAAAACGGCAGCTCGCTTGGCTTTTTTTACTTTAGATATGCGAGAAGAAGATGTCAACGAATTTGCTAAATCGTTGATAAGTGTTAAGCGAGATCTTCACTACTGTGTGATTTGTGGGAATATTTCAGAGGAAGAGACCTGCGAAATTTGTCAGGATAATAGTCGCGATAAGAGTCTTGTCTTGGTTGTGGAAGAGCCGAAAGACGTTATGTCAATGGAAAAGATGCGGGAGTATCGGGGGCAGTATCACGTTTTACATGGTGTGTTATCACCGATGGACGGCACGGGCCCAGACGATATTAATATTGCACCGTTGATCAAACGACTTCATGATGATGAGATTCAAGAAGTGATCATCGCGACCAATGCGACGACTGAAGGTGAAGCGACGGCGATGTATCTGTCTCGTTTGATCAAACCAGCGGGCATTAAAGTGACGCGGTTGGCCCATGGGCTGTCGGTGGGGAGTGATATCGAGTACGCTGATGAAATTACGCTATTAAAGGCAGTGGAAGGTCGCCGAGAAATCTGACGTGACATTAGACACATTCAAAGGAATCAAGTAAAATAGAGATTAGATAGATGATGGAGGCAAAATAAGTGACTGGTATTTTCATAACAATAGAAGGGCCTGATGGTGCAGGCAAAACGAGTGTCATAAAAGAACTGGGACCAATGCTAGCAAGAGAATTGACCATTCCCTTAGTTTTAACCCGTGAACCGGGGGGCATTCCGATCGCTGAAAAAATTCGTCAAATTATTTTGGATCCTAAAAATACGGCGATGGATGATCGGACGGAAGCGTTGTTGTATGCAGCGGCTCGCCGGCAACATTTGGTAGAAAAAGTTCTGCCTGCGATTGAGAGTGGTAAATTGGTGTTGTGTGACCGTTTTGTCGATAGTTCTTTGGCGTATCAAGGTGCTGGCAGAAAAATTGGAATGGAAGCTGTGGCTTCAATCAACCGTTTTGCGATTGAAGAGGTTCAGCCAGATCTGACCTTGTATTTAGATGTTGATTCTGATACGGGGTTAAGCCGTATTCAGCATGGACGTTCAATTCATGATTTGGATCGTTTGGACACCGAGAGTCCTGTGTTTCATCAACGGGTTCGTCATGCTTATTTAAAAATTGCAGAAGAAAATCAGGAGCGAATTGTGATGATCGATGCTAGAGAGCCGCTACAAACGGTGATTGAGTATTGTTTTGCGGCTATTAAAGAGCATTTCCCCCAAATTTTTTAAATGCGTGTGTAGGAATTGTTTGATTCTTTAAGGTGATGATGGTAGGCGACGTAATTTTCCGTAAATGTTATTGGTTTATGCTGAAAATTGTCGATAGAGATCCCAAATAATAAGGAGGAATTACGATGAAATTAATTTTAGCGATTGTTCAAGATAAAGACAGTAACCGCTTGTCAAATGAATTTATTGATGCTGATATTCGAGCAACAAAATTGTCCACAACTGGTGGCTTTTTAAAATCAGGCAATACAACGTTTATTATCGGAATTGAAGATGAACGGGTTAACGAGGCGCTGGATTTGATTAAGGACATCTGTCAGTCTCGTGAACAGTTTGTCACGGCACCTGTTAGTCTGGATGCGACGATGGACAGCCATATGTCTTATCCGATTGAAGTTCAAGTTGGCGGAGCGACCGTTTTCGTGATGCCTGTTGAAGGGTTCCACCGCTTTTAAGATGTTGATTGCAGAAAAACAACCGATTGTCTTTAAACAGTTGGCCGCCAGTGCTGATAAGCAGCGTTTGGCTCATGCCTATCTTTTCGAAGGAGAAGCGGGAACGGGAAAAGTGGCCATGAGTTTATGGCTGAGTCAGCGGATATTTTGTCTAGCGGCAACGGGACAACCTTGTGGAGAGTGCTTAAACTGTCAACGGATAGAAAAGGGAGAACATCCTGATGTTAATACGATTGCTCCCGACGGTCAAAGTATTAAAGTTGATCAAATTCGTGAAATTAAAGAGGTCTTCATGAAAAGCGGGATGGAGACACAACAAAAAGTCTTGATTATTGAAGATGCTGAAAAAATGACGACCAGTGCGGCCAATAGTCTGTTAAAGTTTATTGAAGAGCCTGATGGTCAAATTGTTATTTTATTTTTGACAACAGCGAGAGCCCGAATATTGCCGACAATCCAGTCTAGATGCCAGGTTTTACACTTCCTACCACTGTCAGAGGAACTTCTTGCAGCAGAGCTTTCTGCTCAAGGTATTCCAGATAATGAGGCGCAACTATTGTCCCAACTGACGAACAGTCTTGAAAAAGCTATTGAAATTTATCAAGAGGAATGGTTTAATGAAGCTAAAGAGACTTCTATTAAATGGGTCAATTATTTAGTGGAAGATAACCCCTTTGCGTTTGTCTTTGTTCAACAGCAGATTGCGAGATTGTTTAAAGAGAAATCTCAGCAAGCGTTGTTATTTGATTTAGTGTTGATTCATTTGCGACAATTGTTGTCACAGAGTATTAAAGGGATTAAGTCACAGACGGTCAAAAGCAAATGGTCACGTAAAAAGTTGTTGGCTGGGGTTGAAAGTACCTTGGCTAGTCGTAGAAAATGGGAAGCAAATGTTAGCTTTCAAAATGTTTGCGAACAGCTGGCGCTCAATTTGTTAGACGGGTAACGAGGATCGATGGTGTGACCGTGTTTTCGGACAGAACGCTGGTGGTATTGTTCCAGCGAGGTGGTTTCCCTGTTGGTCAAACTGAGTAATAGAAGGAGGGCATAAATGGTAGAAGTTGTTGGTGTTAGGTTTAGGCCTGCTGGGCATATATATTATTTTACTCCTGGTAAAGAGGAGTATTCATATAATCAAAAAGTGTTGGTTGAAACTCAACAGAGTAAACAAATTGGGTTAGTGGCGATTCCTAAAAAGGAATTTGAAAAAACGGATCTGCCTGATGAGTTAAAACCGATTTTAAAGACAGCTTCAGCTGAAGACTTACAAAAGGAAGAAAAGAATCTAACGGATGCTAAAGAAGCCTTTTCGATTGCTAAAAAGAAAATAATCGAGCATGAGTTAGAGATGAAGCTCATTCAAGTTGAATATTCCTTTGATCGTTCGAAGATGGTGTTTCAGTTCACCGCAGAAGGTCGAATTGATTTTCGTGAACTGGTCAAGGATTTGGCGTCGATCTTTAAGACGCGGATTGAGTTGCGTCAAATTGGTGTTCGGGATGAAGCGAAAATTTTAGGTGGTATTGGGCCTTGTGGGCGACAATTATGTTGTTCAACCTTTTTAGGTGATTTTATCCCTGTTTCGATTAAGATGGCGAAAGATCAAAACTTATCATTAAATCAAACTAAAATCTCTGGTCTATGCGGACGTTTAATGTGTTGTTTAAAATACGAAAATGATATGTATGAAGAAGCTAGACGGGAATTGCCAGATTATGGTAAAGAAGTAGTGACACCAGAAGGGCGCGGTAAAGTAATCGGCTTAAATTTATTGGACCACGTGATTAAGGTCAGGCTTTTTGGCCGTGAATTAACGGTTGATTACGATTATGAGGAAATTAAGGAATTTGCTAAGCAACAAGAAGGAAAAGCAATTGCTGAAAAGGAAGAATCTAATGGATAAACGGACATTGTATGATGAATTTGGTCAATTGGAGACAGAAGTCAAAAATAGTTTATTGCGTTTGACTGCCATGAAAGATGCTATTGACGAGTTAACAGAAAAAAATGTTAGTTTAGAGATTGAAAATCGTCATCTGCGTGCCCGTTTAATTGAGATTGAAGCGATTAATAATGGGCCAGATGAAAAACAAGAGTTATCTAAATCACGATTAAATTTAGAAAAAATCTATGAAGATGGTTTTCATGTATGTAATGTCTGCTATGGCTCTAGGCGTGATAATGACGAAGAATGCGCTTTTTGTTTAGACGTAATTTATGGTGAGCGTAAATAATGTGAGGATAGAAGCAGAGGCCAACTAGTTAGGAGACGGAGGAAAGTTGATTCCCGTCTCTTTTTTAGTAGTTATTTCGATAAAAATTGAGACCCATTTTGGGATTGAATGAGTTAAACTAAATATATATAAGGGATAAAACAATGATAAACAAACAAAAAAGTTTTGATAAAGCGATTGAAACAGGTCGACTATACCTTGTGCCGACTCCGATTGGTAACTTGCAAGATATGACATTCAGAGCGATCGACACCTTAAAGGAAGCGGCGGTTATCGCAAGTGAAGATACGCGTAATACGCAGAAATTACTGAATCATTTTCAAGTGACAACCCCTCAAATTAGTTTTCATGAACACAACTATAAAGAGAGGATTCCCAAGCTGGTGGAGCGTTTGCTAGCTGGTGAAAGCGTCGCTCAAGTCAGTGATGCCGGCATGCCATCTATTAGTGATCCAGGTCATGAATTAGTGGTGGCCTGTCTGGTAGCTGAAATACCAGTAGTTGCCTTGCCGGGAGCGACGGCTGGGGTGACAGCGTTGATCGCTTCGGGAATGTCAGCAGAGAAATTTACCTTTTATGGGTTTTTAAACCGAAAAAAGAATCTTCAGTTAAAGGAATTGGCAACCTTACAGCACAAACGCGAGACGCTAATTTTTTATGAATCACCTTATCGGTTAAAAGCAACATTTGCTAATATGGTTGCGGTGTTTGGTGAGGAGCGGCAAGGAAGCTTGTGTCGTGAATTAACTAAACTTCATGAGGAATACATCAGAGGGACTTTAGGAGAGATTTTAAGTTATTTACTGGAAAATGAGATCAAGGGCGAGTGCTGTATTTTAGTGGCGGGCTTTGCTGGTGAACTTGTCGCTGAGACTGAAAATGATTGGTCGGATTGGTCGATTCTTGAGCATATTGAAGAGGAGATGTCTCAAAATAGGTTGAATTCCAAGGAGGCAATTAAACAAGTTGCTAAGTTACGAGGGTTAAAAAAACAAGAGGTCTACAAGGTGTATCATCAGGAGACTTAAAGAAAACGAAAAAACCAGCGTCGCTGATAAATATGAGGATGTTAATATTATCGTTATAAAGGTCCGTTAAAAATAACTGAAGGTAAAAATAGGTTGCATAATTAGATAGGTATGCTATAATTTTAAGTGTGTATTTATAGGTTTTGTGTGAAGATATTTGTTTGTTTTCTTGCCTTTAGTGAAGAACTTCAAGATACTCATCTTTTTCAGAAGTTTTAACTATACACAAGGGAAATAACTTCCGCAAAAATGAAAAAAATGGAGTTATTTAAATAAAACTATTTAGAACAACCAGCAATGTTAATTGTTGCTAACTATTAGAGAGGTGGAGTGACTGTGTTTAGAAAGAGAAAAAAAGCCGACGACTACTATGATGATTATTATTATGATGATGATGATTACTATGATGATTATTATTACGAAGATGATGAGGATGACGATGATGGTTCAGAAAAATCAAGTCCTAAATCATCTGGTTCGTCAAATAACAGCCAATTAGAAAAAGAGTTAGCAGAAAAAAATAAAGAATTAGAAAAAATAAAGATTGAAAAAGAAGAATTGGCATTAAAATTTTCATCAGTCCAAGCCTTACCTAAACACTTCCAACAAGTGGAAGAGGATAATGCAGCCATCCAAGCTGAATTAGAACGGGTTCGTCAAGAAAATAATGAGTTGGTTATTAAGCTTCAACAAACAAATGATGGTGTGGCAAGGGCAGAGGCCAATGCTCGTCAATTCCAAAGAGAAATAAATGTTAAACAAACAGAAATTGATCAGTTAACTGAGAAATTGTTAAATGTTCAGGCTGAGGCGCAACCAAGTCCTGAGTTTGAGCAAGAGAAAGAGTTGTTGAGAGAACAAATCAGTGACCTTCGCAGTGAGTTAACTAAATCTAAAGAGCAACTTTCCTCACAAGAAGAGAGTGGTATTTCCAAAGAAGATATTGCTGAAGTTATGTTAGAAGCAAAATCTAAAGCGCGTCAAATTGTGGACCAAGCTAATTTTGATTCACGTCGTATCGTAAGTGATGCTGAGCGTGATCTACAAAATATTTCACAAGATGCTCGCACATTGTATCAAAAGATCTACTCAACTAAGAGCGATTCGGAAATGATTTTTGAAGAATTATTGAGAAAATTAACCATTCTTTCAGACATCGAAAGTAGTGGTGAATAGGAACTAGAGAAAAGAGGAACTTATAGATATGTCGAACAAAAAAACAAAAGGTGCGTTACTTCGAGAGATAGGGGCAAAAGCAAGTGTAGGGATGTTGGTAGTTTCTGCGTGTACGCCTGCCTTAGAACTATACGCCGAACCAACAACTGAATCGTCATCAAAAGCGGCTGTATCAAGTTCGGAGCTGACAAGTGAATCTAGTACCGTAGAGGTACCGCCGATTGAGAGTTCGACTACTCCTCCAGAGACAAGCGAGAGCAGTTCTCAAACTCCTGAACCTGAGCCGAGTACGAGTTCGTCAACCCAACCGAGTACGAGTTCGTCTAGTACGCCGCCAGTCAGTAGTACGACACCTTCTTCAACAACGCCAAGTACGACTAAACCGAGCACAACACCATCGAGCAGTGCTGCTAATTCTAGTAGCAGTTCGAAACCAGCCACGTCTACAGGTTCTAGTAGCTCTACCGGGACGGGGACCAGTTCATCGTCAGCTAGCGCCATAAAAGATGGTTCGATTACTTACAGTAAGAATCAGAGCACTACAGAGTTTATTGATAAAATTGGTAAAGATGCTAGTCAGGTCGCTGATAAGAACGGTATTTATGCTTCGGTGATGATTGCTCAAGCAATTCTGGAAAGTGCTTCGGGTAATAGTACCTTAGCAAGAGAACCTAATTACAACCTATTTGGGATTAAAGGTAAGTATGAAGGGGCAACGGTTGGTATGCCAACTCTAGAAGATGATGGTAAAGGTAATATGTACACCATCACGGCTGAATTTAGAAAGTACCCTGGTTATAAAGAATCATTGGAAGATTACGCTCGCTTAATTAAAGGCGTGGGATCGTCTAATCCTTTATATAAAGGAACTTGGAAAAGTGAAGCTAAAACTTTTAGGGACGCTACATTGTTCTTAACAGGTCGTTATGCAACGGATACGCTCTATAATCAAAAGTTGAATGGGTTGATCGAGACTTATGATTTACAGCGTTTTGATAATCTTGAAAAAGTAAAAACAAAAGTTAAAGTAACTCGCCATAAGGTAGCGGAAAATGAGACCTTATGGGATATTTCTAAAAAATACGGCGTCACGATAAGTCGTATCAAAGAATTGAATAAGATAACGGATAAGGATGCCAGTTTAGAACCAGCCAGTTTAATCGTGGTTAAGCGTGAAAAGTATGAAGAAAAAGAAGCGACTGATAAGCAGGCAATTGCTACTAAAGTTGCGACGGCTGCTTCAACAACGTCACTTTTAGCACAAACTAAACTTAAAAAAGAATTACAGCTTGAAAAAGAAGCCAAACAGCTCGCTTTATTAAAAGTTAGTCAAATGGGCACAGCTATGTCTAATGCTGTACCATCGGTTTTATTTGAAAGCAAAACCTTTAAAATTGCTGGTAAACAAGTGAAGTCGGATAAAACTCACTACGTAGAGAAAAATGAGTCTATCACCGATATCTCTAAAAAAGTGGGAATTCCAATCAATAAATTAATCGAGTGGAATAATTTACAAGATAGTATTCTAACAGAAGGACAAGTCTTGATTATTGACAGTCCATTGAATAGTCAGATTTAAGACGAGAGGATGAAGTTGGTGAGCAAGAAAATCGAAGTATCCGTCTACCAACATCCAACGTTTGAGGAAGGTAGCATTCTCTTTCAAGAAAACACATTGTTGAAATTGTTAGAGAAATGCGAGAGTCTGTTCTTAAAAACGAATCCTAAAAGTAAATATCCTAGAGAAGAAGTTGAGAAACGCTTTACTCAACTTCTTCAAGCCGTTTCTCTGGAGAAAAGTGTTAGAATTCGGTTGACAGAAGACAATTTGTCTTGGGATGAGCTTTTGGAACAATTGACTCGCTATTACCCGCAAATGGTATGGACACTTGGTAAAAAAATAGCAGAATCAGAGGGAGAGTATTCATTCGAATTTATTCCTTTGGTTATTAATTTGTCAGGCTTTCCCTTTGGGACGACCTTATCTCAATCGCTGATTCAACAAGGTGTGTCTGACAGCGGTGACATTATTGAGGAATGGGAAAATGAGTTATCTGATATAGTGACTGACAGTATAGGGCATGACCAGCAACAAGAGGAGTGGCTGAGCCCTATTTTCGAGAATGAGTTACATTCGGATATTTCTCAGGAAGAGCAAGTGTTTCTTTCAAGGGAAGAGGAACGATTGACAGAACCATTTGAAGAGCCGTTGCCGGTTGAAGAGCCCGCAGCTGTTGAATTGGAGCAAGTGGTAGAAATTTCCAGAATGGCTGAACCAATTTTTGTTGAACCAGAGGTCGAAGAAGATGAGCCTCTTGTCACGATTGAAGAAGTCGCTGAGGATGACCCTTGGTTAACAGATGATGAAGCAAAGTTAAAGGTCGAAAATGACTATTTGAGAGCGGAGCAAGCTCGCTTAAAAGAGTCAAATGAAAGATTGCAAGAAGAAATTAGCGCGTTAAATGAGCGGGCTGTGGCACTTCAAGAGCAATACGAAGTATCTACAAGTACCACTGATTTAAATAAACAAGCCTTGTATTACGAGGAAGCTCTTAGACGTGAGCGAGATTCAAAAGAGCGAATGCGGGTAGCGAAAGATAAATTAGAGCATCTCGTCAGTCGATTGGAGCGACAAGTAACGGAAAATAGTTTAACGGTCATTGAAGGTGAAATTCCGTATGTTGAGCGTAAAGAAGATTGGTATCAGAAGAAACATATCGATGTTTTGGAGTATGATCAATTGTATCAGAAAGCCCGTTATTTAGAGCATACGTGGCAAATTAATCAGCGTTTGATCGTGATTAGTGAGCGGATGACCATCGATGAGAGTGAAATGAAGTATGAACGTGAGCGCGTGAATCGCTTGAAACATTCTACTAAAGACATTGAACTATTTGTCATGATGGATGAGTGTAAAATGATTAATGAGCGTGTGAAAGTCCGCCAAGGCTTTTTATGGATGAAGCCTAGAGTGACGATTATGACAGCTGATTACGAAAATCTTGTGGAAAAAGCTGCTTATTTTGACGTCATCCAGTCTGAGAATCAAATTCTGGAGCGCATTATCGAAGATCATGTGGAATCCACTGAATCATTTGATTAAATAGTTAATTTAGAGAGATTATTTCTCTCTTTTTTTGTATAATAGGAGATGAGATCTGGCATTGTAGCAGAAAATTGATGATACGAGGTTAAAAGATGAAACGTAAAAGTGTACTTTATATTGATATTGCTGAGCAAATCAAAAATGACATTCAAAATAATATTTACCCTGTTGGCACGATGCTGCCGACTGAAAATGATTTTGAAAACTTATTTGAAGTCAGTAAGATTACGATCCGCAAGGCGATCGAAGTTTTGGCATTACAAGGTTATGTGGAAAAGAAAAGTGGCAAAGGAACAACCGTTATTAGTAACCGCTTGTTTAATAAGTTGTCGAAAGGGGATTCTTTTTCTTCAATTTTAGAAAAAAAAGGCTTGTCTTTGGAAAAGCGAATTGTCAAAATTGAGAAACTGACGTTAGACAGTGAGCATAAGTTGTTTGCTTTTTTTGGCAATCGTGCAACAAAAGTGACGAGAATGTATTTAATTAATCAAGTGCCCTATATTATTTTTAATCACTATTTACCTGGTAAAGTCACCAAGGCGATGAAAGACAAAATAGAAAAGGCTTCTATGTATCGCATTTTAGCTGAAAATGATTATTTAGTGGATCATTTTGAGGATCAATTTTCAGTTAGTATTTTGGGTGCCGAGGAAAAGGAGCTTCTAGAAACAGAGACGAGTCATGTAATGAAGCGGGTTAGAACGTCGTATAATGAGGATAATCAGGTGATTGAAGTATCAGTTTCGTTATATAATACAGAGATCCATCCTTATGAAATAGAATTTGAAATTTAAAAAAAGCGAAAAGTAAACTTTTTGCTTTTTTTATTTTACTTTTAAACATTATAATGTTATTATGAATATCAAGATGTTGTGAAAAAGTTACAATATGACATAAGGAGAGAAAATATGAACAAATTGATGAATTTTTTAGAGGAAAAAGTGATGCCAATTGCAAATGTGATTGGGTCACAAAGGCATATGATGGCAATTAGAAAAGGGTTGATTGCCACGATGCCCTTGATTATTGTCGGGTCGTTTTTTACGATATTTCTTAACTTTCCAATACCTTCGATTGCCGCGATGATCGAACCGTATAAACCGTTGTTAGATACGCCTTTTCGTTATACTGTCGGCATTATGTCGTTATACGCCACATATGGAATTGCCACAAATTTGGCAAATAGTTATAGCTTAGATGCTATGTCTAGTGGCTTTTTAGCAGTGTTAGCCTTTCTGATTTCTTCGGTTAAGCCGATCCAAGTGTTGGAAGAAGTGCCTGATGTCATTGGGGCGGGTCGTTATATGAATATCGCTAATTTAAGCGCAGCTGGCTTGTTTGGCGCTATGGTGTCGGCAATTATTGCTGTCGAGATATTTAATTTTATGAAGAAACGAAACATTACGATTAAGATGCCGCCAGGTGTACCACCAGAAGTGTCTAATTCATTTATTGCCTTATTACCAACTGCTGTGGTTATTCTATTCTTCTGGTTCGTTCGTTATGTCTTGAATTTTGACATCAGTTCATTTTTGAGTACCTTGTTAATGCCTGCAAAAGACATCTTGGCTGGCAATAGCTTGTTCGGTGGGTTACTGACGGTCTTCCTGATTACGTTCTTTTGGGTTTTAGGGATTCATGGTCCAGCTATTATGGGGCCAGTTATTCGTCCATTTTGGGATATTTCGATTGCTGAGAATATCGAAGCCTTTGCTGATGGGGCCAATGCTCACAGCATGCCAAATATTTTTACAGAACAATTTTTGCAATGGTACGTTTGGATTGGTGGAGCCGGAATGACTTTGGCTTTAGTCGTATTAATGATGTTTTCTAAATCCGATTCTCTAAGAAGTCTGGGTCGTTTATCATTTTTACCAGGATTGTTTAATATTAATGAGCCGGTTATTTTTGGAGCGCCAATTGTCATGAATCCGATTTTGGGAATTCCGTTTATTGTGGCTCCTCTGGTTACGACAACCTTATCTTATTTCTTAACGATTACGAACATTGTGCCGATGATGGTTAATCGGATGCCTTTCACCATTCCTTCACCAATTGCGGCATGGATGAGTACGGACTTTAGTATTCCAGCTGCTATCTTGGTGGTTGTCAATTTCTTTATTAGTTTGGCTATTTATTATCCATTCTTTAAAGCTTTTGAAAAACAACAAATAGCGATTGAGCTAGAAGCAGCAACGATTTCGAATGCTCAGTAAAAAATTATAATGTTTTAGTGTATAATAGATAATATGGTGGCCTATTGTGATAATTAGGTAAATGTAAATAGGAGGCAAACAATGACATATGGAAGTTTTATTTTGCTAATCGTCATTTTTGGAGGCAGTCTTTATTGGTTGGAGAAGCGACCCTTTCACATAAGAGCTTTGGAAATGCTGGATCAGAAACGCTATCCTTTCGTCATGTTAATTAGTATTTTTTTGATAGCTGTTTTAGCGATAATAGGCATTGTACTTCCGATGGTAAAATTTATTAGTGGGGCTGGCACTATTTTCATTGCCAGTTACTTGGTGTTTCGTTATCGCCAAGCCATAGACAGGAGAATGAAGGGATGAAAAGACGTATTGGTGTTTCAATTTATCCAGATCATAGTGAGTTTGAAGCGGATAAACGCTACTTGGAAAAAGCGGCAAAACTGGGTTTTTCCCGTATTTTTATGAGTATGCTGGAAGTAACTGATGGCAAAGAGGCAGTGAGACAAAAGTTTCAGCGGATTATTAATCTAGCCAAATCATTAGGTTATGAAACGATTTTGGATATTGCTCCGGCTATTTTTGAGGAACTTGAGATTTCTTATGATGACTTAAGTTTTTTCCACGAATTGGGTGCAGATGGCATTCGTCTGGATGTTGGCTTTGACGGCAGTAAAGAGGCCATGTTAACGTTTAATCCTTTTGGGCTAGCAATTGAATTAAATATGAGTAATGATGTGGCTTATTTGGACAATATTTTGACCTATCAAGCTAATAAGCCCTTTTTATATGGCTGTCATAATTTTTATCCTCAAGAAGGAACTGCTTTGCCTTATGATTTTTTTGTAAGATGTAGTGAGCGATTTAAACAACAAGGATTAAAGACGGCTGCATTTGTTAATTCTCAAACAGGGAAAATTGGCCCGTGGAATATTAATGATGGCTTGCCAACTTTGGAAATGCACCGTCATCTGCCAATTGAGATTCAAACCAATCATTTGTTTGCCACAGGGTTAATTGATGATGTGGTGATTGGCAATGCTTATGCTTCGGATGAAGAGCTGGCCGCCATGGCAGGGGTCAATCCTTATCAGCTAGAATTAACAGTTGATTACGTGCCAAAGGTAAATGAGGTTGAAAAAGAGATAGTAGAAACTTGCCAACACTTTCGGCGAGGGGATATTACCAGTCAGGTTATTCGCTCAACTGAAGTTCGCAAACGGTTTGCTAGAGCGGCCAATCCTCCCCACGATAATTTAGTGGCATTCAAACGGGGCGATGTGGTGATTGGTAATGATGATTTCGGTAAATATAAGAATGAGTTGCAAATTGTATTGGCGTCACACACAGATAAACGGAAAAATTTAGTTGGAACAATTACGGAAGACGAGTTAGTGATGTTAGATTTTATCTTGCCTTGGAGTAAATTCCGTCTAAAATAAAAGGAGTGATTAGATGGTTTTTGATTTACTCGTGAAAAATGGCAAATTAATCGATAATTCTCGAATTGAGATCGGAATAGAAAAGGGCAAGATTGTCGCTGTTGCTAGTCAGTTAGCTGGAGAAGCACAGGAAATTTTAGATTTAAAAGGGGAAAGCTATGTTTCGCCTGGCTGGATTGATGGTCACGTTCACTGTTACGAAAAGATGAGTTTGTATTATGATTTTCCAGATGAGATCGGGATCAGTAAAGGCGTGACTACGATTATTGATGCGGGATCGACAGGCCCCAAAAATATTGGTGATTTTTACCAATTGGCTAAGCTAGCTAAAACCAATGTGTTGGCTTTGGTTAATATCTCGGAGTGGGGAATAGTGGCTCAAGATGAACTGGCTGATTTGACAAAAATCAATCAGACCTTAGTTCGCGAGGCACTGGCGTTATATCCCGATTTTATTGTCGGCTTAAAAGCGCGCATGAGCAAAACCGTGGTTGGAAATAATGGCATTATCCCTTTAGAACTGGCGAAAAAGATGCAACGTGAGGATGGGCCTCTGCCTTTGATGGTACATATTGGATCAGCTCCGCCAGAATTATCTGAAATATTAAGTCGCTTGGAAAAAGGGGATATTGTCACTCATTGTTTTAATGGTAAAGAAAATGGCATTTTGGCTAGCGATGACCACATCAAAGAATTTGTTTGGGATGCCTATCGTAAAGGTGTTATTTTTGATATTGGTCACGGGACGGATAGTTTTAATTTTCATGTTGCCGAAGTGGCCTTGGCTGCAAATATGACAGCGGCGACGATCAGCACAGATATCTATCATCGCAATCGAGAGGATGGACCTGTTTATGATTTGGCCACAACGCTAGAAAAATTATTAGAAGTAGGGTATCAGTTACCAGACTTGATTGATAAAGTGACAGCTAAGCCTGCGGAGTTTTTCCATCTAAGTAAAAAGGGCCAACTGGCTCCTGGATTTGATGGTGATTTGACTGTGTTTAGCGTTGAGGAGCAAGACAAAGAGCTGACTGATTCTAATGGGAATCAACGAGTGACTCACACTCAAATCAAACCGCAGCAAACAATTGTAGGAGGAATCGTTTATGACGTTGAGTAGTTACGAAAAATACGATTTAAAAGAAGTGATCAATGCTTCAGGTAAGATGACTGTTTTAGGGGTCTCAAAAGTGTCGGAAAGGGTTCAAGAAGCTCAGCGATTAGCTGGTGAACGTTTTTACGAAATGGGTGATCTAATTGAAAAAACTGGGGCTTATATCGCTGATTTGTTAGAAGTTGAAGACGCGGTGATTGTGTCAAGTGCTTCAGCAGGTATTGCTCAAAGTGTGGCAGGTGTGATTGGTCGTGGCGACTTGTATCATCTCTATCACCCATATGTTGAGCGGGGAGAGAAGCGCGAAATCATCTTACCTAAGGGACATAATGTGGATTATGGAACGGGTGTAGATGTGATGGTGGCTCAAGGTGGTGGCCGACTTGTCGAGGCTGGTTATGCCAATATGTGTTCAGCGGAGCATATCGAGATGATGGTGACGGAGCAAACCGCTGCCATCCTCTACATCAAGAGTCATCATACAGTTCAAAAGAGCATGTTGACCGTAGCCGAAGCCGTGGCCGTGGCTCGTAAGCATCAATTACCGTTGATTGTGGATGCGGCGGCCGAGGAAGATTTGAAAAGCTACAGTCAATTGGGCGCTGATCTGGTCATCTACAGTGGTGCCAAAGCTATTGAAGGACCTAGTTCAGGGTTAGTTGTAGGGAAAAAGGACTATATTGATTGGGTTCGGTTGCAAAGTAAAGGTTTAGGCCGATCGATGAAAATAGGCAAAGAAAATATTTTAGGCTTTACTCAAGCGATTGAAGATTATCTTGCATTTGGTTCAGAAACAGGCGAAGCGATGAGGCATCGCTTGGCGCCCTTTTTAAAAGCTTTAAATGAGTTACCTAACATTGATGCCAAAGAAGTTCAAGATGGGGCTGGTAGAGATATTTATCGAGCTGAGGTAATGGTTTCAGGGGAGCTGTCTGCTAAAGAAGTTATTCGTCAATTGAAAGCGACGAGTCCAGCGGTTTATACTCGCGAATATCGTGCCAATAATGGCATTATAGAATTTGATATTCGTTCTGTTAATGAAAAAGAAATGACACAAATTGTGACGCGATTAGGCGAAATTTTAGTCTAACCTATGAAAGAAGGAAGCAATTATGAAAAAAACACCCAATTATGTTAAGGATCGTATTAGTTTAAATGTTTTAGCCAACTCTGTGGAAAATGCTGCTGCTTGTTATCAAGCAGCAGAAGGTCATGTGATTTTAGGGGTGTTATCAAAAAATTACCCTACGGATGAAGCGGCCATTGCCGATATGAAATTGTATCAGGAAGCAACTGACAATGCTTTGTCAGTTGGTTTAGGGGCTGGAGATCCCAATCAAAGCAATATGGTCACCCGTCTTGCCGGTGTTTTACAGCCGCAACATGTCAATCAGGTTTTTACGGGAGTCGGACCTTCGCGGGCACTGCTTGGTCAAAGTGAAACAATTGTGAATGGCTTAGTTTCTCCAACGGGTAAAGTTGGTTATGTTAATATTGCAACGGGACCTTTAAGCAGCCAAACGCCAGCGGCCGAAGTGCCAATCGAAACGGCTATTGCGATGTTGAAGGACATGGGCGGTAGTTCAATCAAATACTTTCCAATGAAAGGGTTGGCTCATAAAGAAGAATATAAGGCGGTAGCGGAAGCATGTGCTAAGTATGATTTTTATTTGGAGCCTACTGGTGGTATCGATTTGGAAAATTTTGAAGAGATTGTCCAAATTGCTGTTGATGCAGGTGTCAAAAAAATTATTCCACATGTTTACAGCTCGATTATTGATTCAACAACAGGAGATACACGACCAGAGGATGTTGTCACCTTATATGCTACAGTCAAAAAAATCTTAGGTTAAAAGGATCGATCAGGATGACAAAAAAAAGAGTTTTAGCGTTTGGTGAAGTGATGTTGCGTATCGCCATGGATAATTATCAACTATTGGAACAAACCAAGGATGCGCGACTTAATTTCACTGGCACTGGCTTGAATGTTCTCAGTGGTGTTAGTCATTTTGGCCATAAAACAAGCTTGTTAACACAGTTGCCGGACAATCGGCTTGGGGAAGCGGCAAAGGCGGAGATGCGTAAATTAGGCATTGCAGATGATTTAGTAAAACAAGCGGGTCATCACATGGGCATTTATATTTTAGAACAAGGGTTTGGTAATCGACCAGCTGAAGTGACGTATCTGGATCGGATTCACAGTTCCTTCGGAATAAGCCGATGGTCGGACTTGGAAATTGAGGATGGATTAGAAAATCATGATCTGGTTCATATTTGCGGGATTTCGCTTATCTTAACTGAAGAAACAAGGGAAGCGGCGTTTCGGATAGCAGAACAGGCAAAGACATCTGGTAAGTTAGTTTGCTTTGATTTTAATTACCGCCCAAGTTTAAACACGGAACATGACAATCAGTGGCTTCGAGAGCAGTATCAGCGAATATTACCTTTTACCGATATTGTGATTGGCTCTAAACGTGATTTGATTGAGTTGTTGAGACTAGATCAAGAAGTTGGCTCAGATAATTTTGAAGAGCTATGTCATTTTTTTACTAAGACTTATCAGATCGATTACTTTGTAGGAACGGAACGGAGCCGACAAGATAATCAACGATATATCAGAGGGTTGGTTTATTCTCATGAACAGCTCGTCTATTCGGCTGAATATCCGGTTTATATTTTTGATCGTGTGGGAACAGGGGATGCCTTTGCAGCTGGCATTATTGTGGCTGTTCTGGAGGGGTGGCCGATTGCTAAGATGGTTGAGTTTGCCACGGCCAGTAGTGTATTAGCTCACACGACTTTAGGAGATAGTCCAATGGTTACCCGTAAACAAGTAGAGCTTTTTATTGAAAATCAAACCATCGATATTATGCGTTGAACGGAAAAGAGAGGTCAGAAATTGACGTCTCTTTTTTATTTTGTGGAAATTGACATTATTTATCAGTTAACAATGATAGTTATGATACATTTATATTAGAACTCAAGGCTAATTGAATGAGACATTAATTAAAAAGACATTTCAACAGTTGACCATCCTTTGCAAATAGGAGTATTCTTTGGAAGAGTATGAGTTTTAATTAAAAAGTTATCTTTTCATTTTTTGGATAACTAGAAGGAGAGAAAGATGAACGAAAAGCAATTGCGTTGGTACAACATCGCCTTAATGGCCTTTGTCTCAGTTTGGGGGCTAGGTAATGTTGTTAATAACTACGCTCAACAAGGATTAACGGTTGTGGTCTCATGGATTCTAATCATGATTCTTTATTTTGTTCCTTATGCGTTGAGTGTGGGACAGTTAGGTTCGACTTTTAAAGAGTCGAATGGTGGTGTCGCTTCATGGATCAAAGAGACGTCTACGAAGAAGTTGGCATTTTTTGCGGCTTGGACTTATTGGGTGGTCCATGTGCCTTATTTGGCACAAAAGCCACAAGGGATATTAGTCGCTCTAAGCTGGTTATTTAAAGGAAATGGGTCTTTTGTGACAACTGTAGGTGCCTTCAAAATTTCGATGATTTGTTTAGCTATTTTTTTACTATTCTTATGGATTGCATCGAAAGGCTTAACCACGCTTAAAATGATCGGAAATATGGCTGGAACTGCGATGTTTGTCATGTCGATCCTCTTTATTATTCTGGCGGTTTCGGCGCCAGCTATGACAGGCGCTCAGGTAGCGACACCCAATATGACGTCGGTTGCCACATATATTCCCAAATTTAATTTTGGTTACTTGACGACTATTTCTATGTTGGTTTTTGCTGTAGGAGGTTGTGAAAAGATCTCGCCCTATGTAAATAATACTAAAAATCCTTCGAAAGAATTTCCTAAAGGTATGATTTTTCTTGCTGGAATGGTTGCTTTGTGCGCCTTATTAGGTTCGATCGCCATGGGGATGCTCTTTGATGCCAATAATATTCCCGATGATTTGATGGTAAATGGGGCTTATGAAGCCTTCCAGAGATTGGGGAATTTTTATGGTGTCGGAAATGTTTTCATGATTTTATATGCGATTGCGAATGCTTTGGCACAAATCTCAGCCTTAGCATTTTCAATTGATGCCCCACTTAAAATTTTATTAGCTGATGCTGATCCGGAATTTGTTCCGAATTCTTTAGCGAAGTTAAATAAAAAAGGAACGCCGATTAATGGGTATATTATGACAGGAGTATTGGTAAGTATCTTAATTATTGTGCCATCTTTAGGGATTGGCAATATGAGTGAATTATATCGCTGGTTGCTTAACTTGAATTCAGTTGTGATGCCATTGCGTTATCTTTGGGTCTTTTTAGCCTATATGTTGATTAATAAGTATTCAAAACGGTTTGTTTCAGACTATAAATTCATCAAGAACCCTAAAATTGGGTTTGTTGTCGGGGCCTGGTGTTTCTTTTTCACAGCTTTTGCTTGTATTTTAGGGATGGTGCCTAAATTAGAGTATGCAGCTGATCCTAAAGCGTGGATTTTCCAATTGTTTTTAAACATTATGACGCCGATTATCTTTGTTGCTCTAGGGTTGATTTTACCACTGATTGCGAGAAGGGTTAACCCAAAACTAGACTAAAAAAACTGACCTCACTTGAGGTCAGTTTTTTGTCTAGTTGACTGTAAACTTATTCCCCAGCCAATAGCCAAAGCAATCAGAGCTGGAAGAATCCAGCCCATATTAACAGCGGAAAAAGGCAAGACCGCATCAAAGAAATTTATGATCTGATGAATACCAGGTAAGGCTTTAAAGGAAGCTGAGCCAGCTTTTAGGCCTTCCACAATGCTAATAATGAATGTCACCCCAATGGTTATTTGATAAACAATCGGTCGGTGGTTAAAAAGAGGAGACAAAAAAGCTAATAGTACTAAAACAATTGCCAGTGGATATAAAAACATCAAAACAGGAATCGATAATTTAATTATGGAGGTTAAGCCAACATTGGCAATGGCGCATCCTGCAATGCTAAAAAGATGAACGTAATGTCGATATGAAATCTGAGGAAATAACTCCACAAACGTTTCGCTACAAGCTGTAATAAGACCAATTGCAGTTTTTAAACAGGCTAAGGTGACAATGATTGCTAATAAGAGACTACCGAAAGAGCCGAAGTAATGATGGGAAATTTGATTTAATGCTATTCCGCCATTTTCAGATAAAGGGAAACGGCTAACGCTTGTAGCCCCCATATAGGCCAAGCTGCCATAGATGACAGCCATTAAAATCAAGGTGACGAAACCTGATTTAAGCGTGTCTTTGGCAATTTCACTCGGCTTTGTGACACCTAAGGATTTAATGCTGTTCACAACGATAATGCCAAAAGCTAGCGAAGCGAGAACGTCCATCGTGTTGTACCCTTCTATGAATCCCGTGAAAAATGAATTTGTTTGGTAAGTTTCTTGGGAAATCTGTTCAGCGATGGTTCCCATCGGTTGCGTAAATGCTTTGAAAATTAGCAAGGCGAGAAAAATTAAGAATAAAGGGTTTAATATTTTGCCTACCCAAATCATGATTTTTGCTGGTCGTAGTGAAAAGAGCCAAGCTAAGACAAAAAAAGCAAGAGAAAAGATTAACAGAGCTAAAAATTGGTGATTTTCAGGAATATAAGGCGCAAGACCAACTTCGTAAGAAACGGTAGCAGTCCTAGGCAATGCGAAAAAAGGTCCGATGGTTAAGTACAGTGCCATCGTGAAAAATAAACCGAAAGCTGGATGGACGCGACTAGCTAAATCATAGAGTCCATTACTTTGGGAGAATCCAATTGCTAAGACGCCTAAAAAAGGCAAACCGACTCCTGTTAAAATGAAACCGAGCGTTGCAACAGGGGTCTGATTTCCAGCAAGTTGCCCCATATGAACTGGAAAAATCAGATTCCCAGCCCCAAAGAATAAGCCGAAAAGCATGGAACCGATTGTTAAATAGGCAGAAAAGGGTAATTTTTTTGACATATAAATCTCCTTAATAAATAGCATGACGCACCCGTCATGCCAGTGAATAATTACTTATTGAGCATACTATGTTTTCTTAACCTTTTCAAGTTTATTCTGATGAAGATCAGTCAGTGAGAATGAAGACGTTATCTTAAAGAATATTTAGCTGGTCACTAATCATTCAGAATGTTGTTTGAGACAAATTTGGTTCGTTTCCTTAATAAAGAGACGAGAAGTTCCGATAAAGAGAATGACATACTAAGACAAGTTTTTTTTTTATGCAAAAATGCATCGAAAAATAACAAACTAAGGGGGCTTACATCAAAAAAGTATCCTTTTTCTAAAAAAAATGGTAGGATAATTATAGATAATATAAAGTCATAGTTTTGAGTAAGGAGAAGTGAAACGATGAGTTATAAACTCAATGAAGAAACAAAGTTGGCTCTGGTTGCCTTGAAGGTAAAGGATATTGACAAAGAAGTGGACTTTTTTAAGTCGATCTTGGGGCTAGATGTTATGCGTGAAGAAAATGGGATGGCCTTTTTAGGCGTTAAAGAAGCCAAAAGGACGTTCATTTGTTTATTGGAAAAAGAAGATGGTATGCCAAGTGAAACTAGTCACAATGGGTTGTACCATTTCGGGATTTTGTTACCTGAAAGGCGCGACTTAAGTGCATTATATCAACATTTGTTAAAAATGGACTACCCGATTGTTGGCATGAGTGATTTAGGCCATAGCGAGGTTATTTATTTGAAAGACCCAGAATTTAACGGTATTAAGATATCTTGGGATAAGCCAAAAGAGGAATGGGATTATCACACGGAAGGTACGATGGATAGTGTTTTAGGTAGATTGGACACTCAAAGTTTATTGACTGAAGCAACGGAGTCGTTTAGCAAATTACCTCTTGAAGCAGGACTGGGGCATGTGCATTTAAATGTAGCTGATTTAGAGGCAAGTCAACAGTTTTATACTGATGTGTTAGGATTTAAGTTGACTAGCGCGGCTTTTCCGAGTTTACGATACTTAGCAGCAGGGGACTATCATCATCACATTGCTATCAATACGTTTAATCAAATTAATGTTGAAGATCAAGATGATGAAAATTTTGGATTGGACTATTTGTCTTTCAAGCTCGCGACGGAAACGGAATTAGTGGCTTTACAGGAGCACTTGATTCAGTTGAATCAGCATTTCTTTTATAATAAAGGCAAGCAAATTCTAGAAATTGATGATCCTAATGGTATCCATGTTTGGTTTCATGTGAAAGACGTAAAGAAGTAAAGGTTAGTTGAAATAAGCGAGTTTAGATGTCTAAATTCGTTTATTTTTTTGTGGGAAATTAAGACCGCCAATTTTAACAAAACATGTTATAATATAAAAAGTTATGTTTAACGTTCATTTTTAAAGAGGTTTAAGCAGACGAATAAATGACAGAGGAGAGGAAGTCAGTTGCAAAAAATACAGAAAAAGCAATTGTACATTAATGGTAATTTGGCACCGCTTCTTGAGTTGGAGTTGGCTGCTTTTGGGGAGTCAAATAAGCGTAAACACCGCCGAAAGAAGAAAAAGGTGGCGTGTATTGAAGTAAAAGAAAAATGTTCAACTGAAGAACTAAGAGGGATCTTGGAGACCATTGATGGCAATCGGGATATTTTACGAACCAGTGACGGACGACGAGTACGAACGAAAGCTCTGACCGTTAAGCGCTCGTTGAAAGAACGGATGGTTCAGGAAAGCGAATTAGCTCAAAGGAGTAAAAAAATAAAAAGAGAGATGTTTCAGACGCTGGTCAGTCAAACAGAACCTGTTGAGATGGACGTGTCGCGTATAACGAAACTTGTCTTACCTATTGAAAGAGCATTGTCGATGCTAGAAGTTCTCGGGGCGATTCAAGCCGATGAGGAATAAATGATAAATTTAAGTCCTTTTTTTGTTTGTAAAAGTATGTTACCTTTGAAGAAGTGGTCTATTTAAGTGCGTAATGAAAATAAGTATGGGATAGTGTGGGAGTGAAGCTGGATGAAAAAAAAGGTGATATGGGCGTTTTTAATGGTCACCGCCATTGTTTTTTTAGGGGCTTGCAACAAAAAAGAGGCAGCCAAGGTATCTGCTGAAGCTTTTATGAATGCCGAGTTCTATTTGAAAGACTTCGATCAGTATGAAAAAAGTTTTGGCAAGAAAATTGTTGAAAGTGATGATACTGCGATGACTGAGCAGCTGGCTGTGCAGTTAGCTGAGTTAGGACTTGAAGAGGATGAGTCAAAAAAAGCGGCAGACGCTATGTTTACAGTTTTGCAAGAAAGAACTAGTTATCAGGTAAAGGTTGTCAAAGAAACTCAAGATGAGGCGACGATCGAATTAACCATCAAAGGGCTAGCAACAGATAAGTTTGAGGCAGAGTTACAGCGCTTATCGATTGAAAAAATTATCGAACTGGTCACGAGTGCAGGCATTGAAAATGTCAAAACAGAGGAAGATTTGCGTAATCTTACATCTAAAGCTGATCTCGATAAGGCCAAACAAGTCGTTGATGAGTTTCATGAGGACCCTAAAAACATTAACGAAATCATGGTTCAAGCTATTGCAGACATGGAGATGGCCAGTGAGCCGAAGGTTGTCACCTTAGTTTTGGAAACAAATAAAGAACGAAAAAAATATTGGGAAGTCAACGATGAACAAAGGGTCATTAATGAAATTACCCATATTCTCGTTATGCCCTATTAAAAAATCCCCTGCTTGAAATGACAAGCAGGGGATTTTGTTTAGATATCACTTAAATTGGTACCATTTGTGGCAATTACTTGTTTATACCAGTCAAATGATTTTTTCTTATAACGATTCATGGTGCCATGACCTTCGTCATCTAAATCGACATAGATGAACCCGTAACGTTTAGACATTTCCCCTGTTGAGGCGCTGACAAGATCAATACAACCCCAAGGAGTATAGGCAAATAGATCAACGCCATCAATGGTGACCGCTTTTTCCATTTCTGCGATGTGCTGACGTAAGTAATCAATCCGATAGCTATCATCAATATTAAAATCAGCATCTGGGGTATCAATTGCGCCTAAACCATTTTCAGAGATGTAAAGAGGAACACCGTAACGTGCATACAAATTGCATAAAGCTAAACGTAAGCCCACGGGATCAATTTCCCAGCCCCATTCACTTGCTTTAAGGAAAGGATTTTTAACCCCACCAAAGAAATTCCCTTGGCTAGTATCTCCCTGATGTTCTGGATTAACAGATACGGTGGCTGACATGTAATAACTAAATGACAAGTAGTCAACTGTATAGGCTTTTAGTAAGTCTAATTCACCTTCAGCAATATCAAGTTTGATCCCTTGTTGTTTGAAAAATTGTAGGGCGTAAGTTGGGTATTCGCCACGGACTTGGACGTCATTACAGAAATAGTTAAACATCCGACTCTTTTCTTCCATAGCCATAATATTCTTTGGATCAGAATCATAAGCGTACATGGTAGCATAGATACTCATACAACCTACTTGTAGTTCAGGGTTAAGTTCATGGGCAATTTTAGTAGCTAAGGAACTGGCAACAAACTGATTGTGTAATGCTTGAAAATTATCTTGTGGAGTAGCGCCTCTCATTGCTGTTGAAAAGAATGAGCCAAAAACGCCTGTATTGATTTCATTGAAAGTCATCCAATATTTGACCTTTGTGTGGAAACGTTCTAGAATTGTCTGCGCATATTTTTCAAATAGACCAATAAGCTTGCGGTTTTTCCAGCCACCATATTCTTTGACTAAGTTTAAGGGTGTTTCATAATGCGACATGGTAATGGTTGGTTCGATATGATGACGCAATAACTCGTCAATTACATTTTCATAATAAGCTAAGCCTGCTTCATTTGGTTCAGCATCGTTACCATTTGGAAAAATACGAGCCCAAGAGATTGACATTCTAAAGGTTTTAAAGCCCATTTCAGCAAACATGGCAATGTCTTCTTTGTACAAATGATAGAAATCAATGCCATCGTGGTTAGGGTAGATATACTTGCTGTGATCAATTTCGAGTGGGAACTCACCAGATGCTAAAAGCTTCATTCGTTGTTTACCACCAGGAGAAATATCAGCAATTGTTAATCCTTTGCCGTCAATATTGTAAGCTCCTTCTAGTTGATTGGCCGCTGTTGCGCCACCCCATAAAAATCCTTCTTTGAATCCATTACTCATTTACCTTCACTCCTTATTGTTTTATCTGTATATTGATTGAGTAAAATTATTTCACTCATTACTTCCTTATTATAACGACTATTGAATGAGGAAGACATAGCTGAGGATTTTTTTGAAAATAACCTGTTTTTTTGTTGGGAGTCAGTCATCAGCTCAGCTTAATGCTCTTCTTTGTCAAGGAAGTTTTTTAGAGCGCCAATTAAATTGGCGTTGTTACCTAATGTGGATTGTTTGACGTTAGGTCTGACGAGTGGTAGAGGAAAATTAGCGATAAGCCTGTCGATGTGACGGTCAATGGCTTCAAACAATAGTGTTTGTCTGCTGATCCCTCCGCCAATCGTGATGATTTCTGGGTCGAGAATGGTCTGTAAGTTCATGATTTGAACGACCAATTTGTTACTATAGCTCTCTAATAATGCGACTGCGTCTGTTTCTTGAAGAGCAACGTTGGCAAAAAATTGTTTCCCATCCATTTGATCGTTGTTAAGGCCTTTGAGATCTGCGTAAGTATTACTTAAAGCGATAGAACTGCCTTCCATGGCAAATAAATGTTGAAAATCGTCGGAGTCGCTATTGGTGCGCATGTAAGAAAATTCGCCAGCTGTTAAATGGTGACCTCGGACTAATTGGTTATTAACAATGATTCCACCAGCAATGCCAGTACCAATGACCAAGGCGATACCGTTCTCAACCCCTACTAAGTTTCCGACCCAATGTTCTCCTAAAGCGGCGCACTTGCCGTCATTTTCGATTTGAACGGGTACTTTGCAGGCCTTTTGAATGAGTGAACGAACATTTAGATCCTGAATGAATGTCAATGCTCCACCGTGAATCGCATGACCAGTTGCAGCGTCGATTAAACCAGGCATGCTGATAGCCATGCCGGCTGTTGTTACGTTGCTGTAGGTAGTTTGAATATCGCTCAGACTCTTGATAAAATCTGGCAGATTTTGTGGCGTAGGGAGCTTGCCTGTTTCTTTGATGGTGCCATTTTCGTCCAGAAGAGCGTGTTTGATGGCAGAACCGCCAATGTCAATTCCGATGTAGTGTGTCATGTGTGAAGATCTCCTTTTCTTTATGAGTTAGCTGTTGGAAAATTGAGGAAGCGTAACAGGAGGTTGCTGTATACATCCTGTTAAATAATCAGACGTATAGTTCCATTGGATGATTCGCATAATCATTCGCCAAGCGTGGCACTTTCAGCTTTTTTCTAGCTGAACGTTTAACGGTAAAGAAGGATTATTTAATAGGAGCTATCTAGTAACAAAAACGAGCGAGACCTTTTTGAAATAACTGTGAAAGCAAGTTGTCGTTTCTAAGCTGTACTACTTAGTTAGCATCATTAGGCTAGAAAAATTCTTACCTTAATTATAGACCATTATCAGGGAATATATCCATCATAACGGTTAACTATCATCATTGTCACGCCTTATAAGTGTTTAGAATACTATTTCTTGTGTGAAACAAAGTGTTTCATGGTGAGAGGTTATGGTGAGGAAACGCAATAAGTTAAAGCAATCCTTTTTAATTTGAGGAAACTGTGGTAAAATGATGAGGATTAAAATGAAATACCTCAAATTAGATAATAAATAGTACAAGCTGCTTTTCAGTGGCTTTTTTAAGGAATGAGTGAAAGTATTAATGAAAAAATTTGTTATTAATGGTGGCCGTCCCCTTAGTGGTGAAGTCACAATAAATGGTGCTAAAAATAGTGCCGTTGCTTTAATCCCCGCTGCAATTCTTGCCGATTCCCCAGTTATCTTAGAGGGAGTTCCCGATATTAATGATGTGTATTCATTGAAAGAAATTCTTGAAATAATGGGAGTGAAAGTCACTTTTGCTGATAATCAGATGGTGATTGATCCAACTGAAATGGTTTCTGTGCCGATGCCCAATGGTAAAATCAATAGCTTGCGGGCATCTTATTATTTTATGGGGGCATTGTTGGGTAAATTTGGCGAAGGGGTTGTTGGGTTACCGGGTGGGTGTTTCTTAGGGCCGAGACCAATCGATCTGCACGTCAAAGGATTTGAAGCACTTGGTGCAAACGTAAAAACAGAACATGGTGCAACTTATTTACATACAAGTGAAACTGGTTTAAAAGGGACTCGTATTTTTATGGACATGGTATCAATCGGTGCAACGATTAATGTGATGCTTGCAGCGGTTAAAGCAGAAGGTCGAACAGTGATCGAAAATGCTGCTAGAGAACCTGAAATTATCGATGTGGCAACGTTGCTAAATAATATGGGAGCTAAAATTCGTGGAGCTGGTACAGATGAAATTCGGATTGATGGTGTTAAGGAACTACATGGCTGTCGCCATTCGATTATCCCTGATCGAATTGAAGCTGGTACTTATATTTCAATGGCAGCGGCAGTTGGCCAAGGGGTTCTAGTGAAAAACGTGATTCATGAGCATATCGAAAGTTTTATTTCAAAGCTTGAAGAAATGGGTGTGGATTTGGAGATTGGAGAAGATTCCGTTTTTGTTCATCCTGTTAAAGCGTTAAAACCAGTGGACGTTAAAACCTATCCTTATCCAGGGTTTGCGACGGATCTACAACAGCCTTTGACGCCACTATTATTGTTGGCCCAAGGGGAAAGTGTGGTTATGGACAGCATTTATCAAAAAAGGGTGAATCATATTCCAGAATTGGCTCGTATGGGAGCAGATGCCCGAATTGAAGGCAATATGATTCTTTTAAAGGGGCCAAATAAGTTGCAAGGTGCAGAGGTTGCCGCGAGTGATTTGAGAGCGGGTGCGTGTTTGGTGACGGCTGGTTTGATGGCAGAAGGTCAAACTAAAATTACCAATGTTGAATATATCTTACGGGGTTATGATTCAATTATTGAAAAATTAAGGGCTCTGGGTGCAGATATTTATATGGTAGAAGAAGATTAATGATCAATTTAGATGTTTTGAGCGACTCAATTCAAATTTAGAAGTGTCATGGTATTTAAATGGAGATAACTTTTTTTATTCAGGAAGTGAGGCAATAAATTGATGAAAGATTATTTAACAATGGGAGAACTGGAAAACAGTACTCTAAAAGAAATTTATACCTATGCCAAAAATTTTAAAATTCCTTATTACAGTCAGATGAACAAAAAGGAATTGTCCTTAGCTATTATACGGGCTCAAGCTGAGAAGCAAGGCTTTTTTATGATGGAAGGTGTTTTGGACATTATTTCGTCTGAAGGTTACGGCTTTTTACGGCCAATCAATTATTCAGCTAGTCAAGAAGACATTTATATTTCTTCTTCTCAAATTCGTCGTTTTGGATTGCGTAATGGTGATAAAGTGGCTGGAAAGGCCCGCCCTCCAAAGGAATCAGAACGTTATTATGGATTAATGCACGTAGAATCAGTGAATGGTAAAAATCCAGAAGAAGCGAAGGAGCGTCCGCATTTCCCTGCTATGACGGCTTTGTACCCTGATCGTCAACTGACATTGGCTACATCTAAAGGGCGCCTAAGCACTCGCATGATTGACATCTTTTCTCCTGTTGGTTTTGGACAGCGGGGATTGATTGTAGCACCACCTAAAGCAGGGAAAACGACTGTGCTAAAAGAAATTGCCAATGGAATCACTGAAAATCACCCTGAGGTGGAACTAATCGTCTTGCTAATCGATGAGCGTCCAGAAGAGGTGACGGACATTGAACGTAGCGTAAAAGCGGATGTAGTGTCCTCCACGTTCGATCTACAGCCGCAAAATCATACAAGAGTATCAGAGCTCGTTTTGGAACGTGCGATGCGTCTAGTAGAAGATAAGCGTGATGTTGTTATTTTAATGGACAGTATTACCCGGCTGGCTCGGGCCTATAACTTAGTTATTCCACCAAGTGGCCGAACACTGAGTGGCGGAATTGATCCAGCTGCTTTTTACAAACCTAAACGGTTTTTTGGGGCGGCTCGTAATATTGAAGAGGGTGGAAGTCTCACCATACTGGCCACTGCTTTAGTTGATACTGGAAGTCGAATGGACGATGTGATCTACGAGGAATTTAAAGGAACAGGAAATATGGAGTTACATTTATCTCGGGAACTTTCAGAGCGCCGTATTTTCCCAGCTATTGATGTTAAAAAATCAGGGACACGTAAAGAGGACTTGTTGATGGATTCTGCTCAATTAGATGAAATATGGAAATTGCGTCGTAATATGAAAGGCGATTCTTTAGAGTATACCGAGCAATTATTAAATTTCTTACGTCGTACAGATAATAATAAACAACTATTTGAGGCTTTTAGAGACGTTTCTTTTGGAAAAAATAATCAACAAAGAACAAAAAGATGATTGTCACTGAGGTAAAACTGTGATAATATAGAAATGTTGCAAAACTTAAAATCAACTCTGACTCAGCAAATGATTCAGGGCAAAGGAGAGACCTAAACATGAAAGAAAATATTCATCCAGATTACCAGCCAGTCGTTTTTATGGATTCAACAACAGGATTCAAATTCCTATCTGGTTCTACTAAAAAAACACAAGAAACAGTTGAATGGGAAGATGGTAACACTTATCCATTAATCCGTGTTGAAATCAGTTCTGATTCTCATCCATTTTATACTGGACGTCAAAAGTTTACACAAGCAGACGGCCGTGTGGATCGTTTCAACAAAAAATATGGTTTGGCAGACGAAAACGCCGAAAAATAAGCAATATGAAAAGCATCGCATTGGCGATGCTTTTTTTTGTATAAGCTGTTTTGGCTATAAATAGTCATCGAGCACTTGTTAAATTGAATTTAGTAAAGGGTCACGAATCAAGCGGTTCACTGCTTGACTGTATTATTAAATCAAGTGAGCTTAAGGAACCGTTCGAGAGGTCAAAGCGACCTTGACCTTAGGAACTCTGGGAAACACCATAGAAGCCCTTGGAAGAAGAACCGTAGCCTATCCAACAGTCTCTGATTGAAAGACAATGGCAGTATTCTCCTCATCTAAATGACGAGGGGAGAACGTAAATGGTTGTATTTTTATTGAGTTATTAATGAATAAGGACGCAATTAAATAGATTGATTGACATTCTGAGATTTCAGTAATGAGGGCGAAAAAGCATGTCGTAATTTAAGCTAAATGCCTAGTGATAGGAGGTATTTATGAGCTGTTTATTCGCCATAAGTATGAAAAAAGCTGTGATCATACGCAAGTCAGGAAAAAGACTTTTTTTGAATGGGAAGTGGCAAATCTCGCATCTCTGTATTTTGTTTTAATTAAATAACTTCTATTATATAACGAGAAATAAAGTGACAACTACCTGTCACTTTATTTCTTTTTTTATTGTTAATTTGAACGTGATTGATCTTTTCTGACCACGAAGATTTCAACTCTACGATTTTTTGCGCGGTTCTCAGCATTATTGTTAGGTACTTTTGGATTAAATTCGCCATATGCTTGAATGGAAATCTGATCTTCTTTAACAGCGTTGTTTTTTACTAGAAAGTCCATCACTTTAATTGCTCTAGCTGCACTTAGCTCCCAATTGGATGCGTATTTTTCAGTTTGGTTAGGGACATTATCTGTATAGCCCGCAATGATGAGGTCATTGTCCAACGTTTTCAAGGAGTCTGATATTTTGCTTACCAAGCTTTCGATATCAGCTGGAATTTCTGCACTGCCAGATGAAAAAAGAAGCCCACTTTTAATGGCAATTCGCAAACCGTCTTTTTCTAAGGCAATATCCACATCGTTAGCATGACCAGCTTCTGTTAGATCTTCTTTAATAGCATCGCCAGCCGAGACCATCTTATCTTCATCGGTCTGAGAGGAGGTAGGACTAGCAGATTGTTGTTTAGGATGAGCAGGCAAAATTCCACCGTTTCCACCACTATGTTCACCAGAGAGGATGATGTTAAATTGATCACTTAGAGCATCTAAACGTGTATCATCCACTTTTGCCATGGCAAACATGACAATAAAAAGGGCTAACAACAAGGTTAGCATGTCTGCGTAGGGTAAAAGCCAGCCTTCATCTACATGTTCTTCATGTTTATGTTTTCGTTTCATCTATACGTCAGTCCTTATTTTTTCTTTTCAGTTCGTTCTACAGGGTCAAGCATGCCTAATAATTTTCGCTCAATAGTGTTAGGGTTGTGTCCAGCTTGAATAGCCAGAATACCTTCTAGGGCAATTAACATATTTTTAACCTCATCTTCGGACTTTCGTGTTAAGCGTGTTCCAAATGGAATAAAGAGCACATAACCGAAGAAAATTCCATATAGGGTTGCGACAAATGCGGCTGAGATCATGTGTCCGAGTGCATCGATGTCATTCAAATTGCCTAAGGCACCAATCAAGCCAATAACTGCGCCAAGAACACCTAAAGTCGGTGCTGATGAACCGGCTGTTTTAAACATTGAGGCTCCAACACGATGTCGTTCTTCCAACGAAGCAATCTCATTTTCAAGAATTTCTTGAATTTGATCGGCGCTGACGCCATCTACTACCATCTCCATGCCATTCTTTAAAAAAGGTTGTTCTAAATTATCGACGGTAGATTCTAAGGACAGAATTCCCTCTTGCCGAGCTTTTTGAGCTAATCCCATTATCGTATTGACCAATTCAGTCGTTTCAGAATTGTTTTTATTTTTTAGTAAGATGCCAAAAATCTTAGGCAATCGCTTAATATCTCTGGCTGGAAAAGAATTCATCAGTGCTGCTAGTGTGCCTGCGCCGATGATAATTGCAGCGGCAGGATTGAGTAACACCATCGCATCGGCTCCTTTAACAATCATTCCGACAATAACCGATACAAATCCCATTATGACGCCTAAAAATAAAAATAAATCCATTTGTACTTCCCCTAATTTCTGTGTATTATTTAACGATTTCTCTACTGTCTAGATGTTAGACAAAATTCCTTCACATATTAAGTTATCGGCAAGTTTAAGGAATAGTTTAAGTGATTTCAGATTAGAATTTGATGAGAAAAAAACGTTTATGGTTTTAGACAAAAAAAGTTGATGATGTCAACGATATTGCTTTTTATTTGATAATTGTTGCGTATCGATAAGCAATTCTTGAAGAAACAAATGCCTATTTATTAAGCTATAATCCACTCTGTGTTTAATTTAAGTTAGATATTGGATTTTTGTTTATATTTTCACTTGTTATTTTATCCTGAAAACTTAAAGTAAAACAGCAGCAAAATGAGAAAATAATTAAAGGGGTTCCTAAGACATAGCGCATAGTGGATGCGTTTTATTTTGTGTTTGAATTCACTAGGAGGGAAGAAAATGAGTCAAAATAATTTAGACTTGTTACAAAAAGCGATGGATGCGGCAAGCACACGACAACGAACCATTT
The DNA here is from genome assembly GCF_017829975.1 of Vagococcus allomyrinae. Lineage (GTDB taxonomy): Bacteria > Bacillota > Bacilli > Lactobacillales > Vagococcaceae > Vagococcus_D > Vagococcus_D allomyrinae. Next base: position 208,314 of record NZ_JAEEGA010000008.1, on the reverse strand, counting down.
CGAACAATATCGCTAATGTAAATACAGCAGGTTATAAAGTTGAGCGTGTGGTGTTTGAAGATAAATTAAAGGATGCCTTGTCAATGAATGAGCTTAAGTTGGAGCGGACAAATGATAAACATTTAACTGCATCAGGAGAGGTGGCTGGTGCCATTGAACCAACTGTTCAAAAAAGAACGGATACCTCCATTAAGGAAAATGGGAATAACGTAGATATTGAGTTAGAGATGTCTGAAAAAGCGGTTAATGAGCTTTATTATAATACGTTAACTCGTCAAATGAACGGCGAGCTTTCATTGCTTAATTATGTGATTAGTCACTAAAATAGGGAGGGACGATAATGACGATTTTTGATTCTTTTAATATCAATGCTAGTGGCTTGGCATTGGAACGGCTAAAGCTAGATACTATTTCAACGAATATTGCTAATGTTAATACAACCCGCACAGCCGAAGGCGGACCATACCGGAAAAAAACAGTGGTATTTGAAGAAAGTTTAAAAACCAGCCAAGATCAATTAACAACGATGGGCGCTCAAAAGAGTTTTGGGGTGAAAGTAGTCGGTTTGGAAGACGACCAGACGTCTAATAACTGGTCGTATAACCCTACTCATCCAGATGCCGATGTCGATGGTTATGTAGAAGGATCGAATGTTAATTTAAGTGATGAAATGATCGACATGATGAACACGGTTAGAACTTATGAAGCAAATGTATCAGCTTTTGAAAGCAGTAAAAGCATGATGAAAAAAGCCTTGGAAATTACTAAAGATTGATGTGAGAAAAGGGGAAAGAAATGGATATTACCACAAATTACGCCCAAATGTTAACGGACTACCAAAATCAATTGCAATTGGTTACAGGTCCAGAATCAGGCAATAAAGAAGTCGACAGTCAGGGGGAGTCCACTTCTTTTGAGACGGTTTTTACAAATGCGTTGGATAAAATTGAGACGACGATGACTAAATCTAGCGCCAATATTCCTGATCTTATTACAGGAGATTTAGATAATTTACATACGATGATGATTGACATGACTGAAGCTCAATTGACGGTGCAAAGTGCCGTTCAAGTTAGAAATAAAGTGGTTGAAGCATACAATGACGTTAAAAATATGCAATTTTAAAGCAGTCAGAGGAGTTAGGTGAAAATGATAGATAAGCTACGAGAGCTTCAAGAACGAGCAGTCGGTGGTTGGAAAAACCTGAATACTGTCAAAAAAATCGGGCTGATATTGGTGACTCTCAGCGTTATCATCGTTATTTTATTGACAACATATATGGCGAAAAAGACAAATTATGTTGTGCTTTTTTCTGATCTTACAGAGGCAGAGTCTGGAGTGATTGTCCAAGATTTGGATGACAAGGCAATCAAGTACAAACTGGAAAATAATGGGACGAAAGTGTTGATTGACGAAACTCATCTGGATAAATTTAGAATTGATTTGGCTGTCGACAATAAGTTACCAAATAAATCGACTGGTTTTGAAATATTTGATGAAAAAAATATGATGGCAACGGACGAAGATCGAAAAATCATGTATCAACGAGCGGTAACTGGTGAGTTGCAGAGAGCGATAGAGGCCTTAGACTCAGTGGGAAAAGCGAAAGTTATGTTGGTCATTCCAGATAAGAGTATTTTCGAAAATAAGACAAAAGAAGCGAGTGCTTCCATCGTTCTAACATTAAAAACGAATCAGCAGCCATCAGAATCCACTATTCAAGGCATCGCCTCGCTAACATCTGGGGCTGTTGAAAATTTACCTGTGAAAAATATCAAAATTGTCGATGAACAAGGGACAGTCTTATCTGCTTTTCTTGATCAAGAAAATGGCGTTAACGTCACTGATTTAGCGAGTAAATATCAAGTATTGAAGCAAGCGTTCGAGCGTAATTTGGAAGAGAAAACGACGAGTCTCTTAGAAACTGTTTTTGAACCTGGCAAAGTCAAATTGATCATAAATGTTGAATTGGATTTTGATTCGATTGAGAAGACAACTGTGACATATGGTGATACTAAAATCCGGAGTGAAAATGTTCAAGCGACTGGTGGCACGATTAATCAGGAGCAAGTTCAAGGAGGCAATGTGACGGACAATGTGACAAATGTCGTTGGAGATAATGCCGATCAGAACAGTAAGAGCTTTAATCGCAGTGTGAACAATGAGGTGGACACTGAAACTACCAAAGTATTAAATGCTCCAGGAGTCATCAAGAAAGTCAGTGCGTCAGTGTTAATCAATGAAAACTTAACACCAGTAGAAAGCACTCAATTAGATGCTTTGGTCAAATCGGCTATTGGATTTGAAGAAACGAGGGGAGACGCCATTGCGATTCAAGGAATGAAATTTGCTAGTGAGTCTGTACCGGAAGAGATAACGGCAACTGACAAACTTAGTCGGTCGATCTTCCAATCGATAAAAGATAACCTTATTTGGTTGGCGCTAATTTTAGGCCTGTTACTTACTGGGATAGTAGTAGTGAGCTTATTGAGAAAGCGTCGACGTGACAAACTTGAGGAGCAACTTGATGTGGAGCAAATGATGGCTGAACCAATCAAAGATAACCAGCCACACGATCAAATGGAACCTGCGGAAAATGAGGGGATTAAGCAAGTGGTAAAAGAGATTGAAACACGTCAGTCTCTTGCTAATCAGGAAGTCGATTTTGAAGCTCAGCGATTGTCTCGAATCAGCGATGAAAAAGAACAACAAGCCAAGAAATATGCAAAAGATAATCCAGATTTAGCAGCTGAATTAATCAAAGTTTGGATGAAAGATAAGTAGGTGAATCAATGGAAAATGTAGACGGCGTTAGAAAAGCAGCACTTTTATTGATTTCACTTGGTTCAGAAACGGCTGCTCAGATCATGAAATTATTACCTGAGAAATACATTCAAAAAGTGAGTTATGAAATAGCGAATATTGATTATGTTCATCCCGATGATCGAGAAGAAGTCATCAATGAATTTGTCCAGATGTCGACTGCTCGTAAACATGTGATTGATGGTGGGATAGACTATGCTATTGACTTGTTAAACAAAGCTTTAGGAGCTCAAAAGGCTAAAGAGGTGATCGGTGTTCTCAATCAGATTCAACTGCGTGAGCGACCGTTTAATATTGCTCGTAAAGCTGATACTCAGCAGTTGACTAATTTATTATTAGGGGAGCATCCGCAAACAGTCGCCTTGATTTTATGTTACATGCAACCAGATAAAGCTGCTCAGATATTAGCCCAATTTCCTGATAATCGTCAGGCGGAAATAGCTGAAAAAATTGGGACTATTTCAAGTACTTCACCGATTATTATCGAGAAAATCGAGAAGGTGATAGAAAATAAATTTTCTAACTTTGTTGAAAACGACACAGAGAATGTCGGAGGTGTTAATACTCTGGTAGAGATTCTCAATTCTGTTGGTCGAAGTACTGAGAAAAACATCATCAATGATTTAGAAAAAAGACAGCCAGAATTATCAGAAGAAATTAAGGCCAATCTCTTTACCTTTGAAGATATTGTTGGACTTGAAAAATCTGATGTCCAAAAAGTCTTGCGTGATGTCCAGCATGATGTCTTAGTTTTAGCGCTTAAAGGTGCGTCTGAGGGGATCAAGGAGTTCATCTATAGCAACCAAAGTTCTCGTTCGGTGGAGATGTTGAAAGAAGATTTACAATTCTTGGGACCTGCTCGTTTGTCGGCGGTTGAAGAAGCGCAACAAAATATTGTAGCGGTGATTCGTCGCTTGGATGAAGAAGGTGAAATCTATATCGGAAGAGGCGATCAGGATGCGGTTATCTCGTAGTCTTTATAAAGGTTCCGAAGTTGATCAGTCATGTGAGAATAAGGTGATAGTCACTGATTATCATCCTCCTAGGGAATCTAAAATTAGCGGGATTCCGTCAACTTCTGAGATGAAACGGTTGGAGCATGATTTCTTTCAGCAACAAGCTCAACAAGTAGAGAGACTGGCTCAAGAAGAAGACGATCGGCGAGAGCAGTTTACCAAGGAATTAGAGCAAGAGAAATTGTCATTTTTAACAGAATTAAACACGTTGAAAAGACGAGTCTTGGATCAAGCTCAAGTCGATGGTGAAGGGTTAAAGCAACTAGCACATGAGGAAGGCTTGCGAATTGGCCAAGAAGATGGCTACCAATCGGGCTACGAGTCGGGATATCAAGCGGGAATAGAATCAGTTGCTCAATTAAAAGAACAAGCTATCAGCCTTTTTAAAGCGGCGGAGCAGTCTGTTTTTGAGTATCAAAAAGAGAAACAAAGCGAACTGTTGCAACTGGCTGTTTCAATGGCTAAAAATATTATTCATCAAGAAATTGCTCAGTCTTCTGATCAGTTGTATCTGTTATTAGGACCTTTGCTGAATCAAATTAATAAAATGGATAATTTTATTACGATTTTTGTTGGAAAAAATCGTCAGGAAGTTGTTCAACAGAAAATGGAAGAATTGCGAAAAGAACAACCCGTGATGAAGTATGCTGTTTTAGTGGATGAAAGCTTGCCTTTAGATGGATGTGTCATTGAAACGGATTATGAAGTTCTTGATCTAGGAATTCAACAACAGTTGGAAGCCATGATTCGTGATTTTTAAGGAGCTAATAAGATGGAACTAAATTTATCGTTTGCCGACTATCAAGAGAAACTGGCTAAGCGAAGCTATCATCAGAAGTTTGGTAAGGTGACCCAAGTGGTCGGACTGATTATTAAAGTGGAAGGGTTAAGTGTTTTTGTTGGTGAAGTGTGTGAAATCGAAATTGCAAAAACCAATAAAACGGTGTTGACTGAAGTGGTCGGTTTTATTGACAAGACGGTCTTGTTGATGCCTATGGATGAGTTAGTTGGGATTGGTCCAGGTTGCTTGGTTAAACCGACTGGACGTTCGCTAAAGATTGAGATCAGTGACAAATTATTAGGCCAAACACTTGATGGACTAGGTCGCGTGTTGACTTCGGATCAGGCTGTTGAGGGTGAATTTTACGATGTGAATCGAATGTCACCAGATCCCTTTACTCGACGAAAAATTGAAACCGTGATGAGCACCGGTGTGCGAGCTATTGATGGGGTTCTGACGGTGGGCGAAGGCCAACGAATGGGGATTTTTGCCGGTAGTGGTGTTGGGAAAAGCACGTTGTTAGGTATGTTAGCCCGTTATTGTGAAGCTGATGTGATTGTGATTGGGTTGATCGGGGAACGCGGTCGAGAAGTGATGGAATTTATTGAGAATGATCTGGGGATGGAAGGATATAAAAAATCAGTGATAGTTTGTGCTACGTCTGATCAGCCTCCCTTAGTTCGTTTAAAAGGTGCTTTTGTGGCGACGGCAATTGCTGAATATTTTCGCGATCAAGGTAAAAAAGTTATTTTGATGATGGATTCTGTGACACGTTTTGCCATGGCTCAGCGTGAAATTGGGTTGGCGACTGGCGAACCACCGACCACAAAAGGGTATACACCTTCTGTTTTCACGATGTTACCTAAGTTGTTAGAACGTAGTGGGATGGCTCAAACTGGCTCCATCACCGCTTTCTATACGGTTCTTGTTGAAGGGGATGATATGAATGAGCCGATTGCAGATGCTGTTCGTGGGATTCTTGATGGGCATATTATTTTATCACGGAAAATTGCGTCGGAAAATCATTATCCGGCAATTGATATTCAACAAAGTCTTAGTCGTTTGATGAAAGGCATTGTAAGTCAAGAGCACCATCAGCAAGCAGGTGAACTAAAAGAAAATATGGCCATTTATGCTGAAGCAAAGGATTTGATTGATATCGGTGCTTATAAGCTGGGCAGTAACCCAAATATTGATCGCTCGTTGGATTTACATGAAGGGATTAAAGGGTTTTTACGACAGAAAGTTGATGAACCGACCACTTTTAGTGAAACGGTTATACGCTTAGAACAACTTTTTGAAGATAAGTGGTAGGGAATTGGAAATGAGGGAAAGTAGTGGGCAAGTATCAATTTAGCATGGCAAAAGTTCTTAATTGGCGTGAAGCTCAAGAAGAATTTGCCAAGAAGAACTTTATGCAAAAACGATTTGAACAGATGGAACAGGAAGCCATTTTAGCAGAGATAGTCGCGGCTAGTCGGGAGTTGAAAGTGTCAACTACTAATTTTATAAACGTCAATACTTTGAGACAACAGCATCTGTATAAAAATTATTTGGATGAACAAATCGTCTTGCAAAAGCGGGCACTTGAAAAAGTCAATCATGAAACTGAGGCGGAACGACAAGTCTTAATCGGCGCTCAACAAGATCGGAAAATATTAGAGAAGTTAAAAGAACGGCAATATGAAGCTTATGCCAAAGAAGAAAAGCGTCAGGAACAGAAGGATCTTGATGAGATGGGAACTTTGCGTTTTCAATCGTCAGTGAGTTAAGGACTGTCTGTGAAAGGTGGTGAAAAATGGAAGTTCAAGGAATTGAAGCGGTTGTAGACGTCTCGATTGCTGAAAAGGTCCAAGTGGATCAACAACAATTTGAGTCATCATTGATTTCAGCGATAAAAGGACATGCAGTGAGTGAAACAAGGGAAGATATTCATGAGTCAAGCGGACTTGTTGAGGAGTGTGTCGGGGAAGAATCAGAGCAGCCGGAAATAGCTGAATCGACCCTACCAAAATATAAAGAAAACAAGGATGAAGCCAGTGAGTTAATGATACTTCCGTACACGCTTAATCTGGGGGGAAATCAATTACCGGAGCAAGTTACGACAGCTTTATCTGCGACAAGTAAGGGGACTTCAGTTTCGCCGACAATTGAAAGTGAAGGAACGGTTAGCGATCTGATAGCTATACCGGAAGAGATCGTGGTTCAAAATGCAGTTGAGGAAAAGATTAGACCCGCTAACCAATCTCAGTTAGCAGAGGTTTCACTTGGCATGAATGCCAGCCTGAGGGAGCAAAGTGATGGGCTAGAGTCAATTCGACATGTTCGTGATGGGACTGTTACGTTTTTTCAGACTGATCTTAACGTTCAGGAGAAGGAACCAACGGCTTTATTGGTCGATGAAATGCCCGTTGAAATGCCCGCTGAAAAGTCAGAGTTCGGCGATATTGTAAAAGGAGTTATGAGACCAACGGAAGACGTTGTGACTGAAGAAAAAAACAACGGCGTCGATCAGAATAAATTGAGAAATAAGCAGTCAATATCTCGAGAAGTTGATTTCGTTGAAATGGAACAAGTCGAGGGGGAGCTGTTTCAAGTGGCTGAGCCTTCGGTTGAAGTGAAACCGACGCTCCCATTAGAAGCAGAGCCAGTTGTGACCAATAACAATTTAGATATCACAACAGAACCAGTTCCCTCAGCGGTGGGCCAGTCACTAACAACAAGCAAAGCGACTGATCAACCGTTGTTAGCTCAGAAAATGTCTCAAACGCCGTCGCCTGAAGTAGTTAAGGATTTCCAGGATCAAAATATGCCAAGACTAGCCGAGACCTTGACTCAATTAGGTAAGAGTGGTCAAGAAGTTTTCAAATTGACATTGCAGCCTGAAAAATTGGGACAGCTAGAGATTTTAGTCAAATTTGAAGAAGGGAAAATTTCAGCAAAATTTTTAGTCGGAAGTGAGGGCGTTAGGGAGTTAGTTGAAACCTGTTTGCCTCTGTTGGAGCAAAACTTGGCCAAGCAGCAGATAGTAGTGAATAAGGTTGATGTTGCCTTACAAAACACAAATTCCAACACCTTTGATTTTAATGGTCATTTTGAACAACAGCAGCACGCCCATCAGCAACGTGGTAAATCAATTCGGCAAAGCTCTCACTATGAAGCAAAGCAACTTGAGGTGGTGAATGATTTAGCAGATCGAGTTGACATTTTAGTTTAAGCTAAATCAGATAGGAGGGGTCAGATGACCGAAATAAGTTCCCAAATGCCTATGGGAAGAAGCAGCGTATCGTCAAGTGCAAAAAGCCAAAATTCCAGTGGTATTGATATGAATGACTTTTTAAAAATCTTAGCGGCATCGATGAGCAATCCTTCATTAGGAGGGGAAAGTGGCGGTAGTAGCGGGGGAACGGATTATATTTCTCAATTGGTCCAATTTACTACTTTAGAGCAGATTCAAACCTTGAGTTCCAATGTCGAATACACGATGATGATGACTCAGCAACAACAAGCAATCAGCATGATTGGCAAGGAAGTCAAAGTTATGGATGGTGATAAGACAGTCTCTGGTAAGATTGATAAAGTGAAATTTGCCACAGGTTTTGCGACTATCGAAGTTAATGGCAAGGATTACTTGATGAGTAATATTTTAGAATTAGGCATGTAAACCGCGAAGGATCAGCGGTATCCTATGTGACAGGATGATTGTCTGTCAATTACCTCAGAAGCAATTGGTGAGGGGAGAGGTTGGGAAGAGTGTTCCACACCATTTCCTAACCTGCTAAAAGACCTATGTTTGAACGAAATATCCAGTTAGATACATCATGTTAAATAATCAGACAGATAGTTCCATTGGATTATTTAATAGGAACTATATAGGTGAAAGAGATAAAAAGACATTGTCTCAAGTTATCACTGAGATGATCTTAAAAGGTAGTCGTGATTGTTTGATAGTTTATAAGGAAACAGGATTTATTACGAGCTTGATGCAACGAACCATTGTGACGGTTGTGGATCATTTGGAATTAAAGGATGTCACCAATATTGACAGTATCAATTTCTTTAGCTAGCAGCTGGACTGACAAGAGGCTGTGATTCTGTGGAATGACTGAAGCAGAACCAATGACAGAAAATAAAAAAGTTAAATCAGGAGGAAAAAAATGCTTAAATCACTTTATTCAGGAGTTAGTGGGATGAAAAGCCTGCAGACAAAGATGGATGTTGTTTCAAATAATATTGCCAACGTTAATACTGTCGGCTTTAAGGCCGGCCGAGTTCGCTTTCAGGATTTAATGAGTCAAACGGCGGCAAATGCTCAGGGACCAACAGCAAATGGAATGGGCGGGGTTAATGCTCGACAAGTTGGTCTAGGGGTTAAAGTGGGGTCAATCGATACAATGATGGAAAATGGGACACCTCAACCGACAGGTCGTGCCTTAGATTTTGCCTTAGACGGCAGTGGCTTTTTTATCTTACAAAAAGGTGGCGATGATCAAACCAAATACTACACTCGAGATGGCGGATTTGTTCTTGATAATAATGGTACCTTAACAAACGCTGACGGTTATAAGGTGATGGGGCGTGGAACAGTAGGGGGTAATCCAGTTGAAAATGATAAAGACTTTGATCCGAATACTGATTTAACTAATAATGATCAGATAGGTCCGATTGAAATTAAGAATAAACTGACCGTAAACGGCAAAGAATTAGATTTGGTAAATTACAGTATTGATTCGACTGGCCTAGTGACAGGAAAGTACAGTGATGATAATTCCTATGTGATTGGTCAGATTTCAGTGGCGACATTTTCAAATGCTGATGGTTTAGAAAAAATGGGTGGTAATAATTATGCACAAACAGCTAATTCAGGTGAACCAGTTGTTGTCACTGCTGGAACAGAAGGTTCAGGAAGGTTGGTTCAAGGGTCATTGGAAGGTTCTAATGTAGATTTAGCAAATGAGTTTACGGAGATGATTATTGCCAGCCGGGCTTATCAGGCAAATTCAAGAAGCATTTCCACTTCAGATGAAATGCTACAAGAATTGATTAATTTAAAACGATAGTTAAGTAGAAACGCTAAAAAAGGGAGTGGCTGAGATGATTAAATTAACGACCATGAACCAACAAGTTTTTTTCTTAAATAGCACCCTGATTTATCGAATAGAAGCATCTCCAGATACTGTGATTACGCTAGTTGATGGGAAAACACTTATGGTTCGAGAGACGCCTGAACGGGTGGTTGAGTTAGTGTTAACTTTTCAACAAGCGGTTCATAGCAACCCGCCAAGAGCGTTAATCAGTAAAGCTAATCAGGGAGAAAATGAAAGCAATTGAACTGGGAGGTGCAAGTAAATGGCTGAAAAAATCGATGAACAACATGATAAACCTAAAAAGCGTAATAAAACGATGTTACTCGTGATCGCAGTTTTGATTATTGCGATTGGTGGCGGTGCAGTGGGAACTTTTATTGGCAATTATTTTTCTAATCAAGTGCATGGGAAAGAAGTGCCAGAAGAGGTAGATCAAAAGTTTAGTGAACATGAGGTGTCAGTGCCTTTAGACGAATTTTTGGTGAACTTGGCTAAAAGCAAAAACAATGAGATGCCTTACATTAAGGTTCAGCTTTCGCTGATGGTCTCAAGTGAAAAAAATGCAGAAGTCATTGCCACAAGTAAAGATTTAATCCGAGACAGCATTATTAACACCCTTCGCCAAAAAGAGGCGGAAAGTATTCTTCACGAAAAAAATGGGGTTGATAATTTGAAACAGGAGATTAAAGAACAGGTTAACAAAGATTATGGCTCAGCTTTAGTTCGTGAGGTGTTTATTACGAATTTGGTTATCCAGTAGGAGGATACTGGGCAGAGTGGTGTAACATTAGTTAGCCTGGTAATTTGCCAGCTTGTACATATCGAGGCGCAACAGTTAAGGAGGTCGCTGGAATGAGTGGTTTGATCTATTTAATAAAAAGTATTTTCTTTCTTTTTGCCATCATCTTACTAGCGAATTATGTATTGAAGTATCTAAATCGTTATGTGACAAAAAATAGTAAGAATATTCAGGTCATTGAAAAAATGCCGATTAATAAGGACTCATCCCTTAGTATTGTCTGTATTTGTGGCAGTTACTACTTGATGAGTTTTACCCATGATAAAAATGAAATTATTAAAGAGCTCAGCGAAGCAGATACCCGTGAGATTCAAGTAAGACAAGCTGAGGAGCGGGCACTTCAACTGGAAAAGAGTGACGAGTATCAACAGTTAAGTCACAAACTTCTCAAGGTGATAACATCGTCAGGGAAGAGGAAAAAACTGTGAAGTTAAAGTTAAGTGGTCTGCTTTTGATTCTGGGGTTATTAGGGTGGGGGCAGCAAGTTTTAGCAGTAGATGTGGATGAAATAACAGATACAGTGACTAAATTAGCTGGTAATAACAGCAGTCCAGATACAATTAAGATGTTTGTTTTAATGACCGTTTTAACATTAATTCCCACGTTGTTAATTTTAACTACCTCCTTTACCCGTATTATTATGGTTTTATCTTTTGTAAGAAGTTCCCTGGGAACACAGCAGACGCCGCCGAATCAGGTACTGATTGGCATTGCTTTGTTTCTAACCTTTTTTATCATGCAACCTGTATATACTGAGATTAACAATGTGGCAATACAGCCTTTAATGAAGGATGAGATTAGCCAATCTCAAGCTATAGGGCTTGCTGAAAAACCGATGAAAACATTTATGTTAAAAGAGACCAGAGAAAAAGATTTAGAGTTGTTTTTGAAAAATTCCGGCAAAGATCAAGTCAAGGAACCAGAGGATCTGGCATTAACAGTAATTATTCCGGCTTTTTTGATCAGTGAGTTGCGGACGGCCTTTAGTATTGGTTTTTTAATTTTTATTCCTTTTTTAATTATTGACATGGCGGTTTCCAGCATTTTGATGTCTATGGGAATGTTTATGTTATCCCCGGTGATGATCTCTTTACCTTTCAAATTATTGCTATTTGTGTTGGTAGATGGTTGGTATCTTGTGGTTGAATCCTTAGTAAGAGGGTTTCATTAACCACAATGATCTTAAAGCTATGTTAATAAAATCAAACACTGTAAGAGGGGAAACAGATGACAGTACAAATAGTCTTAGATGTAATTGGTGAGGCATTTTTAAAGATCATTATGATAGCCGGACCAGTGTTAGCAGTTGCCATGGTTGTTGGTTTGCTGGTTAGTATTTTGCAAGCGACTACTCAGATTCAGGAACAAACATTGAGTTTTGTCCCCAAATTAATTGCGGTGTTTTTAACTTTAATTTTTGTCGGAAATTTTATGCTGAATACCCTAGTAGAATTTACTAAGTCAATTTTTAAATTGATTGCCACGTTATAGTGAATTGAGAAATTAGCGTTTGAAGAAGGTGGTTTAGTGTCAGAAAAATTAATTGACTTATTGCTGATATTTAGTCGGATAACGGCCTTTATAGTTGTTTCACCGGGTTTTTCTTTTAAAAGTATGCCAACTATAGCGAAAGTCATGTTAGCAGTGGCGTTTACAATGTCAGTCAACGGCTTAAGTGAACAAGTGGTGATGGTAGAAAATTTATATGTGTTACTTTTTTATGTGATTAGAGAAGTCTTGATCGGCTTAGCAATGGGATTTGTAACACAGTTGATTTTTACTGGAATTGAGATTGCCGGACAGTTAATTGATTTTCAAGTAGGATTTTCTATGGGGTCAATTTATGATCCTGCTACTGGGGTTCATGCGTCAAATTATGGTCGTCTTTATTATTGGCTGGCGCTGAGTATTTTCTTTTTTACTGATATGCACCATATGGTAATCCAAGGTTTGCTTGACTCGTTTAAGTTAATTCCAATCGGTACAGCAACACTGACCGGCATGAGTGTGGAGGGAGTTGTTCATTTATTTTCGGAGGTTTTTCGAATAGGTTTAGTTTTAGGAGCACCGATGATTGTAGTGGCGTTAATTGTTGATATTGTCTTGGGAATTATTTCTCGCAGTGTCCCACAAATTAATGTTTTGATGTTAGGGATGCCATTAAAAATTTTAGTTAGTTTCTTTTTTATGATGATGTTGTTACCTAATGTTGTCCAATCAATTACTCATATGATGCCAAAAATTGGCGAGTATTTACATGAATTTGTTGAATCTCTGATTAAGTGAGGTGTGGTAAGTGGCGGATAAAGATGGCAAAACCGAAAAGCCCACCCCAAAACGTTTGCGGGATGCTAGGCAAAAAGGGGAGTTAACCAAAAGTCCGGAACTAACTTCAGCAGTTACTTTTGTGGTCTTTGCGGTGATGATCGTCCCTTTGTGGGAATTCGTGACCAAGCAATCTTTTAAGCTTTTGGAGAGTCATTTTTCTAAAGGTTATGATCTGCTAAAACTAGAAAATAACTTAGGTGCAATAGGTCTTCAGAGTATGTTAGCCTTGCTCCTAATGATCGCGCCTTTTCTGGTTATAGGATTCCTCAGTGCTTGGCTGGTGAGTCTTGGCCAAGTAGGGTTCTTGTTGACGGGCAAACCTTTAAAACCAGATTTTAAGCGATTGAATCCGATCAGTGGATTTAAAAATATTTTTAGCTCAAAAGCGATGTTTGGTCTAGTAAAAAATATCTGCAAATTAGTGATTATTTTTTATTTGACGTTAAATGAGATTACAGAAGTTCTGACAGAGTTTCTCAATATTGGGAATTACGGAGTTGAACGTTTATTGCCATTCATTTTAGCCTTTATTCGAACCTTGAGTTTGAAAATTGCGTTTGTTTTATCTGTGTTAGGGATTATTGATTACATCTATCAGCGATTTATGTTCCGCAAAAATTTGCGAATGTCTAAACAAGATATTAAAGACGAGTATAAGGAGCAAGAAGGGGATCCTCATGTTAAATCACAGCGCAGGGGGATGTACCAGCAGATGGTAAGCGGCATGATGGCAAATGTTAAAGATGCCACCGTTGTCTTAACCAATCCCACTCATTTAGCAGTCGCAATTCGCTATGAAAAAAGCCGTGATAGTGCGCCGGTTGTGATTGCAAAAGGTGCCGACTTTCTCGCTCAAAAGATTCGCGAAGAAGCTAAAGGTCACAGGATTCCATTGATTGAGAATAAACCTGTTGCTAGGGCACTTTATAAGGCGACCAATGTAGGGGACCCGATACCGATTGAAATGTATGAAACGATGGCTGAAATTTTGGCCCTCGTTTATCAAATGAATGAGGCAAGTAAACATAAAATATAGCTAGTTATTCAATCGGTCAATTGTCGATGATTGTTAACTATTGACGTAAAGAGGGGTAACATGGGAAGTGTTTTTTCTAAAAATAAAGCAAAATCGATTAATTATTCAGATGTTATTGTCTCATTTATCGTCGTTGCGGTGATCGGATTAATTATCATCCCTTTGCCTAGCAGTATCTTGGATTTTTTGCTGATTGTCAATATTACTATCGGCATTAACGTATTACTGATTACGTTGTTTACGAAAAATGTGTTGGAATTTTCCACCTTTCCCACACTGTTATTAATTACAACGATGTTCCGATTAGGGTTGAATATTTCCTCTACTCGCCTGGTTTTGACGAAGGGCTCAGCTGGACACGTGATTGATGCCTTTGCTAATGTGGTCGCGGGAAATAATTATATCGTGGGTGCGGTGATTTTCGTGATTATTACAATCGTACAAATTGTCGTTGTTACCAATGGTGCCAGTCGGGTATCAGAAGTATCCGCCCGTTTTACTTTGGATGCCATGCCTGGTAAGCAGATGGCTATTGATGCGGATTTAAACGCTGGGATTATCAGCGAAGAAGAGGCGAAAAAACGTCGAAAAGATCTTCAGCGGGAAGCCAGTTTTTTTGGCGCGATGGATGGTGCCAGTAAATTTGTTAAAGGGGATGCCATTGCTGGCATCATTATTACGCTGATCAATTTAATTGGCGGCATATTAATTTTTTCAATGGGTCAAGGGATGGGCGTCGTTGAGGCTTTGGACAAATTTGGCAAGCTGTCGATCGGCGATGGTTTAGTTAGTCAGATCCCTTCTTTGTTGATTTCCGTTTCTTCTGGGATCATCGTCACTCGTTCCGATGATAATAATACCTTTGGTGATGCAATTAAAACTGATTTGTTCCGCAGTCCAATGATTTCTTATATTGTCGCCACAGTACTGCTCATGATTTCCTTAGTGCCAGGGTTTCCTAAATTGCCCTTTTTTATTGTGTCAGCCGTCTTTGGGACGATTGGTTACCGCATGAAAGCCCAAGAAAAAAATGAAGAGCAGCGTTTAATTGAACAACGTCAAGCCTTAACCTTGATGCAAAAGGAGAAAGAGTTGGAGGAGGAAGACAGTGTGTCGTCCTTCCAAGTTGAGCCAATTTCGATTGAAATTGGTTATGCCTTGATCTCTATGACGGATGAGAGTTTGGATAACAGTTTGATGAAACAAATTATTAATATTCGGAAACAGTGTGCTCATGAATTAGGCGTCCTGTTAACACCAATTCGAATTCGCGATAATTTGCAACTAAATCCCAACGATTATTGCATCAAAATAAAAGGAAATGAAGTGGGGAGAGGGGATATCTATCCTCAGAAATATATGATCATTAACCCTGAGAACGAGCAGTTGGCCTTTAATGGGATTCCAACGAAAGAACCAGCCTTCGGTTTGGATGCTTTGTGGATAGATGAACAGGATCGTGAGTTAGCTGATTTACAAGGAGCCACACTGGTTGAACCTGTCACGGTGATTGCAACCCATCTCAAAGAAGTCATCTACAGCAACACCGCTGAACTTTTAGGACGTCAAGAAGTCAAACATTTACTGGAAGGTATTAAAGATAAATATAATGTGGTGATCGATGAACTGATTCCTGAGATTATGCGATTAGGGGAGGTTCAAAAAGTTTTGCAAAACTTATTGAAAGAACAGATTCCCATCAATGATTTGGTGACTATTTTGGAAACCTTAGCCGATTTTGGCACTACCACAAAAGATTCAGAAGTTTTGACAGAACACGTTCGCCAATCACTGAAACGAACAATAGTCAAACAGTACTTAGGGAATGACCATACATTACGAGTGATCACTCTGCATCCAGAGGTAGAGGAGCTAGTATCGAAAAGTATTCAGAAAACCACCACAGGCTCCATTCCAATATTGAAACCAGAGATCATCACCAAAATTTTTGATAGTTTAAGTCGCTCGCATCACCAATTAGTTGGAGAAAATGTGACACATGTGATCTTAGCTTCACCCAATATGCGCTTAATTTTTAGAAAGCTAATTTCGTATAATTTTCCAGATTTAGCTGTGTTGTCTCTCAATGAGATTCCTAACGAAGTGGCAATAGAAACCGTGGGGATGGTCTCTTTAGATCAAGATGAATAACTGTAATGAATAGAAGATGGAGGGGCTAGTGTCGTGTATGAAATAGATTATGAACAGGAGATTGTCAAATATTTACCCTTTGTTGAGCGTGTTGTTAACCGAATTGATATTAAAAACCGAGAGTATGATAAGGATGATTTGTTTAATATTGGAGTGATCGGTTTGATGGATGCGTTAAAAAAATTCGATGTGACCAAGAAAGTTCCCTTTGAAAGTTACGCGTATATTCGTATTCGCGGAGCTATTATTGACGAGGTTCGCAAGACATCCCGGGTCTCACGGACCCGAATGACGAATCTAGAGGCATTTTATCGGGGAAAAGAAGCGGTTGAAAAAAGAAAGATGGCTGCGGCGACTGATCAGGAGATTTGTGAGGAATTGGGAATTACCGATAAACAGTTGTCAAAAATTCATGAGACAGTTCACTACCTAGCAAATATTTCATTAGAAGACACCATCTTTAATAACCAAGGTGAGGTTTTGGAATTAAAAGATGTCATCGAAGATGATCAAATGCTACCTTTTGATGACTTGTTATTGGATGAGGAGCGGAAAGGCGCTCTCAATTGTGCGGTTAAACAACTGGCTGAACGGGAACAAATCATCTTAAATTTATATTACGTGGAGGAATTAACATTGAAAGAAATAGCCGAGATATTAGATATTTCGATACCTAGAGTCTCTCAACTTCACGGTAAAATTTTGCTTAAGTTAAAAGAACTAATTGAAGGTGAGCTGGAATGATTAGAAGCATGGATACGCTTCAGCGCAATTTGAATATTCTCCAAAAAAAACAGGAAAACCTTAGCGCCAATGTTGCCAATTCCAATACATATGGTTATAAATCTAAGCAATTGCTGCAAACTACTAGACCAGCTGTGCCGATGTTTAATCATTTAAATGGGCCTAATTTAGACCAACGAAACGAGATTGGGGATTTTATTTTTGGCAATCAACTCGCTGGTGTTAGTCAAAATATGAGCCAAGGGGCTATGAAAGCCACAAGTCGCGAGACTGATTTTGGTTTAATTGGTGATGGCTACTTTAATATTCGCCTCGCAAATGGTCAAACAGCTTATACGCGCAATGGTAATTTCAATTTAAACGACGGGAACCAATTAGTCACTCAGGAAGGTTATCTGGTAATAGGGGCGAATGGTCAGGGGATTACAGTCAACCAGGGGGAAACTCTACCTGATTTTCAATTAACTCGTTTTAATGATTCAACGGATTTAACAAGTCGAGGACAAACTGTTTTTATTGGTGTCAATGGTCAGCCGGACAATCAGACAGTTGTTCAGTCGAAGTATTTAGAGAGTTCCAATGTCGATATGGTTGATGAAATGACGCAATTAATCGAGACAGCTCGCCAATTTGAGACGAATCAAAAGGCACTTCACGCGTCAGATGAGACCCTTCGTCGAGCGGTCAATGAACTCGGAAAAGTATAGGAGGTAATGATGAATAACTCATTGTCAATTAGTTTAACCGGTTTAAAAGGATTACAGCAACAGTTAGACAGTGTTTCTAACAACGTGGCCAATGTGAATACTACTGGCTATAAAAAAAAGGATACTGTTTTTCAGGAATTATTGTTAAATGATGTTACAGGGACAGTGGACGTAAGTGCTAACGCCAATGATATCGGCATTAATCGTGGTGTTCAGGTAAGTCAAAGTCGTGTGAATGTCTCTCAAGGAGGACTTGTTAGTAGCAAGGGTTTATACGATTTAGCGATTTCTGGGCAAGGTTTTTTTGGTGTGAGAGGTGCTGATAATCAGTTGGTTTTAACTCGTGATGGCGGTTTTGGCATAGATCAAACTGGTCTTTTGCACAATAGTAGTGGAGATCGTTTGGAAGTTGACTATCTAGTACCTCAAGGCCAATGGCCGGCAGGCTCACCGTCAATTCGGGAAGATGGGACCATTTTTATGGGGGATCAAGCGGTAGGCAAGGTTCTATTGTTTACGGTTGATAACCCAAATCAGTTACAAGAATTGGGGAATAATAAATACGGAGTGAATGGGGCAGTACTGCGAACGTCTCAGATGTCCTCTCAAGGCTTTGGCACCATTAAACAAGGCTACTTAGAAAGCTCAACAGTTGATTTGGCTGAATCCATGTCTGACATGATTATCACCCAACGGGCTTATTCGATGAATGCCAAAGTGATGCAAGCAACAGATGAAATGATGCAGCGAGTGAATGAATTTAAACAATAATAGGGTTCGTTTTTTGAAGAGGTCCTGATGATGCTTGGTACGTTTAAGGAAAGGGGCATACTTTCATAGAACTAATTGGAAAGTTGTGAAGCAATGATAAAGTTAACGAATGTATTTAAAAAATACAACAATGGGACGTGGGCTTTAAAGGGAATTTCTTGTAGTATCAGGCAAGGTGAATTTATCTATTTGGTCGGACCGAGTGGTGCAGGTAAAACAACTTTAATTAAATTATTGACCTGTGAAGAACGCTTGACAAAAGGTGAGCTTCAAATTGGTAACGCCAATCTACTTCATTTGCAAGAACAACGAATTCCGTTATTGCGACGGCAATTAGGCATTGTCCCTCAGGAAGTACTGCTTCTTGATAATTTAAGTGTTTATAAAAATATTCTGTACAGTTTGCAAGCTGTTGAGGCAAATCGCAAAAGTATGAAGCAAAAGGCACTAGAGGCATTGGAACTGGTTGGAATGACGGCTTATCAGCATGCTTTGCCAGGTGACTTGTCACAAGGTCAGCAGCAAAAGGTGGTGATTGCTCGAGCCATCGCTAATCGACCGAAAATTGTTATCGCAGATGAACCGACGGGTAGTTTGGATGCTAAGTCCTCTATAGAGATCATGCGCATCTTTTATCAATTAAATCAATTAGGTACTACGATTATGATGGCAACTCACAATAGCACAATCGTCAATACAATTCGTTATCGCGTACTTGAAATCAGGAATGGCGAAATTATTCGTGATCAATTGTCAGGTAATTATGGCTTACCTTCTGATGAACAAGATATTTTTATTATTTAAGGGTGTCACTGAGGTTAGTGAATTAAAGGATGGCATTTGGCAAGTTGATTGTGTTTCGCGGTGATTGCTCGTCATAAGCAGAAAATATCAATCAGACTTTAACTTTTTCCTAAAATTAGCCGATAAACTCAGAGAAAGAATAATATAGTTTAAAGGAGTTTTTTGGATGAAAAAGAGCAAAAAAAGAGCTAAATCTTTGGGACCGCTGATTGTGTCCTTTTTAATCGCAATGGGATTAATTCCAGTGCTGATTGTGTTACTACTTAATTTGCGTATTATGACGACCATGATTGGCAGTCGGATAAGTATTGAGGAAAAAAATAGTACTGAACGGATTGCGGATCGTCTAGATGGGATTCAAACAGGAGTTGAAAACATTTTACAAACCATCGTGACTCAACCAGAAGTGTTAAATCCTGTCACAAATTTTACGGAACAAGAGAATCTTCGCCGTGTGTTAGCTTTGGTAAAAGAGGCGGATGTTAATATTGAGGATATTTATTATGTCCCTCAAGGTAAAACATTGATTTCAAGTGTGCGCATGGATGATGCGGAAAGTAAGTTTTTAACACGACCTTGGTATAAAGCAGCGACTGGTGCTCCAGGTAAAATGGTTTGGAGTGAGCCACTTGCTGATCGTAACACAGGGCGAATTGTGATGACTTTATCGATGACGGTTGAGAAAAGTGGCAAGCAAGTTGGGGTGATTGGGGTTGATGTCAACTTTGCTGAAATTGGTCGGATCATTGAAAAAACCAAAGTAGGAAATACCGGACGGATGGTGCTAACGACGAAGGATGGCTTAGTGCTTGGTTCTGGTATAGAAAAAGAAATAGGAACGTCTTTGGCCAAAGCACCATATTTTCAAAAAATGACGGGTGATCAAGGGCACGTCAAAACTAACACGGGTCAATCTTATTACGCTAAAACGAAAACGGGCTTAGTGACTTTTGCAGGTGTCCAAAAGCAAGAGCTGAATAATGAACGCAATTCATTTATTAAATCAGCTGCTATTGTTGTAGTGGGGTGGGGAATAATCGGCTCGCTGATCGCGTTGATGTTATCAAAGGTAATCATTCAAGCCGCTAGAGTCTTAGTGAATTCATTCAAGCGAGCAAGTGAAGGTGACTTAACTGCGAAAATTACCAATATTCGGATGACGGCTAGCGATCAACAAAAGGCGGAAAGACACCCTTGGATGAAGAAAATTTTCGGCACGGGTGAGATCAAGGAAAATGGAACCGAAGTGGATCAAATTGCCAATGCCTACAACGATATGTTGACTGGTTTTGCTGGCTTGGTACAAGGAATTCAAGAAGAAAGCATTAATATTGCTGATATGTCCATTTCTTTGGCAGAGATTTCAAAGCAGACCAGTTCTGCAACGGAAGAAGTGTCAGACACCATCACTGGGATTGCCCAAGCGACCAGTTCTCAAGCAGTAGATGCTGAGCGGACGGTGACAGAGATGAACCAATTAGGCGAGGTCATTGAAGTGATTCATCAAAGTGCAGTTGACATGAATAGCGATGCTAAAAAAGCCACAGAAATTAACATGCGTAACTCAGAGTTAATGTTCCATGTTCATGAGAGTTGGGAAATTGAGCGTGAGAAATTAGGGACATTAGTAACGAACATGAGTAGCATGAATGCAGATATTCAAGATATCAATAAAATTATCCAAGTGATAACAAACATCTCGTCTCAAACTAACTTATTAGCTTTAAATGCCTCGATTGAAGCGGCTAGAGCTGGTGAGGCTGGTAAAGGTTTTGCCGTTGTGGCGGAAGAGGTTCGCAAGTTGGCAGAACAAAGTTCCGCATCAACCAAAGATATTGAAGGCATCATTGAAGAAATTCAACTTAAATCAAGTGGCATGGTTGGGCAAGTGACTGATTCTTATGAGGGCGGCGAAAAACAAACGCGAGCGATTAATGACGCGATTGATTCGGCCAATAAAGTATCGGATAAGTTTGAACAATTGATTCAAGAAATTCAAGCGGTCGATATGTTAAGTCAAGAAGTAAAAAAACAAAAAGACGGAGTTATGTTCTCTGTTGAAAATATCTCAGCTTCCACCCAAGAAAATTCAGCTGGAACGGAAGAAGTTTCTGCCAATGCAGAGGAGATTTTAGCAACCATGGAGGAATTCTCAACAAATATCAGTGAGTTGGAAAAAATAGCTGAATTGTTACGTTTCCAGGCAAATGCCTTCAAAACGAAGTAGTCAGACTGTTTGCGACCATGAAACTTCTGCTTCATGGTCGAGGGGATATAGATAGATGGAGGAAACAAATGGAGAAACAGATTGTTTTTGCAAGTCATAAGCAACGTTTTAGTTTACCCATTGAAAAAATAGAGAAAATCATTCAATGGGAACAACCGATTCCAGTACCTGAAACAGCAAAGTTTGTCTTGGGAATGATTCAGTACAGTGAGCAGATTTTACCTGTTATTGATTTAGGGTGGCGTTTATACGATAAGCCAACGATTATTAATGACATGGCTAAATTAATTGTGGTGCAATGGCAAAATCAATTGATAGGTGTGTTGGTGGAACTAATTACAGGGATTGAAGACTTTGACACCCAGCAATTTGAATATGTTGACAGTGAGTTGACCATTGATAAAGCTTACATCGATAGTTTCATTAAAACCAATCATGATATTATCATTCAATTGGAAGTGGAACGGCTGTTTGCTGATAATTTGATGTTGGCTAAAATTAGTCAAGGCGTTGAATTAATAGAGGGGGCCGCTACCTCAGAAGAAGTGGCGGCGGAGTGATGCAAGAAATTAAGGTTGGCATTTCAGATTATAAAATTAGTGAAGCTCCAAATAAATTGATGACCTTAGGACTAGGCTCCTGTATCGCAATTGCGGTCTATGATGAAAGACAGCAAATTGGTGGGTTAAGTCATATCATGTTGCCCGATAGTCAATTATTTATTGGGCGACCTGAAATAAAAAAAGAGAAATTTGCTGATTTAGCCCTACCATTGATGGTGTCTGAGTTAAAGGCAAAGTGCCCCAGGGCGCGCTTAGTAGCTAAAATTGCGGGTGGTGCCAGCATGTTTAATTTTACGGATACCAAGAACCGTCATATTGGGGAACGCAATGTGGAAGCCGTTGAAGCAATTTTAAGTGAACTAAAGATTCCTATTTTAGCAAGTCATACTGGAGGTAACATGGGGCGATCATTTTTTATGGATTTAACTTCACTAGCTGTGACTGTAAAAATGGTCAATCGAGAGATGATTGATTTATAAGGGGGATGGCAATGACGATTAACGTTTTAGTAGTCGATGATTCAGCATTTATGCGCAAGATTATCGTGGACCAAATCACCCCTCTTAGTGGGATAGAAGTTTGTGGGATTGCTCGCAGTGGTGAGGAGGCTTTACGGTTAATCCCCAAATATCAACCCGATGTAATTACCTTAGACATTGAAATGCCAGGGTTAAATGGCTTGGAAACGCTCAGGTTAATAAAAAAAGATTATGACATTCCTGTCATCATGCTAAGCTCCCATGCTGGTGAAGACATCACTATCGAAGCGTTGGAACTCGGGGCGATGGATTTTATTGAAAAACCGCAAAACTTGATGAAGGTTGAGGGGGATTTTGCAGTTGAGTTGGCTAGAAAACTGCGCTCGATTGTCGAAAGTGGCGTAGCTCAACCAGTAGTAGGTCGCGTCCAAAAAGATCGTCAATTTCCAACCCGAGTTAAAGCTATTGTTATTGGGGCATCAACAGGTGGACCTCGGGCCTTGATGACGTTAATTAGACGGATTCCAGCGGGACTGAGCATTCCGATTTTTATCGTGCAACATATGCCAGCAGGATTTACCCGATCTTTTGCCAAGCGGTTGAATCAAGAAGCGGCCGTTACAGTGGTAGAAGCGGAAGATGGGGCGGTCATTACCGGTGGAACTGTATATTTAGCTCCGGGAGACTGTCACTTAAGAATAAAAGATGATCAGCTTAGTCTATCTAAGGAAAGTAAAATTCATGGTGTCCGTCCAGCTGTTGATTATCTTTTTGAGTCGGCAGCGCCATTTTATCGCCAGGAATTAGTCGGGATTATTTTGACTGGTATGGGCAACGATGGTGCGGAAGGGATGGCTGTTATTAAAGAGATGGGTGGTTATACTATTGCACAGGATCAAGCTAGTTCAGTCGTGTTTGGGATGCCAAGACGAGCGATCGAGGCCAATGTGATAGACGAAGTAGCAAGTTTAAATGAAATTGGGGAACGATTAAATTGGATGATAAAGGTGAAACAATGGATGTAAACTTTGACGAATTTTATCAGTGGGTAAAAGATAATTTGGGAATTGAGTTAGCTGCTTACAAAGAAAAACAGTTACAACGACGGATCTTAAGTGTTATGCGGAATTCGGGTGCTAAGACACTGTTGGACTATACAACTATGATCAGTCATCAGCCTCAGATTAAAAGTGAGTTTCTAGATTATATTACGATTAATGTTACGGAATTTTTTCGCAATCCTGATTTATTTAGAGAGTTTGAAAATCAATTAGTTGAGCAATTGTCACCACAATTTGGTCGTTTGAAAATTTGGAGTGCTGCGTGTTCGGTTGGTGCAGAGCCATATAGTCTGGCTATCTTAGTTGATAAACGTCAGATAAAACTCAAAGAACGCATCTTGGCGACAGACATCGATCACCCCATTTTAGGGAAAGCAAAAGCAGGAATTTACAAGGAAAGTGAACTAAAAAATGTTTCTGCAGCCGATCGACTTGCTTACTTTAAAGTGAAAGAGGACGTTTATCACTTGGCTCCGCAAATTAAGCAAAACGTTTTATTTAAACAGCATGATTTACTTCAAAGTCCTTTTGACAGCGAATTTCATGCTATTATCTGTCGAAATGTAACCATCTATTTTAAAAATGATGCTAGAGATAATTTATATCGCAAGTTTCATGATGCTTTGGTCCCAGGGGGTTTGTTTTTTACTGGGGCGACAGAAACAATCAATAATCCCGAATCCATTGGTTTTAAAAAAATATCCACGTTTATTTATCAGAAACAATAACAAAAGGAAAAGAGGTGAGTTAATTGGATGATAATAGCAAGTATCGCGAACTCTTTTTTGAAGAAACCGATGAGCATTTAGAAAATTTGAACGCCAGTGTCCTTGATTTGGAAAATAATCCTAGTGAAGAACTGCTGGATCGTATTTTTCGTTCTGCTCATACCTTAAAAGGGATGGCGGCAACCATGGGCTACGAGACTATGGCTCAACTTACTCACAAGATGGAAAATTTGTTCCAACTGTTTAAAAATGGATCGCTAGCTATTAATGGGGAAACAATTACCTTGATTTTTGATTGTTTGGATAAATTAGCGGAAATCGTTGAATTTTTAAGAGATGACGTGTCAATTGATGAGGGGATAATTACTGACTTGTTACATCGCTTAACGGCTGTAGAGGGTGGTGAAATACTTGAGGAAAGAGGTCGTTCTAATCAGACATTTCAATTGCGATTTGATCATCTGTCCAATTCAGACCGCGAGATTGGAGCAGAAGCCATTGCTAGAGGTTACTTCGCTTACGGGATTGGGGTGAAGTTAGAAGGTGATTGCATCTTAAAAGGGCCTCGCGTCTTTTTGATTATGGATAAGTTGGAGCAGCATGGAGAGGTCATTCATACGGAGCCGACTGCTGAAAGCTTAGAAAACGGTGAATTTGATCAGATCTTTATGATGCTTTATCTCAGTCAGGAACCTATTGCCAAAGTAGAGGCGTTAATTTTAAGCAACAGTGAAATTGAAGCGATCATCGTTAATAATCTTAGTTTAGCTGACATTGAACAGTTAGGGGTGGCGCCGGTTGTGGCTGAAGTTACAGTCGAAGAGACAAAGGAGACTGAGGCCAAAAAAATCACTAAAAACGATCAGCATAACCAATCAATTCGAGTGGAATTAAGTAAATTAGATTCCTTTATGAATTTGGTTTCTGAATTAGTCGTGTATCGAACACGATTAGAAAATGTAAGTGCTCAAACTAAAGGAACTGACATTAAGGAACCATTAGAACAAGTGGCGCGGATTACGTCGGAATTGCAGGATTTAGTGTTAAAAATTAGAATGCAACAAGTCAGTGTTGTCATGAATCGATTTCCCCGTGTCGTAAGAGATCTAGCTCGCGAATTGAACAAGGAAATGGACATTCAGATTGAAGGTGAAGATACTGAATTGGATCGAACCGTAGTGTCAGAACTGAGTGAGCCGTTGATTCACTTAATTCGTAACTCGGCCGATCATGGAATTGAATCAGCTGAGCGTCGCCGGGAACTGAGTAAACCACCTGTTGGACTGATTAAACTGACCGCTTATCAGCAAGGGAATCGGGTCATGATAACGGTCTCTGATGATGGAAAGGGATTAGATCCTGAATTGATTTCTGAAAGTGCAGAACGCAAGGGGGTCAGCACGGTAGGATTAAGTGAAAAAGAAATCTTGAATTTAATTTTTCATCCGGGATTTTCGACAGCTAAAGAAGTGACAAACGTATCAGGACGTGGTGTTGGGATGGATGTGGTCCATTCTAAAATTGCCAGTTTGGGAGGCACCATTGAATTGGTGAGTGAAGTGGATCAAGGGACTACGTTTACAATCAACTTGCCTTTAACCTTATCGATTATTCAGTCACTAATGATTAAAGTGGGAGAAGAGACCTTTGCTATGCCTTTAGGCGTGATTGAAAAAGTCATTGAAATTGCGCCAAGAGATATTGTGCAAGTTCATCATCAGGAAATTTACGTTTATCGAGGGACAGCCACTCCTGTGATTCGGGTTAACGAAGCCCTGGCTATTTCGGCTAAAGCAAATAATCAACATCCTCACTTAATTATGGTTTTGCTGGGAAAACAGTATTACGCCTTATTAGTGGATGAATTAATTGGCCAACAAGAGATCGTTATAAAAAAACTAGGCCGTGAATTAATGGAAATTAATAAATACTTAGGCGCAACAATTCAAGGAAATGGGGATATTACCTTGATTTTGGATATCAATGCGCTGTGTCATGAAGTAGGCGGTATTTATGGATAATCATTTTACTGACATACAGCTAGACGTTTTAAAGGAACTTATTAATATCGGTGGTGGGCATGCTGCAACCAGTATTTCTCAGTTGATTGACAAGCCTGTTAACATGCTTGTTCCCATGATTGAAATTATGGATTACCAGGAGTTATACGCTAAAATAATGGCAGAAGATCAGCTGGTGTATGCTGTTATGAGTCAAATTTATGGGGATGCTGGTGGTGTCTTTTTGTTTGCTTTATCTGATGATTCGACAGAAGCCATGACCGATATGATGATGCCAGAATCAGTTGTGAAAACAGAGGTATTGAAGGAGTCAGCAACCAAAGAATTGGTTAATATCATGGTTAATTCTTTTTTAAATGCTACAAGCAAAGTGTTAGACGTTAATTTAGTTTCATCTGTTCCATTATTAACCATTGATATGTTTGGGGCAGTGATCAGTAGTCTATATATGGCGTTTGATCAGTACGATGAACAAGTAATGATAATAAAAAATGAGTTTTTTTACTTAGGCGATAAAATGGAAGCCTCTTTGTATTTTATTCCCAAAGCGGGCGTTTTAGAGAAATTATTCAAATCTATTGGTGTGTAGGAGAGATAAAAATGGGAAAAAAAGTATTAATCGTGGATGATGCAGTTTTTATGAGAATGAAGTTGCGTGATATTTTAGAAAAAAATGGTTATGAGGTAGTTGATGAGGCCGCAAATGGCTTAGAAGCGATAGAAAAGTATAAAGCGACAACTCCTGATTTGGTGACGATGGACATTACGATGCCTGAGATGGATGGCGTAGAGGCCTTGAAGCAAATTAAAACATTTGATGCCAATGCTAAAGTCCTGATGTGTAGTGCCATGGGGCAACAAGGAATGGTGATGGATGCCATTCGTGCAGGAGCAGTTGATTTTATTGTCAAACCCTTTGATAGTGATCGGGTCATCAAAGCGTTGGACAAAGTTAGTCTATAGAGTGAGGAAGGGGCGAGCCCCTGAATAAGGAGGAGCCTATGCAACTAATTGTCTTTACAAAACAAGAAAAGTACTATGCGGTCCATACTGAAAATGTCGGGGAGATCATTAAAAATACGACGTGTTTTAATGTGCCAAAATCTCCACTATGGGTAGAGGGTCTAATTAATTTGCGAGGGACGATTGTCACTTTAGTTAATTTTTCAAAATTTTTACATGAATCGGATAGTGATGATCATCGTAACATCATTATCATTACCAATAAAGATGAGAAACTTGGTATTTTAGTTGAAGGAATTGTCGGCGTGTATACTGTCGATGAGCAGGAAATTCAAATCCTTGAACAGGGCCGTGATGCCAATATTGAAGGTTTGGTACCCATCGAGGATAAGCTGGCAAATATTATCAACATCATGACCATATTCTCTGAAAATGAGGGATCTATTTGAAACAAGTCTTAACCCAACAAGAAATTGATGCACTATTGAATGCCATGAATAACGGGGAAATTGACGATGAGTTATTAATGGAAGAAAAAGAGCTGCCACAGGCTAAAGCCTATGATTTTAGACGGCCGACTAAATTGTCAAAAGAGTATGTTAACACTCTCTTTATGATATTTGAAGATTTTTCCAAGTATGCCGGTAATCAATTGAGCACCCAAATTCGAACTAACGTCAGTTTGAAATTAGCGTCAATCGAACAAATTAGTTACGATGAATTTGTTCATTCGATTCCTAAGTTTACGCTGTTAGGACTGTTTCATTCGGCTCCGTTAAATGGCATTCAAATGGTCGAGATCAATCCCCAGTTATGTATGCTAATCGTTGAACTGTTATGTGGTGGAACGGAAGCTCAAGTCAACTTAGGGGAAGAAGGCAGTAAGAAAAGTTTTACTGATATTGAAATGTCCATCTTAGAAGAAATTTTTAAGACCTTTGTTAATGCATTTGAACACGCTTGGCAGGATATTACTGAAATTGAAAGTAAGTTGGATAGTTTAGATACGAACCCGCAGTTATTGCAAAACATGTCGCCAAATGAACCTGTTGTCTTAGTAACTTTACGGGTCACGATTTTTAAAAAGAACACCTTTATCAATTTATGTGTGCCTTATGTTTTTTTTGAAGGGATAGTAGATAAATTGAGTTTTAGAAACTGGTTTGATGATGCCAAAGGTTTTAATCAAGAAGATAATCAGCATTTACGTAAAAATATTGAAACGGTTGATTTAGCCTTGGAAACGTTACTTGGAAAAACAACTATGACCCTTGCTGATTTTTCACAATTAGAAGTGGGAGATATGATTAGTTTAGATCAAAAAATCTCCGAACCATTAGAAATGTACATAGAAAAAAATCTGTTCGGGATGGTTAAACCAGGCCAGCGAGATGAGCATTTAGCAGTTGAAATATTGGAGTTTGCGGAAGGAGATGGGGAAGAATGAGCGGTAGTTTAACCCAAGCAGAAATTGATGCGTTAATGAATACAGATCAAGAAGCGGTTGTCGAGGAGTTGTTTGACCAAACGATTACCGATATTATCGGTGAAGTAGGCAATATTTCAATGTCTCAAGCAGCTACAACCTTGTCTTCAATATTGAATCGCCGGGTATTAATCACTACCCCACGAGTAACCTATGTCAAGTTTCAACAGATTTTGGATGAATTGGTTACTCCTAAGGTATCAACTGTCGTGGAATTTAAGGAAAGTTTGGAAGGCAGTAACCTGTTATTGCTGAACGTTGAAGACGCGATCATTATTGCTGATTTGATGATTGGCGGTGATGGAACAACTACTAACACTGAATTTACAGAGTTGGAATTGAGTGCTGTTGGCGAAGCCATGAATCAGATGATTGGGTCAGCTTCAACGTCAATGGCAACTATGATTGGTAAAAAAGTTGATATTTTACCACCAGATGTTAATTTGTGGAATGATCAGAAACAAGTCTCCTATAAAGGCTTGGATGCTGATACAATTGTCTGTAAAATTTCATTTGACCTTTCAGTTGAAGGTGTAATAGAAAGTGAAATTATGCAGATCTACACTCAGCAAATGGTTCAGGAAATTTCGGATATGATGTTGGCTGATACAGGAGAGGTCTTGGCAGACAGATATCAGCCAGAGCCAAGTGTGACGGAATCAAGTAATGCTAAACCGGAAAAGAAGGTGACGATCCAAACGCCTGAATTTCAACCATTAGAAAATAAAAAAAATGATTCGACCATCGATAATTTGGATTTGATTATGGATGTTCCTCTGGATTTTAGTGTGGTCTTAGGAAATAGCCGTAAATCGATCAAAGAAATCCTTTCATTAGGTGTTGGTTCGGTGGTAGAACTGGATAAGTTAACGGATGAGCCACTGGAAGTCTATGTTAATGGGAAATTGATTGCTCATGGTGAAGTCGTCGTAATCAATGAAAATTTTGGTGTCCGCATTACGAATATCTTATCTCAAAAACAACGATTAACTAATTTGCATTAATTGTTTGTCTAGGTTCCCTGGAACGTTCTGTTTCAGCACCTAGTTTTTATTTTGCCTAATTTTGCTAGCGGGATATGTTAAACGGTGATGATAAAAGAAGTCTCTAGCAATCAGTTAGTGAGTCAGAAAATAGTTTAAATGAGTAGAACGAGCCTAGCATTCTCCGTACACAATGAGCTATTTTGTTTGTAATGCTGACCGACTATCTTAAGTTTTGATTAACGATGCCTACCAATTTCTTTTTGAAAAGTCTGACTTAGCTCTTAAAATTAAGAAGATACGACCGATAATTAGTATATAAGAAGGATTGGTTGAGAGTGCTAAGCCAAAATTAACCAAGAGGGAGCGAGTTATCATGAAAATAGGTAATGAATATCACCCATATCTAGATCATCATCAACCTGTCAGTCAGACCCATGATGTTAAGGAAGTAACTAGTCAAAAAGCTGAATCAGTTAAATTTGATATCTCAACAACTAGTCAACATATCCGGTCAAAAGAGTTAGGTGAAACCAAAAATGAGCGTGTGGCAGAAATTAAGCAGGCCATTGATCAAGGGGCATATAAAGTGTCAACCGAAAAGTTAAGCAGCAAGCTATTTGATACGTTAAAACAACAAAGGAAGTAAGCAAGTGGAGCAAGATAGACAATTACAACAACTATTAAGAAAATTTATCAGCTTATTAAAAAAAGAAAAGCAGGCGTTGATTAAAAATGATGGCCCACGAGTTAGCCAATTGGTAAAAGAAAAAGAAAGCTTCGTGGAACTTTTAGGGGGCTTTGAACCGACAGGAAATCCTGAGATACGGGATTTAGTCTTAAAAATTCGCGATTTACAAGCTGATAATTTGTTGCTGACTGAACAAGCATTAAGTTATCACGATACCTTTCTTTCAGCAGTCACTCAGGGGTTAAAAAAGGCTAACTCGACTTATTCACGCTATGGAAATCTAAGTGAGCAAGAGGATGTTAGCTTGATCAATCAGTCTTTTTAGCTTGAATTTTGATAGAAGTTGTGATGAGTACGAAGCTGATAAAACGTGAAGAGGTGAAAGATTTTGGTAGGATTATTTGGGACGTTAGGCACAGCCAATAAAGGCTTAAATGCACAACAAAAGGCATTGGAAACAACTGGACATAACATCGCCAATGCTAACACGCCAGGTTACTCACGTCAGCGAGTGAACATGCAGGCAGACAGTCCTTATAACGTCACTGGGATTGGTCAGGTGGGGACAGGCGTCAAAATTAACTCGATTATTCGGGTAGTAGATGATTTTGTTATTGGTAATATTCGCACAGAAAATTCTGCTTATAATTATTATTCTCAAAAAGCGGATGTTTTAGGACAACTTGAAACCATTTTTAATGAAACGCCATTTAGTAAAGGGCTATCATCCGACTTGGCAACTTATTTTGATGCATGGTCCAAGTTAGGAACCAATCCAGAACTAGATAATGCTAAAACAATTGTCTTGGAAGATGGTAATATTTTGACTGACACCATTAATCATATGGCAAAACAAATAGCTGAGCTCTCTGCTAATTCTCTCTCTAATTTAGAAAAAAGCACCTTAGATTTTAATGGAAAGATGCAACAGTTAGATACGCTTAATCGTCAGATTTATAAAGTAGCTAATGACGGCAGTGTCCCAAATGATTTACTCGATCAACGGGATGCTATCTTAGAGGGGTTATCAGACTTTACTAAACTGGCGACCTCATTTGATCAATATGGTCGCGTGTCTGTGTCTATTAGTGGACAAGAAGTGCTGACCCACAATAGTTTGAAAACAATTAGCGTAGTTGTTGGCAAAGATACTGATGGCAAAGCCTTAGTATCAAATGGTGGCGATTCACTAAAACCACGAGACGTTATTGATCAGCCACTTGAGATAGGTCAAATTTTGATTTCCGATAATCAAACGGCCGAGGAATATCAGGCTTTAGAGATGACTTCTGGAGCAGCCAAAGGACTTCAGGAAGCGATGGGGGAATTAAAGCAACGGATGTCTGAACTCAATAACCTTGCTTTTGGTTTAGCAAAATCTGTCAATATGATTCATTCCGATAATGGTAAGGGAATTGATTTCTTTGAGTTAGGAACGGATGATAATTTTGCCATAAATATAAAGGTTAATGGGGACATTAAAAAAGATCCTAGTAAAATTAACACTGGCCAAGATCTAGCTAACCATGAAGTGGGAGATGGTTCGCGAGCGGCAGCAATTGCTAAACTGAAGGATCTGAAGTTGAAATATCCAATTGACTTAACTGGGAAATATGATCAAGCGACGATGACCATTAAAAATGAAGAAGGTGGTTTAACGTTTTTAGGCGCGTTCGTTGACATTGTAACCAAAAATGGTATCTCTAAACAACAAGCCGATAATACGGTAGCCTCCCAAGACTATCTATTAAGTCAACTGGAACAACGACGAGATTCTATTTCAGGTGTTAACATCAATGAAGAAGTTTCCGATGTTATGCGCTTCCAGCGAGCATTTCAGGCGAATTCCAGAGTTATTTCCGTGATATCTGAAATGCTGGATACATTAATTAATCGAACAGGAGTTTAAACATGAGAGTTTCTAATTCAACGACTTATCGGGAATTTAACCGTAATATGGCGATTAATCAGAACCGATTACAGAAGTATCAAAATCAATTAAATTCATTGACAGAGTACAGTAAGTCTTCAGATAATCCCCTTATGTTTGCTAAGATAATTAATATTAATGATTCAATAGCTCAAAATGTTAATTACAATTCAACCATTGGTGATTCCATGGCTTGGGGGAAAACCCAGGACTCTGCCTTAGCTAGTGCGACAGATTCTCTTCATCGAATTCGACAACTCATTGAGTCAAGTGCCACTGGAACACAAGGTAAAGAAGAGATGCTAGCGAATAAAAACGAAATCATTTCAGAAATCGAAGGCATTGTTGATTCGCTGAATACTAACTTTGATGGTCGTTATATTTTTGGTGGTAAGAACACTAAAACAGCCCCATTTGAAATCGTTAAAGATACCGACGGTAATATTAGCGAAATTAAGTACCATGGAACCAAAGATCAAATTGGGGCTGATGGCAGTGTCATTGCCAAAGATGGCAATCTAAGCCGTGAAATCGCCACAGGTGTTTCTGTTGATTTGATTAGCGATGGTCGTTTATTTATGAATGAAGAGGGAACAGAAACGGATCCTGAGAATCTTAGTACCTTTTTTTCAGATATTATGACCGCAATTAACAGTGATGATAAAGAGGCTTTGTCAGGGAAATTATTGGCTAAAATTGATGTTCATACGGAGAACTTCGTCAATGTTCGTTCTCGGATTGGAACTGTTACGAACCGTTTCGAAGCAGCTAAGGAGCGAAATGAGAGTGAAAACACTAATTTAAAAGAGGTTTTGTCGGAGAAACAGGATGTTGATGTGATTCAAAAGTATATGGAGTACTCTAATCAGATGCTTGCTTATCAGGCATCTCTATCGATGGGGACAAAGATAATGCAAATAAGTATCCTTGATTATATCTAAATAAGAATTAATTAGAAGTAGTAATAGGTTGTTTGGAGAAGTAAGCGTCATTAGCTTAATAGAGGGATGCTAGGTTCGTTTTATTCATTTAAGTTGTTGGTATAAAGGCACTAAGAGCTTGTCATCAATTGGCCAGTTCTTAGTGTTATTGGTATTTTATTGGAAACCATCACCTCCACTAAATCGTTCCATGGATCTCACTTTACGAGGTAGTGCTACATCGATGACATTCTTTTAGATATTACGATGGAAGGTTCAACAAGTTTGATAGGTTCTTCGACCTGTATTTCGCTGTTACTGGTCTCTAGCGGCTGCTGTTATTTTTGTGAGTTTATTCGTTTAGCAGATAAGGGAGCACAATGTAATAAGAGCGGCATGTTTCAGTGGGATATGAGATTCGATTTAGGGTATAGAGAAAGTTTCGTCCTTTCCTAATAAGTAAAACAACCATCAATTCAAACGAATTGATGGTTGTTTTAGGTGTGCTAAGTTCAACCAGATGTTTCCTTAGACGATGCGGACTAAGGTGTAATTCTTCTTTCCTTTACGAATGATGATAAACTTGCCTTCAAAAGATGTTTCACGAGTGATTAGGAAGTCAGTAGTTAAGACTTTTTCACCATTTAAGGAGATAGCACCATTCGTTAAATCTTCACGAGCTTGACGCTTAGAAGGCTCAATTCCAAGATCGACCAAAAACTCAACAATTACTTGAGAGTCTTCTGCCCATTCAACATTCGGCATGTTTTGGAAACCAGCTTCGATTTCATGAGCGTTAAGGCTGGCAATGTCACCTGAGAAGAGCGCCGCTGTGATTTTAAGGGCCTCATCTAAAGCCTGTTGGCCATGAACGAATTTGGTCATTTCACTGGCTAAAGTTTTTTGGGCTTCGCGTTTATGAGGTTCAGTTGCCACTTTTTCAGCTAAGGCTTCAATTTCAACTTTGGTTAAGAAGGTAAAGAATTTCAAGTATTTGATGACATCACGGTCATCCTGATTTAACCAGAACTGGTAGAATTCAAATGGCGATGTTTTATCAGGATCTAACCAGATAGCACCACCAGCAGTTTTACCAAACTTAGTACCATCAGCTTTTAGCATCAAAGGAATGGTTAGACCAAAGGCTTTTGCTTCTGCGCCTTCTTTTTTACGGATCAAGTCTAAACCAGCAGTAATATTTCCCCACTGATCGGCACCGCCAATTTGCAAGCGAACATCGTGGTGGCGGAAAAGATGCAAGAAGTCCATTGATTGCAGAATTTGGTACGTGAATTCAGTAAAAGAAATCCCTGTTTCTAAACGACTAGAGACAATATCTTTGGCCAACATCGTATTGATATTAAAATTTTTGCCGTAATCCCTTAAAAAATCGAGTAAAGTCAGGTCCTTTGTCCATTGGTAGTTATTAACCATTGTTAAGTCAGAATTTGCTTCAAAGTCAAATAATTGTTTCATTTGAGCTGTTAAGGCGTCGACGTTTGCTTGGACTTGTTCCATGGTTTGCAATTGTCGTTCTGAAGTCCGTCCACTTGGGTCGCCAATTGTTCCCGTTGCACCACCGATTAAAATGTGAGGATGATGTCCAAATGATTGGAATCGTTTCATCATCATAAAAGGAATTAAGTGACCGATGTGCATGCTATCACCTGTCGGATCGACACCGCAGTATAAAGAAATGCTGTTGTGCTCAACATAGTCACGAAGCCCTTCCGCATCTGTTTGCTGGTTAATGGCGTCACGCCAAGTTAATTCATCGATAATATTCATCTTCAACACTCCTTCTTTTATTATATAAAAAAGTCCCGACAACATGACCTAAGTCAAATTGTCGGGACGAAATTATCCGTGTTACCACCCAAATTGCATATTGTTCATATGCCACTCTATCATCTGTAACGAAGACGGGACGCTTGCGATTAAACAAGGAAACTCATGAGTGTAATTCACAGGGATGTTTGTACTAGTTTTCACCAAACACTAGCTCTCTAAAACAGGGACAGTCTGTTACTTCGCTCAATCAACGTTTGTAATTTAAAGCAAGTATAAGACAGTTATTTTTATTTGTCAACACCTTTTATTGAGTAGTCTTTTGCAAAAGGGGAGGAAAATAGGGTGAGGAGTTGTGAGTTAGTAGTACCTAACTGAAAAAAACAGTTGCCTTGAGAAACGGCAAAAAAAGTTATTAATAATTTAATGAGAATTTTTTTAAAGACTTATCCGCAAACTTAGTTATTTTTTTTGCTATTGCTAAGGCGTGTCAGCTGGTGTTTGAAAAAGAAAAGTGAAAAAAATATCAAACTTTACAATATGTTTTTGTAAGATAGAGAATTAAATCACAATTGTTGCAGGTAAATTGACTGTTTAGTTGGAATTGAATAACATAAATACTGAATATAAAATTTATAAAAATTCAATAGTATTTATAATTTATCGCTTTAACGCGCTGATGCGACATAGCGTGAAAGAGTTAAATCAGGCCATGGAAATCCTCATGAAACTCTCATAAACCCCCAGGAAACCCCTTTGACAAAGGGGTTTTACAAGTCTATACTACGGTTGTTCAGATGACTTTATTGATTTTTGACTCATTTTTCATTTCAGGCCTGAAGGACAGGAAATCAAAAGAAGCATCAAGTAATAGTTTAGGCTGTTTTGAATGTTTATTCGTTTTCGGTAGTGAAGTTATTTATGGAAAAATAACACTATTATTCAAAGGGGGAATTAAGATGGAGAAAAGTAAAAAACTTTCTTTGTTTGGATTAATTGGAATCACGATGGCCTTTTTTGGCACCGTTAGAAGTGTTCCAACATTAGCTTCAACTGGTTGGACACAAATCGTTTATATGTTAATTGCTGCATGTATGTTCGCTTTACCAATTGCGTTAATGTCAGCAGAATTATCCACAACATGGCCTCAAGAGGGGGGACCTCAAGTGTGGGTTCGGAATGCTTTGGGTGAGAAGTGGGGATTTGTTACTTCATGGCTATTGTGGGTACAAATGTTTTTCGGTATGGTGATGGTCGCATCAACTGTTGGTGTTTTATTAGGATATGTCATCGATCAACCTGAATTGGGGAGTAACAGCTTATTTATTTTTGCTTGTATCCTCATTTCTTATTGGCTGATTACTTTATTAAATCTGAAATTTGATATGGTTAAGATTGCTGGAGATTGGGGCGCTATTATCGGTGTCTACATTCCTTTTTTAGCCTTAGTAATCTTAGGTATTGCTTATTTTGCCAAAAATGGTATTACGACAACCGGTTATCTAGCAGATTTTTCAGTTGATAAATTACTGCCAGATTTAAGTGATTTAGGCAGTTTACCCACCTTAACAGGAATTATTTTTATCTTTGCTGGTGTGGAGATTTCTTCGGTTCATGCCAATAATATTGATAACCCAAAACGGAACTACCCGATAGCGGTGATCGTTTCTGTGCTAGTATTAGTTGTTTTTAACTTAATTGCTGGTTTAAGTGTGGCAAATGCTGTTCCTATGGACCAAATGAATTTGGCTAATATTACGCAACCATTTGTCATCATGACGGAAGATTTGGGAGTTCCTGCTATCTTTAACAATATTATTTCATTGATGATTTTAATAGGTGTTTTGGTTCAACTCAGTGCTTGGGTTTTAGGGCCTAGTAAATCAATGATTAAAGTAGCAGATGAGGGGAATTTACCTTCATTTTTCCAAAAAAGGAATCAGCGTGGGATCCCGATTAATATTGTATTAGTTCAAGCCGTTGTTATTTCATTAGTGTCATTTTTGTACGTGGTCATCCCTGATGTGAGCGAAGCCTTTTTAGTTATCACCATTACGACTACGATTTTATACTGTGTTGTGTATTTGTTGATTTCCATTTCTGCGATCCGTCTTCGTTATGCTATGCCAGATGCGGTCAGACCATTTCGCCTTGGGGCAAAAGGCAATGGCTTAATGTGGTTTGTGTCAATTATTGCCATGGTTAGTGTGATTGTGACCATTTTGGTTAGTTTAATCCCGCCGTCATCTGTCGGTCAAACCCAACACCTTGCCTATGTGATATACCAAGTTTCTGCGACTATTATCATGGTGGGAATCGCCTTATTGATTAATCGCTTTAAGAAACCTAGTTGGAAAAAGCAACTCAATTAACTTAAAAGAAAGAAGAGAATAGTATGACTAATCAAATTATCAATCCAGAAGAAACCAATTTAAAAGCTTTATTTTTAGGGGATAAAGGTGAAAATGTCGATGTCTTTAAAGATATTTTAAACCGGATGATTGACGAGCATGTTGGTTGGCGTCAAAACTATATGCCACAAGACTTACCTGTTATTACACCTCAAGATCGTCGTTCAGAAAGCTATCAAGCAACGGTCGATAATATGAACCAAGTTTTTAATGTTTTAAGTTCTAAACTGCGGACTGATTCATTGCCTTGGCATTCAGCTGGTCGTTTTTGGGGGCATATGAATGCTGAAACCTTAATGCCTGCCATTATTGCTTATACGTCAGCGATGCTTTGGAATGGGAATAATGTGGCTTATGAGTCTTCTCCTGCCACATCAAAAATGGAAGAAGAGGTTGGTCTTGAGCTAGCTACGTTAATGAGTTATCCGAACGGTTGGGGGCATTTGGCTGCTGATGGTTCGATAGCAAATCTTGAAGGCCTTTGGTATGCTCGTAATTTTAAATCATTGCCCTTAGCAATTCGCGATGTTGTGCCAGAAGCTGTGGCTGGTAAAAGTGAATGGGAGCTTTTAAATATGTCTACTGTAACCATCTTGGAATTGTTGGATCAGTTTCAAGACCGTATGGACGAGATTAAAGATCATTCAGCACGTAGTGGCAAACAATTGGAAAAATTAGGAAAGTGGATAGTGCCACAAACGAAGCATTATTCATGGTTAAAAGCCGCTGATATTATTGGGATTGGTTTGGATCAGGTCATTGCTTGTGACGTGAATCATGACTACCGAATGGACATAAATCATCTGGAACAAACGATCCGCGATCTGGCTAGTCAAGGGATTCCTACCCTAGGCGTGGTTGCAGTTGTCGGGTCAACTGAGGAAGGACAAATCGATCGGGTTGACCAAATTGTTGCCTTGAGAGAAAAATTGCTGAAGGAAGGCATCTATTTCTATATCCATGTGGATGCTGCATACGGAGGTTATGCGCGATCCATATTTTTAGACGAGCATGATGAGTTTATCGAATTTGATAAGATTGCAGATGTTTATGATAAACATCATATTTTCCAAGGGGCAAATAACTGGTTAACACCAGAAATCCACGCTTCATTTAAAGCTATTTCCGAATGTGAATCTGTGACAATTGATCCTCATAAAATGGGATACATTCCATATTCTGCTGGAGGCGTTGTGATTAAAGATGTTCGGATGCGTGATGTGATTTCTTATTTTGCAACTTACGTTTTTAAAAAAGGCGCTGATATTCCTGCTTTATTGGGGGCATATATTTTGGAAGGTTCAAAGGCTGGTGCAACGGCGGCTGCGGTCTGGACGGCACATAAAATTTTGCCATTGAATGTGACGGGATTTGGTAAGTTAATGGGAGCAAGTATCGAAGGGGCTTTCCATTTTTATCATTTTATAGAGGGAAGAGAATTTCAAATTGGTGATAAAACGATAGAGATTCACGCCTTAACTAGACCAGATTTTAATATGGTGGATTATGTTTTCAACGAAAAAGGGAATACAGATTTAGCTAAAATGAATGCCTTAAATGAAGAATTTTATCAATACGCTTCATATGGAAAAGGTGGCACTTATCACAATGAGTTTATTACCTCTCATACGGATTTTGCTATTCCTGATTACGGGCATAGTCCATATCCATTTGTTAAGAGCCTTGGATTTTCTCGTGAAGATTGGGAGCAGGAAGGGAAAGTTACCATTTTAAGAGCTTCTGCTATGTCACCTTACGCCTATGACGAACAAACATTTGCTTGTTATGCGGCTAAAATGGCACAAGCCATGGAAGAAAAACTGACGGCAATCTACGCTGAATAAGCAATTTTATCAATTAGACTTAGGTGTATGGCATTTGCCATGCACCTAAGCTTGTGATGGTCGAGTATTTTTTTCAATAAATCTCGGAAATATATGAGCAATTCTGTAAAAAAAAGAAGGGGGATTATCGTGAAACAACATGTATCGATCAAACAGGCTTTATCAATTTTGATTGTTTTGTTAACAATTATAGGAACAAGTATTATTATGTTTCATCTAGCGGCCCATGTGGCGTTGCTTTTTGCTTTAATTTTGTTGATTGCCTTTGCTAAGTTTAAAGGCTTATCATGGGAGGATATCCACCAAGCGTTTATTTCAGGGATTAGCCCTGGTCTGATTCCCATCCTGATCTTTCTTTTGATTGGTGCTCTCATTAGCACCTGGATAGCCTCTGGAACCATTCCCACCTTAATGGTTTACGGCTTTTCATTTTTGTCACCTACTTATTTTTTACCAATGATCTTTTTAATTTGCGGACTTGTCGGCGCAGCTGTAGGCAGCTCATTTACCACAATTTCGACGATTGGCATTGCTTTTTATGGCATGGGACAATTGCTTGGTTTTGCCCCTGGCTGGATTGCGGGAGCAATAGTTTCTGGTGCTTTTTTAGGCAATTCCCTGTCGCCTTTATCTGATACCGCAAATCTGGCAGCAGCCATAGCAGAGGTTGATTTATTTGAGCACATCAAGCAAATGGTGAAAACGGTTCTACCAGCAGCAATTATCTCGAGTTTATTTTTCTTTGCTTTTGGGAAAGGGAAAGTCTCTGTGGCTGAGACTGGAGCAATGATTGATATCATCGCCTGTTTGAAAGGAAATTTTGCCGTGTCGTTAGTCGCTTTGCTACCGATCCTTTTATTATTTATCTGCGGGTTAAAAAAAATACCTGCTATTCCGACTTTGTTGGTTAATATTATCCTTTCATTAGGAATTCGTTTTATTTTTTACCCTGAGACAACAATTAGTCAACTAGGATCCTGGGTACAAAATGGTTATGTTGCGACAACTGGCAATCAACAAGTAGACAGGTTGTTAACTCGTGGCGGGATTCAAAGTATGATGTGGTCAGTTTCATTGATTTTGTTAGCTTTGGCTTTAGGTGGTTTGTTGATTCGACTGCAATTAATAGAAACGATCTTAGAAAACAGCCAAAAGTGGATGAATCGACCAAGTAGATTAATTATCCTAACAACGCTCAGTTGTATCGGGATAAACCTCCTGATAGGTGAACAATATTTAGCGATTATTTTACCTGGAAAAGCATTTCAACAAACGTTTGACCGTTTAGGTGTTCCTAAATCTTATCTATCACGAATACTCTCAGATGCAGGCGCCAGTATTAACCCATTGATTCCTTGGAGTGTTAGTGGTGTCTTTATCACTGGGACACTCGGCATTCCAACTAGTCAGTATTGGCCATATGCAATTTTTTGTTATTTATTACCATTGATGACTGTAGGGTTAGGTATTCTTGCTAATCACCGACTTCCACGACTAACACTAATCTCGCCTAAAGAGATGAAAAAAGTATAGAAAATTTCTTGAAAACAATAGCCTTTTTTCTTAGTTTGTGGTATTCTAAAATCGATTGAAGATGTTATATATCTATAACGGATGTTTGGAATCGATTTAATCGAGAATGTCGTGAATTGTTAGACTTATCAGAAAAAATGAGGAAGTGAAGACGATGAGAATTGAACAAATCAGAGATGAACACACAGATGACTTTTTCCGAACGATACTAGAATTAGATAACCTTGATGAATGCTACGCTTATTTTGATGACTTGATGACATTAAAAGAGATGAAAACACTATTACAACGCTTTCGGGTGGCCGAGTCTTTATTAGCGCATAAAACTTACCAAGAGATTGAAACAGAAACACAGGCGAGTACAGCGATTATTTCACGTGTAAAACGTTCCCTTGAAGAGGGGAATCATACTTATGAGATGATGATGACACGTTTGGCAGATGAAAAAGAAGTTAGAAACCCGATGTTAATTGATGAAAAAAAGAGTTGATCATAGAAACAGGGCGAGAGGTAATCTCGCCCTGTTTTAATTTGTGATTAAAAGGATTCTGGAAGTTGTTTTAGTCTTTCAACCATGGTTACTTGCCAACCTTGATTCTCTAACCACTGTAAGTGAATCCGATAAACTTGTTCTGTATTGATATTAGAAACAGTGGCCGTAATGCTCTCAGGACCAGCTGTGCCAACCCACCATTCTTCAAGTTGATTATTAGGAATATCAGTTACTTGATTAATCGCTTGCCGAATTTCTAATCGATCAGTCGAATTGTCATCAAAATTTATTCTGTGGGGAGTCATTTGAGTTGTTGGTATTACCTTCCAGCTGGAATCACGGTAGGCTTCAATAACATTGGGATCAGCGACTGAAATCGCTTCAATTGATTGACTAATTGATGCAGCTGACTGAGATGTTATGTCGCTTTTGGAGTGGTTTTGTTTTAATTCGACTTTAGGCCCACCAATATCAAGGGTGTTTTCACTAGTATCTTTATTCGGATTAAGAAACTTATAAACCAAGGTTAAAAGTAATAGGCTTAACCCGACGTTAAGATAAGGGCGTTGATACCACCCTCTTTTTTTTGTAACAACTGTTTTATCATTCATTTAAATAACACCTTTATATTTATTTTATTACAATCTTAGCACATGAATAGAATAAAACCAATTGAAGATTAATATTTAAAAAAATAAAAAAACATTTTTTTGCGATTAAACTAGTCTGAGAAGAACCGATATATATAGCAGAGGGTGACCTCAAAAAAACTAAAAGACTTTATTTCAGGAGGAAAGACAATGAGAATTAACACTAACGTATCTGCCTTAAACACTTATTCACGTTTAACGTCAGCAAATGCTTCAAAAAGCAACTCATTAGCAAAACTATCTTCAGGGTTACGTATCAACCGCGCTGGAGATGACGCGGCTGGATTAGCTATTTCAGAAAAAATGAAAGGCCAAATCAGTGGATTAAAACAAGCAACACGTAACGCTCAAGATGGTGTATCGCTAATCCAAACGGCTGAAGGGGCTTTAAACGAAACTCATGAAATCTTAAACCGTATGCGCGACTTAGCTACTCAAGGAGCTAGTGGCACATTAGGTGACGATGACCGTACAGAAATCAACAAAGAGTTTATGGCTCTAAAAGATGAAGTGGATCGTATTTCTACAACAACTAACTTTAATAAAAAAACATTATTAGATGGCTCATTTGATGCTGGTGATAAAGTGGCGACAACGATTGCTACAGCTGATAAAGCAACGATTCAATCGGTAACTATTACAGATGCTAAAGGTTTGGCAGACGGTAAAAGTACTCTTGTGATTGAAAAAGCTGCTGGCGCAGCAGGAACTGTTAAATTTGGTGCCGATACGTTAACAAAAGGAACTGATGGGACGTATGAAATTAAAGATGCGGATGATAAAGTGATCGGAAACGTTAAATTGACTGCTGAAGCTGAAGCACAATTGGCTGACACAACTACTGGAGTGATTACAGCAACAACTTCAGATGTAACGAAAACAGCTGGTGATAAAACTAAGAGCTTAGACTTCCACGTCGGTGCTAACTCTGGTCAAAAAATTAGTGTAAGCATTGGTAAAATGGATGCTGAATCATTAGGTTTAAACAAATTAAGCCTGGCTGACGCTAAAGATGCTGATGCAGCGATTGACTTGTTAGATGATGCTAAAGCGTCTGTTTCAAGCACTCGTTCTGATTTGGGGGCGATTCAAAATCGCCTGACTCACACAATCAACAATTTAAACACCACTCAAGAAAACTTAACAGAAGCTAATTCACGTATTAGAGACGTTGACATGGCTGAAGAAATGATGTCATTTACTAAAAATAACATCTTAGCTCAAGCAGCAACTTCAATGTTGGCTCAGGCTAACTCTATGCCACAAAGTGTGTTATCTCTATTACAATAATCATTGATG
Source organism: Vagococcus allomyrinae (assembly GCF_017829975.1). Lineage (GTDB taxonomy): Bacteria > Bacillota > Bacilli > Lactobacillales > Vagococcaceae > Vagococcus_D > Vagococcus_D allomyrinae. The sequence continues at coordinate 165,197 of NZ_JAEEGA010000008.1, read as the reverse complement.
AAAGCCGACTGAGAAATTTGTCGGCTTTTCTTTAGAAGATGGGGGTGTTTGTGTTGGATGTTGGCTCAATCAATCAAACCAGTCAGGTCAAATCCGTTAAAAATGTGACCGATAAGGAAGATCAATTAACAGGCATAGTTATCAGCAGTTCCACCAGTAAATTGACAGATGTTAATGGGGAAGAGTATGAACCAGGAACCCTTTCGAATTACAGCAAGGGGCAGATTAGTAAAGCGATCGACGATGCCAATCGTTTTTTAGTTGGCAAGAATACTAAATTTTCATATTCTGTCCACGAAGGGACTGGGCGAACAGTCGTCAAATTAGTTGACATTGAAACGGAAGAAGTGGTCAGAGAAATTCCGCCACAAAAATTTCTTGACGCAATTGCTAACCTATGGGAAATGGCAGGCATACTAGTAGATAAAATGGGGTGAGAAAATGGCAGGTGTAACAAGTTCAACGGGCATTAGTTCAACTTTAGGAACCTATTCAGGTATTACCTCTCAAGATATTGACAAATTGATTGAAGCGGAATCCGTTCCTTTACTAAAATTAACTAATCGTAAAACGCAGATTACCGACCAGCAAAACGCCTGGAAAGACGTTAAATTACGTTTAAATACGCTTTTTACTAAAATAGAAAACTTACAGAAAAACTCTACCTTTAATACGAGAGTGATTACCAGTTCTAATAAAGATAAAGTTACTATGTCTGCAACTGATGGGGCGGATATTCAGGATTATCAATTGACCGTTGATAAATTAGCGACAGCCTCTAAACAAGTGTCAGGTGATATTCCCGGATTAGCAGGGAAAACGATTTATGAAAAACTAGCTAAAACGGGCAATCTTGAGATCACCAATCATGATGGGAAAGTATCAATGATTGAGGTGACAGATGAGGATAGTTTAAAAGAAATCACGAATAAAATCAATGCTACGACAAAAGAGTCAGGGATTAAAGCATCGATTGTTAATAATCGTCTAGTAGTCGCCAGTGTGGAAACCGGTGAAAAGAACATTCAAATCGGTGGGGATTTGGCAGGTGACTTAGGGTTTTCAGCCTCTGAAGCCACGTACACCAAAGGGCAAAATGCTGAATTTACCATAGATGGTATGAAAGTGACCCGCCCTACCAATATCATTAGTGATGTAGTTGAAAATGTGACCATTACGTTAAAAGCTGAAACCAAAGAACCTGTGACCATTGGCATGACCAATGATGATGATAAATTAGTAGTTGCTGTGAAAGAGTTAGTTGATCAATACAATTCAGTGATGGACTTTATTGCAGAGAAATTAGCGGTCGGTGATCCGAGCAAAAAAGATAATAAAACGGGTGCACTTGCGGGTGACAGTTCATTGATTCGGCTGCAATCAAGTTTGCGAATGTTAATGACAGGAGCCCCTGGAGAAAATGGCACAACCTCTATATTGAAATCTGCTGAAATTGGTATTGATAGCAAAGATAAGACGTCAACTGTTAAATTTGATGAAACAATATTTAGGGAAGCATTAAAAAAAGACCCAGAAGCAGTTAAGAACTTTTTCTACAACAAAGTCCCTCAAGAAGTTGAAAGTGTCGATAAAGAGGGAAATAAAGTAATCACCACTGAAAAAGTGGACATTGGTTACACAAAAAAATTAAAAGAATTAATGAACACCTACTTAAGCGATGAAAAAGGTCAGAAAAGTGTGTTTACTACTCGCACAGAAACGTTATCACAAAATTTAAAAGAGTTGGATTCGCGAATTGAGTTATTTACTGAACGAATTGATAAAAAGCGTGATTATTATGTCAAAACCTTTAGTCGCCTGGATCAAGTGATGATGCAAGCAGAATCGCAAATGGCTTATTTACAAAGCCAGATGGATTCATTTAGCGCTAAGTAAGGAGAATTATTAGGATGAATGAGCAGAATCAGGTTGAAGACCTTCTCGACAAGATGCTTGAAAATATCAGCAGGTGGGATCAAACAGCTGAAGATGGCATGGTAGTCATTCAGAATAATCAAAAATTAATGGCACCTTATCAAGGGCAACTCGAGACAGGCCTGTTCGATAATAAGTCTAACAAGCTGGCACTGTTGATTCAATCCACTAAGGAAATCCAGCAATGTCTTAAGAGCAAACGACAAGTCGTATTAAATGAAATTAATCAGATAACTAAGACCGATAAAATAATCGACGGGTATTTGATACAACATAAAGAATCAGTTTTTATCGATAGAGATTTTTAAACGAGACAAGGGTCTCAACTTTTGGAGGATTGGCAGATGGCAATTAGGAATGGTAACGATATTTATAAAAATAATCAAATTTTAACTGCGTCACCAAAGCGGCTGATTGAACTCCTTTATGAAGGCGCGATTAAGAATTTAAAGATTGCCGAGCTTTTACTAGAAAAAAATGAGTTTAATGGTGTTAATACTCATATCATGAAAGCTGAAGACATTATTCTAGAATTAAAACAATCGATTAACTCAGAAGTTGAAGGAGATATACCACAACAACTTAATGACATGTACGATTTTATGTTTGGTCGACTGGTTGAGGGGAACCTTGAAAAAAACCGCAAAACCATTCAGTTGGTAAGAAGTATGTTGGAAGAATTAAAAGAAACTTGGGCGTCAATTTAGCCAAGGGATGAAATGTTGAGAAGTAGAGCAGAACATGGAGGAGAACAGTCGTGAGGCGGAGTTTTTTTCAACGGATCAATAGCTACTTGACAGTTGGCAGTCTGATTCTGATACTTGTTGTGACTCTTGGTTATTTGTTTTATACATGCAACCAAGAAACCAAAAGAACCACTGTAGACGCAGCTACGAAGGAACAACAGTTGGCTTTGCCGAAAACTGATTTACTTCGAGGCGTTAAGTTTGAGCCACCTACAACTGAAGATGCAGACAGTTATCATTTAGACGTTCCTCTATACAATCAGTTATCAGAGCCAGCTTTAAAATGGGGATGTGAAGTAACGGCTTTAGGTATGTTATTGGCTTATTATGGCTTTGACGGCGATAAAAATCGATTACAAGAAGCGATTGAAAAAGTACCATATATCGATGAATTTGGCTTAATGGGGAATCCAAATATCGGATTTGTTGGAGATGCCACAGGTGAAAATCCAGGAACAGGGGTTAATCACGAGCCCGTTGCACAATTAGCTCAAAAGATCGTGGCGTCACGTTATCAAGTGATTGATGCCACGGGTAGTGAATTAGACACCTTATTGACACAGGTAAAAGAGGGGAAACCTGTTTGGGTCGCTGTCACAATTGATTATCAGATTCCTCTAGAATCAGATTTTCATATGTGGCAAACAAGGCAGGGGCCAGTGCAAGTGACATTTAAGCACCACGCCGCGATTATAACTGGGTATGACAAAGAAGCTATCTATCTAAATGATGCTTATGGGAAGCAGGTAACGGTTGAACGTCATCAATTTGAACAGATTTATCAGGGGATGGGGAAACAGGGAATTTACATTGAGGGAAAAGATCTGTCATAGAAATGAAACATGATAGCCGTTTTGACACACAGTCGCGGCTTTTTTTGATTTTCAGCGATTAAAAATGATATAGTGGTAATTAAACAGGGGGGATGGGAATGAAAGTAAGGGCGATTGAGAGTCGAGACAATCAGGCAGTTAAAAGATTGATACAAACTTCATTGAAAAGCTTTGATTTGGATGTTCCGGGGACGGCATACTTTGATCCACAACTAGCTAATTTAACAGAATATTATGAAGCTGAATCAGCAGGTGCGTACTGGGTGGTTGAATCAAATACTGGTGAGATTGTGGCTTGTGGAGGATATGGTCCTTTTAGTGGTGATTCGACTATTTGTGAGTTACAAAAATTATACGTTGCAGAGAGCGCTCAAGGGAAAGGTCTGTCAAAGCTGTTAATGAACTTAATTTTAGAGACAGCCAAAGTAGATTATCGTCACATATACTTAGAGACTACCAGGAAATTAGCAGTGGCTAACCTGCTTTATCAAAAGTATGGTTTTCTCGCTTTAGATCAGCCTTTAGCTGGCTCAGAACATGAGACAATGGATTTGTGGTACATACGGAAGTTATAAAAAAGCGCCAAACTCACAATTAAACTTGAGTTTGGCGTTTTTCTATGGTGACTAAATTTGAGTAATATCGATACCATAATTTACTTACAGCGTCTTCAGAGTAAACAGAAGCTGCTTGTCTTGATTTTTCTTTGTAGTCCTGCAACAGTGCTGGCGTTTGGCTAGCTGTTTTGATGACAGCATCCATATCTTCAAGGTCTTTACCTTTTAAAAAGTAGCCATCAATCACTGCTTCATACAAGTCAAGATCTCTTAGCAAGACTGGTGTTGCACAATTAAAGGCCTCTAAGATGCTCATAGGAAATAATTCACTGTAAGAAGGAAGTAAAAATAAATCAGCCATGTTGTAATAATTCACTAATTGAGAACGGGGAATGATATCGGTAAATGTCAGATTTTTAGGCCCATTTGTCATGAGATTCTTGTATTTTTCGTATCCATCAGTTAATTTACCAAAAGAAAAACCGCCAACCCAGACAAATTGTATGGTTGGATTTTTTTCAGCCAGGCGGACAAAGTCATCGATTCCTTTGCGTTCTTGAACCTGCCCAACACCTAAGACAGTGAAGGATGACTTTTCAAATCCCAATTGTTGTTTTAATTCAGCTTTTGAGATATCCTTTTTCTCGAAAAATAAGTCTTCAGAGACAACATTAGGTATGTAGGTAATCCGATCTTTGTCGCAACCAAGATCAGTTAATTTTTCAATAAAACTGGGATTAACAACAATCAATTGGTCCATCCGTCGGTAGAACTGAACGACATAACGATTAAAAATTTTTTGAAAAGGTGAAAAAAGGCGAATGCTCCCTTTTAGGGTTTCAGGTAAAAAGTGAACATAACCAACTTTTACGCCACGGCTTTTTTTAAAGAAGGTAGAAAAAAAGAATAGCAAATTAATTGTATGGTAATGAGAGATATCTGAGGGAGAATAATCATTTGTTTTAATGCTAAATTCATTAGGAAAATAATTATCTAAAAGGGAGAGGAGTTCACCATAAGCACTGCCTACACCTTGTCCTTTAATTTTATCAGCTGTTGAAAACATGGTAATGCGTAACATAAGTCACTTCCTTAATATAGTTCTTTCGTTATACAAAAATATGGACGAATGGGGTATTTGCTTGAATCTAACTTTACAAAAGTTAGGCTGCATAGTCAAAGCTCGTCCCTAATCTTAGTAAAAACTGAAATTTTTATTAGTTCGCGGATGATTATCATTCATCGTCTGCTCGCTACAATTTAGAACAGGTGATTGCTTACTAGGTACACCTTGAACCGAATGACTATAGATGTCGATAAAATTTTTCTTTCTTCAAAAATAGTTTTGAAAGGTCGGCTGACCCGCAATCTAAGACTAGCAAGGTTAGATGGAAATACTGTCAGTTTATGATAGTCGCGAATAGGGCTAAAACTTTAACATCATACTGTAACCTCTTAAAATTTCCTGTCTTTTAGCAGGTTGCTTGATAATAAAGTATAACATAAGGCGATCACAAAAGGTAGGGGGCTTAAGGCGGAGAAAAGGTCTTAAGTAGTGAGTTAATAAAGACTAAATCAAGGCTGTTTCACAAGTGAAAAAGCTAGGCCGAAGGGCATAGCTTTTAATGTTTTGTGGCTTTATTGATTAATTCAGAAGGTGATTTACCATAATGCTTTTTAAAAAGTTTACTGAAGTGATAGGCATCCTGATAACCAACTGTTTCTGCAGCTTCTTTAACTGTAATGTTTTGCGTTTCTAACAATTGTTTTGCTCGGTTTAAGCGAAGTTTGATCAAATAATTAATAGGTGAATCTCCGGTTTCTTCTTTAAAAACTTTGGAAATATAAGTTGAACTGATATACATCGTATCTGATAAGGTGTCCAGACTTATTTCTTCACTGTGATGGTTTTCTAAATAATAAATGATATTATTGACAATCGCTTGTTTTTCTTTGTCGGTCTCTTTCACATTTAAAGAAGAAACTTCAATATGCTTACTACTTTCACTCCTTAATATTAGGACAATAATCTCCATGATCAGGGTTTTAATCATTAAATCGTAGCCGATATCACGCTTGGATTTTTCTTCTATTAGGCGCCAACAACGGTTAATAAATTCAGGATGACGGTCTCCCAAATGGATAATCGAAGAGGTGAATGGAAAATAGTCTCGTTTATATCCCTCTAATACGATGTTTTTAATGCCGATATGAAGCTGGTGGCTTTGAGTATTTTCGAGTTGTGTGTCTTGGTGATATACACCTGGATTAAACAGCATCACCGTACCTGCTTGGGCTGTGAAGGTCTGATCTTCTATTGTATAATGAGCTTCGCCTTCAAGAATCACTGAGATTTCAGCGAAACCGTGGGCATGTTTTTTTCCGATGACTGGTTCTTTTCCCCAACAATCAAAGACGTATAGTATCTCTGGATTAAAGGTTTTACTATCTATTTGTAGCATAGGCAAACTCCTAACAAAACTTTATTATCTTCTTATTATTGTACAACATTTTTCTATAAAAAGTGCAAGTTATTCGATGATAATTTAAGAAAATTAACGTTAGTTTGGGAAAGCTTGAGACCTATGTTAAAATAATGGCTATTAATAAAAAAAAGTGAGACGATAGTTAAATTATTGGAGGCGAACGGGGAATGACAAAAGAATTAGATGGATTTCAATTAAAATTAATAGCGATTATTGCCATGCTACTAAATCATATTGGGAGTGTTTTTCAGCTTGGGGAAGATTATCCAGCTGTTTATTGGCTAACCGAAACAATTGGCAAGTTGACCTTTCCTATTATGGCGTATCTCTTAGTTCAAGGGTTTCATTATACTGGTAATCGGCTTCGTTATGGACTGCGTTTAGCTGTTTTTTGGTTACTTTCGATTATTCCATTTCATGTGGCTTTTTACAACAATTGGAACTTTAGCTGGCTCGATCTGTTTAATAACATTTTGTTCACATTATTAGTGGGGCTCATCATGATGGTTTTATATGAAAAAACCACTAATTCTGTCTTACGCTTGCTAATTGTGTTGGGATCGATGAGTATGACAATTACTTCCGATTGGAGTTTAGTGGGGATTTTGATCATATTTGGCTATTATCAAATAACAGACCCTAAGAGAAAGATTATCTCACCACCTCTCTATGTAGCCATCCCGACTTTTTTGATCTCAGTTGGGCTTGGTAATAGAGGTTTAGAAGGTGTTCTTGCTGCCTCTCCGATTTTAGGGTTATTGCTGACCATTCCAGTCTTGTTTCGTTACAATGGTCAACGTGGCTATTCTCCTAACTGGGTAAAGTGGGGGTACTATGCTTTCTATCCAAGTCATTTGTTTCTTTTATATTTAATAAAACTAGCATTAGGATAGGCAGACAAAGATCTAAATAAAACTTTGTTGAAGAAAGACAACGAGAAAAAAATCAGTAAGAGCTTAATAAATAGTTCCTAATAAATAATCCCGATCAGTCGTTATGGTGATACGCCGATGGAACTATCGGTTCGGATTATTTGATGGGATGTATATGACTCTAATATTAATCTATTTCTTTTTCGCTATTTGAGTTAGGGAGAGAGGCATACTAAGAGCAGCGGTCGTTATAATAGATTGTCTTATGGTGAGATTAGAGATGGTTCTCAGTGTTGTTCAAGAGGAATTGCCGAAATAAATTGGCTATTTGCCCAAAATAATTAAAGTGGCATCTTTAATTTTGTTAGACCGATGAAAAGGCTGTCTATCAGTCTTTTTTAGAGCAGTTTAGCTATCCTCAAAAAGTAATAGTTAAAAATCAACATTCTCCATCATTATAAACAAAATACTACATTCTATTCCATTTTGTAATGGCTTACTCTAATACAAGTAAACAGGAGGATGGCGATTAGATCAATGAGAGGCTGACACACATCGCTGATCTTTTTTACCGAAAATTAAGGAGGTTCCTAAAATGAATAATTTTCAATGGATTTGGAAGTACATTAAACAAGATTTTAATAAAGTTACCTGGGGTATTATTCTATTAATTGCCAGTTCATTATTAATTATCATTAACCCGTTATTAAGCGGCGTAATTGTTGATGATGTCTTAACTAAAGGAAGACATGACAAACTGGTGCCGATACTACTAATTATGATTGGCATTACCATTCTAAGGACTATTTTGCGTTATTTATATCAAATCACCTTTGAGCGAATTGGACAAAATGCTATCTTTGGTATTCGTGAAAACATGTTTTCTAAGTTGACAGAGTTGGATTTTGATTTCTTTAATCATACTCGAGTGGGAGATATCATGGCACGCATGACAGGCGACACTGAGGCCATTCGTCATTTTGTTTGTTGGGTTATTTATAACATCGTGGAATGTGTGTTTTGGTTTGTCTCTGCGGTGGTAGTTATGGGGATGATTAACTGGCAGTTAATGCTGTGTTTAGTCGCTGTCACACCTTTAATATTTATTTTGACTCAACGCATGGCAAAAGAGGCGCACCCAGTGTTTTTTGAGATTAGGGAAAGTTTTTCTCGCTTGAATTCCATGGTTGAGGAGAATATTAGTGGAAATCGCGTAGTGAAGGCTTTTTCTCGTGAACCATTTGAAATTGAAAAGTTTAATGATCGCAATGAAGATTACAAGAAGCGAAACATGGAATCTGCTGCTGTTTCGATGACGTACTTGCCTTGGCTAGATGGATTGGCCGGCAGTTTAGGTCTAATTGCTCTGGTAATAGGTGGCCTGTTTGTTATTCAAGGCCGGATGACAATCGGTGAATTAGTTGCGTTTAATGGTTTCCTTTGGATGCTCAATATGCCGATGCGAATGAGTGGTTGGCTAATCAACGATACTCAGCGTTTTTCTGCTTCATGCATCAAAATTCGTGAAATGTTAAGCACTCGTTCGAGTATTGCCGTTAAACGTGGAGAAGAAGAGCAGGTTATGAAAGGGTATGTCGAGTTTAAAGATGTCAGCTTTCATTTTTCTGATGATCCTGACAGTATGGTTTTGTCCCATGTTTCCTTTAAGGCGGAACCTGGTCAAACGATTGGGATTTTAGGGGAAACGGGCTCAGGTAAAACGACGCTGGTTAATTTAATTTCCCGATTCTATGATCCAACTGCTGGCCAAGTTCTAATAGATGGGGTCGATGCCCGTAAGTGGCCAATCCGTAATTTGCGCGAGCATATTGCCATGGTTATGCAAGATGTTTTCTTATTTTCTAATACGATTGAAGATAATATTGCTTTTGGGAATCCTTATGTGGATCAAGGGTATATCCGCCAAGTTGCAGAAATAGCAGATGCTAATGCTTTTATCGAAGGCATGCCTCAAGGGTATGACACAATCGTCGGTGAAAGGGGAGTAGGCTTGTCTGGCGGACAAAAACAACGTATTTCACTTGCCAGAGCTTTAGCCAAAGATCCATCAATCTTAATCTTAGACGATACAACATCAGCTGTCGATATGGAAACTGAATCAAAAATCCAAAATGAATTGGGGAAAATTACCCGAGAAAAAACAACGTTTATCATCGCTCATCGAATTTCATCAGTAAGAGAAGCTGATTTGATACTCGTACTAGATAAAGGTATCGTTGTTGAGCAAGGAACTCATCAAGAGTTGGTCGCCAAAGGTGGAGAATATTTTTCAATTTACCAAAAACAATTAGGCGATGAATAGCAGTTATTTTGGTGGGAAAATACGATGTACATCATACTAGTGGTCACATGCGGTTAATTTGCTATATGAAAGTAAAGGAGTGACAAAGCAAGTCTTAAAACTAGTAGATCGGACCATTAAACATAAAGGAGGAAGTCTAATGGCTAGAAATACCTTTGATCAAGATGAAGAACTGTCCCAGGAATTTAACTGGAGTTATTATAAGCGTATGGGCACTTACATTTTGCCATACAAAAAGCCGTTATTAAAAACATTAATTGTCATTATTATTGCGAATATGGCTGGCATGTTAGGGCCATACTTTACCAAACTAGCAATTGACGACGTCATCCCTAATAAAGATTATAAAATGTTAGCTATTCTCGGTGTCATTTTTTTACTTTCATTACTCGTTATTGGTTATAGCATGCGTTATCGAATACATTCGATTACTGAAGTCGGACAAGATGTTTTAAAAGACATGCGTTCAGCTATTTTTGAGCATCTGCAAAAATTACCTTTTTCTTATTTTGACAATCGGCCTCACGGCAAAATATTGATTCGTGTGGTGAACTATATCAATACCTTAAGTGACCTGTTAAGTAATGGGTTAATCAATTTGATTTCTGATATCTTCAGTGTGGTTATTACCTTAGTGGTAATGATGATGATCGATTTCAAATTAACTTTATACAGTTTAGTTTTGTTGCCGGTCTTATTTGCCTTAGTGATGGTCATCAAAAAGGCCCAAAGAAAGGCATATCAAGAGTTAAGCAATAAACAATCCAATATGAATGCCTACATTCATGAGAGTATATCAGGGATCAAAGTTACCCAATCTTTTGCTCGCGAAGAAGAGAGTTATCAAACCTTTTTAGATATCAGCAATGACTACCGGGTTTCTTATATGAAAGCTGTCAAAATTCAGTTTTTACTATGGCCAGGAGTTCAAAATATTTCAGTGATTACCACTTGCTTGATTTATTTTGTTGGAATTCAAGGGATTGGTGTTAATGTTACCACTGGAACTCTAATTGCATTTATTGGTTATATTAATAATTTTTGGAATCCAGTTATCAATATTGGGAATTTCTATAATTCACTGATTACGGCTACGGCTTATCTGGAGCGGATTTTTGAAACGATGGATGTAGAGCCGGACATTAAAGACAAACCAGGTGCAATCGAGATGCCAACCATTAAAGGGCAAGTCGATTTTGAGAATGTTGTCTTTCGTTATGAAGAAGGCCGTAATATTTTAGATGGCATTAATTTTTCTGTTAAGCAAGGAGAAAGTATCGCCCTAGTAGGCCCGACAGGAGCTGGTAAAACAACGGTGATAAATTTATTAAGTCGCTTTTACGATGTTAATGAAGGCAGTGTTAAAGTCGATGGCATTGACGTTCGTGATGTTACGCTGGAATCATTGCGGTCTCAAATGGGTGTCATGTTGCAAGATACGTTTGTCTTTTCGGGAACGATCATTGAAAATATTCGATATGGAAAACTCGATGCGACTGAGGACGAAATAATCGCTGCGGCAAAAGTAGTACGAGCTCATGATTTTATTAGCGAATTAAAAGAGGGGTATTACACTGTGGTAGAGGAACGAGGTAGCACGCTTTCGGCTGGTCAACGCCAGTTGATTTCCTTTGCGCGAGCCTTGCTAGCTGACCCCAAAATCCTGATTTTAGATGAGGCCACTTCAAGTATTGACACAAAAACAGAAGAACTTCTTCAGGTTGGTTTGCAAGAACTCTTAAAAGGCCGAACGTCATTTATTATTGCTCATCGCTTGTCCACTATAAAAAATAGTAATCGGATTTTTTATATCGATCGAGGAAAGGTTGTGGAATCAGGCACCCACGAGCAACTGATGGCCAAACGTGGGTTGTATCATCATCTTTATCAATCACAGTATGATTTATTGAAAGTCGACTAAATTTGAATGAAACTACTTAAGGACGAAAGTCAATCTTAGGTAGTTTTTTTAGTGGAAATGAATTCTTATATGATAAAAGTAAAGTGGATTTTAATCAAAAACTCTATAAAGGGATAAACGAGATCAGGTCATTAGTTACAGGTTTGTTTTTAGGATCACGCTAATATTGAAAGGGACAATCTAAGGCAGTCAAGTCCATAGTGGAGCAGATTTGTATGTTGTGGGAACTGCTGCTCTATTCGATCATCAGTCAGGTACATACAAAGAAAAAATCAAGAAATTGACACAACAAATTAACAATTAAAGACAAGAAAAACTCATTGTCAATGAATGGGTTTTCTTGTCTTTTTGGTCTATTGAATAACGCTAAAGCTAGTTTGAGCAATCGTCTGTCCGTTTAAAAAAAGGGTTAGGCTATGTTCACCAGGATAGTGAATTCGTGTAGATAAATTTTTAAAACTAATAGTTTTTTTTCCATCAAAGTGATCTTTACTTGTCAATGAATCTGTCAGATAAAATTTCTTCATAGAAGTTTTCCCATTCGCTTTGACATAGTCGATGCCATACTCCAAGCGAATGGGAGTCTGGTTCGATATTGTGGTAGCAATGCTGTAGGAAAAATGACTCTTTTCACCGATTGTCACTTGTTGTTCGGCCATGTTAATACTTGCTGAAAGAACATCAAATGACTGTCCAGGAATTTCATAACCAAATAGTTTTAAGGCGTCTGGATCGGCATTTTTGACAAGTGTTCGACAAGCTTTTTTGACAATCCAGTCCGTGCGCTCGTCTTTGCCATACCAATGGCGACAAGTGTCAATGACTAATTTTTGATGATTTTTAGACATATCATTGAGATGATTGGCCACGCTTTTTCTGACATATAATGAAGGATCGGCCTTAAGATTTGTTAAAATAGGGAGGGCCAATTCTGGTCGGGAAATCAAATAGTCCAAGTGAGAACCCCATGGTAAAAGAGGGCGGCAACCTTCAGAGGCTAAGCGCCTCACATGATCGTCAGGGTCTTCGCTCCATGTTAGAAGCAATTTCAGCACTCGTTCAGGCTCTACAGCAATAAATTCTCTAATAGCGAACTCAGACGAAGAATAAGCTGTCATTTGTTTAAGATAGGATAAAGATAAGTCAAAATCTTTGGCTGCTAATCCGTAAATGCCGATATAATCGGGAAAGAATAAATAGGCAAAACCTCTATTTTGCTGATGAAGAGCCAATAAAAGTGGTAAGTGATCTTCATAAGTCCCTGATAGAAACTTCCCTAAAAGCTGGGCAATTTTTTTCATTCTTTGCCGAACAGTTAAAGCAGGCCACTCCTTTGTTAATAATTCTTGAATAAACGGTTTCGCCTCAAATTTAATGTCTTGTTCTATAATCTGTTGGCAGAAATCGTCTAAAAATTGTTCACTGTATATATCTTTTAATGCCTCAGTCATGAAATGTCACTGCTCCTTTTTAGTTAATTATACGAATATACGTTCTGTTTGTAAAGGTGTTTTGTCTATTTGGGTATGCTGTTTATCACAAGGCTGTTTTAGGATATGTAAAGAGAAGATCGTTTTGATTAAATCGGAAAAATTTCAAAAATTGAGGCTAGAGTTAGGTATGCCTGGTGAGAATCAGGTTATATTAATTTAAATACTGAGTAGTTGAGGCAGGTTTTAACAACTCATCAGATTCTTTTTTGTAATAATGATGAGATCAAAGTGGGCAAATGAAATGATATATGGTACAATAATACAGGTAATCCATCTCTCTTTGACTCTTACAAAAAGTTGATGTATTAATCTTTTGACGAGGGTTTAGATGATAAGACACGGATGAATTATTTTTGTAATATGCCTATTATCTCTTTGACATGTTTGTGTGATACAATTCATTCAGTGACTTAGAGAAGAACTAAAACTAAACTATTAAAAAAGAGTCGGGGGAATGACCAGTGAAAAAAAGCATCATATCAGCGTTATTGGTAAGCACAATTTTGTTAGGATCAGTCGCTTTGCCGGCAGCCGCATTGGCAGATGAGTTCGATACAAAAATTCAACAATCTGAAAATAAAATTAGTGAATTAAACGGTCAAGAAGCAGCAGCGTCTGCACAATTGGAAACTGTTAGAGCGAATATAGAAGGTATTAAAGCCCAAGCGGCTGAATTACAAGCACAGCAAGCAAAGTTAAATGAATCGATTACAAAGTTAGGAACTGAAATCGATAAATTAAATGTAAAAATTGAGAAACGTGATGCTTCCATAAAAGAACAAGCTCGTTCAGCCCAAGTGGACAGTAAAGCCAATAATTACATCGATGCTATCCTATCTGCAGATTCTATTTCTTCAGCGGTTACTCGTGTGATGAACGCAACAAAACTTGTTAATGCTAGTAATGACTTAATGAAGCAACAAGAAAAAGACAAAAAAGCTGTTGAATCTAAAAAAGTTGAGACTGAATCTAAAGTAAAAGAGCTTAATGAAACAGCTGCTGAACTAGAAGGTCAAAAAGGTCAATTAATTGATCAAGAGTACCAACAACAAGCCTTAGTTAGCCAAATTGCTGCGGAACGTACAACTGAAGAAGATAAAAAAGCTGGTTTCTTACAAGAAAAAGCAGCGGCTGAAGCAGCTCGCGCTGAACAAGCTCGTTTAGCTAAACTTGCTGAAGAACAAGCTGCAGCAGCTAAATTAGCTGAAGAACAAGCAGCGGCTCAAGCAGAAGCAGATGCTAAGGTTCAATCAGAAACCCAACCAACAATAAATAATGAAACACCAGAAACAACACCAGTGACACCAGAAACGACACCGGAGATAGATTCTGGCGATAATGGTGAGGAAACTCAGCCAGTAACGCCAACACCAACTCCGGTAGTACCGACGCCGACACCAACGCCAGCACCGACACCAACGCCGGCGCCAGCACCAACGCCGACACCAACAACACCACCAGCATCAAGTGGTACTGGGGCAGCGATTTTAGCTGAAGCAGCGAAGCACATTGGTAAGCCATATGTATGGGGTGCCAAGGGACCAGATTCATTTGACTGTTCTGGTTTTACATCTTATGTCTATCGTGTAGCAGCTGGCCGCGAAATCGGTGGTTGGACGGTTCCACAAGAAAGTGCTGGAACACAAATCTCTGTTTCTCAAGCAGTAGCAGGCGATTTGTTATTCTGGGGTAGCAGAGGTGGTACTTACCATGTAGCGATCTCTACTGGTGGAGGTAACTACATCCATGCACCAGCTCCTGGTCAAAATGTTACTTATGGTTCATCTGCTTACTTTGCACCAGACTTTGCAGTAAGAATGTAATTTTATCAATTTGAGCGAATCCTCTTAAGGGTTCGCTTTTTTGAGTTTTGCCTAAAAAGTCTCTTTACTTTTCTGTATGTATAAGGTTAATAGAGCGTCGCATGTTGCTTGTTTCTTTTTATATGGTGGACAGCTGGAAGCAAAAATTTGGGACGTTCATTGTCACGATAGGAGGGCAGTTGTGAGAGGCGTATTGAAAATAGTTACAAGTAGTGATCGTGTTATGCTAACAAACCAAAATTAGAGATAAACAATTCGTAAATAATGTTGTTAAAATAATCACAAAACTAATTGAGAGAGAGAGGGGACTTTTTGAATACCTCGTTACATGATAGTCGTGAACCAGACGAAGGGGATGATCGTTGTCAGAATGGGCTTAATATTGGCGATTTTTAATAACTTTCGTAAAATTGTACAAAGTGAAATTATTTTTTGTTCAATAAATGATCGTTTTGTTGATTTTTAGTTATTTTTTGTTATAATTTATATTAATCGATCACATAGAAGTGATTAAAAAGAGGTGAAAGAATGAAAAAAATGAATAAAAATATTCTAAAAGTGTTAACAATGTTATCGATAATGTCTTTGGGATTAAACCCAATGCTGACATCAGGGGTTGTTTTGGCAAATGAGTTGGAGGGCCAAGAGCAACTGTTTAGTTCAGAAAACGTTCGAAAAGAAAATGAAACGATCGAAGGTGAGAGTTTAGAATCAAGCGAAGTGCAAGTGGAAACGGCAGAGTCACTGACTTCATCAGAAGAACTGCCCGTAGTTGAAGAGGAGCAAGCGATAGAGTCAACAGCATCAAGTGAGATAGAGCAAACTATTTCAGCTGAACCAACTCAGGTAATGGCTACGGAAGAAGCTAAAGTGCAACCCAGAGGAGGGGTAGCTATTGATAGTATTAACTTTCCAGACGGGAATTTCCGTGCTTATATTTTGCGATACTTAGATAGAGACAGTGACGGTTACTTGTCAGCTGATGAAATTAGTCGAGTCACAGACCTTTTTATTGGTAGTAAATCAATTAGTGATTTAACGGGTATAAAACACTTTACTAGTTTGATCAGCCTAAGCATAACTTTTAATAATTTGACTGAGATAGATCTGTCAGGTATGTCAAGCTTGCAATCAGTATATTATAATGGAAACCCGACAGAAAATATCGATTTAAGAAATTGCGCCAATTTAGCTGTGGCTTTTCACTCTGTGAACAATGAGACAGTCTATATCTCTGCTGGGATGACTAATTATATTGGATGTGACAAGATACCAGAACATACTGGTAATATCGTGATTGATTTGGACGGTTTTTATACCCTTAATCCCGATGGTTCTAAATCAGTGGATTTGACGGCAGTCATTTCTCCAGCTTTAATCAGTGTCTTTGAAAAGAAAAATCATCCTGGTTATGATCAAATATCCAAAGTGTTGACGATTCCTGCCGGTGAGATAGCTTCTCAATTCAGCGCTGGGAATGGAAAGTGGACGTTCCACACCAAGTTGGGAAATATTAAAGACTTCACTGTTAATTTTGATACAACAGGTGGCTCAGCAGTTGAGTCTCAAAGGGTAGAATATGGTAATTTCGCAAATGAACCAGCAATATCGCCTACAATGGCTGGTTATAAATTCTTAGGCTGGTTTGAAGACGCTACAACGACTACTTTGGCTGATTTTTCAACTGCAATCATGGCGGATAAAACTTTTTACGCCAAGTGGCAAAAGGTTCATCAGGTAAATTTTGAAACTAACGGAGGAACACCTATTGCTCCTCAGGAAGTGAATGATACAGCCTTAGCAAGCGAGCCGACTTCCCCGACAAAAGCAAGTCATGTATTCTTAGGCTGGTACGAAGAGCCTGAAATGATAAGCATTGCTGATTTTTCAAAACCAATTGTTGAAGAGGCGATTTATTACGCGAAATGGCAAAAAATTTATCAGGTTAATTTTGAAAGTAATGGTGGAACAGCCATTAATTCACAACAAGTTGATGAATTTTCTTTAGCAATTGAACCAGATGTTCCTGTCAAAGAAGGGCATATTTTCCTTGGGTGGTATGAGGATTTTATAACAACAACCACAGCTGATTTTTTAGCACCAATTGTAACGGATATGACCTTTTATGCGAAGTGGCAAAAAGTACACAATGTAAACTTTGAAAGTCATGGCGGAACGCTCATTGATTCGCAAATTGTCAACGATTTGACAGTTGCGACTAAGCCAGCAACAAACCCTACAAAGGATGGTTATGAATTCATCGGGTGGTATGAAGACTCGACAACCACAATTGAAGCTGATTTTTCAAAACCAATTGAAGCTGACACGGTCTTTTATGCGAAGTGGCAAAAAATGGTTCATGTAAATTTCGAAAGTAACGGTGGAACGGTTGTTGTTTCACAACAAGTAGTTGAATCAACGCCGGTTGTTAAACCTGCTGACCCAACAAAAGAGGGCTTTAAGTTTTTAGGTTGGTATAGTGATAAAGAGTTAACAACACTTAGGGATTTTAATCAAACTGTGTCTGATCCGTTGACACTTTATGCGAAGTGGGAAACAGTGACGAAGCCCAATGTCACAACTATCAACAAAGGAACTAGTTCACCTAAAATAACATCGAATAGTAAAAGCTCATCAAGTTTGCCAAAAACAGGAGAAAAAATGACTGCTATATTCTATCAAGTCGGTCTGATCATAGTAGGTATTTATTTTGTTTTATATTATGTCAATGATAAAAAACAAAAAGACACATTGTAAATAAATTAAGAGTTAAAAGTCCTCCACTTTCAGATAGTGGGGGACTTTTAATGATTTTATGCTAAGATTGAACGGCTGGAAATCTCGTAAAAGACAAAATATAAAGGGGAGAGGTAGTTTTAACATCTAGGCAGTAGATCAGCGTTAAATTGCATCTTATTAGAGCTCAAGGATTGATTTTATTGATACATGAGAGAATGATAAAAATGATAGCGCTTAGAGGAGTGAAAATTACTAAGTGTACAAGAACCCTAGTGATTTTGAAAGTAAATATATGTAATATTGATTCGAAAGCCTTTCAATAAAATGGTATAATACAATCATATGTGATTAATTATAAAGAGAAAACATCACCCTATGGGAGGTGTTATGCACAATAGCATCAATAAGCATGATACTTTATGTTAAGATATGTTGGAGATGGATCGTTTAACAGGTGAGCTTTCAGGTGGTAGTGGCAGTGACTCCTCTAAACTTGATGAATTGATCAGTAATAATGGAGGGTATTATATATAATGACCGATTTTTCAGATAAACAACGAGTGGAAATAGCTAAACAACAATATGCCGAATATGAAGTTGGTAGCATCGTCACAATCGAAAATGAGACAATAAAAATTGGCTATGTTGCTGAGGTGATTCATCATCATGAAACAGGTAAGCATGCTTACATTTTAACTTCTGAGAAACTTTCGTCCAATCCGAAAGAGAGTGAGATAGCGGGAGTGACTGATGTAACGGTTTTATTTCGAAGTTCGGAAGAGCCTTTTGGAGGAACCCGTTGGACAAGTGAGTGGTTTGAAGATGAGGATACCACTAGTGGTCGAGCCCAAGATCGAAATAGCAATAAATTAATGCGTCAACTCCGATCAGCCTCTCAGACGTTAAAAACTGTAATGGAACGTTATCACAATGCTCAATTTGATATCTATGGCCATTCTTTGGGATCTATGAATGGTCAGTATGCTATTTCAGATAGTTTTTACCCTGAACGAATTCGTTCTGCCTTTTTATATGAGGGGCAAAATACCTATCCTTTTTTAAATGAGAGGCAGCAACTAACGGCCGACCGATTGAGAAGACGAATTTACAACTATATTGATGAGCATGATTTAATTGCTATTGGTTATGGTGATGGCAAAGCAGTTGGTATTGTCATTCGAATTCACTCGAAGAAAGTTGGTATCGCTCAACATATGTGGGGTGGCTATCAATTTGATTGTAATGGGAACATCATCGCTCCAACAACTATACGTTTGGAGGTGAAGATGGCTCAGACTGAATGGGGAATTGGCGAAAAATTAAATAGATTAGCTTTAGGTGTCAGCAAATTCCAGACTAATAGTAGAAAGTTATCCACTTCGGAGGAACTGTATATAAACAGTAGCGAGGCGTTAATCATCCTTGAAGGAATAGCTAGATTGGTTGAAGTTGGTTTTTTAGAAATTATTAACCTCTATACAGAAGCTATTTTGGAAGTCGAGGCACATTGGGCAGAGACCAAAAAAGTGGCTCAATTATTTGGCTCAAGTTTAAGTGAAGACGAAGTCATGATGGCTTTGGCCGAAGGTGGCGCTACTAAAACAAGCATGGTTGATATTCCGATTATTTATTTTGAAATGATGATTGCTAAAGCTAAGAGGATACAAGGCAAGTATGAAAAACTGATCGTTCATATAAAGAGTATTATTAATGAGATTGAAGACTTGGATCAGTCGTTAAGTGAGGAGTTGAGAGGGTGAAAAGCAAGCTAAAGGGAATTGAAATGAGGTACGAGTTGGAAGAGGAAGCACTTTTGCGGGAAAAACGCCTTGTGATGGAAAGTGAGGACGAAGTGTTTAGACAAAAAAAGCAGTCATTGAGCTATTTAGATGAATTAGCTGATAAAGCAAATTATTATCTGAGAGAGTTTTTTGAAGATCCTAGTGACTTGCATCAAACTTTTCAGATGATTGAGGCAACTAAGGACGAGGTTTTATCTGCTTGTCAACAAGAACAATTTGAGCTAGATCGACGAATTGAAGTAATTGATCAGGAATGTCAAAAAAATCGATTTAGATATGAGCGGGAGCTGTTGGATATCGGAAATGAGGCTTCATGCTAACGGAAGTACTGTCAGAGATAACAAAGAATGCCGAAAAATCAATCATCAGTTCAGTAATTGCTAGTTCTGCCTTGATCAAAACGGAATCTATTAAACAAAAAACTAAAAATGGTACAAGTGTAATCGCAAAGGACACTCGTAAAGGGACTGAAAGAGTGGGCTATGCCCTTGAAGACTCGTTAAAAGGTCAATGGGTTAGTCAGGTTCAACAAATATTGGAAGAAAATAATCGTTCCATGGAGCAATTTTAGCTATTGGTTTAAGGGAATGTAATGTGGTGTTATTAAAGATCCCTCCTTAATTATCGTTTTTCAAGTGATAGTTAAGGGGGGATAATTTTATGGCGAAAGTTGATACTGAGGAATCAGTAACTACTTAGCATCAATATAATTATATAAGGTATACTTGGAGATGTTAAAGAAGTTAGCGATTTTATCTCCTGACTTTGTTACTAAAAATGCTCCTTTGTCGTTTAAGAATTGAACACAGCGAATTTTGTCTTCTTTCGTCATGAGAGCGACAGGTTTACCAACTAGTTTAACCGATTCATCAATCAAATCAGCTAGCAGCTCATTAATATTTTGGGGGATATACCCTGGTTCAGATTCTACTTCAGCTTCTTTAGTTGAGATAAAAGAAGCGATAGTTGTTTCAGCTGCAATTAATGAGGTAATGTCGTAGTTAATGGCAAAAATACAATCTAAGGAACCATCATCATTTTTGAAATAAACTGTACTGGATTTTAAAATTTTGCCATCATGAGTTCGCGTTAAATAATTAACATGGTCTTCTAACTCAGCAGGCTTCTTTTTGATTGCCTCTAAGACAACCTGTGAAGGTCCATCACCAATTTTTCGTGAAGATACATGACCATTTTCTATTGAAACAATCGTATTTTCAATATTTTCACCACTAATTTTATGTAAGACTATTTCGCAGTTAGTTCCAAATTGTCCCGCTAAAGCCTTGGCAATTTGCGTTAGGAACGCTATTTTATCATCAGAAAGCATCGTTTTACCCCCTTCTTTATTACAGAGCATAACTAAAAAGCCGCTCAAAGCTTCTACGTTGCCATAATATCACGAACTTTTCAATTACACAAGAATAATAGGAATACCTACTAAAAAATAATTTTTAGGTTACCTTGTTTTTTTTTAGCTAAGGTGATATAATCATTGTGAGAAGAGGAACAAGTACTTTTTTTTAACAGAGTTTGTAAGCCTTATCATTCGATTGCTAAAAAGAGTTGTCTTGGTCTTCTAAATTTACAATTCAAAAAATAATCTGTAAGCGATTTCGATTGCTGACACTAATTTAATAGGAGGATGAAAGATGCTACTGATTGGAAATGGAAGAGTAATAAGTCGAGATAGTGACAATCTCTATCTTGAAAATGGCTGTGTGGCGATTACTGATGATCAAATTGAGCAAGTAGGAACGACAGAGGAGATGAAGCAAAAATATCCTGAAGCCGAGTTT
This sequence comes from Vagococcus allomyrinae, assembly GCF_017829975.1. GTDB lineage: Bacteria > Bacillota > Bacilli > Lactobacillales > Vagococcaceae > Vagococcus_D > Vagococcus_D allomyrinae. The sequence goes on along the minus strand of NZ_JAEEGA010000008.1, from coordinate 143,868 downwards.
ATAGATGTCAAAGGAAAGGTCATTATGCCAGGCTTTGTCAATATGCATAATCATATCTATAGTACCTTTGCCCGTGGCTTGAGTATCAATGGGTATCATCCGCAAAATTTTATGGATATTCTAAGAGACCAGTGGTGGCGAATAGACGGTACTTTAACTCTTCAAGATAGTTATCACAGTGCGACGACTGCTTATGTCGATTGTATTAAAAATGGTGTGACCACCGTATTTGATCATCATGCCAGTTACGGTGAAGTGGCGGGCAGTCTTGGGATGTTGTCACAAGCAGCTGACGAACTAGGGGTAAGAACGTGCCTTTGCTACGAAGTATCTGACCGAAATGGTGAAGCGCAGATGAAAGCTGCAGTTAAAGAAAATGCAGACTTTATTAAGACTGCAAGTAAACGAACAGATGACATGCAAAAAGCGATGATGGGGCTACATGCTTCCTTTACACTATCAGACGCGTCATTAGAGTTGTGTGCGGCAAATAAACCGGCAGATGTGGGCTATCATATTCATATTGCTGAAGGCATGGCAGATGTTCATGATTCATTGGAAAAATATGGCAAGCCAGTAGTTAATCGCTTGTTTGATTTTGGGATTTTAGGTGAGAAGTCAATGGCTGGTCACTGTATCTATATTAGTCCCCGGGAAATGGAATTAATTAAAGAAACCAATACGATGGTGGTGACGAATCCTGAGTCCAATATGGGCAATGCAGTCGGCTGTCCACCAGCAATGCACATGTTTAATGAGTATAAAATTATGATGGGGCTAGGAACGGATGGTTATACCCAGGATATGACAGAAACGTATAAAGTAGCCAATATCATTCATAAACATCATTTGGGCGATCCAAATGCTGCTTGGAGTGAAGTGCCGCAAATGCTCTTTGATAACAATCCGAAAATGGCTAACCGCTACTTTGAAAAACCGTTAGGGGTTTTAAAAGCAGGGGCAGCAGCTGATGTGATTGTGTTGGATTATCAAGCACCGACGCCACTAACAGAAGCCAATATTAATTCTCATATTTTATTTGGAATGACGGGACGTTGTGTCACTGATACAATTATCAATGGTCAAATACGCATGCGTAATCGCGAATTGGTAGGCGTTGATGAGGCGAAGATTTGGGCTGAGGGGCAAGCTCAGGGGCAAGATTTATGGCAACGAATTAACAGTTAAACAACGGAATAAAATAATAGGTAAGAGGTGAAATGAATGAGCGATATTATGCATCCGATATCAATGAATGGTTTATTGAATTGGATAATGACAGAATACAAGCAAGAAGGTACAATTTTCGGAATTCGTAAGTTTTATCAGGCGGATTCAGCTAAATCAATTCCTTTATTTGGTGAAAAGATGGAAAACCCTTGTGGTCCAGCAGCAGGCCCACATACTCAACTGGCCCAAAATATCATTGCTTCTTATTTGACTGGCTCACGTTTTTTCGAAGTTAAAACAGTCCAAGAGTTAGATGGAGAAGATGTTCCTGTGGCTAAACCTTGCATCACAGCTGCGGATGAAGCTTATAATGTGGAGTGGTCAACGGAATTAAGAGTCCCTCAGGCTTTAGATGAATATGTAAAGGGCTGGTTTGCGTTAAATATTTTGAGTCGTGAACTGGGACTAGGTGATAAAGATGGGTTTATCTTTAATATGAGTGTCGGTTACGATTTGGCAGGCATTCAATCTGCTAAGATTGATCGCTATATTACAGAAATGCAAGATGTTGCAGTAACTGCTGTTTGGCAAGAGTGCCGTGAGGCTGCCATGTCTTATTTGGATCAGTTTCAGCATGTGGATCAAGCATTTATTGACAGCATTAGTCCCAAAGTTTGTCGCTCTATTACCTTATCGACTTTACATGGCTGTCCGCCAGACGAAATTGAACGAATTGCGACTTATTTGTTAAAAGATAAAGGATTAAATACCTTTATTAAATGTAATCCCACCTTATTAGGTTACGATTATGCTCGCAAGACGTTAGATGATTTAGGGTTTGATTACATGGTTTTTGATGCTCATCATTTTGAAGAAGACTTGCAGTTTAGTGAAGCGATTCCGATGATTGAGCGATTACAAACATTGGCTGAAAATCAAGATTTAAGTTTTGGTGTGAAGATTACCAATACGTTCCCTGTGGAAATTGCTGAGGATGAGTTACCGGGCGACGAAATGTATATGTCTGGTCGTTCTTTATTTCCTTTAAGCATTTCAGTCGCGCAACAACTTTCCCGTGAATTTGATGGTAAATTACAAATTTCTTATTCAGGTGGGGCTGATATTTTTAATAGTCAAGATATTTTTGAGGCAGGAATTTGGCCGATTACCATGGCGACGACGTTGTTAAAGCCAGGTGGGTATCAGCGGATTCAGCAAGTTGCCAATGTCTTAACAGATTGTGAGTATCCAACAGAAGTTCGTGTTGATTTGGCGAAGTTAGACCAAGTAGTGGAGAAAGCGAAAACCCATCCCCGTTATCGTAAGTCGATAAAATTGGCAGCTAATCCTAAATTGACCGAACAAGTCCCACTGATTAATTGTTTTACTGCTCCTTGTCAGGGTGGTTGCCCAATATCTCAAGATATTCCAGCCTATTTACGTTTGGTTGGGGAAGGCAAGTATTTTGAAGCTCTACAAGTGATTGTTGATAAAAACCCACTGCCATTTATTACCGGTACTATTTGTGCCCATCCATGTATGACAAAGTGTAGTCGTCAATTTTATGAAGGGTCGATTCACATTCGTCAAGCCAAGTTGGAAGCAGCGGAGCATGCTTATGATGAGTATCTAGCGTCATTAACAAAACCGACTGTTAAAACAGATGCACCCAAAACTGCGGTTGTAGGTGGTGGACCAGCAGGGATTTCAGCGGGGTTCTTATTGGCTCGAGAAGGCATGCCTGTGACAGTTTTTGAGAAGGCTGATACGATTGGTGGCGTCTGTAGCCAAATTGTACCAGAATTCCGGATTTCCATGGAATCCGTTCAGCGAGATGTTGAACTAGCGAAATTTATGGGGGCAGAATTTAAAACGGGGCAAGCGGCACCAAGTTTAACGGAATTGCGGGCCCAAGGGTATGAGAAGGTTATTTATGCGATTGGTGCGTGGAAACACGGTGTCCTTCGCTTAGAATCTGGTACAAGTTTGAATTCTTTAGAATTCTTGAAGGCTAATCGGGAAAACCCAGAGGTTAATCCTTATGGTGAAGAGATTGTCGTAATTGGTGGCGGAAATACAGCGATGGACTGTGCCAGAGCGGCTTCTCGTTTACCGAATATTAAAAAGGTGTCAGTGGTATACCGTCGTGATAAACGCAATATGCCAGCGGATGAAGAAGAGCTGTACCTAACTTTAGAAGACGGCGTTGAGTTTTGTGAGCTGCTAGCACCGATTAAATTGGAAGACCGTCAGTTGATTTGTGAAAAGATGCGTTTAGGGGAGCGAGATGCTTCTGGCCGGCGCAAACCAGAAGGAACTGGCGATTATACGTCGATTACGGCTGATACGGTTATTGCAGCTGTTGGTGAGAAAGTTGACAGCGAGTTTTACCAAGAACTTGGGATTAAGACAAACCAATGGGGGTATGTTGAAGCTGAGACAACGACGCTTGCGACTAACTTGAAAGATGTCTATGTTATTGGGGATGCTTACCGAGGACCAGCTACGATTGTTGAAGCAATTGCTGATGCGACGACGGTTGCGAACCAAATTTGTGAGGTTCACAACCAACATTATGTAGCAAATAATATTAATCCTGATCCTGTAGCAGTTCGTGCTAAACGTGGTGTTTTAGCAGTGCCGAATTGTTCTGTAAATCAAGCTAGTAATTGCTTGGAATGTTCAACTGTCTGTGAGGCCTGTGTGGACGTTTGTCCTAATCGTGCCAATATGATGGTGATGGTAAAAGGAGCCCCACAAATTATCCACATTGATCGGATGTGTAATGAGTGTGGCAACTGTGCGACGTTCTGTCCATATAATAGTGCTCCTTACAAAGACAAGTTTACTGTCTTTAATACCGTAGCAGATTTTGAAGACAGTACGAATTCTGGTTTTGTGATTTTAGATAATCCTAAGAATCTTCGGGTTCGTTTATTGGGCGCTGTTAAGGATGTTGATTTACGACAAGCGGTTGATTTACCAGCGGATATTGTGGCATTAATTGAAACAATTCTAGCAGACTATACCTTCGCGTTATCTGTATAGCGAAGGCAGAGCCACTGGGATTGATCGGCTGATGGAAGTCGGTCAGGAGACGTTTTTGGGAGGCTAGAAAAATGGCAATACTATTAAAAGGTGGCACGATTGTTTCAGCAAGTGGTCGGCGTCAACTTGATTTACGAATGGAAGCAGAGATTATTCAGGAGATTGGCAGCGACCTCGCTGCTAATCCTGGTGATCAGGTGATAGATGTTCAGGGGCAATTTCTTTTACCGGGATTTATTGATGCCCATACTCATTTTGAACTAAATAACGGGGTGACAGATACAGCGGATAATTTCACGACGAGCAGTCGCGGAGCGATTGTTGGTGGGACAACGTCAATCATTGATTTTGCAACACCGGAACGAGGCGGTACGTTGCGTGACTGTTTGGCTGAATGGCATCAAATGGCGGAGAGGAAAACCTCTTGTGATTATAGTTATCACATGTCACTTATCGAATGGAATCAGCAGATTGCCAGTGAAGTTCCGCTGATGATTGAGGAAGGCATTAGTTCTTTTAAGATGTACATGGCCTATGATAATTTGCGAACCTCAGACGGCGCGATTTTTGAAGCGATGTTGGCCATTCGGAAGGAACATGGCATGTTAGGTATTCATTGTGAGAATGGTGACATGGTGAATGAGCTGATCAAAAAATTAGTGGGAGAAGGTCATGTAAGCACTCATTATCATCCCTTATCGCGACCAGATTCTGTCGAAGCAGAGGCAGTTGAACGCTATCTGATGATGGCGGATTTAGCTGGTTTACCGGTGAATATCGTTCATCTGAGTACTCAGCGTTCATTGGAATCAGTGAAGCGCGCTAGAGATCGAGGGCAAAAGGTTTTTGTGGAAACCTGTCCACATTATTTGGTTCTTGATGATCAGTTATACGACGGTCCCGGGTTTGAAGGTGGCAAGTACGTTTGCTCCCCACCGTTAAGGAGTAAAGCAGATCAAGCCTATCTATGGGATAACGTCATCTCAGGGGAGATTGATACTATTTCCACAGACCATTGTAGTTTTAATTTTAAGGGTCAGAAAGAACTAGGGTTACTTGATTTTAGCAAAATTCCCAATGGCTTGCCTGGTGTGGAGACTCGTCCAATTTTGATGTATTCATACGGTGTTGCGACTGGGCGAATAACCTTAGAAAAAATGGTGGCGTTATTATCTGAAAAAATTGCCCGTCAATTTGGGATGTTTCCGCAAAAAGGCATCCTCCAAGTCGGGAGTCAAGCTGATATTGTGGTTTGGAATCCGCAAGGTAAAGGGGTTATTTCGGCTAAAACGCAAGAGCAAGCAGTGGACTACACACCCTTTGAGGGAATGGAAACGGTCGGCTCTCCTCGACAAGTCTATTTGCGAGGTCAGTTAGTGGCTGAAAATGGCAAAGTTATTTTAGGCAATCAAGGGCGTTTTATTCATCGAGGCACAAGTGACTGGACGTGTTAACTGGACTGATTTAGATAAGTCCTTATTGATTTTTAAACAGCTTGATACTTGTTATCAGTTGAACAATATAGAAGTTGGAGGAAGAACTAGTTGGAAAAAATTAAGTGGATTGACAATCAAATGCCAAAAACAGACGATCAACATCTGTCATTAATGGCGAGCGAAAAAATTGAAAAAGCCTTGGAATTTCACCAAAGCTTTCCACAGTATACAGAAACACCTTTAGCCAAGTTAGACCATTTAGCAGAGCACTTAGGTTTAGCATCAGTGTTTGTTAAAGACGAGTCTTATCGTTTTGGCTTAAATGCCTTCAAAGTATTAGGTGGCTCTTTTGCTATGGCCAATTATATCGCTGAAAAACTAGGAAAAGATGTGTCTGAATTAACCTATGATGTGTTAACGTCAGATAGTTTGCGAGATGAATTTGGTCAGGCAACCTTCTTTACGGCAACAGACGGTAACCATGGCCGGGGGGTTGCTTGGGCAGCTAATAAGCTTGGTCAAAAAGCCGTTGTTTTAATGCCGAAGGGAACCACTCAAACCCGCTTGGAAAATATTCAAAAAGAAGGCGCAACTGTTACAATCGAAGAAGTTAACTATGATGAGTGCGTTAGAATGGCCAATGAAATGGCGGAAAACACCCCGAATGGTGTCATGGTTCAAGATACAGCCTGGGAGGGATACGAAAAAATTCCCACATGGATCATGCAAGGGTATGGCACGATGGCTTTAGAAGCCTCAAAAGAATTAGTTGCAGCTGGATGTGATCGACCAACCCATGTTTTTGTTCAAGCGGGCGTTGGTAGTTTAGCTGGTGCTGTAGTTGGTTATTTTGCGAATTTGTATCCTGATAACCCACCGATGATGGTGGTGGTCGAAGCAGAAGCCGCTGATTGTTTGTATCAATCAGCCGTGGCTAAAGATGGTCAGATGCGCTTTGTAGAAGGTGATTTACAAACGATTATGGCTGGTTTAGCTTGTGGCGAACCAAATACGATTTCTTTTGATATTTTAGCCAATCATACTGGCGTGTTTGTGTCTTGTCCAGACTGGGTATCGGAAAAAGGTATGCGAATGTTAGGCGCACCAATTAAAGGGGATCCACAAGTTATTTCTGGTGAATCTGGTGCCGTGGCCATGGGCTTGATGTCAGCTGCCATGGAAGACCCTGCTTATGCCGATTTAAAAACAGCGTTAAAACTCGATCAGCATTCTAATGTTTTGATGTTTTCAACAGAAGGCGATACTGATCCTGATAACTATAAAAAAATTATGTGGAGGTAAAGGAATGGATTTCAAAGCAATTAACGAAGCAGCAGTGAATTATGAGAAAGAGATGACCCAGTTTTTACGAGAGTTAGTTAAGATTCCTGGCGAAAGTGCTGAAGAGGGCAATAAAATGGCTCGGGCACAAGCTGAAATGGAAAAACTAGGTTTCGATAAAATTGAGGTTGACCCTCAAGGAAATTTATTAGGTTATATGGGAACAGGTAAGAAACTAATCGCTTTTGATGGCCATATTGACACGGTCGGAATTGGCGAAATGAAAAACTGGGAATTCGATCCTTACGATGGCTATGAAACCGATGAAGAAATTGGTGGACGAGGCACATCTGACCAAGAAGGTGGGATTGTTTCAGCCATTTATGGCGCGAAAATCATGAAAGACTTAGGGTTACTGAGTGATGAATACACTGCCCTTGTGACGGTAACAGTTCAAGAAGAAGACTGTGACGGCTTATGTTGGGAGTATATCATCAAAGAAGATGGCATTCGTCCAGAATTTGTTGTCTCAACTGAACCAACAGATGGCGGGATTTACCGTGGTCAACGTGGTCGGATGGAAATCTGTGTTGAAGTCAAAGGCGTGTCTTGTCATGGCTCTGCACCAGAACGTGGCGACAATGCCATTTATAAGATGGCGGATATTTTACAGGATGTTCGTGCGTTAAATAACAATGATTGGAAAGAAAGCACCTCTATCAGAGGGTTGGCTCGCATGCTAGAAAAAGAATACAATCCTGAATGGCAAGAAGCGCGTTTCTTAGGCCGTGGAACAGTGACTGCTTCCCAAATTTTCCACTCATCACCAAGTCGTTGTGCTGTTGCTGATGGTTGTCGCGTGTCATTAGACCGTCGGATGACAGCTGGCGAAACTTGGGAAAGCTGCTTAGAAGAGATTCGTCAATTGCCTGCGGTTCAAAAATATGGTGAAGATGTGGTCGTGTCAATGTATCAATACGATCGCCCATCATACACTGGATGTGTTTACCCAATCGAGTGTTACTTCCCAACATGGGTAATTCCAGAGGAGCATGATGTCTCTAAAGCCTTAATGGAAGTTCACCACGGGTTGTATGGTGAAGAGCGCATGGGGTCTAAGACAACGGTTGAGATGCGAAAAGCGCGTCCATTACTTGATAAGTGGACATTCTCAACGAACGGTGTCTCTATTATGGGACGTAACGGTATTCCATGTATTGGCTTTGGACCTGGGGCAGAAGCCCAAGCACATGCGCCAAACGAACGGACTTGGAAGGAAGACTTAGTTCGTTGTGCAGCTGTCTATGCTGCTTTACCAAGTATTTATCTGAAAAATAATAAATAAACAATAGTTGATAAAAGAGGAATGTATTTCTAGCGATTAACAAGTTGGAAATGCTTTCCTGAAAATAGTAAGAGAGAACAAATTAAACTAATTGTTAGGAGCTTAACCAATGACAGATTTAAAACCATTTATTGATAAACTGAATTCATTAGATTTTGACAAGATGTATAACGAGGATTTTCTATTAACCTGGGAGAAAAGTCCAGACGAACTAGAAGCGGTCTTTACGATTGCCGATACGTTACGTCATCTGCGGGAAAACAATGTCTCAACTAAAATTTTTGACAGTGGCTTAGGCATTTCGCTATTCCGCGATAATTCTACGCGAACTCGTTTTAGTTTCGCATCAGCTTGCAACCTATTAGGTTTAGAAGTTCAAGATTTAGATGAAGGCAAGAGCCAAATTTCTCACGGTGAAACCGTTCGGGAAACAGCCAACATGATTTCCTTTATGGCAGATGTTATCGGTATTCGTGATGACATGTATATTGGCAAAGGGAATACTTATATGCGTGAAGTATCAGAAGCGGTTCAAGATGGGAATAAAGAAGGGGTGCTTGAACAACGGCCAACTTTAGTCAACTTACAATGCGATATCGATCATCCAACTCAAGCAATGGCAGATGCCATGCATTTAATTCAAGAGTTTGGTGGCTTGGAAAACTTAAAAGGTAAAAAAATTGCCATGACATGGGCTTATTCACCTTCTTATGGTAAACCATTGTCTGTGCCTCAAGGTATTATTGGCTTGATGACCCGTCTTGGTATGGACGTTGTATTGGCTCATCCAGAAGGCTATGAAGTAATGCCAGAAGTTGAAGAAGTTGCGCGTCAAAATGCGGCTGAATCTGGTGGTAAATTCACTAAAACTAACTCGATGGCAGAAGCCTTTGCTGATGCTGATATCGTTTATCCCAAGAGTTGGGCACCTTTTGCGGCGATGGAAAAACGGACTGAATTATACGGTGATGGCGATCAGGCTGGGATTGACGCATTAGAAAAAGAATTGCTTAAACAAAACCAAGATCATAAAGATTGGGAATGTACAGAAGAGTTGATGAAAACAACGAAGGATGGCAAGGCTCTTTACATGCACTGTTTACCTGCAGATATTACCGGGGTGAGTTGTGAAGAAGGTGAAGTAGAAGCGTCAGTCTTTGATCGTTATCGGACAGAATTATACAAAGAAGCTAGCTATAAACCATATATTATTGCTGCGATGATCTTTTTAAGCAAAGTTAAAAAACCTCAAGAGGTCTTAACAAAATTAGCTGAAGCCAAAACACCTCGCGAACTAGAAAAAGAATAATCTTGTGATCATGGCGTTGACTGCAGTGAAAAAAATAGCCACGGTTGGCGATTATTTGGACATGAAGTAACGCCATGATGACTAATTGGTAAGAATGATGGTGTCAGAAGAACATAAGGAGTTGATAGTTTGGTTAAACGTGTTGTGGTTGCCTTAGGTGGAAATGCCTTAGGTAACAACTTAGTGGAACAAATGAAGGCGGTTAAAGAGACCTCTAAAGCGATTGTAGATTTGATTGAGGCAGGTTACGAAGTGATTTTATCTCATGGTAATGGTCCGCAGGTAGGCATGATTCAGCTAGCTATGGAAGGGTTAAGTATGACAGACTCAGAAAAGTATCCGACAGTTCCTTTATCTGTATGCGTTGCCATGAGCCAGAGTTATGTTGGCTATGATTTACAAAATGCTTTACGTGAAGAACTGTTAAATCGTGGACTGGTTCAACCAGTAGCGACAGTCATCACCCAAGTTGCAGTAGATCCAGCCGATCCGGCATTTAAGACACCAACTAAACCAATTGGTCGCTTTATGGATCAAGCGGAGGCAGAAGCACTAGCTGCTGCAAAGGGGATCCAAATTATGGAAGATGCTGGTCGTGGGTATCGTCAAGTCGTGGCGTCACCAAAACCTCAAGAGATTATTGAGGTTGAAACGATTCAAACATTAGTTAAGGGTGGTCAGACGGTGATTGCCTGTGGTGGCGGTGGTATTCCAATTGTCAAGGAAGGAAACCAATTGAAAGGTGTGGCGGCGGTAATCGATAAAGATTTCTGTAGTGAAGTCTTGGCGGAAGCGGTTGATGCGGATTTGTTAATCATCTTAACAGCTGTTGAGAAGGTGTGTATTAACTATGGACAACCGGATCAAGAAGAATTAAGTGACATCAGTGTTGCTGAAATGGAGGCCCTAGCTGAAGCAGGTCATTTTGCACCCGGTTCGATGTTACCAAAAGTAGAAGCTGCGATTGCTTTTGCCAAATCAAAGCCTGGACGTAAAACTTTGATTACCCTATTAGAGAAGGCTCATGAGGGAATTGTAGGTAAAACAGGTACGACGGTTCAATTGTAAATCAGAGGTAATTGGGAAAAAAATTAAGTTGGAATGAGAAAGAATGAAAGTCAGTAAAAGATAAAGGAGTATCAGACGATGACAAATACCATTATTAACGCAGATCAAGCTCCAGCCGCTGTTGGACCTTATTCACATTCGGTCTTAGCCGATAAAACCTTGTATGTTTCAGGTCAATTAGGACTGAATCCGAATGGTGACATGGGAGAGACGGTGGCTGAACAAACGGATCAAGCCTTAATTAATTTAGGAGAAATTTTAAAGACAGCAGGCTTTTCCTATAATGATATTGTGAAAACAACTATTTTTGTAACAAATATGGGTGATTTTGCCACTGTCAATGATAGTTACGGCCGCTATTTTGAGGCAACGCCACCAGCGCGTTCATGTGTGCAAGTTGGGGCTTTACCGAAAGCTGGTTTAGTTGAAATTGAAGCAGTTGCGGTCAAACAATAAGCGGATACGACATTATCTGATGCCGGTTTACAACGAGATCGCGTCATAGTTTATGATTCGATCAAGTCAAAATGAACAACTGGTTTAAATTTGGATAAGGAGTAAACAAAAGATGAGCGAAAAAAAAGAAGATGCATTGTTTCAATATGACGCCAAACCTCAGCTTTCACAGATTGTGCCAATGGGGTTGCAACATGTTGTGGCAGCAGTAGTCGGGATTGTTACACCGGGAATTATGATTGCCAAGGTGTGTAATTTAAGTCCCAGTGATACAACCTTAATGATACAAACATCGTTAATTTTTTCAGCAATCGCGACATTGATTCAATTGTTTCAGTTATTTGGGAAAATTGGGTCACGCTTGCCAGTGATGATGGGGGCTAGTTTCGCTTATGTGCCGATCTTGATGGCAATTGGCGCGGACTTTGGAATTGCCGCTATTTTTGGGGCACAGCTTGTCGGCAGTGTCGTGGTGATCGTAGTTGGCTTACTAATTAAAAAAATTCGCGTTTTATTTCCGCCATTGGTGACGGGAACAGTTATTTTAAGTATTGGATTGTCCCTTTTTCCAGTAGCGATCAAGTATATGGCTGGTGGAGTAGGCAATGACGACTTTGGTTCGGTTCAAAATTGGGTAGTGGCCTTAATTACCTTTGGCTGCGTCTTTTTCTTTAACTACTTTTCAAAAGGTTTTTTGAAACTATCTTCAATTTTGAATGGTATGGTAGTGGGTTACATTTTATCATTAATTTTGAAGATGGTTGATTTTCAACCGATTAAAGATGCCTCAATTTTTCAAATGATTACCCCCTTACACTTTGGCATGGAATTTAAAGTGGTGCCAATTTTGACATTAGTCGTGATGTTTATCGTCGATTCGGTTCAAGCGATTGGCCAATTTACGGCGACAACGGTTGGGGCGATGGACCGTGAACCGACGGACAAAGAGTTGTCTGGCGGGATTATCGGGAGTGGTACTACGAACTTTTTAGGCAGTTTCTTCGGCTCAGTGCCAGTAGCCACTTTTGGTCAAAATGTGGGATTGGTGTCTGTGACAAAAGTTATCAATAAATATGTCATGGTTTTTGCTTCTGTTTTGTTATTAGTAGCAGGCTTTGTGCCGAAAATCGCGGCAGTCTTAACAACGATTCCTTATGCGGTGATTGGTGGGGCGACGATTTCTGTTTTCGCGACGATTTCCATGACGGGAATCCGCATGATTTGTTCTCAAGAATTATCGCCGACTAACACTGGTGTTGTTGGGTTGTCTCTGGCTTTTGGCGTGGGAACAGCACTTTCAACAGGTAGCTTAAGTGGCTTTCCAGATTGGGTGACAACTATTTTTGGCAATTCAGAAGTCATTTTGACAACTCTTGTAGCGGTACTATTGAATTTGATATTAAATTACCACAAAAAGAAAGAAACATCATAAAGTTGTTTGGCTTCTAAACAGGTTGGAAGTTTAACATATGGCAATCCCACATGATCTCAAAAATTGTGTCCATACAATTGATAGAACATTCCAAGTATCAGGTCTGTGGGTTGCCTTCATAAAAACAGATAGGAAAGCAGATGGTGTGATGAAGTTTTTTTTAGAAGGGCCAAAACTGATTGGTAAATCCACACTGATAAGAGAACAACTTTTAATGACCGATTACCGTGTAGGAGGTTTTTATGTTCAACGATTGTTATCAGAGAATGACCAAGTCATGGGATTTCAGTTACGCTCTGCCGAATCGTTACTATTAAAGACGTCGAGTTATGAATGGACTGAAGAAGCTTGTTTTTTAAGACGAGTGAACGGGCAAATGGTTCCTGACTTAAAGGTTTTTGAAAATGTTGGGCGACACTTGTTGGAACAAGCAGTTAATCAGTCTTTTGATGTAATCTTGTTGGATGAAATTGGTGGCTTAGAGCTACAAGTCCCTGATTTTTATCGGCCTTTGCTTCAGTTGTTAAACAGTTCCCAAAAAATAATAGGTGTGTATAAATCGTTTGAAAACTATCAACAATTAGCAAGGAGACAAAGAGTCAAGGTGACAGCTCAACGGCGTGAGATTGAAAGACTTATCCATGGGTCTTGTTTAACTGTAGACGACCATTTAGATCGCACAACAGCCAAGGTTTCTGACTACTTAAATGGCAGTATCTGACAACTATTTTTTTTATAGGCGTTATCTTTTGTAAGATAACGTTGCGAAAGGAGTGGAATTAAGTGAGTAATGGGTTGAGATATTCCTTAAATTTAAAATTGAAACGTGAAAAGATTTTTTTTGGACCAGGGGTGTACCACTTATTAGCAGGAATTGTTGAAACGGAGTCAATCAATAGAGCGGCCAAACAAATGGGGATGTCATACAATAAAGCATGGCGAATTTTAAATCAAGCTGAGAAAGAGTTGGGATTTAATTTAGTTGAGAAAAATGTAGGAGGCAGCAATGGGGGAGGCACAATTGTGACCCCAGCGGGCAAGCAGTTTATGGAAAAGTTTTTAAGATTTCAAAAGATTATGTACAAGGAAGCGGATAAACACTTTAACGATATTTTTGACGTTTTCATAGAAGGAGGGTCGGGAAACGATGAGGGAACTATTTGAGAAGTTAAGGGGGACCTTGGATAAAGGGGAAGCCGCAGTACTAGTAACCGTTGTTGCTAGTTCTGGTTCGACGCCACGAGGGGCGGGAGCGCGCATGCTAGTCACTCAGTCGGGAGAAAATGTGGGAACGATTGGGGGAGGAGCCATTGAATTTCGGTGTCAACAACTGGCTAAGCAGGTGTTGACTGGTCAGCAAGGGCAGTTGGAGCACTTTATTCTAGCTCCTAATGATGTTGCTGATTTAGGAATGATTTGTGGTGGCAACGCCCATGTGCTATTTCAGTATGTGCCGGCCAATCATCTGATGTTAAACCTTTGTCATGAGGTCTTGTCATTGATTACCAAAAAGGAACCTGCTTGGTTAGTAGCCGAACTTAACAGGACTGTCGGGTTGAGTGTTTATAGTGAAAAGGGCTGGCTGGGAGATGAGTATGGAGAGATTCCCCAAGAGTTAATCCGAAAAGGACAGAAACAAATTGAGATAAGCGGACAAAACTATTTTATTGAACCATTAGTTAATAAAGGCAAAGTCTTTGTTTTTGGGGGAGGGCACGTATCACAAGCACTTGTTCCCGTGTTGGGAACGCTTGATTTCCATTGTGTTGTGGTTGAAGATCGACAAGAGTTTTTAACCGTTGATTTATTTCCAAGTGCCAGTGAGTTAATCACCGCTGATTTGACGGATATAACCAGCAGTTTGACGATTGGGGCAGATGACTATGCATTGGTCATGACCAGAGGGCACCTTTTTGATTATATCTTGCAGGAACAATTATTGCAGAGCCCTGCTCGCTACATTGGTGTGATGGGAAGTCGACGTAAGATTGCGGTTCAAATTGAGAAATTACAGGCTGCCGGTTTTTCAAAAGACCAAATCCAACGAATTACGATGCCTATTGGTTTAGCTATTAAAGCTGAAACCCCTGCTGAATTAGCCATAAGTATTGCCGGGCAATTAATCATGGAAAGAGCTCAGGATGACTAGCTCTAAAAGGAGGGTGGCGAGATGACAGTGGCGGCAAGCAATAAAAAAAGATGGCTGTTAGTTGGATTATTCTGCTTGTTTTTATGTGTCTTTAGCGGGTCCTTCTTTTTAGGGAGATTTCCGATCGGAGTGACTGAGTTTTGTAGGGCTGTCATGAATCATTTCCAATCACCACAAGCTACTAGTGACAATCAAATTGATACGATTCTATTTAACATCAGACTGCCACGAATTATGATGGCAGCGTTGATCGGCGGGGGAATATCTGTGGCCGGGGCAACGTATCAAGCCTTATTTCAAAATCCGATGGTCTCTCAAGATATTTTAGGGGCATCTCAAGGAGCTGCTTTCGGTGCGGCTCTGGCTTTGTTTTTTTCTGCAAGTTATCGAATGGTTATTACTTCCTCATTTATCTTTGGGTTGTTGGCAGTAGTGGTGGTTTTAAGTCTTTGTCGTGTCTTAAGGGCTCATTCAATACTCAACTTTGTATTAGTAGGCATGATGATCGGTTCCCTTTTTTCTTCTGCCGTCTCTTATTTAAAATTAATAGGTGACCCAACCAATACCTTACCCGCCATTACATATTGGCTAATGGGGAGTTTATCGGCAATTAAAATGGAAAATGTCTCTTTTGCAGCACCTTTGATTCTAGGTGGAATGGTGCCAATTTTTCTTTTGCGTTGGCGTCTGAATGTGATTTCTTTGGGAGATGATGTGGCTCAGAGTTTAGGAGTAAACATTTACGTCTTACGACTGATTTTGATTAGTTGTGCTACTTTAATTACGGCAACAGCTGTTTCAGTAAGTGGTCTAATTGGCTGGGTAGGATTAGTAGTGCCCCATTTTTCACGTCTTATTTTAGGTAGTGACCATCGGTGGGGGATTCCAGGAACGGCTTTGATTGGCGCCACATTTTTAGTTGTCGTAGATGACGTTGCTCGGCTTTTAACCACCAGTGAAATACCACTTGGCATATTAACATCATTTATTGGCGCACCGATTTTCATTTTGCTAATAGCTAAAAATAATCGACCGTAAATATGGTTAGAAAGAAGGCGTTTGTCATGTTACGAGTAAGTCATCTTAATTTTTCTTATGGAGATACACCGATTTTAAGAGATATTTCATTTGAATTAGCAGCTAGCCAATCGGTTTGTTTACTCGGAAAAAATGGTGTTGGAAAAAGTACCTTGTTTAAATTATTATTAGGAATAAAACCGTCGGTAGGGTGTGTTTTTTTAGAGGGAAGGGATGTTTCCAAGATGTCTCGTAAAGAAATTGCCGCCATGATTTCATATATTCCGCAAACACAAAAAAGCACACATCAATTCACTGTTTTTGAGATGGTTTTAATGGGAAGAACGGCAAACTTTCAGGCAGTTCGACAGCCGGGGAAAGCCGATTATCAAGTTGTCGAGCAGGCTTTGGAGTTATTATCTATAGGCAGACTCCGCCAGCGTTTGTTTTGTGATCTCAGTGGAGGGGAACAGCAACTAGTCATTATCGCCCGATCAGTTGCTCAAGAAAGCCGCGTGTTTATTATGGATGAACCGTGTGCCAATTTGGATTATAGTAATCAGTTAATGGTTTTAAAGATGATTCGTCGTTTAGTGGCTGAGGGATACTTGATTATTCAAGCAACACACGATCCCAATCACGCCTTACAGTATGCCGATCATGTTTTGCTCTTACAAGAGGGAACCTTAACGGCGAATGACCATCCTGAAGTGGTCTTAACTAGCAAAAATTTAAGTGAGTTGTATCAAGTTCCGATTGAAGTTCACGCCTTGGCAGATCGACGAAAAGTTTGTCTGCCTAGTCAGCAAGATAAGGAGGTTAGCTAATGTGGCAGTTATACGATCAATTAATTGCAGAAATTCCAGATGATATCCGAGTAGAGGTGATTGTTAAAACGCGTCACCGGATCTTGATTTCCAATGGTCAGACTTTAGGAGTGGCCATGCATTATCCCAGCAATGAAGTGACGCCTGATTTACAAACATTTGTTGGTCAACCTTTAGCAGAAGTCGCTCAATTGGTTAAATCATGGAATTTCCAACTGGCTGCTGTTGGGATGGCTGCCATTAATAGTTTTTTTAATCAGTTTCAAAGAGCGGATCAGTTTCAAGTAACCGGTGACAAGGATGTCTTTCAGCAATTGTATAAGCTGCCTACTAAGTTGAAAATTGCCACGATTGGTCACTTTCACTGTTTAAAGCGTTACCCTGATTTACCTCATGACTTGCATGTCTTTGAACTAAATCCTTTAGCTGGTGATTATCCAGCTGTTGCCAGTGAGTTTTTATTGCCAGAAATGGACGTGGTGTTTATTACGGGGTCTACTTTGGTTAATAAGACTTTACCGCGTTTATTAGAACTGAGTACCAATAGTCAAAGGATTTTGGTTGGCCCCTCTTGCCCAATGAGTCCGCTTCTTTTTGACCATGGTGTCGATCAAATTGCCGCGAGTTTATACGAACTGGATTTATTAAAAGAAATTGAACCACTAGATAAAAGTCAATTATCACTTAGTAAAAAAGGAATCCCCATTATACTGCGAAAGAAGGAATGGAAAAATGAAACAAGTTAACAGAATGAAAGGGCTTGTTATTTTATTGGCTCTCGTTGGCGTTATGACAGGTTGTGGCAAGCAGGAAGCAACGGATCAGGCGACGGCTAACTCAAGTCAGTTGAGCCAAAGTGTCGAGACTCGTCAGTTTGTTGATTCGGCCGGACGCGACGTGACAATTCCTGCGACGATAAAAAAAATAGCCCCTTCAGGCACATTAAGTCAAATAGTATTGTATACGAGTTTTCCAGAATTATTGGTTGGTTTGGCCAGTCCCTTTTCAGAAGAGGCGAAGGTTTACGTTGATTCCCAGTATTGGGACTTACCTGAGTTTGGTCAGTTTTATGGCAAAAATTCTAGTTTAAATATGGAAGCTTTGAGTGCCGCAGCACCTGATGTTATCATTGATATTGGTGAATCGAAAAAAACAGTGAAAGAGGACATGGATAATCTGCAAGCACAGTTGAATATTCCCGTTATTTTTATTGAAGCTAATCTAGAAAACATGAGTAGTACCTATGAGCAACTTGGGGAGTTGATTGGCGACACAACGGCAACAGAGCCATTAGCTATTTATAGCCAAAAAGTGATTGATCAGGCATTGACCGTTAAACAGGAGATTTTGGAAGAACAACGAAAAAGTGTTTATCTGGCCTCAGGAACAGTTGGTTTAGATACGAATGCAGAAGGCTCATTTCATGCTCAGGTGATTGAGACCATTGGAGCCAAAAATGCTGCCACTGGAGTTGATGTTGCCTCATCAGGTTCAGGTACGACAGTCAGTATGGAACAAATCATGCAGTGGCAACCGGATTATATTATCACGGAAAGTCCTGATGTGTATAACTTAATTCTTAAGGATCCCACTTGGGCAACCTTAACAGCTGTGAAGGAAAAGCGGGTATACAAAATACCAACAGCTCCCTATAATTTTATGGGATTTCCTCCATCAGTCAATCGCCTAATGGGGATTCAATGGTTGGGGAATTTGGTTTATCCCGAAGAGTATCAATTAGATTTGAATCAGGTGACCAGTGAATTTTATCAATTGTTTTATCATGTAAAGGTAACACCTGAACAAGTCAAAGAAATTTTAACCAATGCTTCCTAAGCGAGGATATAATCAAAGGAACTAAGCCATCAGGTCAGTCTCGGAAAGTGCTAGGGAGATCATTTGCTCTTAGCGCTTTCTGAGTTTTAATTGAAAAATGAGTCATCCGTTTATGGTAAGTTAAAAACCTTAAAAATAATCATGATAACTAAAAAAAATTTTAAAGAATCAAGTATTTTGTGTTATAATGAAAGAAGTAAATATCGGTAAAAACAGATAGGAGCGTGTGAAATGTATTCAATTACCGTAAACGGAAAAGTAGAAACGTCGGAAGAAAATAAGTCATTGATGGATTTTTTACGAGAAGATTTAGGTTTGGTTGGCACAAAAGATGGTTGTGCTTCAGGTTCTTGTGGGGCGTGTTCAGTGCTTGTGAATGGAAGGGTTTCCAACGCCTGTATTTTTAATCTACAAAAAGTCGATGGCAAAGAGGTTTTAACGATTGAAGGTCTAAATCAGCGACAACAAGACGTCTATGCTTATGCTTTTGCAGAGACTGGTGCAGTTCAATGTGGCTTTTGTATTCCTGGGATGGTCCTAGCTGCTCAAGGGTTAATCAATAAAAAGCCTGATCCAAGTGATGCTGAGATTAGAAAAGCAATACGTGGCAATATTTGTCGCTGTACCGGTTATGTCAAGATAATTGACGCTATTAGGTTAGCAGCGCAGTTGTTTAGGGAAGAGGCAGTCATTCCTCAACAACTATCCTCAGCCAAATTAGGTGTGGATTTTCACCGTGTGGATGCTATTGAAAAAACATTGGGAACAGGTCTTTATGTTGACGATATTGTAGTGGAAGGAATGGTTCATGCTTCAGCTGTTCGTAGCCCATATCCACGAGCGAAACTGTTAGCGGTTGATAAAACAGCGGCCTTGGCACATGAAGATTGCTTAGCGGTCATCACTGCTGACCAGGTACCAGGCAATAATAAGATTGGTCACTTGGAATTTATTTCTGATTGGGATGTCTTGATTCATGTGAATGATATCACGCGTTATGTCGGTGATTCGGTCGCGTTGGTTGTTTCTAAGAATAAAGACTCCCTAACTGAAATTAAGGACTTAGTAAAAGTGAGCTATGAAGAGCTAGCAGCCATCACAACCATTGAAGCAGCTCTAGCTGACGATGCTCCTAAAATTCATGAAAAAGGTAACATCTTAGCCAGTGAGCATTTAGTTAGAGGCGAAGCTGATAAAATGTTAGCTGATTCGGCCTTTGTGGTAACAGAACATTATTCAGTACCGATCAATGAGCACGCGTTTATGGAACCGGAATGCGCCATTGCTATGCCTGAAGGTGAGGACGGTTTATTACTTTATACGGCTGGTCAAAGTATTTATGACGAACAACGGGAAGTCGCCCGGATGTTAGGGGTAGAAAAAGATCAGATTCATGTCCAAGGCAAATTAGTAGGTGGTGGGTTTGGCGGAAAAGAAGACATGAGTGTCCAACATCATGCGGCGTTAGCTGCTTGGATTGTTAAAGCCCCAGTCAAAGTCTTACTGAGCCGACAGGAAAGTTTAATGGTTCATCCTAAACGTCATGGAATGGAAATGGACTTTACTACGGGGTGTGACGCTGAAGGAAACTTAACGGCGATGAAGGCAGTTATTTATTCTGATACTGGTGCTTATGCGTCATTAGGAGGACCAGTGCTGCAGCGTGCCTGTACTCATGCAGCAGGAGCGTACAAATATCAAGATATAGACATTGCTGGATATGCAGTCCATACGAATAACCCGCCGGCAGGAGCATTCCGCGGTTTTGGCGTCTGTCAATCAGCCTTTGCGATTGAAAATAATTTGAATCTATTAGCGGAAAAAGTCGGGATCTCAGATTGGGAAATTCGTTATAAAAATGCGGTTGAACCTGGTGATGCTTTACCAAACGGGCAAATTGTCTCAAGTAATGCCGCCTTAAAAAAATGTTTAGAGGCAGTCAAGGAGTCCTATGATAGTGCTAAAATTGCTGGGATTTCTTGTTTCTTTAAAAATAGTGGGATTGGCGTCGGTTTACCTGATGTCGGCCGTTGTATTGTCTCAGTTGAGTCAGGAAAAGTCCATGTCAGAACAAGTGCTGCTTGTATTGGTCAAGGGATGGCGACAGTTACCACGCAAATCGCGTGTGAAACGTTAAATTTGCCACCAGAATTGATTATTGCGGAAGCGCCTGATACAAAGCGTACCCCAAATTCGGGCACGACAACAGCATCAAGGCAATCCTTATTTACCGGCGAAGCCACCCGCCGAGCTGCCATGCAATTGCGGTATGAGCTGGATATGGGTCGAACATTGGCAGCGATGGAAGGGGAAGAATTTTATGGTGAATATTCGGCTAAGACCGATCCAATGAACAGCAATAAAAAGAATCCAGTCAGCCATGCTGGATATGGATATGCGGCAGAGGTAGTTATTTTAGCTGATGACGGCAAAATTGAACGAATTGTTGCGGCTTATGATATGGGACAGGTCGTTAATCCTAAAGCCGCAGAAGGCCAAATTGAAGGTGGGATTGTCATGGGGATGGGCTACGCCTTAACCGAAAAGTTCGCCATGGAGGATGGGTATGTCAAAGCTAAATATGCTACTCTAGGTTTATTACGTGCAGTGGATGTTCCGCCGATTGAGATCGTTTTAGTCAAGGCAGATAACGTTCACGAAGGGTTAGCTTATGGCATTAAAGGCGTTGGTGAATTAGCGACGATTCCCACGGCCCCTGCCATATCCGGCGCCTATTATGCCTTGGATAAACAATTAAGATCGACTTTACCGATGGTAGACACCTTTTACCAGAAGAAAAAAAGATAAGAAAAGAGGGGTAAATCATGGCAGTTAGTCTGATTATCATGGCAGCTGGTCGTTCTCGCCGAATGAATCAAAATAAATTATTTTTAAACTACGATGGTCAGACTTTTATTGAGCGTGCTTTAAGTTTGGCCTTAAGTGTAACGGTGGAAGAACGGATTTTAGTCATAAATTCTGCTGATATTCAACGCCTGACGATACCTGATAACATGAAGATAGTCATCAACAATCAACCTGAAAAAGGTCAGAGTCACAGTGTTTCCTTAGGAACGAAAGCAGCAAAGGGAACCGGTTATCTTTTTTTGCCGATTGACCAACCATTGCTAACGGTGACAGTGTTGGAGACTATTATAGAAAAAGCCAGCTCGACAAATATTGTAATGCCAGAATACAAGGGAAGTGTAAGCAGTCCAGTTTATTTCGGTCAGCGGTATCGAAGAGAGCTTATAGGGGTTAAAGGTGAGACTGGCGGGCGTTCAGTGCGGGATGCTCACTCTGATCATTGGCTTAAAGTCGCTATTACAGAAGAGATACTTCAGGACATAGATACACAAGAAGATTATTTGCGCTTAATTCAATAAACAACTAAAGTTATTGCGCATCAAAAGCTTTTTGATGGGCAATAACTTTTTAAGGGAGTGTTAGGATGGAAACGTTGAGTACGTTACTGACAATCAACGAAAAAGAGTGTGTTTCAATCATCGGCAGCGGGGGGAAGAGTCGTTTATTGTGGTATTTAGCAGAAAATTTTCGGCACCAAAAAGTTCTAGTTGGGCCAACAACCAAGATTGGGTTACCCAATAATCATGCTTATGACCGTTTGTTTTTGGATGACTACCCATTAGATCAACAAGGAATGCCAGGGGTTAGTGTAATTGGTAATATGGGCACATTTGGTAAAATAGCCAGTGCTTCTTTAGACGTGTTAAGTTTGATGCTGCCGTTTTATGATAAAGCTTTTTTTGAATCTGATGGTTCTAAGCAACGACCATTAAAGGGGTGGGCTGATTTTGAGCCGGTGATTTTACCAGAAACCAGTTTGACGATAGGCATTATTCCGATTAAGGTAATTGGACAAGTTGTTTCAGCGGAGACCGTCCACCGCTTACCATTATTTACTGTTTTGACGGGATTAACCGAAGGAGATACGATTGATGAGGCAAGTTTAGCAAAGATCATTAGCCATCCTCAAGGTCTTTGGCACAAGGGAAAGGGGCGTCGTTGTTTGCTGATAAACCAAGTTGAAGATCCGAAAGAATTAGCGCAAGCCACGGCGGTCTTAAAGCAAGTGCCGGAGGAGATGAAAGCGACTTTGGAAACGGTGATTGCAGGAAGTGTGAAGGAACAGTTGGGAGTGCGCTTATGGCAAAAAAAATAAGTGAAACTCTGGTAATCGTCCGCAGTGGGGGGGATTTGGCCACGGGAGTTGTTCAAAAATTATGGCGAGTTGGTTTTAAGGTGTTAATTTTGGAAATAGCAAGACCTTTAACGATTCGACGAACAGTCGCACTTAGTGAGGCGGTTAGAAATGGAGAATGCCAGGTGGAGGATCTAACGGCAGTAAAAATCTCTACCACAGAGGAATGCGAGACAGTGTGGCAATCAGGGCGGATTCCGGTATTAGTTGATGGATCTGCGTTATCTATTGAAAGACTAAAGCCTGATGTGGTAGTTGATGCGATTATTGCCAAGCGCAATATTGGCACATTTAAGGAGATGGCACCAGTTGTCATTGCACTTGGACCAGGTTTTAAAGCGCCGGAGGATGTCGATGTTGTTATCGAAACGCTGCGTGGCCATTATCTAGGACAATTGATTCGAAATGGACGTCCTCAAGTTAATACAGGAATACCGGGTGTTTTAGGAGGGAAAAGTACTGAACGGGTTGTTCACGCTCCCTGCGATGGCATTGTTCAACATGTGGCAACTTTAGGTCAACAAGTCGAAAAAGGCCAATTGCTTTTTTATGTCGATGAAGTGCCTGTCTATTCTCCTTTAAAGGGAACTTTAAGAGGGCTGATTAGCCAAAATCAAATCATCAGAAAAGGCTTAAAATGTGCAGATGTCGATCCTCGTCCAGTTGATGAAGTCGATTGCCACACGATTTCTGATAAGGCTAGAGCGCTTGGAGGAGCCGTTCTTGAAGCGGTGTTATTAGTCGGGAAAGAAAAAGAGGTGTTTTAAGTTCCCAATAAATCGGCGAAAAAATTGCATAAACGGGAAAAAGCGCTTGATTTGTATGCTATCATAAGGGTAAAATGATACCTAACTATGGTATTAGTTGAGAGATGTTGCTGATCGACTGAAATGCCGTGTGGGAATTGTTTCTTTTATTGCTCCTTTTTATCATGTGCGTGACATCACATGATAAAGATAATTTTTACCTAAAAAAAATTATTTACACCTAAAAAATATTGTGTTTTCTTCAGGTTATGTTATAGTATAGAGGGAGTGTTGAAACGGTTTTCAACTTGATTGGGGATGTGTTCATCGCCGATAATGAGTGGGGTTATTTGATCGTTTTTAGGCAATCAACTAATTCGATAAAGATGAGTGTGTAATTCCTATTTCTGAATAAGAAATAGGTGAAAAAATTATAAAGTGATGGAAGGATGGAAGACAAATGGCATTAGCAAAGATTGTATATGCAAGTATGACAGGTAATACAGAGGAGATTTCAGAGATTATTGAAGACGCCTTGACAGAAGCTGGGGCGACTGTTGAAAGAGAAGAAGTATCTGATACAGATGTTGATTTTTTCGATGATGCAGACCTTTGTATTATTGCAACGTATACATATGGAGAAGGAGATTTACCTTTTGAATTTGAGGATTTTTTCGATGAGTTACCCGATCAGGATTTAGCTGGAAAAATATATGGCGTTGTTGGTTCTGGTGATCTGGAATATGGTGAATTCTATTGTAAATCGGCTGATGATTTTGTCGAGCAATTTGAAAAGACAGGTGCCGCTAAGGGGGCAGAGACGGTTCGTATCGAAAATAATGCAGAAGATGATGATGTGGCTGCATTGAAAAAATTTGTTAGTGAATTAATGAATAAAATATAATCCAGCTGCAAGTAAAACAACCAAACGGTAAAAAAATGTGAGGGCTATCTGTTTAGAAGAAAGCAGTTAGGAAAGTAGGAGAGAATATTGTGAATAAAATAACTAAATGTCAACAGTTATCTGAAAATGAATTTGATATTTGGGTTGAAGCTCCGCGAATCGCGAATAAAGGCTTACCAGGGCAGTTTTTAATTGTTCGAGCCGATGAATTTAGTGAACGCATTCCTTTAACTATTGTAGATACAAATAAAAAAGAGGGCACGATTCAATTAATTTTTCAAGTAATTGGAAAATCAACGGCCAAACTGGCCACGCTTCAAGCGGGTGATACGATTGCAGATGTGTCAGGACCTTTAGGTGTGGCAGCTGATATAAAACAGTACGGGACTGTTTTATTAGTTGGTGGTGGTGTTGGCATAGCAGCGCTGTACCCAATTGTTAAAGGGCTCAAAGAAGCAGGGAATCGAGTCATAACAATTTTAGGGGCGAAAACAGCTGAGTTGGTTATTTTGCAAGATGAGTGTCGAGCAGTTTCAGATGAATTGATTATCATGACAGACGATGGTACGTTGGGAAGAAAAGGTTTGGTTACGAATGCCATGGAAGAGGTATACACTCGTGAAACGATTGATCAAACCTGGGCAATCGGACCGAGCATGATGATGAAGTTCTGTACAGCAGTGGCCAGTGATCACGACGTTCCAGTGTTTGTGTCGTTAAATCCGATCATGATTGATGGGACTGGTATGTGTGGTGGCTGTCGCGTAACAGTGGCTGATTCAATTAAATTTGCTTGTGTCGATGGACCTGAGTTTTTGGGCACTGAAGTAAATTGGGACGAATTTATTCAGCGAATGAAGCAATACCAGACAGAAGAGACCGACTCTTTAACAATGTATCAAAAGGAGCAGATGGCCCATGGCGAGACGAAGTAGAGAACAAACCGCAATCAGAGAGCAAGAGCCGAGCATTCGCAAGACAAATTTTGAAGAAGTTTGTCTAGGCTATAACTTGGAAGAAGGGCAATTGGAAGCAGCTCGTTGTTTACAGTGTAAAAATGCTCCTTGTATCGAAAAGTGTCCAGTCATGATCGATATTCCAGGATTTATTTTGGCCATTCGCGATGGTGATATGGCGGAAGCTTCTGAAGTGTTGAGTAAGTATACCAATTTGCCGGCTATCTGCGGACGAGTCTGTCCACAGGAAAAGCAATGTGAATCTGTATGTAAATTGGGATTGGCTAAAAACTTTGAACCAGTAGCTATTGGAAAATTGGAACGTTTAGTTGCCGATTGGGCCTTGGAAAATGAACAGGCCGTGGCCAAGCGAACTGAACCTGTAATCGGAAAAGTAGCGGTTATTGGATCAGGACCGTCTGGTTTAACCGTAGCCGGTGATTTAGCAAAAGAAGGATTTGATGTCACTGTCTATGAAGCGTTGCATGCGCCAGGCGGTGTCTTAACTTATGGCATCCCAGAATTTCGTTTACCAAAACGAATTGTTCAAAAGGAAATAGCGTCTATTGAAAAATTAGGTGTCACAATTGAAACTAATGCAGTTATTGGCAAAACAATTACCATGGATGAAATTATGGCGGAATTTGATGCTTGCTATTTATCGGTAGGGGCAGGCGCTCCTAATTTTATGGGGATTCCAGGCACCTCGCTGAATGGCGTTTACTCGTCTAGTGAATATTTGACCCGGATAAATTTAATGCATGGCTATCAATTTCCTCGTTATGATACACCGACTAAGCACTCTAAAAAGGTGGTGGTTATTGGTGGTGGAAATGTCGCCATGGATGCAGCCCGCTCTGCTAAGCGACTAGGAGCAGATGAAGTGTCCGTCGTTTATCGCCGCTCATTAGAAGAGTTACCGGCTCGAATCGAAGAGTACCACCATTCAGTAGAAGAAGATATTCAATATAATTGGCTAACCAATCCAGTTGAATATCTCAGCAATGGTAAGGGAGAGCTTTCTGGGGTTAAATGTGTCAAAATGGCCCTTGGTGAACCTGATGAATCTGGTCGTCGCCGACCGGTGGTGATTCCAGGTAGTGAGTTTACAATTGAGGCTGACACGGTAATTGAAGCGATTGGTCAGGGGTCTAATCAAGTGTTGTTGTCAACTTTTCCTGAACTGACTTTAAATAAGTGGGGCTATGTGGAAGCGGACTCCGCAACCGGTGCAACTAGTGTGCCAGGTGTCTTCGCTGGTGGAGATATCGTCACAGGGGCTGCGACAGTTATTTTAGCAATGGGAGCAGGCAAAGTTGCTGCTAAATCCATGGCTGAGTATGTTAAAGAAAAGAAGCAGTTTTCGCCAGTATCTTAACTTAATCAAAGTAAAGGATGTGAAAATAAGGGGATTGAGTTGTGTTAGTTTTATCGCATTAGGTTGTTGATCGCTAATACCATTCCTGGCTACTTTTGGTCACAGATCTCCTTAATAATTATGAAGAAAACAACGAAAACAATGGACGGAAACACAGCAGCTGCTTACATATCTTACGCTTTTACAGAAGTGGCTGCCATTTATCCGATTACACCCAGTTCAACGATGGCAGAAGTAGTTGACGAGTGGGCGGTTGGTGGTAAAAAAAATTTATTTGGTGAAAAACTAGAAGTGATTGAAATGCAATCAGAGGCTGGTGCTGCCGGTGCGGTTCATGGTTCCTTAAAGACAGGGGCTCTAACCTCAACGTATACAGCGTCGCAAGGCTTATTACTGATGATTCCCAACATGTACAAGATAGCTGGTGAACTGTTGCCAACGGTTTTCCATGTGGCAAGCCGTGCTGTGACCACAAATGCCTTAAATATTTTTGGCGACCACGGTGATGTGATGGCGACTCGTCAAACTGGTTTCTGTATGCTGGCTGAAAGTAGCGTTCAAGAAGTGATGGACTTATCTGCAGTAGCCCATCTAGCAACATTGGAAGGTAGTTTACCATTCATCAGTTTTTTTGATGGTTTTAGAACCAGTCATGAACTGCAAAAGATTGAAGTATTGGATTATGATGATTTGCGAGATATGTTAAATGAAAAAGCCGTAGAGAATTTTCGCAAGCGGGGAATGAACCCTAATCGTCCAACCGTGTCAGGGACAGCTCAAAATCCCGATATTCATTTCCAACAACGAGAAACGGTCAACTCACATTACGAAAAGGTACCTGGAATCGTTAAGCGTTACATGGATAAAGTAAATGCCGTCCGTGGCACAAACTATGATTTGACCAACTATTACGGTGATCCAGAAGCCACGGAAGTCATTATTTCCATGGGATCAGTATCACCAGTAATCCAACAAACAGTTGCCTATTTAAATGACCAAGGTCGTAAAGTGGGACATTTAAATATTCATTTATATCGGCCCTTCCCAACGGAAAATATCTTGGCTAATTTGCCGAAATCCGTTGAAAAAATAGCTGTTTTGGATCGGACGAAGGAACCAGGTGCAGATGGTGAGCCGTTATTATTGGAAATTCAAAGTGTGCTTTACGCTCATGAAAATCGTCCTATCGTGATTGGTGGTCGCTATGGACTTGGCTCAAAAGATGTGACACCTAATCAAATTAAAGCGGTATATGATCACTTATTATTGCCAGTCAGTGAGATGAAACAGCGCTTTACAATTGGCATTACGGATGACATGACTTACTTGTCCTTGCCGGCTGGAGCAGCCTTAGACTTAACACCTGCTAAGACTTATCAGGCGAAGTTTTGGGGCTTTGGCTCCGACGGGACAGTCGGTGCCAACAAACAAGCCATCAAGATTATTGGCGACAATACAGATCTTTATGCTCAGGCTTACTTTAGCTATGATTCCAAAAAGTCCGGTGGCTTAACAGTTTCTCATTTACGTTTTGGTGAGGAGCCGGTGACTTCAACTTATTTAATTGAGCAAGCTGATTTTATTGGTTGTCACAATGCTTCGTATATTCACAAATACGATTTGCTAAATGGCTTAAAAGACGGGGGAACCTTCTTATTAAATACGATTTGGGATGAACAGAAGGTTCAGCAATTGCTTCCTACTCGTTTGAAAAAATACATCGCAGCGCATAACATCAATTTTTATGTGGTAAACGGTGGTGAGATTGCGCGAAAAGTCGGACTAGGACGTCGAATCAACATGGTGATGTCCACCGCTTTCTTCGAATTGACAGGCATTATGAGTCGTGAGGCTTACCTGCCTCTCCTGAAAGCAGAAGTTAACAGTGCCTATGGGAAAAAATCAGCCGAGATTGTGGAACGCAACTATCAGGCGATTGATGAAACCTTTGGCGCTTTGAAAAAGATTCAAGTATTACCAGAGTGGGCTGATTTAGAAGTTGTCGATGAACCAGTTGATATGACGAAACCAAGTTATATTCGCAATATTTTAGAACCGATCAATCGACAAGAAGGCAATTCTTTATCAGTTAAAGATTTGGTTGATAATGGCATGACTGACGGCACAATGCCAATGGGATCTGCAGCCTATGAAAAACGTGGCATTGCCTTGGAAGTACCTGAATGGCAGATGGATGCATGTACAATGTGTAACGAGTGTGCCTTTGTCTGCCCTCATGCCGCGATTCGACCATTTTTAGCAGATAGTGAAGAGATGGCTGAAGCGCCAGCTGGTTTTACCAGCCGAGAAATGCGTGGTGCAGACGGCTTACTGTATCGGATTCAAGTGTCTCTTGAAGACTGTACTGGTTGCGGTCTTTGTGTAGAAGCTTGTCCTGCTCGTGAAAAAGCGTTAATCATGAAGCCATATGAAGAGCAAAAAGAACAAGCGATGAATTGGGCTTTCGCCATGACATTAAAACAAAAAGCTAATCCAGTTAAAAAATTATCGGTCAAAGGCTCACAGTTTGAGCAACCGTTAATGGAATTTTCAGGCGCTTGTGAAGGGTGTGGCGAAACGCCGTATATCAAGTTACTAACTCAATTATATGGCGATCGAATGATGATTGCGAATGCCACTGGTTGTTCTTCAATTTGGGGAGCTTCCTCGCCAGCCACACCTTATACGACAAACAGTTGTGGACAAGGGCCTGCTTGGAGTAATTCACTTTTTGAAGACAATGCAGAATACGGCTTTGGAATGCACTTGGCTAATAAGACTAAACGGCAGCACTTAGCCAATCAAGTTGATCGGGCTATAGTAGCTGGTGAAGGATCAGAGGAGCTACAACAATTAATGGCAGATTGGTTGGCTCATATGGATCAAGGTGAAGGGTCACAACAGCGGGCCATGAAACTAACAGCGGCTTTAGCAGCTGAAATGTCAGATAGTGATGCGTTAGCTGAGTTGTATCAACAGCATGAGTTACTGGTGAAACCAAGCCAATGGATTTTTGGTGGTGATGGTTGGGCCTATGACATTGGTTTCGGTGGAATCGACCACGTCTTGGCCAGTGGCGAAGATGTTAATATCTTTGTGATGGATAACGAGGTCTATTCTAACACTGGAGGACAAACGTCTAAAGCAACTCCAGCTGCTGCGATTGCTAAGTTTTCAGCAGGTGGTAAGCGAACGTCGAAGAAAGATCTCGGCTTGATTGCAATGACGTACGGTAATGTCTATGTTGCTCAGATTGCTTTAGGGGCCAATTCGATGCAGACATTAAAAGCCATTGACGAAGCAGAGAAATACCCTGGCCCATCATTGATTATTGGCTATACACCTTGTATTAATCACGGCTTGAAGGGTGGTATGAGTCAGTCACTTAATGAAGCAAAAGAAGCAGTTGAGTCAGGATATTGGGCTCTCTATCGGTATAACCCTCTATTGGAAGAAAAAGGAAAAGAACCAATGGTCATTGACTATCGTAAGACAGACTTTGAAAAATTACCAGCTTTCTTAGCGAAGCAAGCGCGCTTTTCAGCATTGCACAACCTGCATAAAGAGTCGGATTTGGCAGAAGAATTACTAGCTAAAACCGTAATTGATGCGAAATTGAGAGCGGCTGAGTACAAAACTTTATCTGGAAAATAACCAAATAGCTGGAGAACTTAAATAGTTCTCCAGCTATTTTAATAGAGTTTACGAAAGGCCACAGGCGTATAATGTGTGGCCTTTTTAAAGGTGGCAATAAAATGGCTGGCATCATTAAATCCAACATGGCTGGCTACGTCCTTAATTTTTTCATTAGGCAAAGTTAATAGGCGTTCTTTTGCTTTTTGTATACGGACTGCAGTCAAATAGTCATAGGGAGACAATTTCATAAAGCGCTGAAATAGGCGAGATAAATATTGGGGACTGATATAGACCAATTGAGCCATCTCTTGAGTGGAGCAATCCAACATAAAATGTTTGTCAATCCATTGCAGAACAGGTTGAATGTATTTTAAGTAACGTTCATCAGTGACAACCTGCTCTTGATAGTGATGCTCTTTAATTTTTGCCAAAAATCGATAAGCTTCAATCGAGTAGTCCAAAGGTGATAGGGGTTGAGATTTGGTTAACTGTTCATAAAGTTGTGCGGTCCACTGGGCAAAAGAAAACTGGGGATTATTGCTAGCCAAACAAAAATGATCAACGTTTAGGATTGTTGGAATCGTTGAGGCGATCGTACCGCCTAAGGTGATAAAATTGGTTCGCCAAGTTTCAGTTGACACTTGATAATAATGGTGTTCGACAAAAGGGAAAATCAGTATTCCCATGCCGGGCTCAAGTATAAATTCTTGCTTTTGAATGACGACTTTGCCGCTGCCTTGACTGGTTTGTAGCCAGTGATAATAATGATAGCCAGCTGATCGTTCAACGGGTTCTTGTTCCCAATCGTGGCCAATGGTTTCAATAGCTAACGGGAGTGAGGTATCCATAATATTAAAAAGTATTGCCATCTAAAGTCTCCTTTTAAATTAGTGTAAGCCTTTTATTAGTTTCGGATTCTTGCATAAAGTGTAGTGGCTATTTATACAAAAGTATTCAAAAGCTTATATAATAAGAGTATAACAAATTTATGGAGGTAAAATCTATGACACAGAAAAAGTTTCAAAGAATGCTATATGGCGGCGATTATAATCCTAATCAATGGCCGGAGGAAACCTGGTCGGAGGATCTACGAATTTTTAAAAAGGCGGCGATAAATTCAGCCAGTGTCAATATTTTTTCATGGGCCAAAATTCAGCCTTCAGAGGAAGTGTATGATTTTAGTGAATTAGATAAAATTATAGCGATGTTGACTGCTGATAACTATGACATTGTTTTGGCAACTGCTACGGCAGCATTACCAGCATGGATGTTTAAAAAATATCCTGAAGTAGGCCGAACGGATTATGAAGGTCGCCAACATAAATTTGGCCAACGACATAATGCTTGCCCTAATAGTTTGGTTTATCAAAAATTTGCCCGAAGAATAGCCAGTAAATTGGCCGAACGTTATGGTGATAATGGCAATGTTACGTGTTGGCATGTCAATAATGAGTACGGTGGTGAGTGTTTTTGTGAGAACTGCGAGAAGGCTTTTCGAGTTTGGCTACAGTCGCGATATGGAACGATTGAAGCGTTAAATGAGGCGTGGAATATGGACTTTTGGGGACATCGGGTTTACGAATGGGACGAGATTGTGTTACCCAATGCTTTAAGTGAGGGGATCGGCTACGATGATACAGCTTTTGCTGGTATTTCTTTGGACTATCGTCGTTTTAATTCTGACAGTATGTTGGAAAACTACAAGATGGAAAGAGATGCGATTCGCGCGTTTGATCAAGAGACGCTGATCACTACTAATTTAATGGGTACCTATAAGAACTTGGATTATTTCAAATGGGCTAAGGAGATGGACATCGTGTCTTGGGACAACTACCCAAGCTATGATACACCCCCAAGTTATTCGGCTATGTGTCATGATTTGATGCGAGGCTTAAAAGAGGGACAACCTTTTATGTTGATGGAGCAAACACCAAGTCAACAAAACTGGCAGCCGTATAATTCGTTAAAACGTCCTGGGAAAATGCGGGCTCAGAGTTATCAAGCAGTGGCTCATGGCTCGGATACGGTCCAATTTTTTCAATTAAAACGCTCTGTTGGAGCCTGTGAAAAATTTCATGGTGCTGTAATCGCCCATGCTGGTCATGAAAATACTCGCGTGTTTAAGGAAGTGGCTGATCTCGGCCATGAATTGGCAAATCTTGGCGATCAACTATTAGACTCACGAACTAAGAGCCGGGTAGGGATTATTTTTGATTGGGATAACTATTGGGCGTTGGAATACACCAGCGGACCAAATAAAGATTTGACTTATGTGGATCAGATTCATCAGTACTATCAAGCTTTTTATGATAAGCAGATTGCGGTAGACATGATTTCTGTGGACAGTGATTTTAGCCAGTATGATGTCGTTGTAGCCCCTGTCCTCTATCTGGTGAAAGCTGGGCTTGCTGAGCGATTGGAAGCCTTCGTTCAACAGGGAGGACAATTCTTAACAACAT
Organism: Vagococcus allomyrinae; assembly: GCF_017829975.1. Lineage (GTDB taxonomy): Bacteria > Bacillota > Bacilli > Lactobacillales > Vagococcaceae > Vagococcus_D > Vagococcus_D allomyrinae. Next base: position 111,193 of record NZ_JAEEGA010000008.1, on the reverse strand, counting down.
TCATGAGTGGTATTGTCAATGAATCAGATAATGTTTATCTTGGAGGCTACCCTGGTCCGCTACGTAACATGTTGGGCATTTGGGTGGAAGAAATTGACGCACTAGCACCTGAACAGTTTAACCACAGTGTTTTTGCTGACGGGTCAGTCTTTAAAAACAATTTACTTTGCGATATTCTTCATTTAGAAGGCGCCCACTCATTGGCAAGTTACCAATCAGATTTTTACGCTGGCACCTCTGTTGTCACAAACAATCAGTTTGGCCAAGGTCAAGCCTGGTATGTCGGAAGTCAATTAGAGCCGGCGGGGATTGCTCATATAGTGGAACAACTCGCCGAGGCCGCTCACATTAAATCGTTGACTAAGGAGGACAGTGGGCTAGAAATAACTACTCGCGAAAAGGCAGGGGAAACTTTCACTTTTATCTTAAATTTCCAAGAAAAAGCACAAGATTTGCCAGTTGAATTTATCGGGAAAACAGACCTGTTATCAGGTGAAATGCTGACAAAGGAAACGAGTTTAGCTAGTTTTGACGTTGTTATCTTGAAATAGAAAGATTCCTCTTGAATCACTGAGAAAAAGATTAGATCTAAGGGGCGGAAGTAGTTGCGATGAAAATCGTAACTACTTTTTGACGTTAATCGACTTTGATAAGCGAAAGAAATAAGTTTATGAGGATAGTTTTATTAAAAAAACGTTCCTTATTAGATGGTAAAACGGTATAATAATGAGTAACATCGTCTGATTGAACGATTGGATTCATTCAGCTGGTGGCTTGAAGCGACATGAGAGCTTGCAAAGATACCACAATTTGAGTGAAAAGTAGTGATTAACAACTTGCCTAGACTGGTTCTAAGGCAATGAAAGGACAAGCCATCGAAACTAAACATAAAAATGACGTCAATCTTCCAAAAAAAGCGAGCAATAAGATAAACTGGGGAAAGGTGATACTAGCTGGTACAATTGGAATATTCAGTCTCTCTAGTCTGATTTATTCAATTTTTGGGGAGCCGGAACCAGAAGTAGAATCAGTTGTCGTAACGGAGAGGACTGATTCATCGACTGAGGAACCTGAAGGTCATTTGCTACGAGAATCAACCAATACTTTTTTGGCTTTCCAACGCCTTTTTTTACCAAATTCAAAAGCTAACTCTGTTACATTTTCTCAAAGAAAAAAATTTATTGATGAGCGTGTTAACTCAAATTTAGTGGAGTTATTTAGAACGCATGCTAAAAATGAGAACCTAGCCGAGCCTGAACGTCATGAGTATGATAGCTTGTTGACGATTTTTAACAATTCCAGCGTCAGTTATTTTATTTTACGTGATGGGACGCCCTATTTACAGTTAGGTATTGATGAGTATAGCATGGTTAGCAGTGTTATGGGAGCTGGCTGGCAGGAGGCAAATCAGGAAGCTATTGATGGTCTAGCAAGCCTCTATACCATACCGAGAGAGCGACTGATAAAGAAGATAATCAATGATTTTTTGTTGCCAAAGACTAACAATTGGTCAGTAGATTTGGATGCTAATAAAGACGTTTTATGGACTAAGGCAGAGGCACGTTTTGGGATAGAAAGGGATGCAATCGCGTCTTATGAGTTTGAATCTGGCTTTTATCAATTTAGCCAAACGATCGAAAAGCGACAAGTAATCCTTTTTAGTGACAAACAAATGGAGTTAAAATTATTGTTAATACTAGATGATTTAGGACGGGTTATGACTGTCGTGATCTTAGAGCATGATGAATACCCTGAAGAAGCATTAGCCTATCTAAAGGAACACGCCGAACCGAGGCAGTTAATACTAAGCGCTTCTTAGATTGAGATGCAGATATTTATGCGTGTCAAAGATCCTCTGACTATTGAAGGTTTTTTATTTATAGGAAGTATTTCTAAAGGAAACACGGTATAATGAGCATACGAGTTAAGTTAAAAAATGAGGTGAGGACGATGGAATGGTTTTGGGAAGTACTTGGTATCGAAGCAACAAAAGATATAGGAAAAATTAAGAAAGCCTATGTCAGTGAAGTACGTCGCTTTAAAAATAAGGAAACCAAAGAAGAAGTATCACAAGCTGTTTATGATCAATTGGCTTTAGCTGAAAAGCAAGCTATTGCATTTATAGAAGAACAAGGGCCTCAACAGATCTTTGAACATCGAACAAGAGATGTCGACGAGCAAATCGAAACAACTGTTGAGAGTGTGCAACGTGTTGTGAAGCCTGCTAAGCAAAGTGAACCACTAATTGAAAAAGAATCATCGGTTGAATTAAAAAAAGAGGTTCCAGTTCATGTTGAGAAACCAGTTGAAGAAGCTGCTTTAGCGAAGAAAAGCGAGCCAAAAGATACGGCGACTGATGTTCAGCAACGTTGGGTAAAGGCTAAAGAAGCAGCCAAACAGCGAAATCAGGGACGTCAACAAAGACATGAAAAGCAAGAAACAACAAAGCTGACGAGTAAAAAGGAGGCCGTTATCAAGGGGGAAAAACCTCAAGCAAAAGAGAAAAGTAATGCCCCTTCAGTTAATCAACTGACGGCAAAAGCAGCCGTACCGAGCCGTGTATTAGCTGACCTTCATAAACTACTTGCTGAGTGGCCACGAAAGATAATCATGAAAGAGTGGGAAAGTTGTTTCCGCTATCGTCGTCAATGGTCAAACGATGAGTTTGTTGAGATAAGAGAAAACTTTTTACCTGTATTAAAGGGTCAGTTGGTTTATTTACCTAAAAAAGTGTTGTGGTATCTTTACGATGAGTTAGATCTAGCGACTTATGAACTGACCAGTGAATTTAATTGGTTTATGGCAATAGATGTTTTACCCGATTTTTCTTTTGATCAGGCCCTTTATTTACCAGAGGAAGAAGCGGCTGATTACTTTGACCGCCGTTTACAACTATATCAGGTAATTGGGCAAGCCGATTGGCATAGCCGAACGTTTGAGATAGATGGGTTGCTTGCTTATTTTTATGCGACTGATGGATGGCAGGCGGACCACCAAATTGCGGATCAAGATGTGGAAAATTTAGCAGCAATTTATCAAATTAAGCGTGGTCTTGAAAAGTTAGTTCAGAACAATGAACCGAATCGTGCCATTGCGGATCATTTATTACCACCTAATACACCATTAAACCAAGTGGAGAACCAAACAGCTAAGTTTTTGCGAATCATTTTTACTAGTTTGAAAGAGAAAAAAATCTCTTTGGAAGATGGCCTCTTTATTGAAAACCCCCAAACCAATTATTTAGAAGATAACTTGCGGGAACTATTAGTCGGATTGGTGTTTTATCGAGCCAAGGATCAGGTCAAGGCCACGAAACATTTTAGTAATTTGACCAATGACTATCAAGGCTTAGTTAAAGGGTTACAGAATTCGGCTGGTTTTAAAGGTGCAACGGTTAAACCTGTCTACGCTGGAACGACTACCTATCCTAAACCTGTTGATTGGCGAACCATTTTACGAATTGTCGTTATTGGGGTCATCGGATTGTCGATCTTAGGCAGTTTTTTTTCCAATGATGATGATCGTGATTACGCTGATGACTCTGAGTATTATGATGATGAATCAGATTATGAGGATGATTGGCTGGATACTGAAGATCCAGGTTATGCCTTTTTAGCTTATTTTATTGAAGAGACGGATTACGAAGATGATATTGAATCTCAAAGAGAGATGTATGTTGAAACATGGGTTAGCCCAGAGGCAACAGATGTTTTTAATGAGCATATATACGATGTTGATCCTGATGAAACTTATGAGTATGATATTATCTACAAACAAATTGATGATAACATTGCCTATTATCTAATCACACGTGATGAAGAACCGTACTTGCTCGTCGAATTGACAGATTGGGAATGGGTAACAGCTGTTGTAGGTGAGGGATGGCAAGAGACGGATGTTAAAACGTTTGAAGAACTTACCAATAAAATGAAGTTTACTGTAGAGGAGATAGTGGAGAATGTAATCGTCGGCTATTTTCTGTTACCAGTAGATGAACGTGAAGATGAATTTTATTATGTTATGGATTATCTTACTGATCAGGCCTATAATCGCCTTGAATGGGATTTGAGCATTGTGGAAGAGTTGGACTTTGAAAAAGGCACTTATCAGACGAGCCAAACACTTGAGGGGCAAGCTGCCATATTGGTGAACGACAGTGAAGATGAGCTGTGTCTGGTGTTACTACTAGACAGTTATGGTCGCGTAGACGAGGTAGTAGAACTTTTTTATGATGACTATGCCGCTAAAGAACTAACAGCCTTAAAGGAGCAGGCAGACGAAAAAAAATCACTTCCTAAACTAGACGCTGTATCGCTATAAGATAAAAGAGCCAGAAAACGCTTATTGACTTGCGTTTTCTGGCTCTTTTATTTTGGAATACATGAAGACGTCGTAATAATGTAGACCAATTTTCTCATAATCTCGTAACAAGCCTTCTTTTTTAAACCCAAGTTTTTCAATAAGTTTGATTGAAGGGAGGTTATCTGGATCGATTTTTGCCTCAAGTCGATGGAACTTTTGTTCTTGTAAAACCCACTCAACAAAACCGCTGAGAGCCTCAAAAGCGTAACCTTTCCCCCAATAGGCGGAGCCTAAGTCATAAGCGACTTCTGTGCGGTTATTTTGATAATCCAAATAGTTTAGCCCGCAAGTTCCAATTATCTCTTCAGTATTTTTTAATTGAATGGTGTAGCGTGAGGCCTCGCCTTCGGTCATTTTCTTTACAAGGAAGGCGATCATTTCAGTGGTTTGTTCAATAGTTTCGAAGGGGTCAATCGTCATAAATTGAGTCACTGCTGGGTCAGACCAAAAATGGTGCAAAGCTGAACTGTGGCTTTCGTTTATTGGCATTAGTTTCAAGCGTTTTGTTTCGATTGATAACGACACATTATTGACCTTCTTTCTGGTTAATCTCAGCTAAATAATTGGTTAAAAAAATTAAAGGACCAAAGAGAGTCAAGCGTAGTTGGTTTTTTGTTAGTACCCTTATTTTAAGTGAATGATGCTGGTTTGCGTATTTTTCATTGTACAAGGAGAGTAACTCATCTTTGAATTTTTTTAGTTCGTCGTCATTATGGAAAGAATAAATAACGGTGGCATAGGCTTTTGGTAGATTGGGCTCAATCAAGATGTTTCCTTGACGAAAATCTTCAAAAACGAGTTCGTCAGCTTCGTCCAACGCGGTTATGATCGTACTATTATCCATAAAACGAGCAAGATCCTTTTCGGTAAAGCGCCACTGATGTCCCACTTTTTTGCCCTGAAGCTCACCACTTTGTAAATAGCGGCGAATGGTACGTGTCGAAAGTTGTGTCATCTGCGCGATGTCATTTACAGTATAAAGTTTTTCCAACGGTTTCACCCTCATCGTATTAGTCCTTACATTATAACACACGAAAGTTAGAGAATGATTTCTTTTGTACAGAATTGCCGGTGACTTTTGTCGTGAGAAATGATAAACGTAATCGTGTCCGTTGCCTCGAGTATCGTAGCTAATATATCGTCAGCTGCCTGCTTATCAATATTGCTGGTAACTTCGTCAAGGATGAGAACATCTGCTGGTTCAACTAAAGCACGTGCAATGACAATTCGTTGTTTTTCGCCACCAGAAAGATTAGCACCGCCTTCATATAGAATAGAATCTAAATCTTTGGTTGTTAACAAAGGTGATAAAAGTCTGGAGTGACTGAACTTTTGCCAATTGACGTCAACCGACAGACGTCCAAATAAAATATTATCTTGAACGGTTGCAGGCAGTAAGGTGTTGTCTTGGGAGAGATAACTCACCCTTTTTCTTAAAGAACTATTGGAGATGTTTTCAAGTGGGATGCCATTAAATGAAATCCCCTTGGACTTTCTAAATTTGATTAGCGCTTTCATCAAGGTGCTTTTCCCCGCGCCAGAAGGACCATTGACGTAAACCACGTCACCAGGTACAAAGGTCTGATTAACAGAGAGGTTTAAGCTCTGTTGCGCTATCTCAATGTGGATATTCTCCATCTTAATTTCTTCAACGGATTGAAGACTTTGTTGGCCGCTTTGTTCGCTATTTCCAATGATCTCGTTATTGATAAACTCGTGAGCTACTTTGAGATTTCTGAATTCCAGATTAACAGAGGAAAAGCTTTTCACAGCATTAAAGTAGATTGGAAATAGGACACTGGCAATGATTAAATTGGGTAAATTGTTGGCATTCTGGCTAGCGGCTAAGGCGAGCCATAAAAATAGTAAATTTTGAAAGAAACTATTGAGTAATTCAATCGATAAAGAAGTTCCCCGGGCAAATTTGTTGATATCTGCCATCTTTTCGTAAATGTTTAATAGGGAAGGGGTGATGATTGTTTCAATGGTAGTAAAGTCACTTTCTTGTTTAAGATAATCGGTATTTTTGAAAACGGTTAAGATTTCTTTCAGACTCCTTGCATTATTGTCAGCCATAATGGCCGATTTTTGTTGCAGCTTTTGATTAATGACTTTATATCCAATATAATTTATCGGTAGAATTAAGATCATCAGAACGCCTAAAACTGAATCAATCGTACTAAAAATGATGACAGATATCAGTACCACTAACCCGTTTCCTAAAATGGTCACGAAGGAGCTTGTAACAAATTGATAAAAGACAATAACTGCCTCCAATAGTCGGTTAACTAAGTAGGTTGGTTCCAATGTTAGCAGTTTGTCATAGGTCATCTCAAACATTTTTCGGTAGAGAGTTTTACTCGTTTCTAGATTGAAATTGATGGCAAAATTTTCGCGAAAAATTAATAAAATGAATTGAAAGAGGAATGAACCGATCATACAACCGACAACCAATCGCAGTGTCTGGTAGTTTAGTTGATAGTGATTGGTGTAAATGTTTCTTAATAGAAGTGGGGTAATTAAGGTAATCAGTGCATTAAAAATGGTGAGGATAGCGGTTAAAACAATAAAGCGCGTCTGTCCTTTAATAAATGTCATGTTAATCTCCTTGTCCTATTTTGTCGTTCGTTGTCCTATAATGTCATATTAAAGGGTTGTCAGAATTTTGTCAAGAAAAAAACAGACTGAATGATATTCAGTCTGTTAAAATAGTAGTTTGCAATTTAGTTAATTCTTTTAGTTGTTGATATTTTATTAATTGTTTGACATAAAGTTGTTGATTAGTTTTGATTGGCATCAGAAGTTCTTCGGTTGAATGATCTTGAAAAACAGCTAAATGATTACTTTCCTCATAATTTGCAATCAATCCTAAGCTTTTAAGGGCTAAAATCATGGCACCTAAACCTGAACTTTCGTGAGTTTTGGGGAAGGTGATAGGTTGCCCCAGAATGTCAGCCATCATTTGTTTCCAAGTAGGTGAATGAGAGAAGCCACCAGAAGCACAAATTTTTATCGGCTGGGCCGTTAGTGAATTTAATGCTTGAAAAATATCAGCAATATTGAAGCAAATACCTTCTAAAATGGCTCGCATTAAATGAGCATCAGTATGGCTAAGAGCAAGCCCAGTAAACGAACCACGGATATCGCCACTCCAGATCGGCGCACGCTCACCACTTAAATAGGGGTGGAAAAAAAGATTATCGGAGCCAGCTGGGATTTTCTCAACCTTAGCCATAAAGTCATCATAACTCATATCATTGGCAGTTAATTGACGAGCCCAATCGATAATCATACCACCATTGTTTGCAGCTCCTCCAATCACCCAATAGCCTTCATCTAATAAATAGCAAAAGGTTTCACCTGTCTGATGTAAAAGAGGGCTTCTGACCGTATAGCGGAGTGCGGCACTTGTTCCTATTGATAAATTGGCTTTTTCTGATGAAATGCAATTAGTTCCTAAATTAGCTAAAGCACCATCGCTAGCCCCAATTACAAAAGGTATATTGTCTGGTAAACCAAGTTGTTTTTGATAAGCTTTGTTTATTTTAGTCAGTTGAGTAGTAGGAGGGACTGCTTTTGGTAAACGTTCTTCAGATAATTCCAAAAAACTTAAAATATCCTGATCCCAAGTCAAACTGTGGATGTTAAAGAGCCCAGTTCCTGAGGCGATTGAATAATCGACCAGATGTGTGTTGAACAATCGGTATAAGATATACTCTTTAATACTGGTAAAAAGCTTAATTTGGTGATAAAGGTCACTTTCCTCTTGCTTAAGCCACATGATTTTACTTAATGGCGTCATTGGATGAAGGGGCGTTCCGGTTTTTTGATAAAAGGTTGGGCCTTGAGGGCTGTTCTTTAACTGTTCTGCCCATTGGTTTGCCCGGGAATCTGCCCAAGTAATAACAGGCGTAAGTGGCTGATGATTGCCATCTAGTCCAATCAGGCTGTGCATGGCACTAGAAAAGGTAACGGCGATTAATTTTTCTCTAGTATTGTTAAAATCCAAAGCGTTTTTTAAGGTTGTTAGCACCCCTTGGAAAATAGATTCTGGGTCTTGAGTTGCTCTGCCGCCGCCATCTTTTGTCATAGGATAACCTTGATAAAAGGACGCTAAAGCGTGTCCGGTTGTTGTGAAGATCGTTGATTTAGTACTGGTCGTTCCAATATCGATGCTGATGATTAAAGAAGTCATGCTTACCTCCAAGTTAGTCGTTATGTTTTTCGACAGCATGTCCACCAAAGCCATTGCGCAATGCTGCTACAACTTTACCAGTAAATGTGTCGTCATATAAAGAACGATAACGCATTATCAGTGATAATGCAATAACGGGTGTTGGAATTTGATAATCCAAGGCCGTTTCGAGGGTCCATTTAGCCTCACCCGAGGAATTCATAATCCCTTTGATATTAGCTAATTTAGCATCCTCTTTAAAGGCTTCCTCGGCCAGTTCCATCAACCAAGAACGTACGACAGACCCGTGATTCCAAACGCGAGCCACATCTTCTAAGTTGTAATCAAAGGGACCCTGTTCCAATACCTCAAAGCCTTCGGCAATAGCTTGCATCATCCCGTATTCAATCCCATTATGAACCATTTTTAAAAAGTGGCCACTGCCAATCTCACCGGTGTACAAATAGCCATCTTCAAGGGAAATAGCCTGAATAAGAGGTTCGATTTCTTTAAAAACAGTTTGGTCGCCGCCGATCATCAGACAGGCTCCATGATTGGCCCCGCTTGTTCCACCACTAGTGCCAATGTCAAAGAAATCAATGCCTTTTTTAGCAAAGCGTTTGCCCCGAAGTTGAGAGTCTTTGAAGTTCGAATTACCGCCATCAATCACGATATCACCCAATTTTAGCAAGCTCTCCAGTTGAGTTAGCACATCTGTTAATGGTTGACCGTTGGGTACCATCACCCAGACAATTTTTCGTTCTGGCAAGGCGTCGATGAGCTGTTTGAGAGAGGCGGTGGTGGTTAGTTGCTCTGAGGCAGCTGCACTTAAGCAAGCTGCGCTAATGTCTGTTCCAATAACCTCATGTCCTTGACGTTGACAGTTGATTGCCAAGTTTAATCCCATTTTACCTAATCCGATAATGCCTAATTTCATCTTGTCACTCTCCAAGTAAATTAATTTTATTATCACCATTATAGAATAAAATTTTATTTTATTCAAGATGGAAAAGATTTTATTTTCTTCAGGCGGACTTTTGTGATGAAATCTAGGAAGCCGATGAGATTTCGTGCTATAATTTGTTAAACGAAGCAAGAGGAGTTATCAGATGCAAAATCCAATAGAACTAAAAATAAAATCGATTTATCGGGATATTAGTCGTAAGGAACAGCAAATCGCTGATTATATTTTACATTACCCAGAGCGGATTATTCATCAATCCATCGGTGATTTATCTCGACAACTGGGAGTGGCAGAATCGACTGTTTTTCGTTTTTGTCAACGTCTCGGTTACAAAGGCTATAAAGAATTTAAAATTGATTTGGCCACTTTTAAAAAACAGGAAAAACCTTTGGAACATCAAATTTACGAAGGAATCTCCGAATCAGATTCAGCTAAAGGCATTGCTAAAAAGGTTTTTGAGGCGAATCGACAGGCATTAAGTGAGACGTTGGAACTACTCGAAGAGGAGATCTTAGAAGCCGCTGTTAGACTATTAACAACGAGTCAACAAATTATTTTTTTTGGTGTTGGTGGGTCAAATGTCATTGCCATGGATGCCTATCACAAGTTTCTGCGGTCCCCATTAAATGTTGTTTGTGAGACCGATAGTCACATTCAGTTAATGAAGGCCGCTCGCATGACAGAAGACGATTGTGGAGTGTTAATCTCCCACTCTGGACAAAGTCGTGACATCTTACAAATTGCTGGCCAAGTCAAAAAAAGTGGTGCCAAATTGATTGTCGTCACTAGTTTTTTACTGTCGCCTTTGGCAGAATTAGCTGACCTTTGTTTGTTGTCTACATCAAAGGAAATCGCCTTTCGGCCAGAAGCACTTGCTTCCCGAATTACTCAATTGAGTATCATGGATGCTTTATTTGTTAATGTGATGTACGCTAATCGATTAGCATCAGAAGCCAGCTTAGATTTGATTCGTGAGGTTATTATTTCCACTAAGGAAGAGTAGGGTGAGTATGGGAAATACAATTGTTCAAAAGTTAGCTGAAAATAAAAAATTGAGCTCATTAGAAGAAGATGTCTTAGCTTATATCGTTCGTCATCATGATGCTATCTTAACGATGGGGATCCGCGAAGTTGCAGCAAATACTTTGACGTCTACTTCAACGATTATGCGTTTGGCAAAGAAACTAGGGTTTAATGGCTTTGTGGACATGAATTACAAGCTGATGCCATTGATCCAAGATAAAAATCAAATTCAAGAGGGAACCTATGCTGATATCTTTTCCTATGACAGTCTTTTTGAGTTGAATTCCAAAGCGGTCTTTGAGGCGGTGGCGCAAGCTTTAATCGATGTAGATAAACGATTTGTTTTTGTCTACGCCAACGGTTTTTCAGGAATTATTGCTGAATATTTACATAAAAAACTATTAGTCCTGGGGAAACGGGTCATGTTTTCAACTGGCAATGACTCGGTAGGTGTTTTTGAGAATAATTTGGATGATATTGGCGTGTTTATCACTATCTCAAAATCAGGTGAAACCCTTAAGGTTATCGAAAAGGTGCGAACTGCAACCGAAAACGATATTCCCGTGATTGCCTTCACCAATGAAATTGAGAATACCTTAAGAGCTTTTGGGAAGTTGACGATTAAGATTAAGGACTTAAATAAATACGATGACTACAATTCAGGGGCTAATAGCTTTTTCTCCCATGTGTTATTGGCGATGGAAGTCGTTGTTTGGGAGTACAATCAACTGATCAGTCAACAATTAAAAGAGGAAACAAGTTACTGATTGGAGTAACCTGTTTCTTCTTTTTTGAATAGGGTTACATTAGCAGGGGAATCATTGTAAGATGAGACCATCAACAGTTGGAGGGACGAATATGAAAGAGCGAATCATGAATGGCTTGCAGCGGTTTTCCAAGGCAATGTTCATTCCAGTATTAATTTTACCGATTGCCGGAATTTTGATAGCAGTTGGAAATTTATTTACCAATCCATTACTAATGGAAAAACTGCCGTTTTTAGACAATCCGGTCACCAAAGGGTTTGGCACGATTTTATCAGGTTCTCTGGTCGCCATTTTAAGTAATTTAGGGCTGATCTTCTGTGTTGGCTTAGCTGTTGGCTTAGCTAATACGAAAAAAGCAGAGGCCGGCTTCACTGCTGTCCTAGGATTTTTAGTTTTTATTAACGCCATGAATAAATTTATGGGCCTGCGTGAAACTTTAGTGGAGGCTGACAGTCTAAGTGGGACTGGCCAAACCATGGTATTAGGAGTTCAAATTTTGGACATGGGGGTGTTTCTGGGAATCATTCTAGGGATTATGACCGCTTACGTTCATAATAAGTTTTGCGAAACAGAGTTTAGTAACGCCTTTCAAATTTATGGTGGCTCTCGCTTTGTGTTTATTGTCCTGATTCCAGCAGTAGTCTTATTGGCTGTTATTTTAACTTATCTTTGGCCAATTGTTCAGAGTGGCATTACTAGTTTGGGAACAGTCATTAATCAAAGTGGCAACTTCGGAATTTTTATTTACGGTATGTTAGAACGATTGCTCATTCCTACAGGGCTACACCATTTGATTTACACGCCGTTTTTATACACTTCATTAGGAGGTGTGGCTGAAGTTGGCGGGCAAGTCTTTGAAGGCGCTCGTAACATCTATTACGCTGAGATTGCTGATCCGGCTGTTAAGGTGTTATCTCAAAGTGTCATTTGGGATGCGCGGGGGATCTCTAAGATGTTTGGCTTGATCGGTGCCTGCTTGGCGATGTATCAGACAGCTAAACCAGAAAATAAAACCAAAGTGAAAGCTATCTTGATTCCAGCAGCAGTCACATCTTTTATTGCTGGTGTAACAGAGCCGATTGAGTTCTCTTTTATGTTTGTGGCACCGTTACTATTTATAGTTCATTCTGTTTTAAGTGGCTTGAGCATGGTTGTCTTAAACGTACTAAGTGTCAGAGCAATTGGTCCAAATGGTTTTATCGATTTCTTATTATATAACTTGCCTTTGGGAATCGGCAAAACAAGATGGCCGATGTATATTTTAGTTGGGCTGGTATTCTTCGTTGCTTATTACTTAATTTTTAGATTTTTGATTACTAAATTTAATTTTAAAACAGTGGGGCGTGAAGACAATAACGAGGTAAAACTTCACACTAAAAAAGATTATCAGAATAAAGTTGCGGCAGGTGTGCCAGTAGATGCAGATCAGTTACTTGGTGCTCAGATTATTTCGGCATTAGGTGGGGAAGATAACATCAAAACAGTGGATAATTGTTATACTCGCTTACGGTTGACCGTTGAAAATACGGAGTTAGTGGATGAAGCAAGTTTAAAGAATCAGACAGGTGCCAGTGGTGTCATTATAAAAAATGAAAATGTTCAAGTGGTCTATGGACTGCAAGTGACAAAAGTTCGTAAAATTGTCGATGCAGCTATGGGAAACACTAATTAAGTAGTAAGAAAGAGGGCGTTAAGAATGAAAAAACAATCAATTGTTATTGCTGGAGGGGGTAGCACCTACACACCAGGAATTGTCATGATGCTACTGGATAACTTGGATAAATTTCCGATTGCGACATTAAAATTATACGACAATGATCCCGAACGCCAAGGCGTTTTAGCTAAAGCGTTGGAATTGGTTTTAAAGGAAAAAGCGCCAGATATCGCCTTTTCCTACACAACAGACCCACGAGAGGCCTTTGAAAATATCGATTTTTGTATGGCACATATACGAACTGGCCAATACCGAATGCGGGAGTTAGACGAGAAAATTCCTTTGAAGTATGGGGTGCTAGGGCAAGAAACCTGTGGACCTGGTGGCATTGCTTACGGTATGCGCAGTATTGGGGATATGATCGAGTTGATTGATTATATGGAAAAGTATTCACCAAATGCTTGGATGCTCAATTATTCTAATCCAGCAGCTATCGTAGCAGAAGCTTGTCGTGTCCTAAGACCTAAAGCAAAAGTGATTAACATGTGTGATATGCCTGTCGGAACCCTTCGACGAATGTCTCAAATCATTCATAAGGAGCCAAAGGAGCTAACTGTTAACTATTTTGGGTTGAATCATTTTGGCTGGTGGACCAGTGTCAGAGATACTGAAGGTCATGAGTACTTATCAGAGATCAGAGAGTATGTGGCTGAACATGGTTATTTGACCCAAATCGAAGTAGACACTCAACACATGGATCAATCTTGGCAAGAAACTCATAAAAAAGCCAAAGACTTATTAGCAGTAGCACCCGAATTTCTGCCAAATACGTACTTAAAATACTATCTCTATCCCGATTATGTGGTAGAACATGCCAATCCCGAATACACCCGTGCCAATGAAGTGATGGCAGGACGAGAAAAGCAAGTGTTTGATGCGGCACGTAAGATTGTCGCAACAGGTAGCTTTAGAGAAGGGGATTTTCATATTGATAATCATGCTCTGTTTATTGTTGATTTAGCAAGAGCCATCGCCTTTAACACGGGTGAAAGAATGTTGCTAATTGTCGAGAATAATGGCGCTATAGCAAACTTTAGAGCGGATGCCATGGTTGAAGTGCCTTGTATTGTCGGATCTTCAGGTCCAGAGCCTTTGTGCCAAGGAACTATTCCTACTTTTCACCGAGGGATGATGGAACAACAAGTAGCCGTTGAGAAACTAATTGTTGAGGCGTGGGTGGAAGGATCTTACCAAAAAATGTGGCAGGCTTTAACCTTATCTAAAACGGTACCCAGTGCTAAAGTAGCCAAAGAACTACTTGATGAGTTGATAGAAGTCAATCGTGAATTTTGGCCAGAGTTGCATTAAAATAGAAAAAAAGAAGTTGAAACCTCATTCAACTTCTTTTTTTGGGTTAAATTGTATAATAAAATTGTTGTCTTTTCTCCTCATTGCTTGTTATGATAGATAGGATCACTGGTTTGTTTATGGTGTGAGAAAAGCATGTGATTGAATGATAAGCGAATTAAAAAGGAGGTCATCTCGTGGAAGAAAAAGAGTTATTATTGGAAACCTGTGTACTTGCAGGTAAAATAATGGTTGAAAATGGCGCAGAGATGTACCGCGTAGAAGATACGATGAACCGCATTGCGGATAATTACTATCAGGAAGAAGGCATCAGTTTCGTAACTCAAACCATCGTTTTAATGGGGCTTGAAAGTACAAAAAGTATTCAAATGAAGCGAATTAGTGAACGGACAACTAATTTAGGTAAAGTGTCAAAAGTAAATGATTTATCTTGGCAGTTCTCGTCCAAACAAATTGATTTACAGGAATTGTCTAAGGCCTTAAAAGTTGTCTTAAAGGAGGAACCTCCTAAAAAAACGGTCGTAAAAATTATCTGTGCGGCTATTTTAAGTGCTGCTCTGATGATTTTACTTGGGGGCCAATGGAATAATTTTTTTGCTACCTTTTTAGTCGGTGCTGGGGGTTATTCTGTATATATGATTAGTACGACTTATTTGAAACTAAAATATGTGGATGAATTTCTAGCTTCTTTTGTTATTGGAGTTTTGGCTTTTTTAATGATTCAACTTAAGATCGGCACTTCTATCGATAATATGATTATCGGCAGTATCATGCCACTTGTTCCTGGCGTAGCCATTACAAATACCGTTCGTGATTTACAGGAAGGTCATATGCTCTCAGGAATTTCCAGAGGCGTCGAGGCGTTGATCATCGCCATGATGATTGGTGCAGGGATTGCCGTGGCATTTAACGCCATGAGCTGAGTGCCAAAAATAATCTATCCAAGTTTGTTAAAAGGAGGAAACAACATGATATTGACCATTATAGAACAAGTCGTTTTGAGCTTTATTACATCTGTGGGATTCGCTATTATTATGCGAGTTCCCAAAGACGCATTAATATATAGCGGGTTAAGTGGGACAGGTGGCTGGTTAGTCTATTGGTTAAGCGGGTTTATCGGGTTGAGCGTGACGATATCGACGTTTTTAGGGGCGCTGTCGATTGCGGCTCTTAGCTATTATTTTGCCCGTCATCGCCACACCCCTGCGACGCTCTATAACATTCCCGGGATTGTTGCCTTGGTTCCAGGTGGTACCTCCTATCAAATGACCTATCATTTAATTATTGGAGAGTATAGTAAAGCGGTTGGCTTTGGAATTAGAGTGGCAGCGATTGCTGGCGCAATTGCTGGTGGTTTAATCGTTTTTGATCTAGCTCGACGAAATCTACGAAATAAAATTATTCGCTAAAAAGATGACTCGCTGTTCTTGTTAATGGCAGTGGGTCATCTTTTGAGTTATATAGTTCCCATTAAATAATCATCCTTTCCCGTTAAACTTTCAGCCAGAAAAAAGCTGAAAGTACCACTCTTGGCGGATGACTATGCGCATTATCCAATGGAACTATATGTTTGATTATTTAACAGGATGTATATATTTAGGAATTTCAATTGCCTTTTTTAACCTTCTTGTTGTTTTTTAGCTAGTTGTTCTTGTTCTTTTTTTAAGAATTTTTCAGCTTCTTCTTGGACTTGTTTATCTCGAGCTGCTTGCTCTTCTTGGTAGGGATCGAAGGCAAATTCTTCAAATAATTTTTCCAATTTGTCATTCTTTTTATGTTCTAGTGCCATAGTGCACCTCCATTTTAATTGGTATTAGTTAAGCAACTTCTTTATAATAGTAGTATATGCTTTTTTGAGTCAAAAGTCATCTGAAAATCTTTTGTTGGAGAAACAGAAATAAAATGAAACTATTAGAACGTGAAAAATATACTATCACTGATTTATCAGTTATAATTAATTTAGGAGGTGTTGACCATGAGCAGTGACCCACAACAATTATACATCGTAACCCAACTGCGTTCGTTTGCTAATAATGAGGCGATTCGTGCGACCGTTAGTGACTGGTTAACACTTTGTCAAATTTTGGTAGCACCTCAGAAATATTATATTGATGACGACACTCAGCTGTTTGATTTTGATTCTGCTGGCCTTAAAAAGCGGATCAATTCATTAGAGGTCGCACAGCAAGAGGATATGTTAATTTCAGTAAAAGCGGTTGAAGGCGAGTTTTCGATTCATATTTACCAAGGAAAAGTTCGCGAGCGTATATTGATTAACGAGGCATTGTATCAAAAGCATCAGTCGGTAATTGACGACTACATCGATAAAAGAATGGAAAAAAATGGCTTGTATGCCTATATTCGATGTATTGATGAATTTTTAAGCAATAATACTCAATCGATGAGAGACCGTTTAGAAGAAGAGATAGACGGCCCAGCTGATTTGCCTAAGATGTATGATGATCAGCAGGAAGTGATCATTGATTGTAGTCAATTGCCAGGTTATGACAGCTATTTCAAGGGACTCTGTTTTACGGCATGTTGGAAAATGTGGTATGCTCCTGATTATTATTATGTGATTCCCAAACAAGCGTTTCTTGATGTTCAACAAGTCGAAGACATTGTAGAACTTCAACATGATGTCATTCGTGTCCGACTTTACGAAAACCCTTTAAGCTGGAATCATCCTCATAACGTAGAGTTTCAATTTAGTTATCGTGATCAGCTGGGATTTGACCAGTTGGAGTGGAGTAATGGTGTTGGCGTGTTACGGGAACCTTGTACTGAATTTATTCGAATTGGTGCTAATACCCAAATGATTCAGTATCAAAATGAGTCTTTGCAGCCCACAACTAAAAGTACGGCTCGACATTTCACAACACGAGTGTATAATTATGAAAATCATCATTATTTAGAAGGGCGACGTTTTGGTACCTTAAATAATCGAGCTTATTTCCCTTGGCGAGATGCCACTAAGAAAGTGATGTTGGCTTATTGGATTTTAAATCCGAGTTACATGTTGGATCAAGGAATTCACGCTTTCGAATTTTATATTAAACAATACATCAAAGCTGCTATCAGCGATGAAGAAACCAGAAATTATCGAGCAGTCTTACGTTTTTATTTACCAGAAGAAGCTATTGAAACGATGTCAGTTGATAATTTAGTTCAGCATCTCGACTCGAATCATATCAACGTAAAAAAACGAAATGCCAAAAAGCATTTATTGCAGATTGAAACGGAAGATGTTGATTTACATGTGGAGTTTGTCGATGTTAAGCAATTGGAGTCACCAGAAGAAGTAGTCAAAACACAACCGCTACAAGCTGTTCATAGTTGGTT
The DNA here is from genome assembly GCF_017829975.1 of Vagococcus allomyrinae. Taxonomy (GTDB): domain Bacteria; phylum Bacillota; class Bacilli; order Lactobacillales; family Vagococcaceae; genus Vagococcus_D; species Vagococcus_D allomyrinae. Next base: position 93,539 of record NZ_JAEEGA010000008.1, on the reverse strand, counting down.
TAAAAAGCGCATTAATCGTTTAAGTTAACTTGTCAGCACATGGTCAATCTAGCTGTTAACCTTGGAACCGCGGCTTATCCTCAGCAAAAGGTTAACCAATAAGGAGCATTTATCAACCAGCTATTCAGCTGTTGACAAAGTGTCCTAACATAAAACCGAACAGCCCTCTTAACCATACCAGTTGGTTAAGAGGGCTGTTTTAGATTTTACGAATATAGTTAGTAGGTGAATAGCGGTCTACTTTAAGTTCCGTCTCTTTGTTATGAAGCCAGGAGGCCATAGTGTGCCCGATGATCGGTCCAGTCGTTAAACCGGAGGAACCCAAGCCACTGGCCACAAAAAGGCCTGGTAATTCAGCAATTTCACCAAAAAAGGGTAAAAAATCTGAAGTATAAGCTCGAGTGCCAACTCGAACATTGAGGTGTTCAGAGTTGGCCAATTCTGGCGATAGTTCTCTAATACTGGCGACCATATCTGTCACGATTTGGGTATCGACGGTTAAATCATAAAATTGTTCATTTTCATGGGTGGCACCAATTAAAATTTTACCATTAGCAAAGGGAATAATGTCACTTTCGCCTTGAGGCATGACCACTGGCCAATTATCGGTGTCAGCATCGATCTTCACTTCAACTAACTGTCCTTTTTGTCCGCGGACGTCTACGGAAAAACCTAAGGGATGAAGCAAATTAGGTAACCAAGCACCAGTACCAAGAACAATCTTGTCATATTCTTTAGTTATGCCCTTGGTTTTGACAAGCCAACCTGATTGAAGAGGGCGAAGGTCGCTAACCAAGGTTTCGTGGTAGTTGCCTCCTAGTAACTTAAAAGATTTTACTAATTGATCAATTAGTTGCCGACCATCAACGCGGGCACCACCAGAGACAAATAGGCCATTCATGTTAGGGGTCAAAACTGGGAATTTTTCCTGGATTTCTGCCGGTGTTAACAGGATGATCTCGCCAATTTCTGGTGCTTCTTCTCGTCGCTTAAGGGCTATTTTGTAAAGTTTATCTAAGAGTGATTGATTATTTTTGAATAGGATAGTACCAACCTGTTGGTAAATATTGGATTCTAATGGAACGTTTAAGTCTGTCATTAGTGTTGGGTAAAACTTAGCACCAGCCCTGGCTAATTGGTACCAATCTTGATTGCGGCGTTGCGAAAGCCAGGGAGAGATAATGCCTGCGGCAGCACTGGTCGCTTGTCCGATCTTATAGTCAAAAAGAGTGACGTCATCACCAGCTTGAGCCAGATAAAAACTAGTCGTCGCGCCAACAATTCCACCACCGATTACTGCAATTTTCATCAGGTAGCTCCTTTCCTAATTTCTAACGTTCTAGATCTAATGGCATCGATCATAAAAACAAGTTCTATGGATGTGGTTGAAGATGTCCATCTTATCAATTTTTATTATAACCTAATTTGTTATTTTTTACGAAAAGAAGGGTCGAATTGAAAGATATTGGATTTAAATGAAATTATTGTCAAAGGATTTAATCGCATGCCAAAAGTGTTGAACAGCGCTAGTATGTTGCATGTTTTATCAACATATTTTAATAATTATACATTTTCAGCGTCTTGAAAGTTAAAAATATTCAATATTATCACTTGACATGCATAAAAATTAACTTTATAATTCTTTTAATACATCGTTGGAGGTGCCAAATGAAAGTAGCAATCATTGGGGTGACCGGTTATAGCGGTTTAGAGTTAATCCGTTTGCTGAGTCAACATCCTGAAGTAATTATTCAATCGCTTCATAGTCAATCAATGGTTCATCATAAGATTTCAGATATATACCCTCACTTACAAAATTGCTGTGAGTTAATGATAAAAGAAATTGAACCTGCCACCATCATGGAAGAAACCGATTTGGTTTTTCTAGCGACACCTTCGGGCGTGTCAGCAACTTTGGCTCAACCTTTTATTGAAGCTGATTTTCCTTTAATTGATTTATCAGGAGATTTTCGCCTAAAGACTGAAGGCTCTTATGAAAAGTGGTATGGTAAAGAAGCTGCGCCAATTGACAGTATTCTTAAAGCGGAATACGGGCTAGGAGAAGAGCGTCAAAATTCACAAGCCAACTTTATTGCTAATCCAGGCTGTTATGCGACTGGCGCATTACTGTCGTTAGCACCCTTAGTTAAAGCGAAAATGATCCAGCCAGATTCAATTATCATTGATGGAAAATCTGGCCTTTCAGGTGCCGGAAAGGTACCTTCGACCAGTAGTCACGCAGTTTCTGTTATGGGGAATATGACGGTTTATAAAATGAATCAACACCAGCATACACCAGAAATTTTACAACAATTGCAACAGTGGAATGCTAATATTGAGGCCATTCAGTTTACGACATCTTTGATACCGGTGACGCGGGGGATTTTATTGACGATTTATGCCAAGGTAAATGAAGAATTGACAGAAGAGGCCTTGGTTGAGCTTTACACCAGTTATTACCGAGAGAAAGCTTTTGTTCGTGTCCAACCTGTCGGTGTTTACCCTGACTTGAAGCAAGTTCAAGGCTCTAATTATTGTGACATCGGCTTAGCGTATAATTCTGAGACGAGACTGATTACCTTGGTTTGTACACTGGATAATTTAGTCAAAGGAGCGGCTGGTCAAGCTGTTCAAAACTTAAATATTATGTGTGGTTTTCCTGAGGAGCTAGGGTTGATAAATAGTCCAGTTTTTCCATAATGAAAAAAAAAGAAGGGGCTGTCCTGAGACAGTCGAAGGAGACGATCGGATGAACATTATTGAAGGCACAATTGCCAGCCCAAAAGGCTATTATGCAGATGGTTTGCATTGTGGGATTCGCAAAGAAAAGAAGGATTTAGGTTGGATTGTGTCAACAGTGCCAGCTCAAGCAGCGGCTGTTTACACATTAAATCACGTTAAAGCCGCGCCGATTTTGGTCACAAAAGAAGCCTTATTAGCTAATTCAGAGTTACAGGCAGTCATTGTTAATTCAGGGATTGCTAATGCGTGTACTGGCAAACAAGGGCTGGCCGCTGCTTATGAGACCCAGCAGTTAATTGCAGCTAAGCTTGGCATCAAGTCTAATCAGGTGGCCGTGGCTTCGACAGGGGTGATTGGCAAACAATTATCGATGACAGAAGTCAAACAGGGAATTGTTCAGTTGAGTCAAGACAACCAGACGCCAGCGGCTTTTCATGAAGCGATTCTGACCACAGACACAGGGACCAAAGAAGTCGTTGTGACAGCAGAAATCGGTGGACAGCTAGTAACCATGGCTGGTGTTGCCAAAGGATCGGGCATGATTCATCCGAATATGGCCACGATGTTATCCTTTATTACAACAGATGCCAAGATTGATGCGGCGTTATTGTCAGAGTTATTGAAGGAAACCGTCGACAATACTTATAATCAAATTACAGTTGATGGCGACACATCAACTAATGATATGGTCCTGGTGATGGCCAATGGTTGTGCTGATAATCAGGAAATCATCGTCAATACTGAGGACTACCTTTTATTTAAGAAATTATTCCATTTTGTGGCCGAGGTTTTAGCTAAAAAAGTTGCGCAAGATGGTGAAGGGGCAACCAAGTTAATTGAAGTGCAAGTGCAACATGGCCAGACGAAAGAGGCTGCCAGATTAATTGCCAAAAAAATTGTTGGCTCCTCCTTAGTTAAATCTGCCATGTTTGGTGAAGATCCCAATTGGGGCCGCATCATTTGTGCCGCCGGTTATGCCGGACCGGAATTAGAGGCTGGAGATGTCGATATCTTTTTAGGTAGTGAGCAAGTCTTGAAAAATGGTGAGCCTCAGGAGTATGATGCCGCTAAGGTTCAAGAAGTCTTGGAAAAAGAAAGTATTTTAATCGTTGTCGATTTAAAACAAGGTGAAGCGACAGGCGTCGCTTGGGGTTGTGATTTGACGTATAAGTATGTGGAAATTAACGCCTGTTATCATACGTAAGAGAAAGTAGGAGAAAAGCAATGACAGAAACAATTGTAGTGAAATTAGGTGGTGTTGCCAGCGACAATTTGCAGCCGACGTTTTTTGAGAAAATTCGCCAATGGCAACTAGCTGGAAAACGTGTCGTGATTGTTCACGGTGGTGGGCATTATATCAACACGATGCTTGAACGACTGGATGTGGTTAGTACCTTTCATAACGGCATGCGAGTGACGACGAAAGAAACCTTGGATATTGTTAAGATGGTCTTAATCGGTCAGGTGCAACCAACGATTACCAGTATTTTTCAAGAAGCTGGCTTTGCGGCTGTCGGTTTAAATGCCATGGATGATCGCTTGTTAACCGCTCATTCATTGAAAGAGACCAGCTTAGGCTATGTCGGCGAAGTTGTCTCAGTCAACACTGATTTTCTAACACAATTGTTGAATAATCAACAAATTCCTGTCATTGCTCCCTTAGGTATTACCGATGATAGCCAGTGGTTAAATGTTAATGCCGATCAAACAGCCTGTGCGATTGCACAATCGTTGCAAGCTGATCAACTTTATTTATTAACCGATGTTCCAGGGATTAAGACTGAAGCAGGACTTTTGGAGACAGTCAAATTGGCAGAAGTTGCTGATTTAAAAGCGACTGGTGTGATTAAGGGCGGGATGTTGCCGAAGTTAAACAGTGCTGTAACAGCTGTTATCGCAGGGGTGAAACAAGTGCACATTACCAATCAAATCAATCAGGCAGGTACCGTGATACATCATTCGGAGGTGTTGGTTTCATGAGTTACTTATTACCTAATTATCAGCGAGCAAATCGGGAATTTGTTAGTGGCGCTGGCGGCTATCTGATTGATAGTGAAGGTCAGCAGTATTTGGATTTTTCTAGTGGCATTGGCGTGGCAAATCTTGGGTATGATCATCCAAGGGTTAAGGCTGCTGTGACTGGTCAGTTGGAAAAGCTTTGGCACACCCCTAATTTATATCAAAATAGCTTACAAGAACAAGTAGCAGCCCAATTAATCGGCGAAAAAAACTATCAAGCATTTTTCTGTAACAGTGGGACCGAAGCCAACGAAGCGGCGTTAAAACTAATTCGGAAAGCATCTGGTAAAGCTAAAATCATCACCTTTATCGATTCCTTCCACGGTCGGACTTTTGGCAGCATGTCTGCGACTGGTCAAGCTAAGATTCACGGTGGTTTTGGTGCGATCGTCCCTGGTTTTGTCTATCTTCCTTACAATGATTTAGAGGTTTTTGAAGCGGCCCTTGACGAAGCCGTTGGTGGTGTTTTGCTGGAATTAATTCAAGGAGAAGGCGGTGTTCTGCCTGCCGACCCAGAGTGGGTAAAAGCTGTTCAAAGGAGTTGTCAGGAAAAAGGCATTTTACTAGCCGTTGATGAAGTCCAAACCGGGATGGGGCGAACAGGCACCCTTTATTTATCGGAGCAATATGAACTGATGCCAGATATTATCACGTTGGCTAAAGGGTTGGGAAATGGTTTACCAGTTGGAGCTATGTTAGCGAAAAAAGAGTTGGCCATAGACTTTGGTCCAGGCACTCACGGTTCAACTTTTGGCGGAAATTTAGTGGCAATGTCTGCCGCGTCTGCCGTCTTAGGTCAATTGAATGAATCGGATTTTTTAACTTGCGTCAAGCGCAAGGGAGATGTTCTAAAAGCTTTATTGGAAGAAGAGCTATTGCCCTTAGCAACGGTTGTCGATGTCCGCGGGATCGGATTTATGATCGGCGTTGAAGTGACACTGCCGCCAAGCGAGGTGGTAGAGACCATGGCTCAAGCTGGAGTGGTGGCCTTAACAGCTGGCCATAATGTGGTCCGGTTGTTACCGCCTTTGACTCTAACAGTGGAACAATTAAAAACAGGTGTGGCAGTTTTAAAAGAAAGTCTTGCAAAATATGAATGATAAAGAAGAGATGGTGGAAATGATGGGAAACAATTTAGCCGGGAAAAGTATTTTAACCTTGGAAGAGCTGATGAAAACGGATGTGATTGAACTAGTTAAATTAGCGATTGACATGAAGAAAGACCCTAAAAAATACCAGGAAAGTTTATCTGGTAAGATCTTAGCCATGGTATTTGAAAAAGCTTCAACTCGGACGAGAATGTCTTTTGAAGCGGGAATCGTCCAATTAGGCGGTGATGCCATTGTAATGAATACAGGGGATTCACAAATGGGGCGTGGGGAGCCCATTAAGGATACCGCCAAAGTTATGTCAAGTTATGTAGATGGGATTATGATTCGGACATTTGAGGATAGCAAGGTAGAAGAGTTAGCGGCTGAAGCCAGTGTTCCGGTCATTAATGGGTTGACCGATGACCATCATCCTTGTCAAGTATTAGCCGATTTAATGACTATTTATGAGCATTACGGTAAATTTGAAGGCCTAAAACTAGCCTATGTAGGCGATGGTAATAATATGGCTCATTCATTGATGATCGGTGGAGCCATTGTCGGCATGGATGTGGCAGTGGCCAGTCCAGTTGGTTATCAACCGAAAGAGGAGTACGTAACAATCGCACAAGGATTAGCCAGTGAAAGTGGCGCTAAGATTGAAAGTCTGGTTGAGCCAAAAGAAGCTGTTAAAGAGGCGGATATCGTTTATACCGATGTTTGGGCTAGCATGGGATGGGAAGAAGAGAACAACAAACGGCTAGCCGTTTTTGGTGAGCATTATCAAGTTAATGAGGAGTTGGTTTCAGCGGCTCAGGCAGATTATAAGTTTTTACACTGTTTACCGGCTCATCGTGGCGAAGAAGTCACTGCCGACATTATTGACGGCACTCATTCCGTTGTTTACCAAGAAGCTGAAAATCGTCTTCATGCTCAAAAAGCCCTGATGTTGCGAGTGATGGGGGATTAGTCACAAAATTAGTGACTCCTAGACAATTATGCTGAATTGAGCTACAATTTAGATGAATTTAGTATTATTGGGGAGGGATATTGTGGGGAACCTAATGCGAAATAGTCGAATTGGTTTGTCTATTTTTTTTATTGTCGTTGGCGTGTTCGGCGCATTTTCAAATGATGAGTCTTCAGTTTTAATCATTGTATTGACAATGTTAACCTGTTTTGGTATCGCGTATGCTTTTTTGCCAAAAGATTTGAAAGAAACGTTAAAAAGCCGAGTCATTAAAGGGTATCGGCCCGTAGCACCACGAGAAATGCCTCCGATAGAGGTTCGAGAAGTGCCGGTGAAAGTAGTGGAAGCTGTCGGTAGTCTCAGTAATCAAGATCGCTCGCCAGAATTAGCACAGTGGGATCAGTTATGTGATCTGGAATTTAAGACTCAGTTAGTTGATTTTTTAATTGAAAGTGGCTATGAACAAGTTGAATTAAAGAAGAATGACGCTATTTTTGGGATAAAGAATGGAGAACAGTACTTATTTGGTTGCCAAAGCAGTAACCAGACAGTAGCTGTTAGTGTTGTTCATGACGTAATTGCCAAAAGTCGAGACTTTGAGTCAATCAAACTAGTGGCAGTCACTAATGACTATTTTTCTGATGAAGCCATTGATTTTGCGAAGGAAACTGATGTCACATTGTGGAATCGTGACACCTTAACTAAATTAATCATGTTTTACCGAAAATAATAAAGAGGCTGGGACAATAGTCCCAGCCTCCGATACTTTTACGAACATTGTGCGATAGACGCGCTCCAAAAGTCTGCTCTCTCGGCAATTTCTCAAAACCCGAGCAATCGAAACGGCCGATTGTTCGGGTTCTTCGAGATTGCTCGGAGCAAAACGACTTTATGTCCCAGCTTGTTTTATTATATTTTTGTCATTTGAGCCTCTTTTCTAAAATACTGATAGAGGGCATTTCCACATTCAGCTATAGCAACAATTCCAATAATTGAGCAGACAATCACTAATATGAAATGGGTCTCGCCACTGGCAATATAATGGAGGACATCCATTTTGGCCCAGGTCTGGTCTTTTAGGAAGTCTGTAAATTCGTAACTGAAAAGATCCGGTTGTAGTAGCAAAATAATCCATAAACTAGCAGAAATCAAGCTTTCAAAGAGCGTCCATTGAAGAACCCGCTTCGTCCAGCGTCGGTCTTTTAGTTTAATGGCATTAACTAAGACTGACATTAGGATACCAATAATCAGAACAGGAACTAGTTTCCAGATGAAGGTCGGGCTAAAGAGTGGGATTGACGCGACCCCATTTTTCTCGGTGATAAAGACAATGGGTAACAGATCAAAAGCTTCTAGTAGTAGCATTCCAGAAAAAAATAACGTTAGAGCCATTTCAACAATCGCGTCAGAGATCGCTATTTTTTTTCCGTGATGTAATTGTGGCAAATCTTCCAAGCGCCACTCTTTCTTATTGTTGTTGGCATCAAATGCGTGATATCGCTCAGCGATGACAAAGCCGATAGTTGTCCATAACAAGGCTTGAAATGCGGCTGAAATCCCCAGTGAGAGCCCTGTGCCAATGCCATTTTGCAGAACGCCTTGCACAAAAGATATTGCAGAAGCGCTTTTTTGACTACCTTCAACGCCTCCAATGATCCCACCGATAATAGCGACAACCACACCAACGGTTGGCACTAAATATTTGAGAACTTGGATGTAGTCGTGATAGACACGAGGGGAGATCAAATATTTTGGCTCTTGACGGTATTCTTCAGCCAAAACGGCAGGTGGTCCCATTTCAAGTAGGACTTCTTTGATTTCATCTTCGCTAGGATTATCTGAAAGCATGTCGTAAATATTACTGGTTAATTCTTGCTCTACTTCAAAACGTTCCTTCTCTGGTAAGCGGTTGATGACTCCTTGAACATAGCGCGCAACCCAATCATTCATCTTAATCCTCCTCAAATATTGTCATAATACTTCTCTGCATTACCAACCATTCATCTCGTAGTGCCTTTGTCACGTGTTTGCCAGTCTCATTGATCAAATAGTATTTTCGCGGACGGCTTTCAGTCGTATCCCAGTCGCTAGTCAACAGACCTTGCTTTTCTAAGCGCCTTAACAATGGGTAAAGTGTGTTAGCTTCGATGGGAATATTTTTGTCTTGCAGTTCCTGAAGTAAACCGTAACCATAGAAGGGTTTGCTTAAGCAACCGAGGACGGCTAGGACAAGGCTGCCCCGCCTGAGTTCAGTCAGATAACTTTGAACGATATCTTTTTCTGACATAGGATCACCTCTTTCTTTTATTATACTGTATGTCACACACTATAGTCAATATTATAATATTATTGTTGAGAAATGTAAGCAAAAAAAACAACGACCGCAGTCGTTGTTTAAGTCGGCTTATTGAGCGACAGGTTTGCGCATAGCACCTAAAATAAGGGCACTAACGAATGAGCCAAGGATAATGAAGGCAATATACAAGAGTGGTTTATTAACTAATAAAATAACGAAGATCCCACCATGAGGCGCCATTACTTTAATGGCTAAACTGCTGACGAGACCACCAGCTAGAGCTGAACCGACAATAAAGCCAGGCAGTGTTCTAAGAGGGTCAGCGGCTGCAAAAGGAATTGCCCCTTCGGTAATGAAAGAAGCCCCCATGACTAAGTTAGTTAGACCAGCTTCTTGATCTTTTTTCGAAAATTTAGTTTTGAATAACAATGTGGCAATAAAAATTGCAAGAGGAGGGACCATCCCACCAGCCATGACAGCAGCCATCACAGTGCTGCCACCCGTTGCGACAGTTGCCGCTAACGTACCAGTACCAAAGACGTAAGCTGCCTTGTTAATCGGACCACCTAAGTCAACGGCCATCATGCCACCCAAAAGCGCACCTAACAGTGCAGCGTTGACGCCCGACAAGTTGTTTAAGAAATTATTCAAACCAGTGTTAATAGCTTCCATCGGAATGTTCACTACCAGCATTAAGAGCCCCGTAATCAGCACCCCTAGGAATGGGTAAAATAAAATCGTGCGAATCCCTGCTAAGGATTTAGGTAAGTTAGCAAATAGTTTCTTCAAGAAAATCATCACGTAACCAGCCAAGAAACCACCAAGTAAAGCCCCCAGGAAGCCAGCACCGCCAGAAGCTGCCAAAGCACCAGCAACGAAACCAGCCACTAATCCAGGACGATCAGCAATACTAGAGGCGATGTAACCAGCTAAGATTGGCAGCATAAAGCCAAAAGCCGCACCACCGATTGATTTTAAGTAAGCAGGAAATTGATTGTAGCTTCCCAATAATTCCAATTTATCTTGAGGAACACCCATGGCCTGATCAATCATAAAGGCTAAAGCGATCACAATCCCGCCACCGATTACAAAAGGCAACATATTGCTGACACCATTCATCAAGTGTTTGTAAATTTGTGACCCAATGGAACCGCTACTGGATTCTTCTGTCTCCTCTGCTTTGTTTGTGTGGAAGGTCGGCGCTTGATCTGTCAAGACTAAATTGATTAATTCCTCTGTTTTCTTAATGCCATCACTAACGGGGCGATTAAGTAACGGTTTGCCATTGAAGCGGGCCATCTCAACATTTTTATCGGCCGCTACGATAACACCTTTAGCCTCAGCAATTTCACTAGGGGTTAAGCGATGTTTAACCCCATCAGAGCCATTTGTCTCTACACGAATTCTAACGCCCATTTCCGCTGCTTTAGCCTTTAAGGCGTCTTCTGCCATATAAGTGTGAGCAATTCCCGTTGGGCAAGCTGTTACGGCCACAATCAGCGGTTGGTCAGCCGGAGCCACCGTTTGTGTTTCCACCACTTCCGCTGCTTCTCTTTCTTTTTCCGCTTGGGCGACTAATTGTTGAACCTCGTCAGGGCTATTGGCTTCTTTTAACTGAGCCACAAATTCTGGCTTAATCAGTAATCGAGAGAGAGCCGCTAAAGCTTGTAGATGAGTGTTATTGGCGCCCTCTGGAGCAGCAATCATAAAGAAGAGGTGAGTGGGCTGGCCGTCTAATGACTGATAATCCAAGCCAGCTTTACTTTTAGCAAATAAAACAGTTGCTTCTTTGACTGCTGCGTTTTTTGCGTGGGGCATGGCAATGCCATCGCCTAACCCAGTCGTTGTTTGAGCTTCGCGAGCCAAAATGCCAGCTTTGAAGATCTCCTTATCGGAAATTCGTCCTTCAGCAAACAATTTGTCGACCATTTCAGTAATTGCCGCTTCTTTGTCTGTGGCTTGTAAGTCTAAAATCATGACATTTTTTAATAATAAGTCGTTAATATTCATGTGATTTCCTCCTATTTGAGCTTTTTAAGGGTTATTTGATCCAGTAAATCAGTAATGGCAGCAGCTGTTGCTAAATCTGCTGAAAAAGCAGTCGCACTGCCACAAGCGACACCATAGCGAAATGCTAATTCAAGATCGGGTGTCGCCGAAAGCTGACTAACAAATCCAGCAATCATTGAGTCGCCAGCCCCAACAGAATTAATCAACGTGCCTTTTAAAGGGGCCGCCTGATAAACAGCATCACCTGAGAACAACAAGGCTCCGTCACCACCAAGGGAGACGATCACGTGCTGAGCCCCCTTTTCCAAAAGCAGTTGGCCATATGGCAAGATGTCTTCGATGGAAGAAAAGGAGGTGGCAAATAGTTCAGCCAACTCGTGATGATTGGGTTTCACAAGCAAAGGCTGAGCCTCTAAGGTTTCAAGCAGACTTGAACCCGTTGTGTCAATCATAAAATGAGCTCCCTTAGCTGTGATTAACTCAATCAATTGTGAATAAAAATCCCTCGGTAAAGAAGGGGGAATACTACCAGATAAAATAACGATATCCTGAGAGCTGACAGCAGCTAGACGACTTTTTAAGTCAGCGATTTCAGCAAGGGATAAAGTGGGTCCTTGACCGTTGACTTCGGTTTCTTCTTGAGCTTTTAATTTAATGTTGATCCGTGTGTCGTCGGAGATCGTTGTGAAATCCGTTAAGATTCCTTCTTGTTCAAGGGAACTGCGAATGAAGTCTCCAGTAAAGCCACCTAAAAATCCCAGAGCCGCATTTTTTTTACCAAGACGTTGTAAAATTCGTGAGACGTTAATGCCTTTGCCTCCAGGGAATTTGTAGTCCTGGGCAATTCGGTTTAACTGTCCTAATTCAAGCGTCTCTAATTGAACGATATAATCGATGGACGGGTTAAGTGTGACGGTATAAATCATTTAATAACCTCCTTGATAGTGGTAAGTGATTCAAAGTGTTGCCGGATATCTTTGGATAACTGGTTGGTGATAATAGTGGCTTCATCTAAAGCCGCCACTTTTGAAAATGAGACTTTATTAAACTTAGAATCGTCTGCCAGTATATAGACTTGTTCAGCTTGTCCAAGAGCCACTGCTTTCATGGTGGCTTCCTCGGAGTCAGGTGTGGTAAGGCCATGTTTCGGGTGAATGCCGTTAATGCCCATAAAGGCTTTATCAAAGCGGAATAATTGCAATTGTTGCAAGCTGAAAGCACTGACCACGGCTTTGGTTGTCAATTTAATATTGCCACCAATAATCATCGTTGGGATTTTTAAATCGGTTAAGGCCGTAGCGTGATATACCGAGTTGGTGATCACATTAATGTCCTTTTGCTTTAAAAAAGGAATCATTTCGTATGTGGATGTTCCTGCGTCCAAATAAACGAAATCACCATCATGAATAAAGCTTGTGGCATATTCAGCGATTAATTGTTTCTCATGAACGTTTTTTGATGATTTTTCTAACATGTCAGGTTCATAGTCAAGTTTGACAATCCGCTTGGCACCGCCGTGGATTCGCTTCAATAAACCCTCGGCTTCCATCTCCTGTAAATCTCGTCTAATCGTGGATTCAGATGAGTCTAACAACTTCATTAGTTCTTGAGATTTCACGATCTCATGGCTCTTCAACAACTCCATAATTAACTTCCGTCGTTCTTCTGTAAGCATTATCATCAGCTCCTCACCATGATAATACCATCATTCTTTTATAAAAACAACTAAAAACGGTCATAATCATTAAAAAACATTTAAAAAGGTGAAGAAATGAGAAAAATATTAGGAAGTAACGGAGGGCGATAATTCGTTTATATATAGAAGACAAAAGTAGGTCTTAGAAAGTTCACACTTTTTTCATAAAAAAAAGTTGCAATTTTTCAGTGTACGTAATATACTTTGAACATCAAATGATTTGATAATCAAACTAATTTCGATTGAGGAGATATCCATGGATTCCAATTTAGAAAAAGTTAATGCTTATCTTGTAACTGTCTTTAATGATATTCTAACGATCGAAGAGTCCGAACTTAGGAAAAGTCAATTTGACGATATTTCAATTAAAGAGATGCACACGATTGAAGCAATTGGCTTACACAAAGAACGAACATCAAGTGAAGTAGCAAAATCATTATCGGTAACCGTGGGAACGTTGACGGTGGCGATTAACAACCTTGAAAAAAAAGGGTATGTTGAACGTGTCCGCAGTGATGCAGACCGCCGCGTAGTCAGATTGAAATTAACTAACCGTGGCCGACTTTTTTATCGGGTTCATCAATTATTTCATAAGAAGATGGTTGAGGCAGCCTTAGGTGATATGAACGAAGACGAGAAAAAAGCGTTGATTAGAGGTTTGAGAAATTTACATGGATTTTTAAAACAACAGTACTAATTGTTGAATAAAGAAGCGAGGGTCTAAATGAAACATAACGCTCGGATTACGCAGACAGCTAAGTATCTACCAGATAGAGTTGTCACTAACGATGACTTGGCTGAATTTATGGAGACTAGCGATGAGTGGATTTATTCACGCACAGGCATTAAACAACGTTACGTCGTCACAACTGAGAACACCTCAGATCTATGTGGTAATGTGGCACTTGAGTTATTGAAAAAAAGCAATTATTCCGCCACAGACCTTGATTTTATTATTGTGGCAACGATGACGCCGGACTATTCAACGCCTTCAACGGCTTGCTTGGTTCAAGCGAAAATAGGGGCAACGAACGCCCTGTGTTTTGATGTAAGTGCTGCTTGCTCGGGGTTTGTTTATGCCTTGGCAACGGCAGAAAAATTTATTAAAAGTGGGACTTATCAAAAAGGATTAGTGATTGGCGGAGAAGCCATGTCAAAAATGCTTGATTGGTCGGACCGACGGACAGCTGTCCTCTTCGGAGATGGCGCAGCCGGCGTATTACTAGAAGCCAGTGATGAGCCTCAATATATTGGGGAATACCTACAGGCAGACGGCGAACGAGGGATGTCCCTAACCGGTGGCGAGATGGCTAATGACAGTCAGTTCTTCACTGAAGAACATCAGGTCCAACGTTTCCTCACAATGGATGGTCGTAAAATTTTCGACTTCTCCTTGCGAAATGTGTCAAAAAATATCACAGATACGGTGGCTCGTCATGACCTTGACTTAGCCGACATTGATTTTTTCCTGCCTCATCAGGCAAATATTAAAATCATTGACGCCATAGCCAAACGGACGAAAATCCCGCGTGACAAATTTTTAAGCAACATTCAGTATTACGGCAATACCTCAGCAGCATCTGTTGCTTTGTTATTACACGATTCAATTGAGAATGGCACGATTGCCCTAGGCAGTCGCAAAAAAGTAGTATTAACCGGTTTTGGCGGTGGATTAACATGGGGCAGTATCCTGTTATCCCTGTAAAAAATCGTTGATAATAAAAATAAAAAAAATAGTAACTTATTGGAGGAATATAAACATGGCAGCATTTGAGAAAATTCAAGAAATCATCGTAGATCAATTAGGTAAAGAAGAAGAAGAAGTACAATTAACCACGAACTTCCGTGAAGAATTAGAAGCAGATAGCTTAGACTTATTCCAAATCATCAACGACATCGAAGACGAATTCGACGTGAAAATCGAAACAGACGAAGGCCTTAACACAGTTAAAGACCTAGTTGACTTCGTAGAAAAACAACTAGCTGAGAAATAAAGGTGTGAGGGCTGGCGCTTTGGGGCGAGCAATCTCAGGCGAATAAGCGACATCGGAAGTGTCGATGAAGCGAATTTGCAGAAATTGCCGAGCCCCAGCCAGACTAAACCCGTAAAAAGGTGTGAGGGCGGGCGTTATTCTCGCTCATGAGTAAAGACGATAACAATAAAAAAGTAGCTCAAAAAGCCTGTGCTTTGACGGCTACTTTTTTCTAGATATGGAGTTGTGGCATATCGTATTCTGTGTTTAGCTTTAGCCAAGGCTTAAAGCTTTTCCATTTAGGAGAAACCAATGAATCAATCAAAAATATGTGAGATGCTTGGCATCGAATATCCAATTTTTCAAGGCGCGATGGCTTGGGTCGCTGAGGCAAACTTAGCCAGCGCTGTTTCTAATGCAGGTGGTTTAGGCATTATTGCTTCAGGACATGCGCCGAAAGAAGTGGTCAAAGAACAAATTGACCGCGCTAAAAGTCAGACGGATCGTCCCTTTGGCGTTAATATTATGTTGATGTCTCCTCATGTAGAAGACATTGTCGACTTAGTTTGCCAAGAGGGTGTCAAAGTGATTACCACAGGCGCAGGTTCTCCTGGAAAATACATGAAAAAATTTAAAGAAGCGGGCATTATTGTGATTCCCGTTGTGGCGTCAGTCGCACTGGCTCGCCGCATGGAAAACGATGGGGCAGATGCCATTGTGGTGGAAGGAATGGAAGGCGGCGGTCATATTGGCAAGTCGACGACCATGGCCTTAGTTCCCCAAGTGGTGGATGCGGTCAGCATCCCCGTGATTGCGGCTGGAGGCATCGGTGACGGCAGAGGTATGGCAGCGGCGTTAATGCTAGGTGTTGAAGCTGTTCAGTTAGGCACACGCTTCCTGGTATCGCAAGAGTCAACCATTCATGAGAACTTTAAAGGAGCCGTCCTAAAAGCCAAAGATATTGATACGACAATCACTGGTTTAGCTACAGGTCATCCAGTTCGGGGGTTACGCAACAAATTAACGCGTGAATATGAAAAAGTAGAACGCTATGAAGCCGGTCAGGAAACGCCTAATTGGGAGCGTTTGGAAGAAATGGGACGAGGCGCGTTAAAACGTGCCGTCGTCGATGGTGATGTTAAAAATAGCTCGATGATGTCAGGACAAATTGCTGGACTCGTCACTAAAAAAGATCAAACCTGTCAGGAAATCATTGAAGAATTAGTCAGTGAGTGCCATGACGTTATTAATAAAAATCAACAACGTTGGGCTAAATAAGACAGCTTACGTTAGTCTAACGGATAAAACAGGAGGGCAACCGATGAAAGTAGCGTTTGTCTATAGTGGTCAAGGTGCTCAGTATGTGGGCATGGGTCAGGAATTGTACGATAACTATCCAACCTATCGCCAAGTCTTTGATGAAGCCAGTGAGGTATTAGGCTTCGATATGGCGGCATTATGTTTTAATGAAGACACAGCATTAAATGAAACGGAATACACCCAGCCGGCTATTTTAACCATGAGTGTGGCATTATCAGCCGTTCTGAAAGAACTGGGCTATAAACCTGATATGGTGGCGGGGCTTAGCTTAGGTGAATACAGTGCCTTAGTTGAGAGTGGTGCCTTGAGTTTCAAAGAAGCAGTGGCTTTGGTAAAAAAACGTGGGAAATTTATGACAGAAGCGGTTCCCCAAGGTGTTGGCGCCATGTCAGCAGTTATGGGCTTAAGCCGTCAAGAAGTTGAAACAGCCTGTGAAAAAGCCAGCAGTAAAGGCTTGGTCATTGCGGCTAATTACAACATGCCTACGCAAATCGCTATTGCCGGCGAAGTTGAAGCCGTGGCTTATGCTGAGGAATTATTAACAGAGATGGGGGCTAGACGGGTTATTCGTTTAAATGTCAGCGGTCCATTTCATACGAAGTTATTGGAACCAGCAGCTGAGAAATTGGCGGAGGAATTAAAAAACGTTAGAATAAACCAGATGGAAATTCCCGTGGTAACCAATGTCACAGGGCAAGTTATCAGTTCAGAAGAAGCCATTATCCCAACCTTAGTCAAACAAGTCATGTCACCGGTTTATTGGCAGGATTGTGTGGAAACTCTGATTGCTGAAGGGGTTGATACCTTTATCGAAGTAGGGCCAGGCAAGGCATTGACTGGTTTTATTAAAAAGATCGATAAAACAGTGACCGTTCAGAATGTTGAAAATTTAAAAACCTTAGAAAAAGTCACCGCAATTTTAAGTGCTGACTAAGAGAAACAGTTTAAATAGGAGGTAAGACCTTGCTTAAAGATAAAACAGTTGTTGTAACAGGAAGTTCTCGCGGCATTGGCCGCGCCATCGCTTTACGGTTCGCCGCAGCAGGGGCAAATATTGTCTTAAATGGACGCAAAGAAGCAGATCAAGCATTAATTGCTGAAATCGAAGGATTTGGGGTGAAAGCCCATTTTGTGGCAGCGGATGTTCAACATCATGAAGAGGCGCAAAAACTAATTAACGAAGCAAAAGCAACCTTTGGGAGTGTCGATGTTCTAATTAATAACGCCGGCATCACCAACGATAAATTAGTGATGCGAATGAGTCAGGAAGATTTTAGTAATGTTCTAAATGTTAATTTAACTGGCACTTTTAATACCATTCAAACCGTTTCTAGCATCATGTTAAAACAAAAAAGTGGCACGATCATTAACTTGTCAAGCGTGGTCGGTTTAACGGGTAATGCCGGACAAGCTAACTATGCCGCCAGTAAAGCCGGGGTTATAGGCTTGACCAAATCAGTGGCTCGTGAACTGGCTTCCCGCGGCATCACCTGTAATGCCATTGCCCCAGGCTATATCGACACAGAAATGACCGATGTCCTAAGTGATAAAGTTAAAGAGGCTGCCAAAGGTCAGATTCCTTTGAAACGCTTTGGTTCGGTTGAAGACGTGGCTGAGGCCGCTGTTTTTCTAGCAACGAATCGCTACATCACAGGCCAAGTCCTCAATGTTGATGGTGGCATGGTAATGAACGGGTAAAAAACAAGAATTTGAACGGAGGAAATTAAGATGAATCGAGTCGTTATTACTGGTTTAGGAGCTGTTACACCTGTTGGGAACACAGCTGAAGACTTCTGGCAAAGTATCAAAGCTGGAAAAAGCGGCATTGCGCCGATCACCAGATTTGATGCAAGTGAAACGGGAATTACCGTCGCCGCTGAAGTAAAAGATTTTGATCCGACTCTTTATATGGATAAAAAAGCGACCAAACGAATGGATTTATATTCTGTTTATGGCGTTGCCGCGGCAGTTCAAGCGATGGAAGACAGTCAGCTAGATGTAGAAACGATTAATCCCAATCGTTTTGGTGTCATTGTCAGCTCAGGAATTGGCGGCATGAATACCATTCAAGATCAAGTCATTAAAATGCATGACAAAGGGCCTAAACGGGTAGCACCATTTTTCGTGCCAATGGCAATCGGTAATATGGCTGCTGGAAATATCTCGATTAAAGTTGGTGCTAAAGGAATTTGTACGTCAATCGTCACAGCCTGTGCTTCAGGAACAAACGCCATTGGTGAAGCCTTCCGCAACATCAAACACGGTTATTCTGATGTGATTTTAGCAGGGGGAGCCGAAGCGACGGTTTGTGAAATCGGTATTGCTGGTTTTGCAGCTTTGACGGCTTTGTCACCAGCTACAGATCCTACAAAAGCGTCAATTCCCTTTGATAAAGACCGCAGTGGTTTTGTGATGGGTGAAGGTGGTGGCGTCTTGATGCTAGAAGAACTGGAACACGCTTTGGCACGTGGCGCTAAAATCTACGGCGAAGTAGTTGGTTACGGTTCTAATAGTGACTCTTATCATATTACTAGCCCTAATCCTGATGGCTCAGGCGCTGGCATTTGTATGGAAATGGCCATGGAAGAAGCGGGGATTACCCCAGCTGATATCGATTATATCAACGCTCATGGAACAAGTACTCCACCAAATGATGGCGCGGAAACAACGGCGATTAAATACGCGTTAGGGGAAGCGGCTTACAATGTGCCGATTTCAAGTTCTAAGAGTATGACTGGTCATTTATTAGGAGCTGCTGGTGCAATTGAAGCCATGGTCTGTCTAGGGGCTTTAAGAGATAACTTTGTACCGCCAACTGTCGGGTTAGTCACACCTGAAGAAGGCTGTGACTTGGATTATGTGCCACAAGTTGGCCGTGATCACGAAGTGAAATACGCCTTAAGTAACTCACTGGGTTTTGGCGGACACAACGCTGTTTGTGCCTTCAAGAAATGGGAGGGGCAATAGTCAATGGAGTTTGCTGATCTAAAAGAATTGTTAGTTCAATTTGATGAAAGTACTATTCGCGAATTTGATTTAAATAAAGGGGATTTCCACTTGTATTTAAGTAAAAATGAGCAACGTGTTAGTGCTCAACCCCTTCCCGTGGCAGTCGGTCAAACACCTGCAGTGGAAACAGCTGAAGTCATTTCGGCACCTGTTCAACCAGCAGATGTGGCAGTGGCAGTAGAAGCGGGTCAAACAGTTGATTCACCTTTAGTCGGTGTCGCTTATTTAAGCGGTGCACCGGGGGAGGCAGCCTTTAAACAGGTTGGTGACAAGGTGGCGATTGGCGATACCTTGTGTATCGTGGAAGCCATGAAAATTATGAATGAAATCAACAGCGACGTGGCTGGAACAGTCACTGAAATATTAATTCAAAATGAAGACGTGGTGGAGTACGGCCAAGCTTTATTTCGCATTGTCTAGATAAGAAAAATAAGTCCCACGCTTTTAAAATTAGGAGGAATATCAATGCAACTTAATGTACAAGAAATTATGGAAATTATCCCAAATCGTTACCCAATCATGATGGTAGACAAAGTCATCGAATTAGAGCCAGGAAAACGCGTTGTTGCCATTAAAAACGTGACATACAATGAACACTTTTTCCCAGGTCACTTCCCAGGTGAGCCAGTTATGCCCGGGGTTCTGATTTTAGAAGCACTTGCTCAAACAGGTTCGATTCCATTATTGAAAAGCCCTGATTTTGAAGGTAAGACAGGTTACTTAGGCGGTATCGATAAAGTGAAATTCCGTCAAAAAGTAGTACCTGGTGATGTTTTGCGCATGGAAATGGATATAATTAAACAAAAAGGCAATATTGGCGTTGGTAAAGCTGCCGCTTATGTTGAAGATAAAAAAGTCTGCGAGGCTTTGATGACATTTATCATCGGAGCGTAGCCTATGTTTACGAAAGTCTTAATCGCCAATCGAGGCGAAATCGCTGTGCGGATCATCCGTGCCTGTCGTGAGTTAGGAATTCGAACCGTGGCTGTCTATTCAGAAGCAGACCGCAATGCCTTGCATGCGGAACTGGCTGACGAAGCCATTTGCATCGGCCCTGCTAAAGCGACAGAATCTTATTTAAATATGCAACAAATTTTAAGCGCGGCAATCGTGACGGGAGCTGAGGCCATTCATCCTGGTTTTGGTTTCCTAGCTGAAAACAGCACCTTTGCCACCATGTGTGAGGAATGCCAGATTAAATTTATTGGTCCCGACGCCAAAACCATTGATGAAATGGGCAATAAAGTCAACGCCCGAGCCTTGATGATTGAGGCGGGGGTTCCGGTGATTCCCGGCAGTGACGGTGAAGTTAGCACCGTTGATGAAGCTGTGGTGATTGCTGAAAAAATCGGTTTTCCCATCATGCTAAAAGCCTCAGCTGGCGGTGGCGGCAAAGGGATTCGCAAGATTACCGAGGCCAAAGAGTTACCAAGCCAGTTTAAAGCTGCTCAACAAGAGGCGTTAGCCGCTTTTGGTGATGGTCAAATGTACATTGAAAAAATTGTTTACCCAGCCCGTCACATTGAAGTGCAAATCCTTGGCGATAGCTTTGGTCATGTGATACATTTAGGTGAGCGTGATTGCTCGCTACAGCGTAATAACCAAAAAGTGATGGAAGAATCACCTTCAGTGGCCCTAACGGCTGAAAAGCGTCAAGCGATTGGCGAAGCGGGAATTAAAGCCGCTAAAGCTGTCAATTATGAAAATGCTGGGACGATTGAATTCTTAATGGATTTAAGTGGTGATTTCTATTTTATGGAAATGAACACGCGGATTCAAGTAGAACATCCGGTGACGGAAATGGTCACTGGCATCGATATCGTCAAAGCACAGCTGAAAATTGCGGCAGGGCAACCTTTAGAAATCAAGCAAGAGGACGTTAAAATGACGGGGCATGCCATTGAATGTCGGATTAATGCTGAGAATCCCGCTTTTAATTTCGCCCCATCACCAGGGACAATTACCAACTTGCTGTTACCAGCAGGGGGGATGGGCTTAAGAGTAGACAGTGCCATGTACAATGGTTATACTATTCCGCCTTTTTATGATTCAATGATTGCGAAAATCATCGTTCATGGTGAAAACCGGGTAGAAGCGCTGGTTAAAATGCAACGGGCCTTAGCTGAACTAGTGACAGACGGGGTTGTCACCAATCAAGATTTTCAAATTGATTTGATTTCTCATTCGCGAGTTGTGGCGGGAGAATACGACACGAGTTTTTTACAGGAAACATTTTTACCAGAATGGTTACCAACCGTTGAAAAATAGTGCTTAAGATGAAAAGCTTGTTTAAGTTAGCCTAACTTAGCGAGCTTTTCATTAAGATTTTTATCTTAGAATAAGCTATATAGTTCCTAATAAATAATCCAATGGAACTATATGTCTGATTATTTAACATGATGTATATAGTTTGTTAATAGACGCCAAACTATTCAAAAAATTAGTAGGAATTATTGTTATTAAAACAAAGACTTGTTTGTTGAGCAGTTCTTTTGCTCGTCAGATTTTTTAGTCAAACGCTTTTCAATCAGGAGGTTCGTATGGGCTTATTTAAAAAGAAAAAATACATTCGCATCAATCCTAATCGCGAAACGGTTAAAGAGGCGGACATTAAAAAGCCCGTTGTTCCAGACGATATGTGGCAGAAATGTCCCAGCTGTAAAAAATCCATTTATGCTAAAAATTTAGGTGTTAACAAGGTCTGCCCTAACTGTAGCTATGGTTTTCGAATTGGCTCCAAGGAGCGCATCGAAGCGTTAGTTGATGAAGGGACATTTGTGGAATGGGACACGGATGTTGAAACCGAAGATCCGATTAATTTTCCTAACTATCTGGACAAAGTCAAGGCAACTCAAGAAAAAACTGATTTGCATGAAGCGGTAAAAACCGGTTTAGGGCAAATTGGTGGCCGTGATGTGGTGATTGGAATAATGGACAGTCAATTTATAATGGGAAGTATGGGAACCGTTGTTGGCGAGAAAGTCACTCGTGCTTTTGAAAAAGCCACTGAGCGCCATTTGCCAATCATCATGTTAACTGCTTCAGGTGGTGCGCGCATGCAAGAAGGTATTATGTCCTTGATGCAAATGGCCAAAATATCAGCCGCAGTTAAACGACACAGCAACGCGGGACTTTTGTATATTGCCGTTTTAACAGACCCGACAACTGGCGGTGTAACAGCTAGTTTCGCTATGGAAGGTGATATTATTTTAGCGGAACCGCAAGCGCAAATTGGTTTTGCTGGCCGTCGGGTGATTGAGCAAACGATTAAGCAAAAGTTACCAGATGAATTTCAAAAGGCAGAGTTTTTGCTCGCCCATGGTTTTATTGATAAAATAGTGCCTCGGGAAGAATTAGCCACCACGTTATCATATCTGTTAGAGATTCATCAAGTTAAAGGCGGTGACGGAAATGTCAGAAACTAATTCAAAGCGATCTGCTAATGAGATTTTAGCCCTTGCTAGGAATCCGAAACGTTATACCCCGCTAGAGTATCTGGAGACCGTTTTTGATCAATTTATGGAATTTCACGGTGATCGTTATTTTGCCGATGACCAAGCAGTTATTGGCGGGATTGCCTATCTTGATGGCATAGCTGTTACTGTTATTGGGATTCAAAAAGGCCGTGATTTAAAAGAAAATATTGAGCGTAATTTTGGCTCTCCAAATCCAGAAGGTTACCGTAAAGCCCTTCGTTTGATGAAGCAAGCTGAAAAGTTTCAGCGGCCTGTTATTACCTTCGTTAATACACCAGGAGCCTTTTGTGGCCCAGAGGCAGAAGAACGTGGTGAAGGCGAAGCGATTGCTCGAAATTTAATGGAAATGAGCGACTTAAAAGTGCCAATTATTTCTGTTTTCACAGGTGAAGGTGGCAGTGGTGGCGCGATTGCCTTAGGTGTTGCCGATGAAGTCTGGATGTTAGAGCACAGTATTTATTCAATTTTATCACCAGAAGGCTTCGCGTCGATTTTATGGAAAGACAGTAGTCGAGCCTCAGAAGCTGCTGAAATTATGAAGATAACGGCCTATGATTTAAAGGAGTTGGCGATCTGTGAACGGATTATTCCGGAAACAAAAGATGGTCAATTATTAGATCAAACGATTATTAATCGCGACTTGGAAAAGGCCTTAGCCAAGAAAATTCGCGAACTTCAATCTTTGCCCTTAGAGGAATTATTGGAGAAACGGTACCAACGATTTAGAAAATATTAAGTCAAAAAGCCCAGCTCATCTAAATTGACGAGTTGGGCTTTTTTATTGAGGTGTTCTCGAAAACCTTTAAATATTACTGAGTTTTCAAGTTCAGTGGAGAGTTGTTCAAGACTGCATCCCAATTGTAGTCGAAAGACTGAAAGCCCATGCTTTCATAAAGACTTATGGCAGGTAAATTGTTATTGGAAGCCACTAGATAAACTGTTGTGTATTGAAGGCTTTTAAGGCTGGCAATGAGCTTGTTTAACAGCTCTTTGCCTAAAGATTGGCGCTGAAAATTAGGGTGAGTCACAATGTAAGTTATCAGCGGAACATTCTTAAAGAGGGAACAGGTAATGGCTGCGATAGGCATATCATCGTGGGTAACAACAAAGGAAGCATCGTTGATAAATGGGCCATATTTATTAAGGGAAAAGGCCCTGATTTCCTCACACCATTCTTCTAATGTTTCCTGTTCGTCATCAACGGTGCCTGCAAATGATTCGCTAAACAGGGAGGCTAAATCAGTTATCTTGACTGAGGTAATATCTTGAAATTGTCGATCTGCTGGTTTATAAGTGCCAGCTACTAAGTCTAGCTTCATTATTCTTTTAGAGGGAGTCATTATAGGCGGCCATCCTTTCATAATTGAACTTCATTAAACTAGTATAACATGAATTTTCTCTCGTAAGATTGTCTTATTATAACTTATCGTTTAGAAAAACTCACCACGATCAATGAGCATCAGGTAAGTAGGGATAAAAAGTGCTAGTTACTCTTGTTTAGGAGAACAAGTTTGACTGTACGCGATTTCATTTATGGGGAATATTGTAATAAAAAAACAAGAAAGCGTTGACAAGAATTAAGTTTAACGTTAAACTGTATTTGTAAGTTGAAGTTTAACGTTAAACTAAAAAGGAGGAACACCCTATGAAAAAGAAGTTGTTAGCTGTATTAATGTCTGTCTTAGTAGTTGGAGGATTGGCAGCCTGTTCATCTGGAGGGGCAAAAAAATCTGAGGGAACCACTGATACAAAAGAGGACAAAGGGATGGAGGTTATTGGTGACGCAGTTAAATTTGACCCGAATAAATTGGTTAATGACGGGAAACCGATTAATATTCAGTATTGGACATGGAATGAAGGGGACCCAGCAATTGCCATGGCAAAAGAGTATGAAAAAATGTACCCTAACGTTAAGATCAAAGTGGTTAACCATCCGTGGGAAGATTACTGGACCAAATTACCGTTAGCTTTAAAAGGGAAAGATGGCCCAGCGGTCTTTAATATTCATAATTCACAACACGATATTTTATCTCCTTATCTTGCTCCATACGATTTAGCTGTGGCTGATTTACAGGCGGACTTTACTTCTGTGGATCCTCATATTGTTGATGGAAAAGTTTATTATATTGACAGCATGATTAATACCGGCAATATCTATTACAATAAAGCTCTTTGGAAAGAAGCAGGGTTAACCGAGGCTGATATTCCTGAGACGTGGGCTGAATTTAGAGACGTAGCCAAGAAATTAACTAAAAAAGATGGAGACAAGATCAGTCAAGCGGGCTTTAACTGGAATGGTGAAACATACAGCGCTCTGTATCAAGGACTGAATTATCAAAAGGGAGAAAGACTCTTTACCGAAGATGGTAAAACCGTTAATTTTGACAACGCTTCAACAAAAGAAAATCTGCAGTTTTTAATTGACCTTTATGAAAAAGATCAAGTAGGGTCAAAAGATTTTGGTGCTGAATCTAGCCAAAGTTTTGGCAATGGTCAAAGTGGGATGGTTTACAAATGGGGATGGTTCTTAAACGAATTAAACACTAATTATCCCGATATTGATTACGGTGTTTTCCCAACACCAACACCGACAACCGAAGTTCCGATGGCTTACGATCGTTATAATGGCGAAAGTACTCCTGGCATAAACAAAAACCAAACAGCGGAGCAACAAGCGGTGGCTCAGGATTTCTTAAATTATTGTTTGGCTAACGATGAGTATTCTAAGACTGGGGCCTTGGCTTTAGCGTCGTTCCCAACTAAAAAATCACTGGCTGAGGACGCCGATATTTTAGCTAATCCTGTTCTTGGTGCGATTGCTCCACGAGTTGAGCGCTTAATTTGGCCTGGACCATTCCCAGCAACTGTGGAATCTACAGGGACTCAAACGATGGAAGATGTTCTGTTTAACGGAAAAGATTTGGCAGCATCTGTTAAAGAGGGACAAGCGAAAATGGAAAAAGAAATGAAAAATTCAGACTTCACTTCCGTTGAATCCAGTTATCAATTTATCGACGAAGCTAAATAATTCCTTTTGCTAAAGTTGTTCCAGAGATGGGCAACTTTAGCTATTAAATCCGATATATTGAAGTCGCTAACGAGAGTAGTTGTGGTTAAACCAGATACAATAAGTAGAAAAATGAAAGAGGTGAGCTTTATGCAAATCAAAAGGACAGGTAGTTGGTTTAACTTGAGAAATGTCACAGTGCTGTTGTTAATCATTTATTTTTCAATTTTCCTTGTTTATCCGATCTACAAAGCCTTTGCCGGTAGTTTGCATGATTGGAATCCTTTAATCGATAAATACGAGTTTATTGGGTTAGACAATTTTAAAAATGTGTTAACTAGTAGTGCTTTTTGGCAGTCGATGAAAAACACCTTTGTATTTGCTTTCTTTTCAGTTGTTTTCCGTTTGATAATCGGCTTGGGCTTAGCCATGTTACTATCTTCAAAATTAACTAGATTCAAAACGTTTTTTCAAGGTCTGTTTTATATGCCAACCATTACACCATTAGTTGCCGTTTCCTTTGTGTGGATGTGGATGTTTGATCCTCAATTTGGCTTAATCAACAAGGTCTTTAACTTGGATATCAATTGGCTAAAAGATAGTTCTTGGGCTTTACCAGCCATTATCATTATGACAATTTGGAAAGATTTCGGATATGCCACCGTTATTTTTCTTGGTGGTATTATGGGTCTGCCCGAGGAGGTATTTGAAGCGGCTGATATTGACGGTGCGACTGGCTGGCAAAAGTTTGTCAAAGTGACACTGCCTTTGTTAAAGCCAACGACGTTATTTGTAGTGATCACGTCACTGATTACTTACTTACAAGCTTATATTCAAATATTGATTATGACTGAGGGGGGGCCAGGCACGTCAACCTATGTTATTTCCTATTTGATTTTTGACGAAGCGTTCGTCAAGTATAATTTTGGCGCGGCATCTGCCATGGCTATTATCTTGTTTGTGATTATTGGTATACTGACAGTTCTGATGTTCAAAGTAACTGGGGAAAGGAAGGTGAAGTAGATGAAGCGGACGAAGTCAATTGTATTGACTGTGATGTTGTTGGCCTTAGCATTTGTGACCATTGTGCCATTTATTTGGATGTTGCTTTCGTCTTTTGCACCGAATAGTGACATTGTCAAAATTGGCGGGTCGCTGTTTCCCATGCCAACGACATTCAGTAATTACACCAGTGTGCAAGAAAAATTTAATTTTATGCGCATGTTTTTAAACAGCTTGTTTATTTCCGTTTTATCAACGACGATTATCATCTACACGAGTGCGCTAGTGGGCTTCGTTTTTGCCAAATTTGATTTTAAAGGGAAAAATGTGTTGTTCGGCGTCGTTTTAAGTACTATGATGTTGCCGTGGGCAGTGACAATTATTCCAAAATATGAGATGATGGTGGACTTTGGCTGGCTTGATTCTTATAAAGCCTTGATTATTCCCTCGATGGTCAGTGGGTTTGGGATTTTTATGTTTCGCCAAGGAATCAGTCAAATATCAGATGAAATGTTAGAAGCTGCACGGGTAGATGGGGCGAGTGATTTTTACATTTTTCATCGCATTATTTTGCCGATGTCAACGAATACGATTTCTAGTTTGGCCATTTTCCAGTTTCTTTGGAGCTGGGAAGATTTCCTCTGGCCATACTTGATGATTAACGATGAAAACAAACAACTGTTGTCAGTGGGGCTACGCATGTTTAACGGGCAATACGGGACAGACTATGGTGGCTTATTCGCTGCTACTTCCATTTCGATTATTCCTGTCATTATTATCTACCTCGTTTTCCAAAAACGATTTATCGCTGGCGTTGCGAGCGGCTCTGTAAAATAAGTAGGAAGCCTTTAAAAATACTGTTATAATAGTACTATCTGTCGACTTAACGACAAAATCTGAAAGAGGTTAGGTGAGTGGAATGAACGTAACAATTAAACAAATCGCGCAAGAAGCAGGTGTCAGTTTGACGACCGTTTCAAATGTGATTAATCATAAAGCTCATCGTGTATCTGAGGAAAAGCGTCAAATTATTGAGGCAATCATCAAAAAATATGATTATTCGCCTAATATGAACGCCCGAGCTCTCGTTCAGTCTTCCTCACGCTTAATTGGTTTACTTTATTTTTCTGATACCCCAAGGTTAGACTTTTCCGATCCCTTTGTTACCGAAATTTTAGAAGGGATCGAGCGAAAAACAAAAGAAGCTGGTTTCTTTACGTTGATTCATAATGTTATTTCTAAACACGATATTTTGGCAGTTCAAAAAAATTGGAAATTTGAGGGGTTTATCGCTGTTGGTTTTTCTCAAGAGTTGTTTGAAGAAATCAATCAGGCGGTTCAAAGTCCGATTGTTTTTATTGATACTCATTTAGAGGCACGGGTTTATGACCATATAGAAGACTATCCGAAAAGATACTTTATTAATACAGATGATTTTCAGGCAGCTTATGCGGCAACTAGTTTTTTAATTGAAAAAGGGCATCAAGAAATTGCCTTTTTGTCCCATGTGTTTGACGACAGTCATCCAGGGGTTATCCAACAACGTTTTTTGGGTTATAAAAAAGCGCTGGAAATCAATCAATTAAGCTGGCAAGAACATCTGATATTTAACAAGTCGGATTTTCAAGAGATGTTAAGTAAACGAAAAGACTATAGTGCTGTCTTAGTTTCAGCTGATTATTTAGCAATGGAGTTTATTTATTTTCTTAAGCAAGCAGGTCATTATGAAGTGGAAGACGTTTCTATTATCAGTTTTGATGATATCAAGTATGCGGCCTTAAATGATCCACCTTTAACAACTATTCGGTTAGATCAAATAAGTAAGGGCGAACAGGCCATGCAGTTATTGGCTGATATTATTGATAAGGAAGAAGATCCTCAACAAATTACACAATTATATGGCAGTTTGATTGTCAGAGAGACAGTTGTACAACATCATTAAGAGAAATAGAACCATGGACGATTCTACCATGAGGTTCCCAAATGGTTTGGGCAATCTATTGATGGGGGAATGACTGCAGTGGTTCTTTCATGTAGGAGAGATGTAGATGGCGAAAATAGCAGATTTATATTACCAAGTGAGTCCCTGGAAGGTCAGCGAAGTTGGTTTTGATTCATCCCGTAATGAAGTATCCGAGTCGATATTTTCATTAGGCAATGAATATTTAGGGGTTCGTGGTTATTTTGAAGAAGGATATGGCAGCGCTAGTTTATTAGGAAGTTATTTTAATGGGGTTTATGAGAACAGTGTAAAAGAGCACGAAGCCCAATATAAAGGCATTATCAAGCGAAGTCACTTTATGGTGAATGCTGTTGATTGGTTATCAACAAAAATCGAACTAGAAGGAGAACGATTAGATCTTGCCGATGCAAACATAACGGAGTTCTATCGAGAGCTAGATTTTAAAACGGGCCAATTGAAGCGATCGTTTGTTTGGACAACCCTTGGCGGGAAGCGCATTAAAATTAGCTTAGTGCGTTTTCTTCATATGGAGTCCGTTTATTACAGTTATCAAAAGCTAGAATTTGAAGCGCTGAATTTTCAAGGGGAGATTCAAGTGGAACTTGGTCTCGATTTTGCTACAATTCATCAATCGGAAATGAGCAATTTTTGGACCGAGGAAATCAAAGAGGCAACAGCTAGTGGCGGTGCGATCATCGGTAAAACGTTAACGACTCAACAACAAATTTTTAGTGGTTTTGAAATCAAAACCTCAGCAGCCCTTTCATCAGAAATCATCGAAAGGGATAAATTTATCGGTCGTAAGTTAAACGTTAAACTTGAAGAGGGGAAAACTGTCTATATTCATAAATATATTACCAATATTGTTGATAAGCAGCAAACAGATCTTGATCTGCTTTGGCAAAGAGGTTTAAAGAGCCTCGAAGATCAATTGGCAGAAGGCTATGACAATGCTGTGACCCTCCAAAAGAGCTATTGGTCAGATGTTTGGCAGAAATACGACATCGAAATTGCTGGAGATGACTTGAATCAACAAGGGATTCGCTACTGTATTTTCCAAATGCAGCAAACCTATCATGGGCAAAATCCTGAGAATAACATAGGAGCCAAAGGTCTGACAGGCGAAGCCTATGGTGGGCACGCTTTTTGGGATACGGAAACCAGTTGTCTCCCTTTTTACTTATTAACAAATCTCAAGGCTGCTCGCAATCTACTGGAGTTTCGTTATGCGACGCTGGAACAAGCCCGTCAACGGGCTAAAGAGTTGGATTGTCAAGGAGCTTGTTATCCCATTGCGACCCTCAATGGAAATGAAGCTAGTGCTTTATGGCAACATGCCAGCTTGCAATTTCAACCGAGTACTGGGGTAGCATACGGGATTTGGCATTATGTCAACGTGTCTCAAGATCAGGCCTTTGTCTTTGAACACGGTGTTGAAATGCTAATTGAAATTTCACGTTTCTTAGCCTCGCGAGGTGACTGGAGTCCTAAAGGCCAATTCGGCTTTTACGGTGTTATGGGACCTGATGAGTTTCAAATGATGGTCAATCATAATGCCTATACCAATTACATGGCAAAAAAGACCTTCGAGTACACTTTGGAAGTGGTCAATCAAATTAAGCAGACTGCACCGGAAAGATATCGCTCCCTGCAAAAAGAGCTAGCTTTAAGTGATGAAGAGCAGCAGAACTGGCAAAATTGTGCTGAAAACACGTTGCTGATAGTGGATGAAGCAGGTTTAATTGAACAACACGATGGCTTTTTTGATTTGCCTCATGTGGCAATAAATGAAATACCTGTTGAGGAGTTTCCTTTGTACAACCACTGGTCATATGATCGTATTTATCGCAATGATATGATTAAACAACCAGATGTACTGATGTTTCAATTTTTGCACAATCAAGATTTTTCCGATCAGTCAAAAAAAGTCAATTACGAGTTTTATGAACCTAAAACAATTCACGAATCCTCTTTGTCGCCGTCTGTTCACTCTATTTTAGCCGCGGAGTTAGGAAAAAAAGAAGAAGCTTATGACTTTTTTGGATTTGCCACACGCATGGACTTGGACAATTATAATCGGAACACCCGAGAAGGGCTTCACACCACCTCGATTGCAGCGGCTTGGATGAACATTGTTTATGGCTTTGGTGGCGTTAGAACAGACGGTGATCGACTAGTGATGGCACCGATGATCCCACCCAAATGGCAAAGTTATCGCTTTACGATTACGTATCAAGATCAATTAATTGAAGTGTTAGTTGGTCAGGAAAGCAGTCAGTTTAGAGTAATTGATGGCAAGGACGTTTTAATCAAACTCTATGGAAAAGACTATCACGTGAATCAGACGACTTTGGAATTACCGATGATTTAATAACCTAGCGAGGAATAAACTCATTATTCCTCGCTAGGTTTTTGAGATTGTTACGTTAAATATGTATGCATTGGGTAAGTTAAATAGTCAAAACTAGGAACTTTTTCTGCCGTAATAAAGCCGGCAGGTGCCTGTATGACCGAAGGAATTCGGTTAACAATCGTGGCGCAAGTATGGGCCACCGTATCGGGTTTTTCGAGTGAAAAACGCATATTTGGCTCACCAGTGATTTCCCAGTCACACATATCACCATCTACTTCTCGATAAACCTTACCAATACATTCCACTTCTAACTCAACGCCTTGGTGCGTTTTAATAGTGGTGACTGCAGACATGCCGATGGCGTGACCAGCTTCAATCGTTCGGCCAAGTGTTTCAGAATAAACATCCTCTTCAAGGGTGAAAGGCACACTCTTCTGCGCAATTGATTTAATTGTCCAGTTCATTTTCGAGCAGATACCTTCAGCGGCATTCCACATATAGGAAGGGAAACTTTCCGCTTGAGCAATTTCTCTATCAAATTTAGCTAAATCGTAGCCAGCTCCGTGAGCCTCAGCCAGTGCTAATCCATAGTCCTCCACATTGTAACTGACAGCTCCTTTAATCTTTTTGAGCTTATTAGTTCCTGCCATCATTAGTGTCGGCATATTAATCCAATAAATGTCTTGCATCCCGGTTCCCATGATGGTGACTTGATTGTCTTTAGCTAAGCGATCTAGACGGTTTGTTTCAGATGGTGACGTATTCCAAGGATAGATAGCTTCTTCACAAGTGGTCAGTACGTTTACGCCATGTTTTAAGCAAGTTTCAAAAAATTGATAAGTTTCAGGCATATAGCTAAAAATAGTAACCAGTGCAATATCAGCATCCGCTTCTTTGAAAACCTCCTCCGCATCTTGCGATATCTTGACGCCGGTTTTATAGCCTAATTTTGCAAAATCCCCGATATCCATGCCAATAAGAGCCGGGTTGCTGTCAATTGCACCGACGATTTCCGCTCCGTGTGCGACCAAGTTTCTGATGATCACCTCAGCCATTTTGCCGCATCCGTACTGGACAACTTTAATTTTTTGTTTCATCATCTTTTTTCCTCCTAATTGATTTTTATTTCACAATCATAGTATAATCTCTATAGTAACTAGAGAGTCAAGGGAGAGTTTTGAAAATGTTTTCTAAAATGAAAATTGGCGATTTTGCTGAATTGAACAGTATTTCTATCCAGACGTTACGTTATTATGAAAAAGTTGGTCTAATTGTTCCGGCTTATATCGATTCCGAGACAAATTACCGTTACTATCACTTAAATCAATCTGCAAGTGTTGATATTATTCAATTTCTTAAGGGGTTTGAGTTTTCATTAAATGAAATAAAAGTTTTACTAGAGGAGTCCGATGACTTATCTTTGTTAGAAACCTTAATTCAGGAAAAACATCAAGCGTTAATCGCAGAAAAAAAACGGATAGAAAAGCGAATTAATTCATTGGATAGCTTCCAAGAAAATATGTTCGAGTATCAGCTGAACCAAAATAAAGACAGTATGGAAATCAAGAAGTTTCCAAAGCGGCATATTTTGACGTACCCCCTAAGGAAAAATATTTATCAAATGTCTGAGTTGGAATACGAATACCATTTACGTGAATTTAAGCAGCACTTAGTTGGAAAAGGTTTCCAGCGAGCAGATTTCAATCGCATCGGCTCCACCATCCAACGAGAGAACTTTGTCAAACAGGTGTTTCTTTCTCAAGAACTCTTTATGTTTGTTCCTAAAAAAATCAGCGAGGTACCGACAATTAGTTTGCCTGCTGGAAATTATGCGGTTTATTATTGCCATTCCTTTTCGGATGAATTGAAACGTTTAGATCAATTTTATCAAATGATTAAGGTCCAAGGGTTGCAAGTTATGGGTGATTATATTTGTGAAGTGATTTATGAAGTGCCCAAGCTAAATGACAATCAGCGCAATATGTTTATTCGAATGCAAGTTCCGGTTATCTGAATCAGCTTCTGGTGGACTCATGATATAATGGGTAATAGTAGAATGAAAGGTTGTTGAAGGAGAATGAATGATGAATATTGTTACTAAAATGTCAGAATTAACAGAGTTGACGGCAAATGAAAAAACGTTGGTCACTTATATTGTCGCTCATCCTAGAGAGGTCATCAATTTTCGTTCGGCTGAGCTAGGAGCTGCGGCATTTGTTTCAGTATCAACGATTTATAGACTGATAAATAAGTTAGGTTTGGCAGGTTTTGCAGAACTAAAAATTGAGCTAGCATCAAGCTTGAGAACTCTTGATAAAGACGCTGGGATTGATTATGATTATCCGATTGTCGAGTCAGATACGCCCTTTCAGATCATGAGTAATTTAAATAAAATTTACACCTATACCATTGATGAAACCGTTGGCTATGCTAATCCTGATGAGTTAGTGGAAGTTGGAAAACTATTATTGCAGGCGACAACCATTGATGTTTATGCCGCGTCAGCCAATTTGTTTTTTGCTCAAAATTTTAAATTTCAGATGCAAGAAATCGGTGTATTGATCAATGTCCCTGAGGAGGATTATATCCAAAGGCTGTCAGCAGCAAATAGTGATCACCGTCATGTGGCAATCGTTGTGTCGTATGGCGGCCGAGGCCAAACCACACGAGAAGTAGTTAAATTGTTGAAGGAAAATGAGGTGCCGATTATTCTAATTACGTCAATTCAAGAAAATCCGTTGCTCGAATTTGCGACTCACAAGCTTTATTTGGCTTCCGTTGAAAATCATTATGATAAAGTCTCATCATTTTCAACGCGTTTGTCGTTATTAACAGTCTTTGATACACTTTATGCCATTTATTTTAACCGTAACTACGATAAAAATTTGAGTTATAAATTAGAAAACTATCAGAAAATGAATAAAAAATTGATATAATTTTTCAAAAATAGCAGACAGGTATCAACTATCTGAAAAAATAGTATCAACTTTGCTAGACCAGGCATATTCTTTCGGGGGTGATGATACAATGAGATTGACAGACCTATAAAGAGAAGGAAGTGCTGAGAGTATGACGATAAAAGCGATAATTTTGGATTTGGATGGTACCTTGTTAAACAGTGAAAAGAACATAAGCCCAAAGACCAAAGCGACATTGATTGACGCGCAACAAAAGGGCATAAAATTAGTGTTGGCTTCTGGTCGACCAACTACGGGAATGATTCAACATGCCGAGGAACTTGAGATGGCAAAACATCATGGCTTATTAGTCTCCTATAACGGTGCCAAGGTGATTGATTGTCAAACGATGGCAGAACTATACAGTCGAGGCTTGACGGTCTCAGAAGGGAAGGCGGTACTGGAACACTTAAAACAATTTGATGTCAAGGTGATGATTGATAAGGGTAATTATATGTACGTAAACAATGTCTTCGCCGATCACCTGATGTATCGTGGGACGGAAATTAATATTATTGAATATGAGGCTCGTGGGGGCAATTTTTTACTTTGTGAGCAAGCCGATTTGGCTGAGTCTTTAGACCATGAATTAAGCAAAATATTAACAGCAGCCGATTCAGATTATTTAGCAGAAAATCACAAAAAAATGATGGCACCTTTTGAACAGACCTTAAATGCGATGTTTACAGCTGATTTTTATTTTGAGTTCACTGCGAAAAATGTTGACAAGGCGCAAGCCTTAGCGACAGTTTTGCAACCAATGGGAATTGAACCGGCAGAAATGATGGCGGTCGGCGATGGTCATAATGATCGATCCATGCTAGAGTACGCGGGATTTTCGATTGCGATGGAAAATGCCGTGCAGGAATTAAAGGATATTGCCACTCACGTTACCTTATCAAATGATGATGATGGCATTGCCCATATTCTGAACGAGCTTTTATAATATGCTGTTCTTGCTAGCATGATGCTAATAAAATTGTTGTAAATACTGAGAAGAGACGAGTAACGTTGACGGTCCACATCAGCAGTAACCGTCTTTTTTTGTTCTCTAGAAGTGATTTGTTGATAAATTGTCACAAGTATGTTGTAGCGGAAGTTTGTCATAACGGATGGGTTATTAGAGGAAAATGGTCATGTTGTTGATTGTTTGAATGTCACCGATAGCAGGTCAGCAGTAATGATGGACAAGTGTGGACCAATAAATAAAAAGACTGAATAATAAAGGAGATCATTTGAATAATATTGAAGTGTCAGTATCAGTTGAAGGAG
This sequence comes from Vagococcus allomyrinae, assembly GCF_017829975.1. Lineage (GTDB taxonomy): Bacteria > Bacillota > Bacilli > Lactobacillales > Vagococcaceae > Vagococcus_D > Vagococcus_D allomyrinae. The sequence continues at coordinate 58,386 of NZ_JAEEGA010000008.1, read as the reverse complement.
AAAGGGCACGACTTAATCAGCTTTATCAAGAGGCCTGTCCTCATTTTAAGAAAGTCGAGGGAAGACCACCACTCAAACCTTTAGATGATATCACAGGACTTATTGGTGACCCACCTGAAGGAGAGCAAGTTATCTGTTATACCATTTATGCGGACACGATGATTGCTGGGTATGCTTGGTTGTTGGAAAAGCCGACTAGTTATTATTACATTTTACATTTTTATATCGGCAATCATTTTAAACGAAAAGGCATCGGTAAAGCGGCTGTCTTGGCTTTTGATAGGATTTATCGTGCAAAAGGAATCAGTCGATCGGAGTTGTTAGTATCAGGTGCCAATTATTTGGGATTAGTATTTTGGGTTTCATTGGGGTATAACACCATCATTCAGATTGAAGAACCAGAAAAATGGCAAACGACTTCAGTAGAAATTGAGCTAGCTAGGAATTTTTGAGGTAATTCTCTAGGCTGGTTATTAAAGCAGGTTGCCAATTAGTTTGGCTTTCCCGTGAGTTTTTCAAACTGATTGTTATCTTTCTTACTTTAAATTAGTTATAATAGTAGAAGAACAAATTTAAGGAGGATCAGATGAAATTAAGTGTATTGGATCAATTACCAGTAACTGAAGGCCAGACAGCCGTTGGTGCGATTGAAAAAACCATCGAATTGGCTCAATTGGCTGATCAGCTAGGATTTGAACGTATGTGGTTTGCAGAGCATCATGGAGGAGCGAGCTATGCCAGTTCGGCACCTGAAATTATCACGGCTTATGTAGCGGCGGCTACTAAAAGACTTCGTTTGGGAACTGGCGGCACAATGATGATGCATTACTCGCCACTGAAAATGGCCGAAGTCTTTAAAACATTGAGTGCCTTAGCACCTGGCCGCATAGATTTTGGCGTAGGACGAGCACCAGGAGGAGATATGCGGTCTGCAAAAGCATTGGCATCTGGTAATCAAGTGAAGCATGATGACATGTATGGTAAATTATTGACCACCTTAGAATTGATACGCGATCAGCGTCCCGCTGACCTCATTTATCGAGAGACGTTGGCCTCACCAGTTAATGTTCGGTTACCAGAAGCTTGGCTTTTAGGTTCTAGTGGCAATAGTGCGATGGAAGCCGGCCGGATGGGCATTAATTATTCATTTGCTCAATTTTTTATGGGTGGAATGAGTAAAGAGATCTTTGAGACTTATCGCAACTTTTTTGAGCCTTCTTACTACGCTGAGAAACCGGCTATCAATGTGGCCTATATGGCGACCGTCGCCGAAACTCAAGAAGAGGCTGATTATGAGGCTGGTCCTGTTGAAATTCATCGTCTGATGTTAACAAAAGGTGGGAAACTGGATTTCTTGACACCAGAAGGAGCTCAAGATGTTAAGCGTCGTTTGACGGAGATGGACAAGATAAAGTTAACAGAAGATCGAAAATATCGTCACTTAGTTGGAACGCCCAAAATCGTCGGAGATCAGATCAGCCAAGAGGGAGAACTTTTTGGGTTTGATGAGGCGATGATTGTCAGTATTACACACAGTCAAGCAAAAAGACTGCAAACGTATCGTTTATTAGCAAAAGAATTGTTATAGGTCGTAATTAAAGATGCATTCTTGTGTCATTCGTATTATACTAAAACAGAGATAATTAATCGTTTGCTCGTGAGTGGGTTAAAGCAAGAGCAACTGATAATACTTTATGAGGTAGGTATGATGATGAATAACAATGATAAACTTGTCAGGTTGAGATATGCCCTTGATATTAAAGACGCAGAGCTGGTCAAAATATTTGAGTTAGGTGGTTTAAAACTGACCAAAGAGGAAGTGGCACTGTTTTTAAAGCGAGTGCCTAATCCGGCGACAGAAACAGAGAAGTACCCTGAAAACTTATATGAAACGACAATTGATAATAAGACCTTGGAGATGTTTTATAATGGTTTAATTACTTTTAAGAGAGGGAAGCGTCCCTTAAAACCAGGGGAAGTCGAAAAACCTGTACCATTGGGGATGACACATCAAAATGGCAATAACGTCATGATGAAAAAGCTGAAAATTGCTTTGGCCTTAACTAGCACAGAGATGGTTGAGATTATTGGCAAAGCTGGGCTAACGGTTACCGAAAGTGAATTAGGCGCGATTTTAAGAAAAGAAGGCCACCGTAACTATCAAATGTGTGGCGATAATTTTGCCCGTAATTTTATTAAGGGAATTGCGTTAACTTACCGCAAAGAATAACAAAGGATAAGGATCGATAGCTTACCAATTTGGTCGTCCTCTATTAAGCCGATTATCTGATTGCCAGTTTCTGATTAGAGTTAGTAATTTAGTTATAAACTGAGCCATAATAGATTTTTCTATGAACACTGACAGAAAAAGTCAGTGTTTTTGTTGCCTATCTAATTCACAACAGGTAGCGCATAACATTATCCCAAGCCGTGTTTGACATTGTGTAGTAAAATTAGTCATGTTATGGCTAATGTATAGTGATTAATTTTCAATTTCTACCACTAATTTCACTAAAGGATCACTTTTTTTCTTTGGTGGTAGAATTTTCCTCATAATACGGAATAACATTGGAAGATTCGCTTCGTTTCTGAAAAATTAACTGATATTCAAGGAAATTAGTACTTAGACGATCATGCGTGAATGTGGTATAAATCGGAGTAAGCATGCCATTTATCAAGATATCGGATTGTGCATAGTGTCAAGTATTACGAAAGGGAGATTTATTATAGGTAACTGCGATAAAAAATTTTTCCCGCTCCTTTTGACTGTATGTCGGGTTTAACAGGATTAGTGAAAATAACGCTTTGAGAAAAGTGCTTATAGTAGAAAAAATATTTTATCAACCTGACTCGCTCGTTTAACCAAACAAAAAGTGATCTTAAAGTGTCAGGTTAAACCCGACATGACCACTTTTTTTCTGAAGAATTAAATAACGATTTGATGAAATTCTTTCGATTGCTCATCGAGGATTCAGATGGCCTCATTAGTAAGGGGGTATCCATAACAAAAGTGAATAATATTTCGAGCAGTATGTCGGGTTTAACAGGATTAGTGAAAATAACGTTTTAAGAGTGGCTTTCATGATGAAAACAGTGTTTTAGCAACCTGAATAACTTGTTTAACAAAACAAAAAAGCGATTTTAGAGTGTCGGGTTAAACCCGACATGACCACTTTTTTTCTGAAGAATTAAATAACGATTTAATGAAATTTTTTCGGTTGCTCATCGAGGATTCAGGTGGCCTCATTAGTAAGGGGGTATCCATAACGAAAGTGAATAATATTTCGAGCAGTATGTCGGGTTTAACAGGATTAATGAAAATAACACTTTAATAGTGAATTTCATGATGAAAACAGTGTTTTAGCAACCTGATTAACTTGTTTAACAAAACAAAAAAGCGATTTTAGAGTGTCGGGTTAAACCCGACATGACCACTTTTTTTCTGAAAAATTTAATAACGATCTGATAAAACTTTGACAATGACTCATCGAGGATTCAGATAGCCTCATTAGTAAGGGGGTATCCATAACAAAAGTGAGTAATATTTCGAGCAGTATGTCGGGTTTAACAGGATTAATGAAAATAACGTTTTAAGAGTGGGTTTCATGATGAAAACAGTGTTTTAGCAACCTGATTAACTTGTTTAACAAAACGAAAAAGTGATTTTAGAGTGTCGGGTTAAACCCGACATGGCTGTTCTATTCTTAAACAATTTGAAATATTAATTAATGATTCTGTAAGCTAGATTCAACAGCTGGTTTGTAATAGAACAAAAAGAATCATTCAAGATAGAATGTAGAGGAAAAATGGCAGAGCAAAGGCCATGGAATGATGACGAAACAACAACTTGCTGTAGATGAAAGCATTGAAACAACAGAGATTTATAGCGAATAGTTGCCCAAAGAGGAGACAATGGACGGAAGTCCATTGTCTCCTTGAGTTATTGCTACATCTGAACATTCACTTGATTAACATTATTCACAAATGACAAGTCAAGAGAGTGGTCGTATTTTTCTGATTCGTCCAACACGGAAAAGTTTAAGATTAAGGTAGTTCCTTCAATTGTAAGATCGAAAAAATCAACTCCTTCGTAAACCATTCGTTCAGAATTATTTTGAATCACGATCAGTTTACCGTCTTCAACATATAGCTTAGATGCTAAAATATCATTTTTAATACTGACAATCGATCTTTCTTTGCGGGCCATAATTGATCATCTCCTTAAAATTAGTATAACATAAATCGGGAAAATCAGCTTTTATAAGCATTAGGAGGCTAAAGTTAGTGAAAGTAACCAGTTCAATTTGACGTCAGCTAAGAATCATTGTATAATTTTGTTGGAGTTATTATTTTGAATGTTAAATAAATCAATCAGGAGTGCTTTTTGTGAGTGTAACAGTATCTAACTAGGTAATTAAAGACTGAATAAATTTTGTTCGTCAGAACATTTATTTGGTGACCTCAAAAGATACTGAACTTACTCAATAAAAAGGACTATTTTTTTAATAGTTTATTTGAGCTAGGGAATTTATCCTTGGCTCTTTTTGATATCACGAAATGGCTCATTCAAAATAAAATGAGTATCTTAGCTAGGGGAATTGTTTAGTTAGAGAAATGTGACAATATAAATAAAACTGTAAGATGGTAGCAGCTAGATAGAGATAAAGAATGTAGCAACATAGGCTATCATTATGATTGAGGAGAACAACATGAATAAAGACACAATTGAAAAAACACAATTTATCCAAGTAATCGAGCGTTTAAAAGGGTATGCAATTAGCTCTTATGGAAAACAACGCATCGAAGAATTAACACCCAGTAGCAATCTGGCACTGGTAAAAAATAGACTGAGAGAAACTGCTGAAGCAAAGGCTTTATTATTAGCTAATCTCCATGTTCCATTTATGGGATTAAGCAACATTGAGCATTTAACGAATCAAGTGGAGAAAGGCTTCATTTTAGACCCTCATGAATTGATTGATTATGCTGACTTTTTGCGCAGCGGTCGTTTGATTCAAAACTTTATGGAAAAAAATAAAAGTCTCTCGCCGCTGTTGGCTAATTATAGTTTGGCGATCCAAACGTTTAGCGATGTGGAAGACGATATTTATCGAACAATTCGTAACAATCAAATCGACACTGAAGCTAGTCGAGAATTACGCAAAATTCGTAGAAGTATTCAAGAATGTGAACGTGAGATAGAAGAAAAACTAAGTAAGTTTTTACGAAGTAGTGGCAACAAAAGTAAAATTCAAGAGTTTATTATCGTCAAGAAAAATGAACGATTTACAGTGCCAATTAAGGCAACATATAAAAATCAAATAAGCGGTACTATCGTGGATGCTTCAAGTAAAGGAACAACGGTTTTTATTGAACCTGCCGGCGTGACAAAACTGAATGATAAGTTATACGGGTTGAAATTAGCGGAGAGTGCTGAAGTCTATCAAATTCAATCTGCTTTGACGGGGATGATTGCCGAACAGATGACAACTGTTAAGTTGAACATTGACATCATAGCTGAATATGACGCAATTTTTGCTCGTGGTAAATACAGCCGAGATATTGGTGGAAGAGAACCTCAGGTTAATAGAGAAGGTTACACTCACTTTGTGAATGTCAAACATACCTTATTAGGGAAACAAGCGGTCCCCCTTAATCTAACCTTAGGTAAAGATCATCATGCCTTAACGATTACCGGCCCTAATGCAGGAGGCAAAACCGTGGTGCTTAAAACCCTCGGATTGATCACCTTACAAGTGATGATTGGCATGGAGATCATGGCAGACGAACCGACTGAAATTGCTTTGTACGATCAAATTTTTGTGGATATCGGTGATCAACAGAGTATTGAGAATGCCTTGAGTACTTTTTCAGGACACATGAGCAATATTTCTGCTATTATGAAAGAAGCTCAGGCTAACAGTTTAATTCTACTAGATGAATTGGGTAGCGGAACAGAACCAAACGAAGGCGCTGCGTTAGCCATTGCCATCATGGAAGCATTTTATCAAAAAGGTTGTACGGTGGTAACGACAACTCATTATGGAGAAATTAAACGGTATTCAACTCTTCACCCTGATTTTGTTACAGCCGCCATGGCCTTTGACGCTGCTACCTTATCGCCACGTTACCAGTTGATTATGGGCGAGACGGGAGAAAGTAATGCCTTTTGGATTGCCAATAAAATGGCACTTAATGAGCAAGTTGTGGCGAAAGCTCAGAGCTATCTGGACAATCGTGAGTATCATTTAGAAAAAAGAACTCAACGACAGCCGAAACATGTCGTTGTGGCAAGGGAAGTACAAGAATCGGTCCCTCTGTCGAAAGGCGATCGTGTGCTTTATTTGGAAAATGGTCAGCAGGCAATTGTCTTTGCTGAAGATGAAAAACGCCAAACCGTGGTAATTTTATCGAACGAGGAGCTCGTGGAGGTACCTAAAAAGCGCCTTAAACTTGAAATACCAGCGACACAGTTGTACCCCTCAGATTACGACTTAGATAGTTTGTTTACTTCTTATCATTATCGTAAGGAAAAACGAGACTTAGAACGGGGCTCAAAGAAGGCTCACAAAAAACTCCAAAAAGAAATGCGAGCTAGACGGGAACAGCTGTAAATACGAACAGGAATCATTCTTATCAGAAGATTCCTGTTTTTTTGGTTCCTTGATTAATAGAACTGATAAGTGATTTTACAAAGCTAATGAATGGAGAGTGTGTCTTTCATTCCGCATTTTCTTTAATCTTATGTGCTAGAAAGAGAAAAATTGTAATTAATGAAAAGCATAGTCTGAACAGAGGTCAACATATGTTAGTCTGTCGTGATAAATAGAGTTACGATGGTTTTGGAAATCGGCCTGATTATTAACTCTGAGTTAAATCAACTGGCTACGAATGGAATTACGATAATCCAAAGGGGTCATGCCAATGGTATTTTTAAATTGTGCAGAGAAATAGGAGATATTGGCAAAGCCGACTAGCTCTGCGATTTCGTAAATTCTTAATTCAGGATTCCTCAGAAGACGAGTAGCGTATTGCATTTTTTCTTGGAAAATAATATCTTTCAAATTGTGGCCTGTCTTTTCTTTATAGATTTTAGAAATATATGCCGGATGATAGTTGAGTGCTTCTGCTATCCAGGAAACAGTAATATTTTTTTCAGTATTTTTATAAATCAAATGATTAATTCTATCGATTAAAGAGAATGAATTCAACTTTTGACTTTCTTCTTGAAATTCTTGAGTCATGGTTCTTAGGAAAATAATTAATTCGGAAAAGGAGGAATAGCTTCGTTCCAAGTTAAGACGAATAAGCGAGTCTCGCATATTTTTTATAATGGTGCTATTTTTTATGCTGATGAGATAATAAAAACTATTGATAAAGGTAAAGAGTAATTCGTCTTGTAAGGCGTGTGAGTCTGAGGTGTTTTTGGAAACCTCTACCTCAATTAATGTTAATTTTTTATAGATTTCTTCAAAATTCTCAATTTCAAATAATTGTTGAAAACTTGGTTTTTTATGTAGTTCTTGGATGGAAAATGAGAACGAATCCTCTGTTATTTGAGGACTAACTTCAATGACCGACTTTTGAGATAGCGGCATATTATAAAGTTGATCTCTCATAAATCTAAGGTGCTGAACTAATTGAGCAAGCGACAATTTTTCGGCTGAATAATAAACTCTGACAGTTAAAAATAAGGTTTGATGAATGATTAAGCGAATGTTATCGAGACTCAAGTGCCATAATGATTTTTTTACTTTATTTTTTTTCTTTATCACATAGTAGAGGCAATTTTTTTTGTTGTAAATAAAGTAAGCTTCTAAGTATTTTTGTGAACTTTTTTTGATTAATTGTGAGACTGAGCGAATCAGGTTTTCTAATGAAATATCTGTCTCGCTGTATTCAATCGCGATCAACTGAAACTCAGAGTATGTTGCCCCTTCTTTAAAGAAAGCTATTTTCTCAATTTCGTCTGTTGACAGCTTGCCATTTAAAAAGCGATTGATGATTTTTCTTTCGGCAAATTGGTCCTCAGGAGAGTCTTCCCTCTGTTGAATAAGTTCAGTGGCACGGCCGACGGCAGCTAATAGCTCGTCATCTTTAACGGGTTTCGTAAGAAAATCAACGGCATGAAGTTTGACTGCTTGTTTAGCGTAAGAAAATTTTTCATAGCCTGAAATATAAATGCACAACATATTAGGAAAATGAATTAAGATTTGTTCATACAAGTCGAGACCAGTCAGCCCAGGCATTTTTATATCGGAAATCAGTAAATCGATTTCATTATTTTGCACGATATCTAAAGCAACAGAGGCTTTATTGGCAGTGAATACTTGGCTGAATCCGTGAGTTCTCCAGTCAATTAGTAACATGCTTTTGATCAGTAATGGTTCATCATCAATAAGAAGTAGTTTCATCTGTTTTTCCTCCTGAAATCATATTAGATAAAGGTCAATGGCGTTGGTTATACCAACGAGGCGACTGGAATTTTTATTGTGACTACAAGACCGCGTGGTGTATTCTGCGATACTTTTAAAGAAGTTGTTTTGCCGAAATTATAGTGCAGGCGACGTTTAATATTAATTAAACCAATATGAGTTTGATCATCACCTTGTAAAATCACCTGATTAATATAGGTGATTTCTTTTGGCGTGATGATTTTGCCGTTATCTTCCACTTGTAAAATAAGTTCCTCTTGTTGAATAAACCCTTTGATGTTTATTTCTAAGTTATCCTCAGATGTTTCAATCCCAAATTTAATGGAATTCTCAACGATTGGTTGCAACAACATAGGTGGAAACTTGATGTCGTAAAGGTCAGAATTGATTGCCATCTGATAGTTTAGACGCTGAGAGCGCATTTCAAAGATATGTAAGTAGGTTAGAATCGCATCCATTTCCATTTTGATCGTGTTATCCCCATTACTTTTCGAAAGGATATAACGGTAATAATCAGATAATGAGTAACACATCTCTATCACGTCATCGGTCATATTTAGTTTAGCGGCACTGGCAATAAATGACAGAGAATTGTATAAAAAGTGTGGGTTCATCTGTAACTGTAATTGCTTTAATTCGGCACTTTTGGTTCGGTCTTGTTCATCGATGACGTCTTGAATGAGTGTGGTTATTTTTTGGCCTAAGAGATTAAAGTTTTTAATGATATATTGATATTCACTTTCGGCGTGCGAATTAATTCGATAATCGTAGTTACTTTGTTGAAATTCCAACAGCCCAGAGGTAACTTCTCTTAAGGGTTGATGAATTTTTCGTCGAATCACTGACAGAGCGTAGAAGATAACCGCAGTTAGAATGGAGATAACGGTTAAAAAAGCAATAATGGATAAGATGATATTGGGCATGATATGGGTAATATCCTTAACACTGGCAAGTGTAAAAAGGGGTGTTTGATCATCTTGATAACGAGACATCAAATAAATTTTATTGTGTTTAAATGTGATAAAACTGTTTTTATCGGTATTGCCATTGGCGTATTTATCATAAAAAAATTTATTGGCATCGTTGAATAGATTATTTGTATAAATCGAGTTGTTAATAATCAAGGCCACACCATCGGAAGAACGCATATTTTGAGCGAGCAACTGATTGGGGTCGACTGAGACTCTGACGATGTAATCGGTTTTATTTGTTGATTCCAAGTTTTTACTATTGAGATTATTTGTGTAGTAGGAAAGTAGCGCGCCGGATTGATTTTTTTCATATAACCAATTTCTAAATAAAATGACTTTTTTATCTGTTAAATTTTTATATGGCGCCGAGGTGCCAAGTGTTTGCTGTGTCTTTGGAAAAAAGACTTCAAAATTGTTCATCATCTTAATGGAAAAACTCTGTATTTGTAGGACATCTTCAAAATTCTTAGCCAGTAATAATTGATACGCCTGTTCGGGTGAATATCTGGAGCTATCAATTTCAAATTCAAGTAGTGAATTACTTTTAGAAATCAGAAATGCAGATTGGGACAGTTTATCTAAGTTATCATTTATTGAAATGTTGAGTATTTCTAATTCATTGGTGAGGCTTTCCTTTTCATTATCAATCGCATTTGATATTTGTTTGAAAAATAATAGGGTACCGATAATGATAGCAACTGCAAAAATAGTGAAGATTGCTGCATATATTCGAGAAAAAGTTTTATTTTCCATGAATTTTTGTCCTTTCTTTCACTATAATTGAGTGTTGGCAGTCATCTGAAATTAGTTAAATCATAGCAATAGAAATTTTGTCTGTCAATCTCAGAAAGAAAAGAACTGCCTTGATTATTAAAAAGAGCTTCCATGACGACTAGAACGAATCGACGGGAAGTCTGGAAAAATAGTGGAGGATGTTTATAATAAAGGACAGGCTAAGAAATTGCGGATTAGTTAAAATAAGTAAAATAATGACAATTATCTAAGATTATTGTATAAGACCTTAAAAAAATAGTCTATTGTACCAAAAAAAGAAAACGTATACTTTGGGTGTGATCAATCAAAGGAGGAAAGACATGAAAAAGAGCAGACTTCTATTGTGTTTATTAGTGTTGGGTAGTGTGGCATTAGCTGCATGTGGGACAAAGGAAGGCAACGACGAGAAACCGGTTAAAGCCTCAGATGTTAGTGTTGAACCAGGAGCACCGTACAAAGAAGCAATTACGACAACGATGGTTATCTCTGACCCTTTCGGAAAAGTTAAGACACCTTTTACCGAGACGGCATGGGGAAAGGCTTATCAGGATGAATTAAATGTGGTATTGGACGTTAAAGCAGTTATTGCTTCTTCTAGCTATCCAGAGCGGTTGAATACGTTGATTGCTTCAGATGACTTACCTGACTTATTCAAGGTGCCGAACAATATGTTGGAGCAATTGATAGAGGATGATATGTTAGCGGATATTACAGATATTTACGATAAGTTTGCTTCCGATCGTCTTAAAACATTTACTGAGGCTAATGGAAAACGGGCTTTAGAAGGTAGTATGGTTGACGGAAAAATTTATGGTGTTCCAATTGCGGGGAACGAGCAGGCGTCACGGACAGTTGTGATGATTCGTAAAGATTGGTTAGACAAAGTGAAGTTAGATGCGCCTGAAACAATCGAAGAAGTTTGGGAAATTGCGGAAGCTTTTCAAAAGAATAAATTAGGCGGCGAAAACACGATTGGCATTCCGATGGATAAGACCTTAAGTCAAGTTGGTGCTATTGCTTCGGCTTATGGAGCTCATCGAAATATTTATGAAGTCAATGACAAAGGTGAGTTAGAATATTCTAGTATTCAGCCTGAAATGAAAAAAGCCTTAGCAGTGATGAATGAGAAATTTGAAGATGGCGTCATTGACATGGAGTTTATTGCTAAGGACAACGAAAAAGTTAATGAAGAATTAAAGGGTGGTAAAGCTGGTATTTGGTTCAGTGGAACGGGAGCTAACGCAGGTGTTATCGAGCCAGTATTAACGAGTAATCCCGAAGCGAAATTTATTGCAGTCCCCATTCAAATGTCAGATGGCTCAGTTGCCAGTCAAGAAATGCCAACAACAGCAGGCGATTTTTGGGTAGTTAAAAAAGGTGCTAAAAATCCAGAAGCCTTATTCAAATTATTGAATTTCACTCTGGAAAAATGGGATTCTTTAAAAACCTTGGATGAGTTTGGGATGTACAACTATAATTCACCAACGGGACAATCTGGTTTTCACGGTTTTCCAATTGGCGGCATTCCCGAAGCGACCTTGCGCTGGCCAGTGCAACGTAAGCACTATGAAGAGACGGGTGAGTATTCTGAGGATGTTGATCCAGAGGAAGAAACGAAGATTCAAAATGCCCTTAAATTTGCCAAGGAAGGCAAAGGAACGCCTTTGGAAATGTTAAATGAGTGGGAAACATCGCCAACTGGACCAGGTGTTGCCTTAGGAAAATATGCCGATGGCGATCATTATGCTTATAATTACAATCAAGGATTTGGTTCACCAACGATCAAAATCAAACAAAGTATTCTTGAAAAAATTGAATTGGATAATTTTATGAATATTATTACTGGCAATCAACCCATTGATAGCTTTGATAATTATGTTAAAGAGTGGCAGAAAAATGGTGGTGATCAAGTTGTGGAAGAATTAAATACATGGTTTAAAGCCAATCCTAATTTGAAATAATCATGGTTTTGCCTGTTAATCACTAACAGAATGGCCAAAGAAAAAGACTGTGGTGTCTGTCTATTCCACAGTCTTTTCTTAGAATAGAAGAAAGTATAAAACTTTCTCTCTATATTCGCGAAACTTTTTTTATAGGATAGGAGGAGATGAAGGAAATGGAGTTGCCTAAGAAAAAAAAATCGATTTTTGCAAAGTTCTTTAATAAAAATACCCCGTTACATCTGATGATCTTACCAGGATTGTTAATCCTTTTAATTTTTAATTATTTGCCGATGTTTGGTGTTGTGATGGCTTTTCAAAATTACCGTCCTGCCAGAGGTATTTTGGGATCGGATTGGGTTGGTTTAGCTAATTTTAGGGATATCATGAATTTTCCTGATACAGGCCAAATTGTCTTTAATACGACGTATATAGCCGCTGTAAAAATTGTGCTTAATTTAATTGTTCCGGTTATCTTTGCTTTATTGATCAATGAAGTACGAAAAAAATGGTTTTTAAAAGGTGTTCAAACGATTATCTATTTACCTAATTTTATCTCTTGGGTTATTCTAGGTGGCGTTTTTATCGATTTATTGTCACCTTCTTCAGGATTGATTAACGAAATCGTCAAAGCGTTTGGCCATAAACCTATTTTTTTCCTAGGGGATAATGAGTGGTTTAGACGAACGATCTTTGCGACGGATGTCTGGAAAAATTTTGGTTACAATACGATTATTTATTTCGCTGCATTGACAGGCATAGATGGATCGCTGTATGAAGCGGCTCAAATAGATGGTGCAAATAAGTGGAAGCAGATTAAGCATATTACCTTGCCGGGAATTATGCCAATTGTGGTTGTCATGACGATCCTTAGCTTAGGTAATATTCTTAACGCAGGGTTTGATCAAATTTTTAACTTATACAATCCTTCTGTCTACAAGACTGGTGATATTTTAGACACCTTTGTTTATCGACTAGGGTTCCAGCAGGCTCAATATAGTTTTTCAACAGCAATTGGGCTGTTTAAATCAGTTATCTCTTTGGCCTTGACCTCATTGTCATACTGGTTTGCATATAAGTTTAGTGATTTCAGAATTTTTTAGGAGGGAACAGTATGAAGAAAGTAAGTAAGTCATTTCGAGTGTTTGAAGTTTTTAATTATCTGTTTCTGACCTTGGTCGCTTTAATTTGTATTTTACCATTTGTCCATGTCTTGGCGATTTCTCTTAGTTCAGACGCAGCGGCAAACAGTGGAGCTGTAACTTTTTTTCCAAAAGAGTTGTCGTTTGAAGCGTATAAATATTTAGCAGCCAAGTCTGAATTTTTGCAGTCATTACTGGTCAGTGTTAAACGGGTGATACTGGGGTCAATTATTGGCGTGGGAACCACCATTTTATGTGCCTATCCGCTATCAAAAGAAAACAATGACTTTAAAGCACGCAAATACTATGTTTGGATTTTTATTTTTGCCATGTTGTTCAACGGTGGTTTAATTCCAACTTATTTGGTTGTTAAGCAGGTAGGCTTTATTGATACGATTTGGGCATTGGTCATTCCAGGGGCTGTTGCAACAGGAAATATTATTTTGATGCTTAATTTTTTTAGAGGGATTCCAAAAGCTTTAGAGGAAGCAGCCCTGATTGACGGGGCCAGTCATTGGACGATATTGTTTAAAGTCTATCTCCCGTTAAGCACCGCTTCAATTGCAACGATTACACTGTTTACTATGGTGGGGCATTGGAATGATTGGTTTGCGCCACTATTATACATGAACGACACTGCTAATTACCCTTTAGCGACTTATTTACAAAATATGATCCAAGCATCTTCTTTAATCAAAGATGCCACTGATCCAGAATTAATTAAGCAGTTGTCAGCAATTGGCAATAAGACAATGCAGTCAGCGCAAATTTTTTTAGGTGCATTGCCAATCTTATGCGTCTATCCTTTTTTGCAAAAATATTTTGCTAAGGGAATTACAGTTGGAAGTGTGAAGGGGTAATGACAATGACATGGTCACTGAAAGGATTGAATAGTCTCTCAGATAAAATTCTAAAAATTGTGGTCTTAAATATGCTGGCGATTATCGAGTTAGTCATAACCTTAGGCATTTTTGGCGTGGGTCCGCTAATGGTCGCGACGGTTGCGGTTAGTGAGCAGGAGTTGAATTTCGTAGAGGCTGTTAAGGTTCAAGTGAAGAGCTTTAAAGAAAACTTTATTACCATCAATCGGATTTGTTTATACAATATCCTATTGTCTGTGTTGATGGTGTACACGTTATTGGTAATTCAATGGAGCCACACCACAGATTTTAATCAGTATCGCCCGGTATTAATTGGGATGTTGATGATTAATTTAGTGATGGTGATGGTTCAATCATTTTTGTATGAACGATATGGCATAAAGGGGAAAGAAGTCCGACAGAACATGAGTTATCTCCTACTGTTTTCTCCGTGGACGACATTGAAAGCTGTGATTCTTCTTTTTGCTTTTAGTTATTTAGGTTATGTATTGCCATTTTTAGTAGGAACTTGTCTGGTAAGCCTTTATCTTAATTTTGTTTATCACCAGTTGAATCGTGCGCTGGCTAAGGTAAAGGCAAAGAAAAAATAATGTAAAGGAAGATTGTATGAAATTAAATGGATACGCGACACCAACCTGCATTTCGCAACCTGTAAAAGTTAGCTGGGAGGCTAATCAGCGACAATTAAGGGCAGACATAAAAGTCTGGCAAGAAAATCAACCGACTGCTCTACTGGTGAATCAAGCCTACGAGGGAGCTCAATTGTGGCAAGAGGTTGAAATTGAAGAGGCGTTACAAACCGATACCCGTTATGTTTTTCAAGTCTCAAAAGTATTGGAAACTGGTGAGGTTGAAGTCGAAGAAACGATTGTTCGTGGTAGCTATCGCGATTGGCAAGGAAAGTGGCTTGGTCATCCTCAAGGGGGGACGACTCAAACTAATCCTCTACCGGCACCGATGTTTCGGAAAAAGCTGTTGGTGGAGAAACCTTTCGTCGAAGCCGTTTTATTTATTAGTGGGTTGGGATTTTATGAATGTCGGATAAATAATCAAAATTTTAGCCATAGCTTATTAAATCAAGCCTTTACGCAGTATGATAAAACGACTCTGTTTGATGCGTGGACAGTGACAGATTATCTGACAATCGGTGAAAATAAATTAGATGTTCTGTTAGGTAATGGTTGGTACAATTCATTTGCAAAAGATGCTTGGAATTTTGATACAGTTGCTTGGAAAAAGCCGCCTAAACTATTGTTTGAGTTAGTATTACGTTATGAAGATGGGACGGAGGATTGTTATCAATCAGATAGTGAGTGTTTAACAGGGAAAAGTGCCATTCGCTTTGATGGGTTGCGTAATGGAGAACACGTGGATGGCACTGATCCAGCCTTTCAGTGGCCAGCTATTGAAGATAAGCTATTGAGTGATACGGTTAGTATTGTCGATCCGCCGGGAGGTTATCTGAAGTTGAATCAACTACCACCCATTCGACTGGATACGAAGCTAGCGCCTGTTTCAATAAAAAAAATCTGGGATAAACGTTTTTTAGTCGATTTTGGTCGGATTATCTCAGGATGGTGTGAGTTAACTTTACCAGATAAGCATACTCCCACGGAAATTACATTACGTTACGGTGAAAAATTAAGTGAAGAAGGAATGTTGGATCAACGAGACATTGCTAAATTTTTGTTTAGTGGGGAGTTCCAAACCGATAAATTGCAAACAGCAGGTCATGGGGGGAAATGGCATCCATACTTTGTTTATCATGGGTTTCAATATGTGGAAGTAACAGGTGTGGCTACCTTGACAGAGGAAATGGTGCAAGGGTGGTTTATTCATACGGACTTACCTCAATTGACACAGATTAACACGACAAACACGACGTTAAAATGGATTCAGGAGGTAGCAGTTGCGTCAACCTTAGGTAATTATCACAGTATTCCAACTGATTGCCCTCAACGAGAGAAAAATGGTTGGACCGGTGATGTGAATCTGTCATGTGAGCAGATGTTACGGAATTTTGATAGCGAACAAGCCTTAGCCAAGTGGCTGAACGATCTTCAAGATGCTCAGCGACCAAGTGGTGAACTTCCTGGAATTGTGCCGACAACTGGTTGGGGATACAGTGTGGGCCCAGCTTGGGATAGTGTGATTATTAATTTGCCTTATGAGATGTATCGTCATAAAGGGGGGAAAGCCATGCTGCGACAATTACTCCCGGCAATGGAACGTTATATGACCTATTTGCTTGGTAGAAGTGACAGTGGCCTTGTTGATTATGGTTTGGGGGACTGGTGTGCGCCAAATTTCTCGGGAAATGAAGACGAATATCGCTGTCCAACTGCTATTACGAGTACGGCAATTTTATATGACTGTTGTCTTAAGATGGCGAAAATCTATGATATTCTCGGTCAAAAAAGTCAGCGAGATTATGTGCAATTAGGGGCAACTGTTAAACAGGCATTTCGCAAGGCTTTTATTAATCTGAAAGATTTAACTATCAAAAGTGATACACAAACAGCCTATGCGACTGCCTTGTATTTTCAGTTGTTTGAAAAAAGTGAACAACCGCAGGCGTTGGAAAACTTAGTCACGGTGATTCAACACAATCAAAAGCGGATTGATTGTGGTATTTTAGGCACAAAATATTTATTCCCTGTTCTTTTTGAAAATAATCAGGCCGCTCTTGCGTTTCACTTGTTAACTCAACCTGAATATCCAGGATATGGGTATTGGCAAAAGATGGGTGCCACGACAATGTGGGAGACTTGGCGCGGTTTTCATTCCCGTAATCATCATATGTTCAGCAGTGTTTCTGACTATTTGTTTAAATATATTGCAGGAGTTCAATTGACATCTGCTGGGTATAGCAGTGTCAAGATATTGCCAGCGTTCATTGATGAATTGGATACTATTTCAGTCGTTCAAGAAACGCCTCAAGGGGTGATTGAAGTGAGCATTGATGGTGGCACCACTAAAACAGTTCAACTAAATATTCCCGCAAATATCGAAGCATCATTTATCATTCCGCAAGGGTATCGTAGCTATGATGGTACAAGGGAGTATTCCTTGACATCTGGTCGTCATATTTTTGAGCTAGAGAAGGAGTTAATATGAACAGTTATTTGACACCATTATTTTGGCAACACCACGAATCAGCAGAGGTATTACGTGAGGAAATTGATAAGATGAAATCAGTTGGGATCGATTCATTTATTGTTGAAGCTCGACCTCATCCTGATTATTTAGCAGCTGGTTGGTGGGAAGACTTAACTATTATCATTGATCAAGCTAAAAAGCGTGAGATGAAAGTGTGGCTTTTTGATGATTCGGATTACCCCAGTGGTTATGCCAATGGATTAATTGAAGCGAGCTGTCCAGAACACTGTAAACGATATTTAGCAGTTCGACCTTTAGATGCCCACGGCCCATTGTTGGATGCTAGTTTTCTTATTGGCGATTGGGTTTATGAAGGCGAAGAACTAGTTTCTGTTATTGCAGGTAAACGAGTAGGCTCGACGGAAATTATTGAGGAGGAAACGCTCCAAGATATTACATCGATGATACAAAATGGCCGTTTGTATTGGGAGGTGCCAGAGGGTCGTTGGCGTTTGTTTATTCTCGTTAATACTCGTGATGGCGGTGAACCACATACGAGAAGTTATGTTAACCCAGTTTCGATGAAGGCCGTCAGTAAGTTTATTGAATTTATTTACGAACCTCATTACCGTTATTTTAAAGATGATTTTGGTCAAACGATTGCGGGATTTTTCTCAGATGAGCCGCGTTTTGGAAATGCCGTTAGCTATGAGTTTGAACTAGGTGATGAATCGAGGGTGTTACCATGGTCTGAAGAGGTTTTTCAAGGACTAAACAAGCAATCTCTTAAGGGCGTTTCCCTCTTAACGAAACTCCCCCTTCTCTGGTATCAAGGAGATCAAACGACGCCAGATGTTCGCTATTTGTATATGGATCTGGTTAGTAAATTATTTTCAGAATGTTTTATTAACCAAATTCAAGATTGGTGCCACGAACGGCAAGTTGAATTAATCGGTCATCTCATTGAGGAAAATGGCGCCCATAGCCGTTTGGGTTACGGGCCAGGTCATTTCTTCCGCGGAATGTCAGGTTTTGATATAGCAGGAATGGATAATGTCTGTAACCTGTATCCAGGTCAAAGAGAAGGGCATTATAAGACACATTTTAATTATTTTGATGGAACTTTTAATCATTGGGGACTTGCTAAATTGACCAGTTCAGTAGCCAGTTTAGATAAAAACAAAAAAGGTCGTGCATTATGCGAAGCTTTTGGCGCTTATGGTTGGAGTGAAGGATTGAAAACCATGAAATGGATCACAGATGTTTTATGCGTAAGGGGCATCACTATTATTACGCCACATGCCTTTTCACCTAAAGAGTATCCGGATTTAGACTGTCCTCCTCATTTTTATGCTCGAGGTATGAATCCTCAATGGCCGTTTTTTGATATTTGGTCTAATTATGCCAATCGAGTGTGTGAGAATTTGTCAGAAGGGCGAGCGATTACTCCAATTGCGGTTCTCTACCATGCAGAAGCGCAATGGGGAGGGCAGGCCCAGCCTTTTGAAGCCGTCGTCAAAGCGTTAATGGAAAATTTGATTGATAGTACCGTCATTTCTTGTGACCATCTTATTCATCAATCAGTAATAAAAAAGCAGACGGTGATGATTAATGAGATGGTTTTTAGGGCGATTGTCATTCCTTATTCGGAGTATTTGCCTAAAGACCTAGTAGACAAGCTTAAGAAAATTGCAGAGGCAGGGATACCAGTTTACTTTTGCCAAGAGTATCCAGTTCGATTATACGGCGGCTATCCCTTTGATAAAACAGGGTTTAAACGGGTTTTACTAGAGGAGTTGCCAAGTGTTTTAACAAATCTGGCTGATATAACAGGCGAAGGAAAGCTGCAAGGACTTTCTTATCGGCACTATCTGAAAGATGATCAACATTGCTATTTTTTAGTGAATGAACAGCGTGATTGCCAGGTTAATGGTTGGTTAACGGTTGAGCAAAAAGGTCCTTGTTATCTCTACGATCCGTTAAATAATGTGAGTTTTTCGCCTAAAGAGACAGTGACCGCTGGGAAGCGTAAAATTGCTGTTAGCTTAAAACCTTATCAAAGCATGTTTATCATGTTTTCTGAAAAAAAAGACTTAGAACAAGTGAAAGAACGCAAGGTGGCGCCATTTATCGAGCTGGATCAGTGGGAGATTTCGTTAAAATCATTTGATGAGACAACCTTTAGTTCACTGGCGGAAACAAAGCTACGAAATTTTTCAGCGCCTGATTGGTATCCCGATTTTTCTGGAACAATCCGCTATAAAACGCATTTCACTAATGAGAGGCGAAGTGAGTTACTGTTAGATATGGGACGTGTTTATGAGGTTGTACGCGTGCTGTTGAATGGTCAGGAGATTTCTCGTCTGATTTGTCCGCCTTACGAAGTAGTCCTTCCTTCAGAAAAACAACTAGACGGGAAAAATGAATTAGTTATTGAGGTCACCAATACGTTGGTTAAAGCAAACCACACTAATATTTATGACCGGTATTGGCCCCAAGAGCCATCAGGATTACTTGGGAAGGTTATGCTATTAAAATGAAAAGGAGTTGTGAGGGCGTCATGCAAACAAGTGTGTGCCATATGAATGTTCCATTAGGGATTGATATTCCGCCAGTTTTTAGTTGGATTCCAACGATTGAAAAACGAGGAGATGCGCAATCTGCTTATCGCTTAATCATTTCATCAACAGATGAACTAGTTTTAGCTGAAGAAGGAGATGTTTGGGATTCAGGAGTAGTGCTTTCCTCAGTGTTTACAGAAGTGCCTTATGGTGGTAAGCCTTTGCGCTCAAAAACCAACTATTTTTGGCAGGTGATTGTGTACTGTGGTGAGCGGGTTCAAAAGAGTCAGGTTGAATCATTTCGAACGGGTATTTTTAGACAAGATGAATGGGAAGGTGTTTGGATAGGTGAAAAAGAACGAAATGTCCTATCATTAGCTGGTGCAAATTGGATTGGCATGTCATCAGGAGCTGAAACTTCTTATTTTCGGAAGAGACTTCCCGTTGCGGATAAAGCCATCAAACGATTGACCATTGGTCTTAAAGGAAATGATACAGTAACCTTGTACGTCAATGGGACAATCTTGGGAACTCAAGCTTACCGTTATACGGGAGTTCAATACGATGTGACGAAATTGCTCAATTCAGAAGAGAATCTTATTGCCATTTTAGCTCAAAGGACGCCTGCAAGACCAGACGGGGTGATTGTGAAAGTCAAAATTGAATATAGTGATGGGACGATGTCAACATTAGTCAGTGACGACAGTTGGCAAGTCTCTAACAAATGTGTTGACGACTGGCAAGAACTTAGTTTTGTTGAAAAAGCTGGAGAGTGGCAAAGGGCAACACAGCTTGGACTTTTTGGTGAAGGTGAATGGGGCGATAATATCAGTTTAGAATCTGAGGGAAATCGAGCAGCCGTTCGTTTACGTAAGGTGTTTCATACAACAAAAGAGCTCAATGCGGCCTATGTCTCTATTTGCGGATTAGGATTTTTCGATTTGACTATTAACGGTCAACAAGTTGACAACTCAGTGATGAACCCGTTTAATAGTCAGTTTGATCGCCGGGTCTTGTATCGAACATTTGACGTCGGCAATCTCGTTCAAAAGGGTGAAAATGCCATTGGGATTGAATTGGGAAATGGTTTTTACAACGAAATTGGCGGTGTTTGGAATTGGGCGACAGCTTCATGGCGCGATAATCCGAAGGCTCGTTTAAATCTGGAGCTTTATTACAGTGATGGTAGTTCTGAAACGGTGGCAACAGATGAGTCGTGGAAAGTTTCCACTGATGGTCCAATAACTGATAATAGTTATTACTATGGCGAAATATATGATGCCAGAAAGGAGCAAAGGGATTGGAATAACGCTTCCTATGATGATTCAAAATGGCATTTTGCTAAAGCCGTAAAAGAACCAGCTCCATTAAGAGCTCAGCTTAAAGCGCCTGTCAGAGAAATGGAGAGCTTTAAGCCAAAGGCTATTCAAAGATTGGCAGACAAATCATACCTTATTAGCGGACAGGAAATGGTAGCAGGATGGCTGGAGCTTAGCCAAATTGATGAGGTGGCTGGAACGGAGATTACCATAACTTATGGGCAATCATTAAATGAAGATGGCACCGTTAAACGTTATGGAGGAGCTGATGGTGAAATAGCTTTTTGGTGGCCTCACAGATATCTCCAACAAGATAAGTATATTTGTAAAGGTGGTGGAAAAGAACAGTTTAAGCCTAAATACAGTTATAAAGGACATCAATATATTCAAATAGAGGGGCTAACAACTGAGTTGACCGAAGAAAACATCACAATTTTCCGAACAACAAATGATATTGCGACGATATCTTATTTTGATTCATCGAATGAGTTATTTAATCACTTACACCAGATGATGAAACGGGCCATGGCTAATAATTTTCATGGGGATCATTGTGATCCAGTGATTGAAAAAATTGGCTGGACGGGTGATGCCAACGTTTCCTTAGACTGTTTGATGTTTAATTACGATATGCGGGGCTCTCTAATAGGGTGGTTGGAAACCATGGCTGATGGTTTTGATAAATATGGCATTGTGCCACTAGTTGCTCCTACTGCCAATTGGGGGATTGAAAATTACGTTGTGTGGAATTCTCTCTTTGTGTACGGTGTTCAATATTTAGAAAAGCATTATGGCGTATCAGATTATGTGATACGGCAATACCCAGTGATGAGTCGGTATACACTGGGGCAAATCGATGTCTTAAGAAAAAATGACTGGATATGGCCAGCGGATGAATTGGGAGATTGGGTTGCTCCAATTGGTGGGAGTGACCCAGCAGTAGCTTATAATGAAAATACCTCTGAGGGTTCTGGAATTACAGGAACAGCTATGATTTATGGTGTGATCGGTTATATGGAACAGCTAGCAGAAAAGATGAATTTGGTTGGAGACATGAATTACTATCGAGATATTCGTCGGAAAATATATCAAGCCTTTCAACAGGCATACTACAAAGCTGATTTAGGGCGTTACCAGACGAATACTTGGAATCAAATTGGTAGGAGAACTCGCTATCGCCAAAGTGATAATTTGGTGGCACTTGCATTTGATTTGGTTCCAGAGAACCATCGCTCAAGGGTTGTCGCTCATTTAGTGGCAGATATTCAAGAAAAAGGGGAGCATCTTGATACAGGGTGTGTGGGAACTCGTTATTTGTTACCTGTTTTAAGTAACTACGGCTACTCAGAATTAGCTTATCGAATTGCCAATAAGCAAACGTATCCTAGTTGGGGATATTGGGTGGCCAATGGGGCAAGTTCAACATGGGAGATGTGGGAGAAAACGACGCGTTCATATGATCATTACTTTTTGGGAACATATGATGAGTGGTTTTATAGTCATTTAGCAGGAATTCAACAAATCAAAAATGGCTACGAGAAGCTGATTATCAAACCAGAATTTAGTATAGCGTTAGAGCATGTTACCTGTGAAATCGACACTGTTAGAGGCAAATTAGTGGTAGCTTGGCAACGCTTAGACACTAATAAGTTACTTTGTCACATTACAATTCCTTTTGGCAGCTCTGCTCAGGTCGTATTCCCCTTTGGTGAAACGTCCATTCAACTGGATGGCAAGTCTCTGTCAAATGAGATTCAAGGGGTGAAAAAGACTATTTACGAAGCCTCTGAAACGATTATCATTGCAGAAGCAGGGGATTATCAGTTTAGTTGTGTAGAGCCTCTTGTCTAACGCTAAAAGAACGGAGCGGGACTCTTTACTAGCTTCGTTCTTTTATGTTTATCACAGACGGGTTTCTCAAGATATTAATTTCCCTAAAATCAGAACTAATTTTTTAAAGCTGACACAATCCAAGTAAAGCCAAATTTATCTGTGACACTGCCACTGATCCCATGATTATCAGGTGGAGGATTAGTGGCCAGGGGACTTAAAATTACTCCTTCTGTTGCGAGGGCGTCAAAAACATTATTCGCACTTTTTTCATCTGGCAGGTGGACGTGGATGGTCAAGGTGTTACCTGCACTGACTGGCCGAAAAGAATCGGAACCGCTAATATATCCTGTATCAGTCAGTTTTAACTGGCCGTGCATAATTTGCTTTTTTTGATCAGCTGTTAGCTCAAGACTATTGCCAATCTCTTCGTAACGAGCTAAATGTTCAATTTGTCCGTTAAATATTTTTTGGTACCACAAGAAGGCTTCTTCACAATTTCCTTGAAAACTCAAATATGGCATAATCATTGGTTAATTCTCCTTTTCATTTGATTATGTTTAAGTATAGGAGTCTAATTTAAATCTGTCATTGTAAAAAAGGGACATGTTTGCTAAATACTGACTAGGCGTGATGCCGTACAGCTTTCGGAAGTCGTGGACAAAATGAGCAGAGTCGTAGTGGTCTGTTTGCTCGATTAAGGATGACAAGTTGTTAGCAGCTGGTAATAATTCTATGGCATGCTTCATCCGTACTATTCGTGAAAATGTTTTAACGCCAGTTCCAATGTATTGTTGAAAGAGACGGTTCAATTGTTTATCACTATAGCAAGTATCTTTTGCCAAATCAGAGACACGAACACCACCTTTTTGTTCGATGATTTTAGTCAGTGAGTAGCGGACGTATTGGTTATCAGTGTATGAGCCGATTTGTCTTAGGAAAAGGGTATCCATTTCCTTCTTTAACGCTGTAATAGATAGGGCAGACGTGTAAGCTTCTATAATTTTTCGATCAAGAACCGTATTTAAGCTGTCGAAGGCATAGTTTTCATCTTTGAGTATATGCTGAGGAATCGACGTAAAAGGAAATAAGCCTCCTGCGTGAAACTCAATCAGAAATAGAGCGTCAAACTGGGTGGCGTATCTGTCGATTCTAGTTGACTTTGTACTAACGCCTCGTAGTCCACTGTTAATACGATTATTTTTAATGGAATAGACTAGGGTTGTGCTAGCCGAAGGCAAAATAGTTTGCCCAGATGGCATTTTTATCGGATTAGAAAAAGTGTAATTAGCAATATAGGGTCTTAAGGCATCATGAGGCGAAAGGATTAAATTATGTTTATCACGATAAAGGATATCAGTTCCTTGATAGTCGTTAATCTGATTAGCTAACATTAAAAAGCTCCTTTCTTCAATCGGCTGACGGCTGTTTTTTATTTATCAATAGCTAGTTTTTAGAATTACAGGTAGCAAACTAGTAATGGTACATTTCAATGATAATGAAGAGGCAGTTGAATGAACAAATAAACGTGTTAAACTAACAGTTTCTTTAAAGCGTTGACTGTACTTGCTAAGCCGTAGGTATTTAAAATGTCCAGAATGTTATGACATTTAATAAAGTTTTTTTTCATGGTTAGGGATTTTCGACTTGCGATTAATTCTTTATAGAAATCCAAAACAATTTTTTCGTATAGATATAGGGGCTCATTCATAAACTGCGGCGCGATCATTAAATAATAACTAGCTTCATCAATTTGATCAGATTCCAAGCAAGCGTAAATGATATTCAATATGGCTAAGACGATCTCTTTTTCATAGATAGTATCGGCACTTGTTTCATGAATTGATTTTAATAAGAGGGAAGAAATTAAAATTAAATCCCTTGAAGATAAAACAGTCGTTGAAAGCGCGAACAATAATAGGTGATATTCTCTCCAACGATTAACAGGCTGTTTTTTAGTTTTCTCTGTTCTGTGATATCAAGCGGTTTATTTTTAAATTTTTGAACCAGTAAGGTGATCAAAGGGTTATATAGATCGGTTGGTCGCTAGTTGTTCTTTCAATTTAAGTAGGTTGTGAGGTCCTCGTTGTAATAAGCTTGTCTAACTTTTTTATGCAATAGCCGAGAACACTCGCGACTTTAGTCGTGTAGATGAATCGGCTTCAGTTGTGGCATAGCTTTAGCTATGTTGAACAGCCGATATCATATCTATTAAAATATTTTTGGAATTTAACGATGACATATGTTAAACTATTTCCAAGGAGGTTTTTTCATGTCAGAAGTACATCATGGTCGTGGGTATGTCTATTCTATACAGTATCATTTAGTTTGGTGTGTGAAGTATAGAGATAATATTTTGCACGGAGATATCGATACATATGTTAAAAAATTATTAAACCAGATTGCGTTGGATAATGATAGTCAAATCATTAAAATGGAGTCAGATAAAGACCATATTCACTTACTTATTGAATGCAAACCTCAACATTATATTCCTAATATAATGAAAGCATTTAAAGGCGTGTCTGCACGATTCTTGTTGAAAGAGTATCCCGAACTTAAAAAGCGTCTGTGGGGTGGTCATCTTTGGAATCCTAGCTACTTTGTCGCGACAGTTAGTGAAAATACAGACGAGCAAATTAGACACTACATACAACATCAAAAAAAGAAATAACTATATACATCCTGTTAAATAATCAAACAGATAGTTCCATTGGATAATGCGCATAATCATCCGCCAAGAGTGGTACTTTCAGCTTTTTTCTGGCTGAAAGTTTAACGGTAAAGGATGATTATTTAATGGGAACTATATAGTAGCAAAAGAGGTGAATGGCAATGTTACGCCATAAAGCGTATAAATTTAGAGTGTACCCGAACGTCGAGCAGGAAATCTTAATCAATAAAACAATCGGGTCATCTAGATTTGTCTATAATTATATGTTAAATGCTTGGAAGACATCCTTTAAGGAAACGGGTAAAGGTTTATCTTATGGCAAGTGTTCTGCCATGTTGCCTTCTATGAAAAAATCAGAAGGGACATCATGGTTAAAAGAAGTTGATAGTATCGCGTTACAATCATCTATTAAGAATTTAGCTGAATCATTTGATCGGTTTTTCAACAAACAAACTCAATCCCCTAAGTTTAAAAGCAAGAAAAATCCTGTTCAAAGTTATACCACAAAAAACACAAACAATAATGTGGCTATAATAGGCAATAAGGTGAAATTACCTAAGCTAGGATTGGTTAAATTTTCTAAGAGTCGTGACGTTAATGGTCGTATTTTAAGTGCCACTGTCCGTAGAAATGCCAGTGGTAAATTTTTCGTATCGTTACAATGTGAAGAGGAAATAACTGAGTTCCCAACAGCAAACAAAACAGTGGGGATTGACCTAGGTATTACAGATTTTGCGATTCTTTCTAATGGTCAAAAAATCACTAACAATAAATTCGCAGCTAAAATGGAAAAGAAACTAAAGCGTGAACAACGGAAGTTATCAAAACGGGCATCATTAGCTAAACAGAACGGGATTAAGTTGTTTGAAGCTAAAAATTATCAAAAACAAAAGCGAAAAGTAGCTAGACTGTCTGAAAAAGTAATGAATCAACGCAGTGACTTTCTAAATAAGTTGAGTACAGAAATCATCAAAAATCACGATATTATTTGTATTGAAGACTTAAGTACAAAAGGGATGTTGCGTAATCATAAGCTAGCCAAAAGTATATCCGATGTCTCTTGGTCCAGTTTTGTGACTAACTTACAATACAAGGCTGACTGGTATGGGCGTGAAATAATCAAAGTAGACAAATGGTTTGCATCTAGTCAAATTTGTTCAGAATGTGGCCATAAAGACGGCAAGAAATCTCTTGAAATGAGAGAATGGACGTGTCCTATTTGTCATACTCATCACGATCGAGATATTAATGCCAGTGTCAATATCTTGACCGAAGGTCTAAGATTAGCCTAGATAAACTCAATAACCGTAGGAACTGCGGGGATAGCTTGGTAAATAAAAGACACCGCTGATAGTAAAGAAATACGCTATCAAGTATGCTTTCTTCCCAAGAATCTTGTGACTTTAGTCATGAGAGGTTCAAAAGAAACAATAAATTGGTCTTCTTGGGAGTTGTTGACTTTTAAAAAGAACTCAGTGCTAGAGATATTATTTTTTCTTAATAATTCTAATAGTAAATCAGCTGAGATGTTGCTATGGCCGCTTTCCACTTTAGAATAATAGGATGACGATAAAATTCCTTCACAAAATTCTTTTTTTGACAGTAGCATTCCTTCTCTAAAATACTGTAAGGTTTCTGATATAGCCATTTTCACTTCCTCCTTTATGTCATATTATACATTTTTACGACATGAAAGAACATATATGATTCCTTTAAACTTTTAAAAAAAGTTCGTTATAAATAATTTGTTGGCAGAAAAGTGTTATCAAGTATCATGGCTAGAATGGAGAGAAATTATGTGACGGTTTCTAGTTAAATTATGATCAGTTTTATCAGCACAGCAGCTGACTTTTTAAAAGGTCAAGGCTTGTTTGTCAATTCCCTAAAAGTCATCTGTTCCCATTTTTTTGACAGAAAATAGGTGTAGCTGACGAATGGTCAGCTACACCTTCCAGTGCAGCATCTTTGTTTCAAATTGCTGCGTCTATTTTAAATCTAAATCCTGCGCATTAAAGGTATCACCATGCTGAAAGTCACCATATTGATAACCGCGAGCAAACCAGTTTTTACGTTGTTGCGAGGTCCCGTGGGTATATCTTTCTGGCACGACGTAACCTTGTGCTTTCATTTGAAGGGTATCATCGCCGATACTATTCGCTGCTACTAAGGCTTCATCAATGTCGCCTATTTCTAAAATAGGCTGTCCTTCAAATGTTTGCCCTTCGATATATTTGGCCCAGGCTCCGGCATAATAATCGGCCTGTAATTCCATGCGTACTTGATACTGATTATATTCTTTTTCCGATAATTTACTTCGCAAGGCTTGGACCTGTTTTGAGACGCCAAGTTGTTGCTGGACATGATGGCCTACCTCATGAGCGACGACATAGGCCATTGCAAAGTCACCACTTGCATCAAAGTCAGTTGCCAGCTCGTCCATAAAGGAAAGATCGAGATAAACATCCTGATCTCCTGGACAATAGAAAGGGCCTACTGCTGATGTGGCCGGGCCACAGGCTGTTTGAACATTCCCTGAAAAGAAAACCATTGTCGGTTGCTGATAGCTTTTACCAGCCTCAGCAAACTCTGTTCCCCAAAAATCTTCTAGATGAGCAAAAACAACGGAAACAAATTCTTTTCGTTCCACCATTTCTTCCGATTGGGGTTGCGCCACTGTCGGCATGTCATTTGAAGGGGAGAGAGTACTTAAAACGGAAGACAAGTCTCCACCACTAAAAAGAAAAACTAAAGCTAAGACGATGATGGTACCAATTCCACCACCTTTAATTAAATTGCCACTAGGCAGACTACCACCACTACTTCCAGTTCGATCATCAATATTTTTACTTTGTTTGTCACCACGCCATCTCATATCAAACACCTCAACAATCTTTAATCTATTTCATCTCCAAGTAATCTATTGCTAATCATTCACCAATTGATAATTATCGGGCTTATTAGTTATATTATACAAGAGTTTGATCTATTACTGTAGTAATTTGGATTGAGAAGAGTGTTCTTAAAAAAGCCACTAACCGAGGAGTTAGTGGCTTGTAAGTTAAAAGCTCAATTGTGAGATGCGATCAAAGGCTTCTTTTAGCTGTTTTAAATCTTGAGTTGCAGCAATCCGCACGTAGTGTTTGCCGGAGTCACCAAAAGCTTCACCAGGTATGACTAAAACTTGGGTATCCTTAATTAATTTTTCTGTAAAGGGAACAGACGTTAACCCACTTTTTTCAATGTTGACAAAGGCATAAATACTGCCTTTAACAGGTGTTAATGAAAGAAATGGAATGGAGCTAATGCGTTCTTCAATATAAGATAGACGCTCAGAAAAAAGTTGTTTGTTTTTTTCGGCAAATGTCTGATAATGATTTAAGGCATAAATACCAGCCTGTTGAGACAAGGTAGGAGCTGAGTAGGTGACACTTTCATTGATTTGCTTTAACACTTGATTGACATGGACGGGAGCAATCATATAGCCGATGCGCCAGCCAGTCATGGCGAATGTTTTTGAGAAACTGCTAAAGGTAATTGTATGATCCGGCGCGAATGCGGCCATAGGTTTATATGGTTGTTCATAACAAAAGGCTTCATAGACTTCATCCGCCAAAATAACGAGATCGTGTTTAATCGCCAACTCGGCAATACCTGTTAAGATGTCATCGGAGAACACAGCCCCTGTCGGATTGTTTGGCGTGTTAATAATAATCGCCTTTGTTTTAGGCGTAATCGCTTTTTCCAGTAGCGCTAAATCTAATTGAAAGCCATCTTTTTCATAGGTAGGCACGATAATAGGCCGACCACCTGCTAGGACAATCTGATCTTTGTAAGGAGAAAAGTATGGTTCGTGAATGATGACTTCATCTCCTGGATTAAGGAGGGCTTGCATGGTTAAATACATGCCATGAAGGGCCCCAACTGTTCCACGAACTTGATCAATGTGAAAATCAAGCCCATAGTGATTCTGATAAAAATTAACGACAGCTTCTAAGAATTCTTGACTGCCATCAGACGCTGTGTAGTGAGTGTGACCAGCTTTGGCATCAGCCAGACTGGCGTTAATAATTGCTTCATCGGTGGTGATATCTGGATCTCCAAGTGACAAGTCAATCAAATTGGGGGTTGCTTTTGCCAAGGTGGCAATTTCCATTAATAAATTTTGTTCTGGTTCTTGAAATTTTTTGGCAACTTCGATAAACATAATAAAAATCCTTTCTGTACATCCTGTTAAATAATAAAAAAAGTGTCGCAAATCGTGAGGCGGGAGCTGAATGATTTGGAGCAAGTTGATCTTTCTCTATTCAATCAGCAAGTTGGCCTTAAGCATCACTAGCGCTCATTTTTTTCTCAAAGACATTTAATAAACGTGAGAGACTAAAGGTTAAGACAAAGTAAATCAGTGAAGCAATGACAATCGGTAGGAAGGGCTTAAAGCTGGCACCTTGAACCACTCCTGATTGGAACATTAATTCAGATACTCCGATTACCGACATCACAGAGGATTCTTTGATAATGGTGACAAATTCGTTCCCCAAGGCAGGTAAAATATTTTTAATAGCTTGGGGTAAGATGATAAATTGCATAGCTTGTCGCTGATTCATTCCCAAACTACGTGACGCTTCGACTTGTCCTTTGGGGACACCATTAATCCCAGCACGGATAATTTCGGCTACATAAGCGCCGCTGTTAAGGGCCATGGCAACACAACCTGAGATAATGGCATTCAGTTCAAGGCCAATGACCGTTGAGCCAAAATAAACCAAGAAAATTTGGACCAAAAGGGGAGTTCCCCGGACATACTCGATGTATGCCATGGCGATAAAGCGCAACACTTTATTTTTAGAAAGTTTTAGAAGGGCTAAAAAGCCGCCGACGATTGATCCGAATAGTACGCCAATAAAGGCAATTAAAATGGTGAAACCTGCGCCTTTGACATAATAGGAGCCGTATTTCTGGAAAAAACTCTCCTCGTTAAACATCAGATTGCTGGCTTCTTCGATGTAGCCAGGCATTAAATCTTGTTTCTCGATATCAGCTAAGGTATCGTTGATTTTTCCTTCCAGAACAGGAGCATTTTTAGGCAAGGCAATAGCCGTTTCTTTATTGCCATTTTCGAATTCAACATCACTGGCCACTAGATTTTTATCTTGTAGCAGATAGGCTTCAGCAACTGGACCTTCTAAGACTAGAGCATCGACTTTTTTATTTTGTAAACTTAAAATCATTTCTGGCACTTTTTGTAAGGACGTTACTTTTGAACCTGTTAATTCTGTTTGGGCCAGTTCTTCTTGAGTCGTTTGCTTTTGGGCGGCTACACCAACTCCAGAAAAGTCTGCTGTCGTTTTGAATTTATCACTATCTTCTTTTCGAATGACCACTTTCTGCTGGACATACATGTAGGTGTCAGAGAAATTGACCTCTTTCAAACGCTCAGGAGTAGGTGACATACCAGAGATGATAATGTCTATTTTACCAGTTTGGAGAGAACCAAGTAAGGCATCAAACCCAAGTTCTTGGATTTTTAATTTGACACCTAAGTCATCGGCGATTTTTTTGGCGATGGCAATATCAAACCCGACCACCGTATCTTTGCCATCGACAGTTGCGTGAAATTCATATGGAGGATAGTCAGCAGATAAGCCAACGACTAACTCGCCTTTCTTTTGAATACTATCGTAATAGGCATCTGATTCAGCACCTTGCACAGAGCCTGAACTGATAAATAAGATAATAGCGAAGATAATAATTGATAAAAATTTATATGCATTCTTTTTCATAAAGTGAATCTCCTTTTCCATTGGCTGATACCTAATTCTAATAAGTGAGGTACCAATTAACTATAAAACTGATTGTATCTCATTTTGTATAAATATTCAACAAGTATTTACGATATGAATAAAAAAACGTTGCGAAATTAATGAAAAATAGTAGAATAAACGGTATAATATAATTTGATAAGTATTAAATGAATAAATTGGAAATAGATGAAGGCGGAGGTCACAGGTATATGAAAGATTATTTAAGTGTTAAAAGCGGCCCACAAGAATTTATTTGTGGAGTAGGTGTGTGGCAAATATTAACAGAAGAATTGACTAAAAGACAATTAAAAAAAGTGCTGGTCTTACATGGACAAGCCTCCTGGGAAGTGGCAAAAAAATATTTTCCTATGGACTCAACCGTTGAATTTGTGTTTTACGATTACCGTAAAAAATGTACAGATGAAAATATTGCGTATTTTGAAGGAATTGCGACCGCTCAAAAGGTAGATGGTATCTTGGCTGTTGGGGGTGGCAAAGTCTCTGACTTAGCAAAAGGGGTGGCCTTTAAATTATTATTGCCAGTCATCATGTTACCAACCTTAGCCTCAACTTGTGCTGCGTACACTCCTTTAAGTGTGATTTATGACGAAGAGGGTAGTTTAAAACGAATGGATTATTATAACCGGGGGATTGCCTTGACATTAGTTGCTCCAGAAGTGATTTTGGATTCCCCGAAGGAGTTGTTGGTAGCAGGGATCGGCGATACTTTAGCTAAATGGTACGAAGCTGATGCTATTATTAATCATCGTAGAAATTTGCCTCTAGAGGTTGAAGTAGCCCACTTTGCTGCCAAAAAATGTCAACATGTATTATTGGCTAAAGGTCGTGAGGCAGTTGAGGCTTTAGAAAAACAAACATTAAATAAAGCTTTTGTAGATGTTATTGAAACGATTATCATGGTAGCCGGGATGGTTGGTGGCTTTGGCGATGAGTATGGCCGTTCTTCTGGTGCTCATTCGATTCATGATGCTTTGACCTATCTTCCAGAGTCGAGCAAACAATTACACGGTAAGAAGGTGGCCTATGGTATTCTCGTTCAATTGTTGATTCAAGGTAAATGGGATGAGTTAGAAGAGTTAATCCCATTTTATGAAGAGTTAGGCTTGCCAACGTCACTCCATGAACTTGGTTTGGATTTAACGATTGAAGAAGTTGAATTAGTGAGCCAGAAGACTGCTGAAATTGGTGAACCCATCCATTTTATGAAAGAAGAAATAACGCCAGAGGTCGTCAGTGAAGCGATTTATGGTTTGGAAAAATTTAGAGCTGGTTAAATAGGAAAAGTTGAACGAGAGGTGAAACAAGAGCCAAACAGAAAGTTTGCTACTTTCATATTATACATCCTGTTAAATAATCAAACAGATAGTTCCATTGGATGATTATTTAAAGGGAACTATATAGAATAAAAAGTCAGTGAGTCGCGCTTGAAGTTAGCGACTCACTGACTTTTTTATAAGACTTTACTTAAGAAATCTTGTGTTCGAGGGTTTTGCGGGTTACCGAAGATTTCTTCTGGTGTGCCTTCTTCTTGAATAATGCCTGCATCCATAAAAATCACTCGGTCAGCCACTTCCTTGGCAAAGCCCATTTCATGGGTGACAATCGCCATAGTCATACCGGATTCAGCAAGTGACTTCATAACCGCCAATACTTCACCGACCATTTCGGGATCGAGAGCAGAAGTTGGTTCATCGAATAACATCACATCAGGATCCATCGCTAAAGCTCGGGCAATGGCCACCCGTTGTTGTTGTCCACCGGATAAGCTGCTTGGGAAACTAGCGGCTTTGTCTTGTAAGCCAACTTTTGCCAGCAAGTCAGTCGCTTTTTTTTCAGCGGCTTCTTTCGTTTGTTTTTTGACTTGAATCGGACTAATTGTCAAATTGTCCAAGACCGTTTTATGAGGGAAAAGATTAAAACTTTGGAAGACCATGCCCATTTTTTGGCGTAATTGGTTAATATCGGTCTTTTTATCCGTTAAGTTTTGTCCTTCAAATTCAATTGTGCCACTTGTTGGCTCTTCCAACAAGTTCAAGCAACGTAAGAACGTACTTTTACCACTACCAGAAGGGCCGATGATAACCACTACTTCACCAGCATTAACCGTTAAGTCAATGCCTTTTAGCACCTCATTTTTATCAAAGCTTTTATGTAAATTAGAAATTTTAATCACTTGTACTCATTCTCCTTTCAGCTACCCCAACTAAACGCGAGAGGGTAAATGTTAACACAAAGTAGACCATTGATACGAGAACAATCGGTAAAAATGGCTTGAAACTAGCGCCTTGAACCACACCTGCTTGGAACATTAATTCTGACACACCGATCACGGATACAACCGAAGATTCTTTGATCACTGTCACAAATTCATTTCCCAAGGCAGGTAAAATATTTTTGATGGCTTGTGGCATGATGATAAAGCGCATGGCTTCCATCTGATTCATTCCCAGCGAGCGGGCGGCTTCTAACTGCCCTTTATTAACAGCATTAATCCCAGCGCGAATAATTTCTGCTACATAGGCGCCACTATTGAGTGCTAAGGCGATACAACCAGCTGTTAAGGCATTGATGTTTAAATTTAAGGCAGTTGAACCAAAATAAACCAAGAAAATTTGGACTAACAAGGGGGTACCACGCACATATTCTATGTAGATCACAGCGACCCATTTAAATAGTTTGGTTTTAGATAACTTCATTAAAGCTAGAGCAGCACCGATCAGAGCACCTGCTAAAACGCCAACAAACGCTAAGAAAATGGTATAACCGGCCCCTTTTAGATAGTTGCCACCATATTTCTTGAAAAAGCTTTCGTCACTAAACATCAATTTACCGGCTTCTTTTTTATACTCGTCCATTAACTTTTCGTCTTGAATCACTTGGACGGTTTCATTGACTCGTTGTAGGAGGACAGGGGCTTCTTTAGACACGGCAATGGCCATATCAGCTTGTCCATTTTCAAAAGTAATGTCAGTTAAAGCTAAACTTGGATTTTGAGAAACATAAGCTTCGGCAACCGGACCTTCAATGACAGCACCGTCAACTTTTTTATTTTGGAGATTCAAGACAATGTCTGTTACTTTTTGCAGAGAAACCACCTTGGCCCCTGTTAATTCTGTTTTGGCCAGTTCTTCTTGGGTGGTTTGTTTTTGAGCAGCCACTTTTAAGCCGTCAAAATCAGTGACAGTCGTAAATTTATCTTTGTCTGCTTTACGTACGACCACTTTTTGATTGATGGTGATATAGGAGTCTGAGAAATTGACTTCTTGTTGACGTTCTGGCGTAGGCGACATTCCAGAAATAATCAAGTCAATCTTGCCAGTTTTTAAGGCGCCTAAGAGGGCGTCGAACCCGAGTTCTTCAATGGCCAAATCAACGCCTAAATCATCGGCAATCTTTTGACCCATGGAAATATCAGCACCAACGACTTGGTCTTTACCATTAACGGTCGCGTGAAACTCGTATGGCGGATAATCAGCTGACAATCCGATGGTTAACTTGCCAGTTTCTTTAATTCGATCTAATACTGGATCGCTTTCAGCTGCTGAGACAGTAGTCCCACCAAAGGCAATTATCGCCAGTGTTAGCATGAAGCTAACTAATTTTGTTTTCATTCGTATACCCCTATCTAAAATGTTTAAATATAAGGTATTATATGACGAAATGAAAAAATATGCAAGATATTCTCAGACGTTTGGTCATTCTGCTGCGTTAGTCATTAGCCGAAGAATTGAACAGAGCAGAGAGGGTTAATCACTTAAAGCCAATTTTTTTTCAAAGAGACCGATCAAGCGAGATAGGGTAAAGGTTAACACAAAATAAATTAAAGAGATACATAAGATTGGCAAGAAGGGTTTAAAACTTGCCCCTTGAACTACCCCTGCTTGGAACATTAATTCGGAAACACCAATCACTGAAACAACCGAAGATTCTTTAATGATCGTCACAAACTCATTTCCTAAAGCAGGTAAAATATTTTTGACCGCTTGTGGGAATAAAATAAAGCGTAAGGTTTGCTTACTATCCATTCCTAATGAGCGAGCGGCTTCGGTTTGACCTTTATTGACGGAATTCAAGCCAGCTCGAATGATCTCGGCCACGTAAGCGCCGCTGTTGAGAGCCAAGGCGACGCAACTAGCCGTGAAGGCACTTAGTTCCAAGCCGAAGACTGTTGAGCCAAAATACACTAAGAAAATCTGAGCTAACAATGGTGTGCCTCTGACAAATTCAATGTAAACATTGGCGATGCCGCGAAGGACTATATTTTTAGCTAATTTCATAATAGCCAAAAGTGAACCCAGAACTGAACCGACTAGTACCCCAAAAAGTGCTAACAAAATTGTTGTCAGAGTCCCTTTTAAAAAGTAAGAGTAGTACTTCTTAAAAAAGCTTTCGCTTTGGAACATCAGTTGATTGGCTTCTTTTTGATAGCCAGGCAATAAATTTTCAGAGATGATCTGATCGATGGACGCATTAATTTTAGCCTCTAGGACGGGGGCTTCTTTAGGGATGGCGATGGCAGTTTCTTTTTGACCGTCTGCAAAGGCGATATCTGAAACCAGTAAGCTGGAATCTTGAGAGGCATATGCCTCCGCCACAACGCTTTCCAAAACGGCAGCATCGACTTTTTGGTTTTGCAAGTTAAGCACCACGTCGGCTCCCTTGGCTAAGGAGACCAATTGACTGCCGATCAATTCTTTTTCAGCTAAAGCCTCTTGGGTGGATTGTTTTTGGACACCGACTTTGATTTGATCAAAATCATCGACACTTTTAAAGGTAGCTTGATCTTTTTTGCGGATCAGGACCTTTTGCTCCACCTCCATATAGGAATGGGAAAAGTTAACTTCTTTTAATCGCTCTGGGGTAGGGGACATACCTGAGATAATCACATCGATTTTGCCAGTTTTTAAGGCACCTAATAAGGCATCGAAATTCAGTTCCACAATTCGTAGTTTAACGCCTAGATCTTTGGCGATTTTTTCGGCAATCGAAATATCAAACCCTACGATGGTGTCTTTGCCATTGACTGTGGCGTGAAATTCGTAAGGGGCATAGCCAGCAGAGAGTCCTACCACTAACTCCCCGCTATCCATCACTTTGTCATGGTAAGGATCGCTTTCAACAGCGGCGACTGTGGTTGTTGAAAAGGCAAATAACAATAGACAAACGATCACAACATTCATTTTTTTGATTAACATAATTCTCCTCCAATAGGATTTAGATTGAGACAACTCCTCAAATAATTTATTAAGTTCACGTTAATGTGTGTGAAAATAAAACACCAAAAACGAAGGGGAAATCTTTCGTTTTTGGTTAGCAGTGTTATTTCTCTAAGGCTGATTGAGCTCGTTGAATCGCCTCTTTGACTTGTTGAGTGCCAGTTCCGCCATAAGAATTTCGGCGATTCATGGCAGTTCGTGAAGCCAATACCTCATAAATATCAGCATTGATGGTTGGAGAGATTGCCTGATAATCGCTTAAACTAACCTCTTGTAAAAAAATACCTTTCTGAATACAGTTGTAGACAAGTTTACCAACGATTTCATGGGCCTCTCTAAAGGGAATCCCTTGATTGGCTAAGTAATCAGCTAATTCCGTGGCATTCGAAAAGTCTTTTTCAGTCGATCTTTCCATCGTCTCCACTTTAACAACCATTGTCTCAATCATGCCAGCCATGACATCTAGGCTAACTGAAACAGTTTTAACGGCATCAAACATGCCTTCTTTGTCTTCTTGCAAGTCTTTATTGTAGGTTAGTGGTGTGCCCTTCAAAACAGTGAGTAAGCCAAATAAATTGCCATATACGCGACCTGTTTTGCCGCGGATTAGTTCCGCATAATCAGGGTTTTTTTTCTGAGGCATAATCGAGCTACCGGTGGCATATTGATCAGCCATTTCAATAAACTGAAACTCGAAGGAGCTCCAAAGAATTAACTCTTCGCAAAGGCGGGAGAGGTGCATCATGATCAGAGAACTATTGCTTAAAAACTCAATGATAAAATCACGATCACTGACACCATCCAAGCTATTATCGTAAATAGCGGAAAAACCGAGCAAGTCAGCTGTTTGTTGGCGGTCAATCGGAAAGGTTGTGCCCGCTAAAGCGGCACAGCCCAGAGGTGAAATATCGATACGTTTGATACTTTCTAGCAAACGTGCCTCATCGCGGCTTAACATGTTGTAGTAAGCCAACAGATGGTGGGCAAAAGAAATCGGTTGAGCGTGCTGTAAATGAGTGTAGCCAGGCATTAACGTCTCGACATGCTCATTGGCTTTAGCCACTAAAACTTTTTGCAAGTTGACTAGCTTTTCGAGTATCAGGTTGACTTGTTGTTTTAAATAGAGATGCATATCCGTAGCGACTTGATCGTTTCGACTACGTGCCGTATGCAGTTTTCCAGCTACTGGACCGATTTGATCATGTAGGGCTTTTTCAATATTCAAGTGGATATCTTCATGAGCCAATGAAAAAGCGAATTGACCTTGTTCTATTTGCTGTTCAATGGTTTGCAAACCCGCAATAATCTGATCTTTTTCTTCATGAGCGATGATGCCACATGTAGCAAGCATCGTCACATGGGCGATGCTGCCGGCGATATCTTGATGGGCTAATTGATAATCAAAAGGAATTGAGGCGCCAAAGCCATTGACCCACTCTTCACTTTGGGCCTGAAAACGACCACTCCATAATTTTTCCATGGGATTAGTTCCCTTCCAGTGAAGCTTGAACCTCTGCGTGAACTTGTGATGGTAAGCCCCAAAGCTTGATAAAACCAATGGCGGCATCTTGATCGAAGGTATCAGCAGATGTGTAAGTCGCTAAATTCTCATTGTACAAGCTATTAGGCGATGTCCGTCCCTCAACAATGGCATGTCCTTTGAATAGTTTGACACGAACTTTGCCATTGACATAAACCTGAGTGGATTTTATAAAAGCGATTAAGGCGTCAGTTAATGGATTAAACCACAACCCGTTATAGATCACTTGACTTAATTGATGTTCAACAATTGGCTTAAAGTGGGCTAATTCCCTTACCAACGTCAGATCTTCTAGTTCCTTATGTGCTGTTAATAACGTGATGGCAGCTGGACATTCATAAACTTCACGTGATTTAATGCCAACTAAACGATTTTCCACATGGTCAATTCGTCCAACGCCATGTTTACCAGCCAGGCTGTTTAAAGTTAAAATCAAGTTAGCCAGACTTAAAGCTTCGCCATTTAAGGAGACGGGAATCCCTTGTTCAAAGGCAATTTCAACGTAATCCGCTGTATCCGGTGCTGCCTCCAAGCTGACGGTTAAGTCATAAGCATCTTCAGGAGGAGTCGCCCAAGGGTCTTCTAAAATCCCACATTCATTGGCTCGTCCCCACAAATTTTGGTCAACAGAGTAGGGGCTGTCTAAATCGATCGGAATCGGAATGCCTTTTTCTTTAGCATAGTTAATTTCTTCTTCCCGTGACCATTTCCATTCTCTTACTGGGGCAATGATTTTTAAGTTTGGGTCAAGCGTTGCGATAGCTACTTCAAAACGAACTTGATCATTTCCTTTACCTGTACAGCCGTGAGCGATTGTTGTAGCACCAACTTCATGAGCTAGTTCCACTAATTTCTTAGCGATTAACGGGCGAGATAAAGCAGAGACTAATGGGTATTTATTTTCATACATGGTGTGAGCTTGTAGTGAGACTAAGGCAAAATCATGGGCAAACTCTTCTTTGGCATCAATGGTAAAAGATTGACTAGCGCCGACGGTCAAGGCTTTTTGTTTGACAGCCTCCAAGTTTTTACCTTCGCCAACATCTAAACAACAGGCGATCACATCATATCCTTTTTCAACTAACCACTGTACTGACACTGATGTATCTAAACCACCTGAATAAGCTAAAATTATTTTTTCTTTCATAAACTTTCCCTCCATATGCAATTTCAATCTATATTATCACTAAATATTCATAAAAACAAGTTTTGAAAGAATAAATATTCACTTTAGTGCAAAAAAAAAGCATCTTTCAAAATCTGAAAGATACTAACAAGTGTTATTCTAAAACGATATCCTGGACAAGACCACTGGCTTTCATAAACATGTAAGTGATGATGGGACCCACAAATTTAAAGCCCCGCTTTTTTAATTCTTTAGCTAACTTGGCCGAAAGAGCACTGTGGTTTGGAACATCGCCAGCTTCTATGTATTCAAATTGAAGTGGACGATTCCCCACGAAGTCCCATAAAAAATTAGCAAAACTACCATATTCTGTTTGAATTTTGGTAATCGCTTGGGCATTGTTAATCGTCGCTTCAATTTTACGAGGGTTGCGGATCATTTCCGGATCATTGATGATTCGTTCTAAATCATCAGGCATAAAGCCTGCGACTATCTTAGGATCAAAGTTAGCGAAATTCCGCAGAAAAACAGGACGTTTCCCGACAACCACCTTCCAGCTAAGGCCAGCTTGAAAAGTGCCGACAGTTAAAAGTTCAAATAAGCGGTTGTCATCATAAGTAGGAGTGCCCCACTGAGCGGAATACCAAGCGGTTTTTTTAGGTGTTTCTTTTGACATCAAACGGTCATCCTTTCACTTTTTAATTGAAGTTGATTTCTTCTAATATATCACAGTTTGATGATAAAAAATCACCAAACCTAAGCAATGTTATGGGCAATCTGCCGATATTTCCCAATTGAAAGCAATTCTAGATGTAATTTCACAAAAACTTTGTTAGAATAGAAGAGATTAAGGATAAAGTTGGGTAAATACCCTAAAATAGTTAAATGGAGGACGTTATGCCAGAATCTTATGAAGATCCATGTTTAAAGATTTTTAGTTTGAACTCAAACAAGCCACTTGCGGAAAAAATAGCGGCAGTTGTGGGAGTAGAATTAGGAAAGAGTAGTGTCCAAAAATTTAGTGATGGCGAAATGACCATTAACATTGAAGAAAGCATCCGTGGCGATGAGGTCTACGTCATTCAAGGGACTAGTTACCCAGTCAATGACCATTTACTAGAATTATTGATTATGATTGATGCCTTAAAACGGGCAAGTGCTAAGACGATTAATATTGTCATGCCATACTATGGCTACGCCCGTCAGGATCGGACAGCTAAACCGAGAGAACCGATTACGGCTAAGCTAGTAGCTGATCTTTTAGAAAAGGCTGGTGCGACGAGAGTCTTAACACTTGATCTGCATACCGTTCAACTACAAGGTTTCTTCGACATTCCCGTTGATAATTTATTTACGATGCCTTTGTTTGCTAAGCACTATCAAGACTGTCAGTTGCAGGGGGAAGACATCGTAGTTGTCTCACCGAAAAATAGTGGCGTTGCGCGAGCCCGGGTTTTGAGTAAGTACTTGGACGCTTCCTTAGCCATCGTGGATCAAACAGATCGCGAAGCTGAGATTCGCAGTGGCTATGTGATCGGCGATGTAACCGGCAAAACTTGTATCTTAGTTGACGACATCATCAACACTGGCGAAACGCTGGGAATAGCCGCCAATGTTTTATTAGAAGCTGGGGCAAAAGAAGTTTATGCCTGTGCTTCCCATGGTGTCTTTTCTGCTAATGCAGCGGAGTTGTTGGGCGCTATTCCATTTAAGAAAATTTGCGTGACTGACTCGGTTGATATACCAGAAGCGGCTAAATTGCCTAATTTGGATATTATCACTTGTTCGGAATTAATGGGAGATGCGCTAAAACGCATCCATGAAAACACACCGATGAGCCCGTTATTTGGTTACCGCGCTTAAATAAGTCATCATACAAGACGATTGCTGGAGAACCCCTCTGGCAATCGTTTTTTTTAGGGTCCTATTCTTGCCTGAAGTGATTTTAATAGATTCGTTAATATCTTGGGAGTGTTAGCCGCGATTGCGCTAATGGCCCCTGTCTGTGCCAAACTAATTGGAGGAAAAACCTTTTAAAGATTTGGCCCGTTGCCCGTTTCCTTTTCTTAGTGTCAATTAAAAGAATCCCAAGTTAAACAACCATTAAATTCGGCCATTTGTTTCAGCGTCGAATTTAGTTCACCCTTAAGTGCAGCCGTTAGGTTTATGCCAGCTTCCAACCAGTAATTTGTTAGTTCTAAATGGCCTTCTTGTCGTTTGTTTTTTAACTCGATTCTACCGATGAATTGAGTGCCATAGAGAATTGGCAATACATAATGACCGAATCGCCGTTGGTTGACAGGCGTATAAATTTCCCATTTATAGTCAAAATCAAACAGCTCTCTAACTAATTGCCGATCCCATAATAACGGATCTAATGGGGCGATAAATTCAAGTCTTGGTTTAAAATGCTCAGTGGTCAAGACGGCGTCGAGAAAGTGTTGATCTTTTGTCAGCAAATAAAGAGGAACAGTCAGACCTTCAACGATCACTTCAATTAACAAATTCTGCGCCACTAACTCCGCAAAACTCGCCTTGCGATCTTTTGCTGTAAAAGCAGGAATTCCTAACCAAGCATCAGACGCTTTATTCCAAAGAAGTCCCACATTGGAGATTCGGCGTTGAACTAACCAAGTGTAAGACGCTCGTTGCGATGGGAATGGATTTTGAGGGCGACTAATTCAAGATCAGATAGTACCATTTCGGGCAG
This sequence comes from Vagococcus allomyrinae, assembly GCF_017829975.1. Lineage (GTDB taxonomy): Bacteria > Bacillota > Bacilli > Lactobacillales > Vagococcaceae > Vagococcus_D > Vagococcus_D allomyrinae. Next base: position 16,346 of record NZ_JAEEGA010000008.1, on the reverse strand, counting down.
CGTATAGTATTTACGAGTATTATCTTTGTGATGAATCAACAATTCTCCGCTATGGTACAAGTATTCCAAGGCAGCTCGGGATAATTTATTTTGCCCCCAATCCCAATCAACTTTTTGATTCATATCAAAATCATTAGCGGCGACGTATGTTTTTTCTTTGATGGCAGCGGTGATAAGCGCGCGAATAGTGTCAATATCGTCAATACTATGTGAGCGCTCTTGAAACCACTTTTTGTGGTAATAAAAGGATTGAAACTCTGTGATTGGAAATATTCCTAGATTTTTGTCAAAATAATCGATTAGCCGACGATCGGTATAAAGGAGTTCTTCTAAATCAGATTTGCGATATCCTGCGATACGGCTCAACAAAGTGAGATCCGCATTGCGCCCACAAATATCGATGGGGTCAAATTGCAATGAACCAATCTCACGAATAAAATTCAGGGTTCCTGTTTTCCCCTGATAGTCTTTTGGTCCGATTAACCCCTGTCGAAGTAAGATTAGATGGCGCGCTTGTTGGTTAGTCAGGTGATACGAAAGAGTCATGATAGTTCTCCTTTTAGTTTGATAATTAAGATGATGGCTTATCTGCTTTAATTGTACAGGGAACTAGCGTTCGTGTAAAGGATAAAAAAAGTAACCATCATAGGCAACTATTTTTAGAGAAGATCGTCTACTTAGTGTTAGGGTCTTGGAGGTGAAGGGATGGATGAGTTAGAAAGCTATATTATGAAACACAGTCAAGGGTTGTATCGGTACCTACTTTTACACACAGGTGATCATTACACGGCAGAAGATTTATTACAGGAAACATTTTTAAAAGCCTTTTTGGCAATACAGACTAACATTCCTGATAACCTTGAAGCGTGGTTAATGACGATTGCCAAATATACGATGTACGATCACTATAAAAAGCAAAAACGAATTGTCATTAAAGAAGCTGAATTTTTTGAAAGACAACCATTTGTCGCGTCTTTGGAAAGATTGGACCAACTTGAACTGAGTATGGCAACGGTAAAAATGTTAAAGCGTTTACCAAGTCAACAGCAGAAGGCGATTGCTCTTGTTCATATTAGAGGATTTCCATATGAAGAGGTGAGTGAGATGTTAGACATCCCTGTCAATACACTCAAATCTCAAGTTCGACGGGGCAGGGAAAGTTTAAAGCAGTGGAAAAATGCTAGGTCGGATGGTCAAATCTCATAAGATAACTCGGAGCGACTAAGTATTAAGGAGGAAAATCATATGGATAAAAAGGAGTATTTACACATTCAAAAGGCCGCACGCCGTTCCAAAGTTAATTTATATGCAAGTGTGGTTTATCTGGTACTATTCATCTTGTTGGCAGGTTATGTTTTTAGTTATGTTGCGCCTCATTTTTATTATGCTAAAATGGATGGCGAAAGGTTGATTGTCGAAAAAGACAAGGTGCCAGATTATTCGGAAGAAGGATTAGTGTCTTATTCTAAGCGTGAAAAATATCGCAAGTACTGGTTTGAAGTGACACAAACTAATAAGCGTTATAGCCCAATCATGAATCAAGAAAAAATGGCCCCTTTTGGGAAAGAATCATCTTATTTGGTAAGTAAACAAGTTGGTGCTCAAAATATGAAGGTGGCAGAGGTGACAGAACATTATGTGTTCGGTCAATTACGGTCAATTGAGATTGACAATTATGAAAATGAAGATAATCAATTGGCCCGTCTTTTAAATATGAACAGGCCGCTGACTGGTATCTCCTTGGATGACTTAATTGCAGTGATAAAGGGACAGGGGGAATACACGGTTATCAATGTTCAGGTATTGTTTAAAGTAGCAAAAAGTCGTGAAACAATCGATAGCTATTTTGATTTGGCTAAAAACAGTTGGGGGCCGGGAAAAGGGGAGCTGGAGTTATTGCGGTACGGTGTCTCAGGGATTGGAAGCTCCTCAGCAATGATGAGTTTTGGTTATCCAGCCTATGAACACAACTATCAGGGATACGAACAGATTTCCGAAGAGGTCTTTCTGGATCGTCTCACGTATTTAAGCGATCATTATGAAGACTTTGGTGAATTGTTGTTGGACAACCCTAAAAACTTAAAGCAACCGTCTGCTGAGCAAATTAAAGAAAAAGTGACTAATCAGCAAGAATATGGTGGTGCTTTATTTCAGCTGGCAGATAGTCCTTTTGATTTTTATACAATTGAAGAAGGGTTGCCCCGTGACACTGCTTATTTCGCTGAGCAACTTACCTATCTGCAAAAAAATGGGATTACTTATAACTCAGTGACCCTTACAGGTACTGGCGTAGAGCTAAGCAAGTGGTTAACGGCGAACAAAAATGACATTATGCGGGTTGAAATTCAGGAAATGACTAACTGGAATTACGCAACCATAGGGAGTGAATAAAATGAGTCGAAGACTAATCAGTGGGTTTAGTTGGGGGTCTAAATTAATCAGCATTGGTGTGTTGGTGTATCTTCAATCAGTGATTGTTGGAACCAACGCAATTGATCGTTATTATAGCGTTGGTTATCAGGTGGTTTTACCGGTTATGTTGCTTACATTGACAGGAGGGCATCTTTATTTAGGGATAAAAAAGCAAAGCTCATCACTTCTATGGAGTGCGGCTTTTCCAGTCGTTGTCTTGTTGTTGTATCTCGCCTCACTGGTATAATGAAGCCTGGCAATTACTGCTGTTTCAAAAATGGCAAATAATAGACAGCGTGTTGTTTAATCAGACTGATCGTTTCTTTGGATTATTAATATATACATCCTGTTAAATAATCAAACAGATAGTTCCATTGGATAATGCGCATAATCATCCGCCAAGAGTGGTACTTTCAGCTTTTTTCTGGCTGAAAGTTTAACGGGAAAGGATGATTATTTAATGGGAACTAGATAGGGACTATATCGTGATATTTTTTCGGCATTCCTATTGCATTTTTACTGAAAAATTATTAAGATTACGTGTATTGTTTTTTTGCAATACCAATCTATTTAGCAAAGGGGAACGACAGTGAAGCAATTAACCATCTTTCTAGGAAGTATTAGTGTGATTATTGTTATTTTATTTGGTAGTAATCAATTATTAAATGCCGCGGCACCTCAGTCAAGTGATCCAAAAACCAAATTGGTGATGTTTAACTGGGGAGATTATATCGATCCGGCGTTAATTAAAGAATTTGAAGAGCAGACAGGGTATCGCGTGATCTATGAAACCTTTGATTCAAATGAAGCCATGGAAGCCAAGTTGAAACAAGGGGGGACGCAATACGATATTACTGTTCCCAGTGAGTTTATGGTGGAAAAATTAGCCAAAGAAGAATTATTATTGCCTTTGGATCACAGTCGGATAAAAGGACTTGAGACAGTTTCCAGTTATTTGTTAGACGGTGATTTTGACCCTGAAAACACCTACTCTATTCCTTATTTTTGGGGGAGCTTTGGAATTTTATATAACGCTAAAGAAATTGATGGCGCTAAACTCAAGACATGGGAAGATCTATGGAATCCTGAGTTCAACAATCAGTTGTTGCTCTCTGATGGGGCTAGAGAAACTTTTGGCATCGCCTTACAGACTTTGGGCTATTCAAGTAATACCACGGATGAAAAAGAGCTTCAAGCTGCCTATGAAAAATTAAAACAGTTATTGCCAAACGTTAAAGCGATTTTAACAGATGAAATTAAAACTTATATGAAAATCAATGAAGCTAATCTGGCTGTCGCTTATTCAGGCGATGCCGGGGCGGTCATGGCCGAAAATCCCGATGTTCGTTATGTGATTCCACATAACCAAAGTAATATTTGGACGGATAACTTGGTGATTCCTAAAAGTAGTCGTAATCCAGAAGCGGCTTATGCCTTTATTAATTTTATGCTGGAGCCGGATCATGCTGCTCGTAATTCGTTATACGTCGGCTATGCCACACCAAATGAAGCCGGCCGTATGCTTTTACCAAAAGAATTAACAGCAGATCAAGGGATGTATTTGCCTCATGAGCAACTCGTCAAAATGGAACACTACAATTTATTAGATCAGCCAACATTAGAACGTTACAATGAGTTATTTTTAACACTGAAGATGGCTCAATAGGAGGGAGGACAATATGCTTATTCTAAAAAGTCATCATATTTTTGACAGTCTCGCGGGAACGACCTTTTCAGGATACTTAAAAGTTGAGGGTGAGCGAATTACCGCTATTTTATCGGAACGAGCGGCTCAGCTAGCTATTGCGAATGGAGCTAAGTTGTTAGATTACAGTCAACAAATGATCGTACCGGGGTTTATCGATGCCCACACTCATTTTTTTCTATCAGCTCTGATTCATCAAAAAAAGATTTGGCCATTAGTTACTGCCTCTGAAAATGATTATGCAGAAGAAGCGAGTCGTTTTTCAGCTTACCGAGGTTGGACAGTGGCGATCGGTTGGTATAGCAGCGACTGGGAAGTTGATCAGTTGCCGACCAAAGCCACTTTGGATCATTATTTTGACAAGCGACCTTGTGCGATGGTATCAGGGGATGCCCATACCTTGTGGTTAAACTCTGCTGCAATGGACAAATTAGCTATTGGGCCAGCAACCATTCCCACTGATATCGGCGGTGAGGCAGTCGTGGAAAATGGGCAATTGACAGGTGTTTTTTTTGAGGCGCTGGCTATTTATTATTTAGGCCAGATTTTAGCTGATTATCGTCATGATAGCGTTCAGGACTACCGTTCTTATATGAGCTATTTAAACCAATTTGGTATTACGAGCTGTACGGACATTGCGTTAACTGGAGATAGTGGGGATGATTTAATTTATCCAGAGATTTATCAGCAGCTCCAAGTGAAAGCCAGACCAACCATGAGAGTCAGTTTGTACCCAGCCATGCGAGAAGATACGAGGCGGATTTTAGCAATGAAAGAAACCTTGACTGGTAATTTTGTAACTTTAGGCGGAGTCAAGCAGTTTTTTGATGGGGTGACGAGTACCCGAACGGCTTTGATGATGGCAGATTATCCTGATCCTAATTTTCCAGGAGAAATTGGCCAGTCTTTAATCCCGATAGAACGGCTGAGAGACTATATTTTAGAAGCCAATCGCTTGGATTTACCAATGCGAATCCACGTTGTGGGAGACCGAGCGACCCATTTGGCTTTGGATTACTATGCAGAAAGTTATCAACGGCACCCGCTTTCAGAGGGGAAGTATAACACTTTAGAGCACTTGGAATGTGTTTACCCAACTGATTTTAGTCGGTTGGGGCAGCCTCAACTGGTGTTATCCGTGCAACCAAGTCACGTCTTAGTTGGCTATGAAAGCTTGGTGGCTGAAGTAGGGCCGGAACGCTTGCCTTATATGTTTGCCTTTAAAAGCTTTATCGAAAACCATGCTATTTTAGGGTTTGGTACTGACACACCAGTAGTCTTGGATGTCACACCCCTTGAAAGTATTTATTATGCGGTTTTTCGTAAAGGGATGGATGGCTTACCTGTTGAAGGGGTTAATTATCAGGAAGCGTTGACGATTCCTCAAGCCTTAACGGCACACACTCTGGGAGCTGCTAAAGCAATGAGTCGCACTGATATTGGTCAATTAGGTGTCGGCAAATTAGCTGATTTTGTGATTTTGGATCATAATATTTTAGACGATGGCCCAGATGCTTTAGAGAAGACCAGAATTATTGCCACCTATGTTGGTGGTCAAAAAGTAACTTAAAAAGAGGGGCGATTAGTTGAAAAGACTAATTGCCCCTCTTTAAGGTGGATTGAATGCCAAAAAGGAGTTTAATTGTGCGGCGGTTTTTCTTAGTCAGTTTAACGCCGTTATTTGTGCTGAGAATCAGCACCCTTTTGCCGATCCAAATCCGAAAATAATAACCAACAGGGTAAACGGAACCTGAAATACCTGGAACCTCATATTCATTGCCCTCATCATCTTCAAATTCTGTCCTCACTAACCAAGTATTACCGATACCAAATTCGATGTATTTCAAGTTAATATCCTTTCTGAAGTGAATTGTCTTAAATAAATATTACCATAAGATTAGCAGTCATGTTATTAAATTTACTTCTTTTAAGCGAAAGGCGAACGTTAGTTACTTTTAGTTGTGGTATTTACGTATTTAGTCTTGATTTTTAGTTTTGTCTTGTCGTATAATGAGCACTACAAGTCATAATTCGAACAACAAAGGAGCCGTTAAGTTGAGCTATTCATTAATAGTTAAAGGAACAGGATTTACTAGTTATAACAGAGAAAAGGTCGCAATTTTGGAAGAGGCCCTCTTTTTTATTGATGATCGAGGAGTGATTGCTGAAGTCATCGAAAGTAGTGATTCATCATATCAGGATATGTTGGCAAAATACGAACAATCCGAAAACTACCAGGCATTAAGTGAAACAGAATACTTATTGCCTGGTATGGTTGACTTACACATTCATGCACCACAGTGGGCTCAATCAGGAACGGCTTTAGATATTCCCCTAGCGGATTGGCTAAACACTTATACCTTTCCCCTAGAGGCCAAGTACAGCGATTTAGAGTACGCTAATCGCGTGTACTCTGACCTAGTCTCACAATTGTTAAGTGTTGGTACAACCACCGCCTTATATTTTGCGACGGTTCATCAGGAAGCCAGTTATCGCTTGGCGGAAATTTGTGCGACAAAAGGTCAACGTGGTTTAGTCGGTAAAGTTGTCATGGACGATCCCCAGCAAAATCCTGAGTATTACCGTGATGCTTCAACAGCAGCGGCTTTAGCTGAAACCGAGACATTTATTCAACGGGTGCAAGACTTACATAAACGGACAAGACAAGGGGTTTACCCTGTGGTGACGCCACGATTTATTCCAAGTTGCACAGACGATGCTTTGGCAGGTTTAGGTGAACTGGCGGCTAAATATGATGTTCATATCCAATCCCATTGCAGTGAAAGTGATTGGGAACACGGATATGTCAAAGAGCGTTTTGGTAAAAATGACGCCTTTGCCTTAGACGACTTTGGTTTGTTGGCAGATAAAGCCGTGATGGCTCACTGTAATCACTTAACAAAGGAAGACGCTCAACTTTTTGCAGATACAGGGACTGCGATTGCTCATTGTCCAATTTCCAATGCTTATTTTGCTAATGGTGTCATCCCTTTGCAGGAGTATGCAACGGATTACCAGGTGGAGATTGGCTTAGGAACAGATATTAGTGGGGGGTTCTCCAAGAGTATTTTTGATAATATTAAACAGGCAGTTATCTCTTCACGGATCTTGGAAGATGGGGTTGATACCCGTCTAGCAAGTCACGAACGAGGTGTTCCAAAATCACGCATTACCTTAAACGAAGCTTTTTATCACGCGACAGCCGGTGGCGGTCAGGCATTGTCATTGCCGATTGGCAAATTGGTCAAAGGGTATGCGTGGGATGCGTTGGTTCTTAAAACAGATGTGCCTGAAGCAAGGCTACCGATTTTTGATCAAAAGGAAGAGCTAACGGATATTTTCCAAAAATTAATCTACATGAGCCAAGGAGCAAATATACGAAAAGTTTGGGTACAAGGTCAACTTGTGCACACTAAAGGAGAAACTAATGGAAACCACAATTAAAGAAGCAAGTACGACTAATTCCCGACTAACGGTCGGACCGAATGAGGCAGTTTCCACTCCTCAAGCCATTTTATTAGGGATTCAACACGTGTTGGCGATGGATGTTTATGTCGTGCCCTTTATCATTGCTTCGATCATCGGATTGAGTGCAAAGGATACCTCAGCATTAATTCAAGCGACCTTTTTATCTGCGGGGATTGCGACGATCATTCAGTCCTATTTTTGTATGAAGTTGCCAGTGGCACAAGGGCCCTCTTTTATTCCGATTGGGGCTGTTGCCGGTATTTATTTTGCGAATGGCAGTGGTGCTGCCGGTTGGTCTAGTGTTTTGGGTGCTTCTTTAGTCGGTGCAGTCGCGGTTACCTTGCTGGGGTTTACGGGTGTTTTTAATAAAATTATCCGTCAATTTGTACCACCAATTGTCGGAGGAACGATCATTTTTATTGTCGGTTTGTCATTAATGCCTGTGGCGCTAAATGATAATATTTTTAATGGTGCCGGCGGAACGATTAATCAGAATCTGATTTTAGCCAGTTTATCTGCTGTTGTATTAGTAGTCTGTTCTCTAGCGGCTTCGATCTTTCCCAAGCAAGGACGCTTGATAAAAATTGCTTCCGTCATCTTGGCTTTAATTATCGGCTCAATTACGGCCAGTTTTATGGGGATGCTGGATTTGTCTGCAGTGGGCAATGCTAGTTGGTTTTCGCTCATTCATCTTCCCTTTAAAGATTTTAGTTTTAGCTTTAACCCCTCTGCGATCTTTACGATGTTGATTATTTATGTTGTGCTAATGGCAGAAACGACCGGAACTTGGTTTGCTGTCAGTAATGTCTGTGACGAAGAATTGACAGATAAACAATTGAATCGAGGGGTTATTGGTGAAGGCATAGGTTGTTTAATTGCCAGTTTATTGGGGTCAACACCTGTTACCGGTTATTCAACTAATGCTGGTATCATTTCGATTACGGGGGTTGCTAGTCGGAAAGTATTTGCCGCAGCCGGTGTCTGGTTTATCGTGTTTGGGTTTTCTGGTAAGTTATCGGCCTTAATTTCCGTTATCCCATCTGCAGTAATTGGCGGAGTTTTTGTCGTCGTTTGCGGGATTATTGCCATTAGCGGTTTTCAAGTGATGAAGGCGATCGACCTAGGTGAGAAAGAGACCTATGTGATTGCGATTCCGATCATCATCACCTTAGCATTGACTTTTATACCAAAGGACTATGTGTCAAGCTTGCCTCAGTTTTTACAGTATCTTTTAAGTTCACCGGTGGCGACTGCTTCAATTGCCGCTATTTTACTGAATAAAGTCTTGCCGAATGAAAAAGTGGCTCAATAGTATAGTGACTGAGTATTGAGTGGAGGGAATCTCCACCCGGTACTCTTTTTTTAGATCGGTGTTAATTTTCTTGGTTTTTCTCTCGCTGAAATTTAGTAAGATCATCTTAGACTAATGGAAATGAGGGAATGTAATGGAAAACCAGTTTAATCGTTTAAAAGAATATCATGAGCAAAAAAAGCCACTTCTTATCTATAACTGTTGGGATGTGGGCTCTGCGAAGCTCATGGAGAGTAAAGGAGCGACGGTTATTGGGACAAGTAGTTATGCCTTTGCTGAAACACTAGGGTATAATGATGGAGAATCAGTTCCTTTTAGTGACTTGATTGTGTTGTCAGAACGCTTAGTAGCTGCTACTAGTTTGCCAGTAACTATTGATGCCGAAGGACTTTATGCCCAGCGTTTGGAGACTCTTAGCAACCATGCTGAGCGCCTGATACAAACCGGTATTAGCGGTTTTAATTTTGAAGATCAGTTAGTGAAAGCAGGGGCTGTGACGCGGTGGTCCCTTGAGGAACAAGTTCAACGGATTCGCCTCATTAAAGAGGTGGCCGCTAAAATGAATGTGGCTATTTTTTTGAATACTCGGACGGATGTTTTTTTTCAGAGTCGCAACCACCAGCAAGCAGTTGTAGAAGCCATAGCACGAGGGCGAGCCTACGCTAAAGCGGGAGCTGATGGTTTCTTTATTCCCGGTACCTTAGATTCAGAGATTGTCCGAAGAGTGGTGAATGAGGTTCCCTTGCCAGTTAATATTATGATTGATGGTGACGCCGTGGCTCGCAAAAAATGGTGTGAAATTGGGGTGAAGCGCATGAGTACAGGCCCTCATACTTACCTAGCAAATCAGGAACGCCTAGCAAAAAATCTAACAGAGGTGATGTCAATTGATTAACGAAAAAATCCTCATCGATGATTATTACCAAATGCTGATTGAAAAAAATTCTGCTTATGAGGGAATCTTTTATGTCGGTGTTAAGACGACAGGGGTCTTTTGTCGACCGACGTGTCCCGCCAAAAAACCGAAAAAAGAAAATTGTCAGTTTTTTGAGACAGCACAAGAGGCAGCCTTGTCTGGCTTCAGACCATGTAAAAGGTGTCAGCCCCTGAGCGCACCAACTAGCTTATCGCCAGAAGTTAAGCAATTAATTCAGGCGATTGAAGCCAATCCGCAACGGAAGTGGACCGATCGTGATTTTGACGAGTTGGCAATTAGCGCGAACACTGCTCGTCGCCAGTTTAAAAAATATTTTGGCATGACTTTTATCGAGTATTCCCGAGCACGCCGGTTAGGGCTGGCCTTTAAGCAGATCCGCAATGGCAAACCCCTCATTGAAACGCAATTGGAAGCAGGGTTTGATTCAGGTAATGGTTTTCGTGATGCTTTTTCAAGTTTTATGGGTGTAGTGCCCAAGGAAAACGGGCAGATTAAAGTGTTGACCATGGCTTGGATTGAAACCATTTTAGGGCCAATGACGGTAGTAGCAGACGATGAAGGTGTCTATTTGTTGGAATTTGTTGATCGTCGAGGATTGGAAAAGGAAGTCGCTAATCTTCGTCAGAAATTAAAAGCGGCAATCGTACCGGGAAGTAACCCGATTATCGAGGAGCTAACCGAAGAGTTGGAGCGGTATTTTGAGGGAAACTTAAAAGAATTTAAAACGCCTATGCTGACATTCTTTGGCACAGCCTATCAACAACGAGTCTGGGCCGAGTTATGTCGAATCCCCATAGGGCAAACTATTAGTTATAAGGAATTGGCTCTTCGAATGGGAGATCCTAATGCCAGCCGAGCTGTTGCTCGAGCGAATGGCGGCAATCAATTGTCGTTGCTGATTCCTTGTCATCGAGTTATCAACAGCAATGGGCAACTAGGCGGTTATGGTGGTGGCTTAAAACGAAAAGAATGGTTGCTGAAGATGGAAAAACAAATGATTAAACCATAATAAAACACCTTCTGAGCGAAAAGCTCAGAAGGTGTTTGAATTAGCTGCCACTTGATGAGGGAATGAATTTAGCTAGCGCACCAGCTAACCCTTGCAAATTCCGGGTTTGTATTAGGACTTTACCACGACCGTGAAATTCATTAACTAATCCTTCACCAGTAGTAAAACCAAAGGTACCAGAAGCGACGCGAATATCGTAATCAAGAGAATCTTCCCAAGCGACAACATGTTCATTGTCAATGATAAAGGGGATTTGACCGTCTAAGTTTAACTCAACCAAATCACCAAAGCTCGAGACTAAAAGAGAACCGCGGCCAGCGGTTTCCATCACGAAAAAGCCACCAGTTCCGCCAAATAAAGCGCCACTTAATTTTTGTTTCTTCATATTATAGGTCACACTGTCATCACAAGCTAAGAAAACGCCAGTATTTAAACGCCAGTGAATATTGCCAACTTCCAGTTCACGAATCGAGCCAACTGATGGCGGTGCGATAGCGATTTTGGCATGATCGTCCAAACCGCTAGCTTGGGAGATAAAAAAACTTTCACCACTAGTCATGGAACGGCCTAGAGCGCTTAACACGCCGCCAATGCCTGCTTTACCATTACTGTTCATCTTTCCTTCTAGATGAATTTGCCCATTGTGATAAACCATGGCTCCTCGTTCTAGTTTAATTTTTTCACCGCGATCCAACATGATTTCAACTAAGGGAAATGCTGTTCCTGCTGTTAATTCGTATTTCATCCTAACGCCTCACTTTCTTGTCTGAAAGGTTATTTTCAGACGCATCCATCTCATTATTTAACTTTCAAATGCTTATTGTAAGTTTAACAATACTTCAAGGGGATGACAATCGGTCTTAGGTATTATCATTAAAAAAAGACTAATTATTCTATCGGACTAGTAGAGCGGACCTAAATCACTTAGAATATTAAATAGGCGGTGTTGTGGCCGGTTTTTATGGCTACCGTAATAGTGTTGCAAGACACGGAGTTAATGATTGTGGAAACTGCTCAAAGAGTCTGCCATCGTTAAAACGATTAACAGGTGGGGGAATCACCATTGGAATGATTGACTCTACCACAGTGTGAGGGTGTACGATAATGATGAGGTGAATCAGATGGATTATATACCAACAAAATCAATTTTAATGAAGACTAGGACAAGAGACTGGTTCGGAACGGATTATACGATGAATTTATATAAAGGGTGTCATCACGGTTGTGTCTATTGTGACTCTCGAAGTGATTGTTATCAAATTGATGAGTTCGATAAAGTTCGGGGCAAAGGGTTTGCCAGTGAATTATTAAATCAGGAGCTTCAAAGTAAACGAGAAAAAGGCGTGATCGGAGCGGGATCGATGTCAGATCCTTATAATTATTGTGAAAAGCGCGAATTATTGACAAGAAAGTCTCTAGAGCTGTGTCATCATCATGGCTTTGGGATGTCACTTGCAACCAAAAGTGAATTAGTTACCAGGGACATAGAGTTATTTCAAGCCATTCAGGCTCATTCGCCAGTCAATATTAGTTTGTCTTTTTGTACGGTAGACGATCATTTGGGGAAACAGCTTGAGCGTCATGTTAGTCTTCCTTCAAATCGACTAGCGGCCTTAGAAAAACTAGCAAAAGCCGGCATCTATACAGGGGTTATGCTGATGCCTGTCTTGCCTTTTATCACGGACAACTGGCAAAGTATTAAAGAAGTCATTGTGAAAGCATCTCAATCTGGCGCTAAATATGTCTATCCAATGTTTGGCATGACGTTACGAGATCGCCAGCGGGATCACTACTATGCCTTTTTGGCAACGTATTACCCAGAAAAATTAAGTTTATATCAAAAGGTTTATGGCAATCAGTATTATTGTGACAGCCCGAATCATCAAGAACTGTCAATAAAGCTAAAGGAATTATGTCACGAATTAGGCTTGTCTGTGACGATGTCCAGTATTATTAGTGGTTATCAACGTCAATATCACGTAGAACAAGGACAGTTATTTTAAAGCTGTTCTTTTTTTGATTGAGAGGTTAAAGGCGTGGGTGAGTTTTTGTTAGCTGAATGATAAAAACCTGAAAATTTGCAGAGCTGTATGAAAAAGTTGCAACGTATGATTTTAAAATCCAGACTATACTGAGTAAGTAATCAAAACAACCTTTGGAGGCTAGCTCTTCAGAAAAAGATAAAAATTGACGTGATGATCACCTCAACTTTTCTGTTTTTCTATAAGAGCTACGATGACTCGAAAAGCGTATGTTGGAAAGAAAGCCATTATTCTAGTTGCTTTGGCAATTTAGACATAGGGGACGACGGACCATTAAGAAGAGGAGTGGATTAAATGAAGTGGTATCAAGTGAAAGTAAATGAGGTTTATCAAAAGCTGAACAGCTCTGCAACAGGATTAACTAGAAGTGAGCGAGAGCAGCGATTAATCGCCAACGGTGACAATAAATTAACAGGTAAACAAGACATTAAAGAGTGGCAAAAAATTGCCAAGCATTTTAAAGACTTATTGATGGTCATTTTGATGGTAGCAGGTGTTTTAAAGGCGATCACAGGTGATTATGCGGAGATGATCATCATCTTCACGGTGGTTGTTATCAATGCTTTGATTGGTTACTGGCAGGAGAAAAAGGCTGAGGAGTCCCTTAATGGGATTAGTCAGCTCTTAGGCGCAGAAGCGACAGTTTTATCTGAAGGGCAACGGTTAACGATCACCTCTGAAGAACTTGTAGTAGGGGATCTAATCGTCTTAAAATCTGGTGATATTGTGCCAGCGGATGTCCGCTTAGTCGAGTGCCATCAGTTAGTAATTGAAGAAGCAATTTTGACAGGTGAGTCTTTGCCAGTTGAGAAAAGCCATCAACGATTGGAAAAAGAGGCGACGACTGGCGATCAAGTTAATATGGCCTTTTCTGGCACGCAAATCCAATCAGGAACAGGTATCGGAATTGTTGTGGCAACAGGTGATGGGACAGAAATCGGGCAAATTAATCAAGCCTTACAAGCTGTGCCGAAACAGGAAACACCTTTGTTGCGCAAGATGAACACGTTAAATAAGCAAATTTTTAAAGGGCTGCTCTTTCTAAGTGTCTTCTTGATTTTCTTCACCACATTTCGTTATGGCATGGAGCTGAATCTATTAGTTTCAGCAGTCATCGCTTTAATAGTGGCAGTTGTCCCAGAGGGGTTGCCGGCAGTTCTCTCAATGATTTTATCAATGGGGGTCAATCGGATGGCCAAGGAACAAGCAATTGTTAAAAGTATGCCTGCAGTCGAAACCTTAGGCTCAATGACGGTGATTTGTTCTGATAAAACAGGAACGTTGACCCAAAATGAAATGTCGGTAGTCTCGGTGATAACTGCAACTGAGAATCTGAAAGTTCGAGACAATCGCTTGCAGAATCACGGCCGTTTATTAAGTATTATGGAGAATTGTCAAGATACATTGGATGAGGGGCAGGATCTGGAGTCAGTTAATGGAAATCCAACGGAAATGGCATTGTTGCACTTTTCCAAGGAATACCAAGTGCCTCATCTGCCAACGCTTAACAAGTTTCCTTTTGATTCCAAGCATAAGTATATGGCCACTGTTCATCAAACCGCAGGAGAAAAGCTGTTATTTGTTAAAGGCGCACCGGATGTTCTCTTTCGGTTCGCTACTTCAGAAGAAAATGCTGAAACAGGTCAAGCGAAGCCTTTCCGTCAAGCATTTTGGCAGGAGTCTGCCAGTGAGTTAGCGAAGCAGGGACAACGGGTACTGGCTTTTGGGTATCGCAAACTGACGCCAGACTGTGGTGAGTTAACTCATGAAAGCATTGAAAAAGAGCTGACCATTGTCGGGATTGCTGGAATTATTGACCCACCTAAGGCTTCCGCCATTCAAGCAGTATCTGAGTGTTTGGCTGCTGGTATCCAAGTTAAAATGATTACTGGTGACCACATCGACACGGCTTCAGCAATTGGTCAGCAAATTGGGTTGAAACATGTGAAAAACGGCTTGGAAGGGTATCAAATCGATGCCATGAGCGATGATGAGCTCCAGCGACAAGTCAGAACACATGACATTTTTGCTCGCACGACACCAGCTCATAAACTGCGAATTGTAACAGCACTGCAAGCCAACGGCGAGGTCGTAGGCATGACGGGTGATGGTGTGAATGATGCGCCTGCTTTGAAGAAGGCTGACATCGGAGTGGCTATGGGCATAAAGGGCAGCGAAGTTAGTAAGCAGTCCGCCGATATGGTCTTAGCCGATGATAATTTTGCCACAATTTCTAAAGCTGTTAAAGAGGGCCGGCGAGTCTTTGATAATTTGAAAAAGACGATCAACTTCTTTTTACCGACAGCCGTTGCTCAAGGCTTAGTGGTGATTGTCGCTTTGCTAACGAATCATCCACTACCATTAAGTCCCATTCAGATCTTGTGGCTAAACATGGTGACGACCATTACGCTGTCATATGCTTTAGGATTTGAGCCAGCTCACAAGGACACGATGAATCGATCACCACGGAATCCTCAAGAGAATATCTTATCAGCTTATGCTGTCTTTCGAATTTTCTATGTCTCCTTAATGATCACAGGCCTTGGTTTTGTGCTGATGTATCAGTTTGACTCAGCAGCTGTGCAACAAACGATCTTGTTACAGAGTATTGCGATTTCACAAGCCTTTTATATGATCAACTGCCGTGAGTTATCTGACTTCTCTTTGAATAAAGGGTTGCTCACAAATCGTTCGATCTGGTTGTCTCTGGGGATCTTAGGGGGCTTACAGATGATTGTGATCTATGTGCCAATGGCCCAGCAGATTATTGGTACAACGGCACTAACGATGGAACAACACGGTCTAGTCATAGCGATTGGTTTAATTATCTTCATCACAGTTGAACTTGAGAAAGCCACCACTAAATGGTTGATGGGCAAAATTAGTCAATTGAGGGAAGCCTCAGATATAGCCTAAAAAAACAGTGATTCCTCGAAGGGGAGGCTGCTGAAAAAGTTAAATAATTAAAGTTGTATAAAATGATAGCTGTTTTATACAACTTTTTTTTGATTTTACAGACTTTTTCCGTTCAATTTGAGATAATATAGGTAGAAAAAATAAAGGGTGGGATGGTTGTGCTAAACTTTCAAAATGAGTTAGATGTGAGCCCATTTTCAGGCTTGTATGATATTTTGGTAAAGGAAGATCATTTACTTAGAAAGTTAACTAATCTTGTGGATTTTTCATTTATTGTCAATGAAGTTAAAGATAACTATTGTTTAGACGATGGACGCAATGCGATTGATCCCGTTCAATTATTTAAATATCTACTACTGAAAGTCATTTATGATTTGTCCGACCGTGATTTAGTTTCTCGCGCATTTACAGACTTATCATTCAAATATTTTCTTGGTTTGGCTCCGGAAGACAACGTTATTCACCCCACCACACTCACGAAATTTCGGCGCCTACGTTTAAAGAATGAGGACTTTTTAGATCAGCTTATTTCGAAATCCATTGAA
>NZ_JAEEGA010000007.1:25241-266126 GCF_017829975.1 Vagococcus allomyrinae | reverse complement strand
TTTTCCTCTCTGAATGGGTTTTAGTCGATTTCATTCTATCGGAAATAATCATATGTTTCTATTTTTTTGCCTTAAAATAGGTGTGAATGATTTTTTCTCATCCACACCATAAATTATACAGCCGGTAAACGGAGAAGTCAGGACAGTTGTCTTGGCTTTTTTTGTGTTATTTATTTTTTAGGGTATTGACAACGGTTTCTCAGTTTGTTATTGTATGTATTCGAGTAAATTTTTGATAGTTGAACTTGCAAAAGGTCGCGTCAAGACTTGCTTTGTAAGTTAAACTTTTCAATAAGGAGGGTTTATCAGATGATTGTTGTAGAGCATTTAAGTAAGACGTTTAAGATTCAACAGCGTGAGGCAGGTTTTCAAAATGCTGTCAAATCGTTCTTTAAACGGGAGTATCGGGAAATCAGGGCGCTAAACGATGTTAGCTTTACCATTCCTGACGGTGAAATTGTTGGCTATATTGGCCCAAATGGTGCTGGGAAGAGCAGTACGATTAAAGTTCTTAGCGGCATTTTAACGCCAGACAGTGGTACCTGTCAAATTAATGGCAATACGCCATGGAAAAATCGGGTGGCACATGTCAAAGATATCGGCGTGGTATTTGGCCAACGGTCGCAGCTATGGTGGGATATTCCCGTGATTGATTCCTTTTATTTGTTGAAAGATATTTACCAGGTTCCAGAAAACGTGTTTCAAGAAACCCTCCGAGATCTGAGTCAGATGTTAAACTTATCTGATGTCTTGAAAACACCAACACGACAACTTTCACTAGGTCAGCGAATGCGCTGTGAAATTGCCGCTTCTCTATTACATCGCCCCAAAATTTTATTTCTCGACGAACCAACCATTGGTTTAGATGCTATTTCAAAAGTGGCAGTGCGAGACTTCATCACAAAAATTAACAAAGAATTCCAAACAACGGTTATCTTAACCACCCACGACATGCAGGATATTGAAAAATTAGCCACTAGGATCATTTTAATTGGTAAAGGGACAATTTTACTTGATGGCAGTCTAGCTGAGTTTAAGGCTTTAAAACAACATGAAGAGGATACTTTAGATGAGATTCTGGTGAATCTTTATCAGAAGTATGATATTTGAGGTGGCTTATGACTAAATATCACTCATTATTCCGCGTAAAGTTTATTGGTGGTTTGCAGTATCGGGCGGCGGCATGGGCTGGGATTGTCACGCAATTTGTTTGGGGATTTTTAGAAATCCTGATGTTTCGTGCCTTTTATCAGTCTGATGCTAGTGCTTTTCCCATGACTTTTGAAGCGACGGTCTCTTATGTCTGGCTACAACAGGCCTTTTTAGCTTTGTATATGATTTGGTTTTGGGAAAACGATATTTTTGAAAACATTCAAAGTGGCAATGTTTCCTACGAATTAGTTCGACCAATCAGCGTTTATAACATGTGGTTTGTTCGGGGAATTGCGACACGGGTATCGCGAACGGTTCTCCGCTGTTTGCCAATTTTAATTGTCGCTGTTTTGTTACCAAAGCCATTTAAATTAATGGCCCCGAGTTCGATAGGTGTTTTTAGTTTATTTATTGTGACAATGTGTTTGTCCTTATTGGTGATTATCTCGCTGAACATGATTATTTATTTTTTATCGTTTTATACGATTAATGCCTTTGGTCTGCGAATGATCTTTCAATCAATCGGTTCACTTTTATCGGGAGAAATATTGCCACTGCCATTTTTTCCAGCGAGTCTGGCTCGCATTTTGGCCTTTCTGCCATTTGCCTCCATTCAAAATGTCCCTTTTAGGGTGTACAGTGGTGATTTGACTGGTGAGAGTCTAATTCAGAGTGTTTTGTTGCAATTTTTTTGGATTATCACGTTGGTCATGCTTGGCAAGTTGTTGGAACGGAATGTGGTCAAAAAAGTGGTCATTCAGGGAGGATAGCGATGAGACTGTATAAAAAGTATTTGGAGCTGCATTTACAAGCATTGATGGCGTATAAACTATCCTTTATTTTAACTACTTTTGGTCAGTTTTTCGTTTCATTTAATGTGTTTTTGGGTGTTTATTTTATGTTTGATCGTTTTTCAACGGTTAAAGGGTATAATTTTGAGGAAACTTTACTTTGTTTTAGTATCATCTTGCTGTCATTTTCCTTGGCAGAATGTTTTTTTCGAGGGTTTGATTCGTTTCCAACGATGATTGGCAACGGGGAATTCGATCGAATTTTAGTTCGACCGCGAAATATTATTTTACAGGTTTTAGGAAGTAAAATTGAATTCAGTCGTTTTGGCAGAATGATTCAGGCAGTCGTCATGTTTGCTTACGGGATTATAGCAAGCGATGTTGAGTGGTCAATAGTCAAAGTGGCAGTCGTCATTTCCATGTTAATCGGTGGTGTTTTTCTGTTTGCCAGCATCTTTTTATTGTACGCTAGCTTGTGTTTTTTTACCTTGGAAGGATTGGAATTTATGAACGTTTTGACAGATGGGGCGCGGGAATACGGGAAGTATCCAATTGGGATTTATGGGAAAAATGTGTTGAAATTTGCCACTTACGTCGTGCCTTTCGCCTTCATTCAATATTATCCTTTTCTATACTTAATAGACAGAATAATGGACCCTAGAGTGATTGTTATGCCTTTAGCCGGTATTCTTTTTGGCCTTCCTTGTTATTTGTTTTGGCGTTTTGGTCTGCGGCATTATCAATCAACAGGGTCATAGAAAGGCTTAGGAGATAACAATTGAAAAATATTAGGTGTCAAGAAAATTTCATTGACAAAGGTTTCTAAGCCTAGTATAATAACTCTTGTTGCTTAGAGGTGATGAAAATGAAATGGTCTTTATTGGAATTAAATAAATACAAAGACGATACGCTAGAGATTAATGAAGAGTTGCACGTTGAATCATCGTTATTGGCTCGTGATAAAGAAATATTAGCAGTTGATCCTGTCAAGGTTAAGGGGATGTTGTCTGTTAGTAAGTCGGAATATGTGTTGTATTTTACATTGGAGACGGTTTTGACCCTTCCTTCAACACGTTCGCTAACGCCAGTGCGCTTGCCACTTGCTTTTGATGTGACAGAAGTCTATATGACACCTGCTCAATTCGAAGCGGCAAAGGACATCCTTGCTGACAAAGACATGGTGATGGTAGTGGAGAATGACACCATTGACTTAGCTGATGCGGTTGAAGATCACATTCTATTGTCGATTCCGTTGCAAGTATTAACTGAGGAAGAAAAATTATCCCATGAGTCAATTAAAGGTGATGCTTGGGAATTGATGTCCGAAGATGCTTACATGGAACGAAAAGTGCAGCAAGAAGAAAATAATATTGATCCTCGTCTTGCAAAATTGTCGGCTTTATTAGATAATAGTGAAGGATCCGATGAGTTGTAGGATTGGAATAGATGGCAGTTGGTGGAGATCTTCATCAAGTGCTAAATGATTTAAGGAGGTGTAGTTAATATGGCAGTACCTGCTAGAAAAACTTCAAAAGCTAAAAAAGCTAAGCGTCGTACACATTACAAATTATCAGTACCTGGTATGAGCACTTGTGCTAACTGTGGTGAAATGAAACGTAGTCATCATGTATGTCCAGCTTGTGGGCATTATGATGGTAAAGACGTTAACGCGTCAACTGAAGAATAAGACATTTCTGAAATGTTTAAACCCTTAAGACAACCATGGAGTCTTAAGGGTTTTTTATTGTTGTTATTTTCTGTTCATAGACAGAATGTTAATTATTTTGTTCCTGTTAAGAAATAAAAAAATGAAACCGGTTTGACAACGCTTTAAAAAGGTGCTATATTTTAGATATTAACAGGGTGCTACTATTAAATTAGGCACGACCTAAGAAAATGAGTCTATTTTCTTAGGTCGTTTTTTGTATTTTGGGAGAGGAGACACGGGAGTGACATGATGCGAGTGATTAAAAAGATTAACCACAATGTTGTGCTGGTGGATGATAACAGTGTTGAAAAAATCGCAATGGGCAAGGGAATTGGTTTTTCAGTGACGCCAGGCGAACGATTCGATGTGGCAACTGCCGATAAGTTATTTGTTTTGGACACGCAAGAGAAGGTCAGGATGTTTACCGAGATGGCTAAGCAAATTCCATTGGCGTATATTGAATTTTCAGAAGAAATGATCCAATTTATCGCTAGAGAAATAGCGTCACCATTGGATTCTAATATTTATATCTCACTAACCGATCATATCTATTTTGCGATACAGCGTCAGAAAGAGGATTCACAGGTGACGGCCATCATGCTACCGGAGATGAAGCTTTTATATCCGGAGGAATATCGGGTGGCGGCGGAGGTCGTTGAAAAAATTAACACCCGCTACTTAACGGAATTGGGAGACAATGAGATTGGTTTTATCACCATGCACATTATCAATGCTGAGTTAGGGGAACGAAACAGTTTAAACAGTTTGAAAATAATTGAAATTAGTACGGCTATTATTCATATAATTGAGGAACAATATAATAAAATTTTGGACAAAGAGTCACTGAGCTATAATCGGATGCTCATTCACTTAAAATTTTTAGTGAAGCGTTTAATTTATCAAGAGGAAATGCCTGAAGAAGAAATCACCTTCATTAATCAAACGTTCAAGAAAAGTAAACAATATCGGACGGCTGAGTTGATTACCAAGTTTATTAAACAGACTTATCAGCTGGATGTAAAAGATAATGAGACGATCTATTTAGCGATTCATCTTGCGAGAATTTAATCATTTTTAGAGGGTGCAACTATTCGGTAGGCATGACCTCATAAGAAAAAGGAGAACCACGTCTTTTTCTTATGGGGTTATTTTTATATAAAAAACGGAGGTAGCTTATGGGAAAGGTAATAATCAATTCAGATGATTTTGGTTACAGTAGAGGGGTTAATTATGGCATCTTAGATGCTTATCGTTTAGGGATATTAACGTCTACTACGGTGATGGCCAATATGCCTGGTTTTGACCATGCAGTGAGCTTAAAAAATGACTATCCTAATTTGGGAGTGGGGGTTCATTTGACCTTGACTTGCGGAGAGCCCTTACTGAGCAATGTCGCAACATTGACAGAAGGGAGGCGGTTTAGACCCTTAAAGGATTATCAAGAAGGGTGTGACATTGACTACGATGAACTTTATCAAGAATGGAATGCCCAGATTCAGAGAGTGTATCGCGCTGGAATTGTGCCAACCCACCTTGATAGTCATCATCATACTCACACGTTTGGTAAAAATCAGGAGGTGGTAGTGGCGCTAGCGCAAAAATATGATCTACCAGTTAGAGGTAACTTTTCGCTGGCGACATCTGTTCGGCACACGACTTACTTTGAGGCCTTGTTTGATGAAGTGGGTGTTGATAATCAAGCAGATTCACTCTTGGATGTGGATTTAGCAGTGTATTTGGAGGAGTTAATAAGAACGTTGCAAACAAGGGAGAGTACTGAAATAATGTGTCACGCAGCTTATCTTGACCAGCTGCTGTATCGTCAGTCCAGTTTTCTTTATCCACGGATTAATCAAGTTGAATTTTTAATTCATTCAGATTTTGCGAAAAAGGTGATGAAAGATAGTCAAATTGAATTAATTACTTATTCAGAGTTATAGATCATTGAGTAAAAATAGAATGAGGAGGAGCGTTTATGTCAAATTTTAAAACAAATATTCAAAAATTAGGGCGAGCCATGTTGTTACCGGTGGCTGCCATGCCGTTGGCGGGGTTGATTTTACGGTTATCAGCAGATGACATGCTAAATATTCCTGTCTTAGGCGCAGCTGGTAATGCCGTTTTTGGTAATCTCGACATCTTGTTTGCCATTGGTGTGACAATCGGGTTCGCTAAAGCCAAAGATAAAGGAATCCCTGCTTTGACTGGTTTTTTGGCTATTGCCACGTTAAAAGCGGGTCTAAACATTATCAACCCAGAGGTTAATATGGGGATTTTTGCAGGGATAATCTCGGGCTTAGTGGCTGCTTGGACATACAATCACTTCAAGGAGCAGAAGCTACCGCTAGTATTTTCTTATTTTGCAGGTGAGAAGTTCCCCTTGACAATGGTGATGATCTTACAAACCGTTTCTGCGGTAATCTTTGGTTTGATTTGGCCGTTTATTCAAAATGGGATTGACAGTTTTGCTAAGTTGCTAGTTGACATGGGAGCGTTAGGCGTGGGAATCTTTTTATTCCTCAATCGTTTGCTTATTCCCTTTGGGCTACACCACGTCTTGAACACTTATGTCTATTACGATTTAGGTAGTTACACGGCGCCTAATGGGGAGGTTTTTCGCGGCGAGATGACGCGTTTTATTAATGGTGATCCAAATGCGGGACTCTTTCTTTCAGGATTTTTTGTGGTGATGATGTTTGGGATCCCGGCTATTTGTCTAGCGATTTATCGTGCAGCGTTTAAAGAGAATCAAAAGATGGTCAAAGGAATTATGGGAAGTGGGGCCGCTACTTCTTTTATTTCCAACATTACAGAACCGGTTGAATTTAGTTTTATGTTTATTTCACCGATGCTTTATGTGATTCATGCCTTCTTCGCCGGTTTAGCAGGGATGGTTTGTTATCTATTCAATATTAGGATCGGCTTTACGTTTGGTGCCTGTATTGTTGATTACTTGATCAATTTTAGAATTGCCACTAATCCATTGCTGATTTTACCGATCGGTATTGTATTTTTCTGTCTGTATTATGTTACCTTTTACTACTTGATCAAGAAGCGCAACATTCCGACGTTAGGGCGTGAAGTGGTCGCCACAGAATTTGGTGAAATTGCTCTCGATGAAGAGGAAGAGTTGAGTTTGGCTAGTAAAAACTATCAGTATATGGCTAAAAAGTTATTGGCGGCTTTTGGTGGCAAAGAAAATATTAATGATTCATACAGCTGTAACACACGCCTTCGTGTGGAAGTTTTAGATGCATCAGTGGTTGATGAAGCGCGCATTAAACAATTAGGTGTCAGTGGTATTATTAAGCCATCAGCGACTAATTACCAGGTGATCATTGGGCTTGAAGTGACGTACATTATGGCGGAGTTTGATAAATTATTAGCAGAATAGAGGAGATTAAGATGACGAATAGACAAATAATCACCATCGCAGGTGGTGGAAGTACTTATACACCAGGTATTATTCAAGCGGTGCTAAATAACGCAGATCGATTACCACTTAAAGAGATTAGACTATACGATATTGATTCGGAACGGAATCAGGATATGTATCTGATTATTGACTTGCTGCTAAAAACATCTGGCCATGAACTTGTGAAATTGATCGTCACGGAAGATCCTCGACAGGCTTTTACGGGCTGTGATTTCATTTTCTCACAGATTCGTGTCGGTGGTTTGAAAATGCGGGAGCAAGATGAAAAAATTCCTTTACGCCATAGATTAGTCGGGCAAGAAACTTGCGGACTTGGCGGGTTTGCTTACGGTATGCGGTCTATGGGTGGGTTACTGGAAATCGTTGGTTTTGTTCAAGAATTTGCACCAGAGGCTTGGCTGTTAAATTATACGAATCCTGAATCAATTGTGTCAGAGGCAGTTCGCCGCCAATATCCAGAGGTTAAGATGATCAATGCCTGTGACATGACAATTTCATTGGAAGAAACGATTGCGGTCAATTACGGGTATGACCGTAAAAATTGGGTGCCAACTTATTATGGGCTGAATCACTTTGGCTGGTATACGGAAATTTATGATAAATCGTTAGGAAAAGATATTATGCCTGAGGTTATCGCAAAATTAAACCGACAAAAACTGAAAGTGGCCGATTTTAATGAAGGGGATAGTTCCTGGCAAGCGGCTTTTGAGATGATGTCGGTTATGACGACGGACTTTCCTGAACAAATTCCAAACAATTATTTGGAATACTATCTTTATGGGGATCTGGTTGTGGAAAAGGCTGATCTGGCTTACACACGAGCTAATATGGTGATGGATGGACGAGAGAAAAATACGAAGGAAATGGCGCAAAAGATTCGCAGTGGTTTGACGGAAGATGTTCTGAATTTTAATTTTGGGGAACACGGTCAATATATCGTGGACATGGCCACGAGTATTCTAAACGATGAGCACCGCCGGTTTATGCTGTTGGTACCGAATCAAGGGGCGATACCTAATTTACGTCCAGATGCAGTTGTCGAGGTTCCAGCTTATGTAGGGGCAACAGGAGTAGAACCGATTTCTTTACGGGCTCCGATAAATGATTTCCATAAAGGCTTAATGGAGGCGCAGGTAGCAGCAGAAAAGCTATTAGTTGACGCGTACTTTGAAGGGTCGTATCAAAAAGCGCTTCAAGCATTTACTTTAAATCAGACTGTACCAAACGCTCGAGTCGCCAAAAAAGTCTTAGATGAGATGATTATTGCGAATCAGGATTATTGGCCAGTGTTGTCGTAGGATTGACTGTTAAAGGATTGGTGCCAGTCTTTTAAAAATGAGGAACTCAGTGAAGAGATAGACCCCGATATAAAAATTCGCCAGAAAGATATTAGAAAGTTATCAGGATCAAAAGAAGGGGCAACAAATGATTGAGGTAGCGAGATTAAGGGATATTGCCCATCGTGATGTTGACCGAAAGGGAGGAAGTAAAAAAAGAAGTCGCAATCAATTTATTTGAATCAGAATATCCTACTCGGCTAACTGGATTGAGTTTAGTTTTCCTTTAAGAGCTAGGGAGCAAATATAATGTGACTGGAAAAAAGATTACTAAGTGATTGAAGAGGCTGGGACAATAGTCCCAGCCTCTGATACTTTTACGAACATTGTGCGATAGACGCGCTCCAAAAGTTTGCTCGCGTCGCTGTTCTAAACTTCTACGCATTAAAATGCTAAAGTTAAGGCGCTACGCTACGCTTCGATCTCAACAAATTCTAACTGCTGCCGTTATTCTTACGAATTTATTCGTTAGAGATAAGGGACAACGAAGTAAAGCATTAAGATTTGAAGGCTTGGCAATTTCGAAGCAAAACGATTTTGTGTCCCAGTTTGTTTTTTTATTGGTCTTCTTTTATTTTATTCTTAGTCGGTCATGATAAAATAACAGAAAAGAACATAAGAGAATGCAAGTATAATACGGTTTAGACATGTGCGCCTTACAAGAAGTAACAGAATAGGAGATCGATTTGATTGATGTCAATCAGTGAGTTTTCAGAATTTTTACTAAATACTTTTCAAAAATATTTCAAGATAGTTTTAAATAAAGGTAAAATAGGCTATAATTAAAAGAGTTAAAAGTACTTAAACTTTTTCGACTAAAAGCAAGCTAAAAAATAGGAGGAATTTCATGTCTAAACAACAAATCGGGGTAGTTGGAATGGCGGTTATGGGGAAAAATCTAGCCTTAAATATTGAAAGCCGTGGCTACTCAGTCTCAATTTTTAACCGAACTGGTGCGAGAACAGAAGAAGTTGTCGCTGAACATCCAGATAAAAAATTAGTGCCAACCTATACGGTCGAGGAGTTTGTTGATTCCCTTGAAAAGCCACGTCGTATTATGTTGATGGTTCAAGCGGGTGATGCAACGGATAAAACAATTCAAAGCTTATTGCCTCATTTGGATAAAGGAGATGTGCTAATTGATGGCGGGAATACATTCTTCCAAGATACGATTCGTCGTAATGAAGAATTAGCTAACTCAGGCATTAACTTTATTGGAACAGGAGTTTCAGGTGGTGAGGAAGGGGCGCTTAAAGGGCCATCAATCATGCCTGGCGGCCAAAAAGAGGCTTATGATTTAGTGGCGCCAATTTTTGAGAAAATTGCAGCCGTTGCTGAAGATGGCGAACCTTGTGTGACTTATATTGGTCCTAACGGTGCGGGTCATTATGTGAAAATGGCTCATAATGGGATCGAATATGGTGATATGCAATTAATTGCTGAATCATATGATATTTTAACCAAATTACTAGGACTTTCTGTGGAAGAGTGTGCAGATATCTTTACTGAATGGAATAAAGGAGAGCTAGATAGTTACTTAATCGAGATTACCTCTGATATTTTGACTCGTAAAGACGAAGAAACAGGCAAACCGATTGTCGATGTGATACTTGATGCGGCTGGAAATAAAGGAACAGGTAAGTGGACAAGCCAAAGTGCTTTAGATTTAGGTGTGCCGTTACCACTTATTACAGAGTCTGTTTTTGCTCGTTATATCTCAGCCATGAAAGATGAACGTGTGGAAGCTAGTAAAATTATTCCAGCACCAGCTGCTCCTGCTTTTACAGGAGATAAAGCTGAGTTTGTGGAAAAAGTTCGTGAAGCTCTCTACTTCAGCAAAATCATGAGTTATGCTCAAGGATTTGCACAATTACGGATTGCTAGCGAAGAATATGGTTGGGATCTCCAATACGGAGAGATTGCTAAAATCTTCCGTGAAGGCTGTATTATTCGTGCAAAATTCTTGCAAAAAATAACAGATGCCTACGATCGTCAAGCGGATTTAAAAAACTTGCTGTTAGACGAGTACTTCAATGAGATTACCCAAAAATACCAACAAGCGGTGCGCGACGTCGTATCGATTGCGATTCAAGCGGGTGTGCCTGTGCCGACCTTTAGCTCAGCTATTTCATACTACGATTCTTATCGTAGTGCCGATTTACCAGCTAACATCATTCAAGCCCAACGCGATTACTTTGGGGCTCATACTTATGAGCGCAAAGACAAACCAGGAATTTTCCATTATGACTGGTACACAGAAGCATAGATAAATTTTAGCACTGAGTAGATTAAGAACTCAGTGCTTTTTAGCATATTTCAGAGCCAGTTTTTCTTTTGGAGTTGGAAATGATCTGTGATGAGGGCGCTTCTTTGAAGATGGCAATTTGAGCTGAATTTAGAAGGTTAGCACATTTAAGGCTCATTTTTTGTTTAATTGGAGATCCAAGCAAAGATAGAATGGATTTTTTCACTCAATATCGTTATAATGGTAATGAGATTGAGAATTTTTCAACAGAGAAAGGAACTTACCATAATGAGTAATATTTTAATCATCGAGGACGAGAAAAATTTAGCTCGCTTCGTCGAACTGGAGTTAAAACATGAAGGTTATAACGCTGAGGTTCACTATAATGGAAGAACAGGTCTGGAAGCTGCTTTAAGTGGGGACTGGGATGCTATTCTTTTGGATTTAATGTTACCAGAATTAAATGGGTTAGAGGTTTGTCGCCGTATCCGTCAGACAAAAAATACGCCGATTATTATGATGACGGCACGTGATTCTGTGATTGATCGTGTATCAGGGTTGGATCATGGCGCCGATGACTATATCGTGAAGCCTTTTGCAATCGAAGAATTATTAGCACGTTTACGTGCGTTACTTCGTCGTATTGACATTGAAGGAGATAAAAATATCACCAAACAAACGACTATTTCTTATCGTAATTTAACCATCGAAAAAGAAAATAGAATTGTCCGCCGAGATACCGATATCATTGAATTAACAAAACGCGAATACGAGTTATTATTAACTCTAATGGAAAATGTCAATGTCGTCTTGGCAAGAGATGTTTTACTTAATAAAGTCTGGGGTTATGAAACAGAAGTAGAAACAAACGTCGTAGATGTGTATATCAGATATTTAAGAAATAAAATTGACGTACCTGGCGAAGAAAGTTATATTCAAACTGTTCGTGGTACTGGTTATGTGATGAGGTCCTGATGTTTAAGCGTCTTAAAGCAATCAAAGAAAAATTTAGTTTTAATCTAGTGCTCACTGTAAAGTGGGCACTTCTTACATCTACGTTTATTTTTATTTTGTTTATGATTTTCGCGTTTATTACTTATCAAACTAGTACTGGCTTAATGGTTAAACAAGAGAAGGATAACTTAAAAGATTCTTTGTCTCAGTTGATAGGACGGTTGGAGCAATCAGAAGTCGATTTAACCATTCGAAACACGACCTTCTTTTTGAAAAACTCGCCGCGAAATTCATCTGGTGATCTGACAGCAGAGACAATTGAGGCTAATTTAATTCAGTTAAACAGTTTTCTGTCAGATCTATCTCAACCGAATCTTTCGGTTTCCGTGTTTAACTCTGACAAAAAACAAGTCTTTGAAACGCGAACAACTGGACTAGCTTACCAAGGTGGGGATAAGAAGAAAATTAGTGAGGAGCAGTTTGGAGATAAGACGGGATATTTGGCAACACAGCCTGTTTATTCAGCTAAAACGAATGAATTAGTCGGCTATGTGCAGTTGTTTTACGATCTAACCTCAGTCTATTCTATTCGCTCGCGGTTGTTAAGCACAATGGTCTTGTTAGTTTCTGTAGGAATGGTCGTCAGTCTGGTTCTGGGTTTCTTGCTATCATCGTACTTTCTAAGGCCATTAAAAAAGATTACCGATACGATTGCCATTATTAAAAGCGAACCTCAATCTGATGTTAGATTGCCGGCGTTACAGACTAAAGACGAGTTTTCAGATTTAACTGAAGTGTTTAACGATATGATGGATCGAATGCAGAAATTTATTATCCAACAACAGCAGTTTGTTGAAGATGTCTCTCATGAGCTAAGGACTCCTGTCGCGATTATAGAGGGGCATTTAAAGCTTTTAACTCGTTGGGGTAAGGATGATCCAGAAATACTAGAAGAGTCTTTAGAAGCCTCGCTACAGGAGATTACGCGGATGAAAAGCCTGGTGCAGGAGATGTTGGATTTATCGAGAGTCGAGCAAGTGGAGTTTCAACATAAAAATGATGTATCGCAGGCTCAGGAAGTAACTCATCAAACTTTTAATAACTTCAAAATTTTATACGAAGATTTTACGTTTATTTTAGATGATGATTTGCCACATGAACTAAAGGTGGGAATTTATCGCAATCATTTTGAACAGCTCTTGATTATTATTTTAGATAATGCGGTTAAGTATTCTCAAGATCGTAAGGAAATTCATATGTCAGTTTCTTCTAATCAAGCTGAATTGGAAATCGCTATTCAGGATTATGGTGAAGGCATTAGTGAGGAAGAAGTTGGGCAAATTTTTAATCGTTTTTACCGTGTTGATAAAGCTCGTAGCCGTCATAAAGGTGGCAATGGCCTCGGCTTGTCAATTGCCAAGGAATTGGTTGAAAGTTATGGCGGGCGCATTTATGTCGAGAGTGCCATCGGAGTTGGCACGATTTTTAGAATATTTTTACCAATCAAAAAAGAGCCGACTGGTCAGATGTGAGTTTGACCCGTTAGCTCTTTTTTTGTGTGCAGATCATGCTACTTCCACGATATCAGATGTAATTCCTAGTTCTTTGCGGTAGTATTGCATCATATTCGCACCATTTGAGGCTTGTTCACCAAAGTTAACATAGTGAAGCTTTTCGTAAAATGCCCATGCTGATTCTCTAGCGTATAAGACGACTTCTTGATACCCCATTTGGATGGCCACGTTTTCCGCATAAGTCATTAAATATTGGCCAATTTTACGCCCGCGATATTCGGATGAAACGGCCACTTGTTTAATTTGGCCCACACCATCTCGTTCCGTATGGTCTAAGAAAAGCGTTCCAACAACATCGCCCTTAATCATGGCAACAATGTGAACGACATGTTCTTCATGAGTTGGTGGGTGAGTAATGAGATCTAAGCCACTGGGCCGGTTTAAACTGTCATTGCGCAGCTTGATTGCAGAAAGATACTCTGGACTTTGCCAAGAGACTATCTTGAGTTTTAAATCGTTGTTAAAGCGTCCTTTTCGCAAGCGCTTTTTGAGGAGTCTAATTTTATTCTTCATCGTTAGAACCCCCTATAACAATCTGGAGTACACATCAAAATCAGTTGAATGCTCAGACGTTGGCGCATAAATCAGACTCGTGTCTCTAAATAAGGTTGTCAATAATAATATAAATTTTTTCATGGCTAAAAACCCTCTTTCACTTATAATAGGTCAAACAAAATAAGTGGAAAGAATAAGGATGGGCTGATCATTACACCACAACGCTGAGAAAAACACAGCTTATTGTTAAGAAGTTGTGGTTGAATCTGTCGAGCTATTTTCTTGTTCTTTCCTGGTTATCGATATACTCCCGTCCATCTTCAACCACCTCCTAAATAATTACGTAGTATGAATACAATCTGATTTGTTTGTCATGAAAAAAGCCCTACATTGAGCACACTCAGCGTAGGGCAGACAGTCAAAAAAAGTCGCGATTCTACGTTGAGCTTTAGCACTAGACAACGTAAAAGATTAATATCTAATCTTTAGATGCATTCAGAAAAGCCTTAATCGACGATTCATGTTTTACCCATTGGCATCTCTCGATGTTTCTGGGCAGCATCCTGTGTTTGTATAGAAGCCTCACCTAACAAATCAACTATTTGTATTTGACATAAAGATAACATGGAAAAATAGAAAATGCAAGCTAAAAAAACCATCTTTTTCCCGTCGTGAAAAGTTCACAAACGACGGGTTGTTTAGACCGTTATTTTCAGATTATTTCGACAATTTATTTGGTTGAGAAAGTTGTCAAAAGCTTGTCTATCCAAGCTTTTTTAACTCGCTTTTTGCGACAAAAAAACGGCTCACCGATCAATAGGTAAGCCGTTCTTAAGGTGTTAAATAAAGATCCCTAAGATTGTGAAAATAATTGCTGAAATGACAGCGGAAATCGGTAAGGTGATCACCCAAGTGAAGAGCATTCGCTGACCAGTATCCCATTTAACGCCTTTGATTCGATGAGAAGCGCCAACTCCCATGATCGCGGAGCTAATGACATGGGTGGTGCTGACAGGTAAATGAAAGAGGGTGGCACTGAAAATAATCATCACAGAGCTGACGTCGGCTGCCACGCCACTGACGGGTTTAATTTTCATGATTTTCCCACCAACTGTTTTGATAATTCGCCAACCACCTACACTGGTTCCGATGGCCATAGCAGTCGCACAAGCGACTTGAACCCAGCGTTGAACATCATCGCCAGTTTGATAGCCATTGGCAATTAAAGCCATGGTGATAATCCCCATGGCCTTTTGTGCATCATTGGTACCGTGGGTGTAGGACTGGAGGGCGGCAGTTAAAATTTGAAATAAACGAAAGCGAGTATTGGCTTTCGAAAGATTGGCGTTTTTGAAAATGGTTTTAATCAAGGTGTAGACGAGATAGCCAACAATAAAGGCGATAATCGGTGATGCGATCAACCCGATGATAATCATCACAAACCCCGAATATTTTATTGCATTGAAGCCAGCTGAAGCAATTGCAGCTCCAGCAATTGCGCCGATAAGCGCATGAGACGAGCTGCTTGGAATGCCAAAATACCACGTGACAAGGTTCCAAATAATGGCTGAAATTAAGGCTGCCAAAATAACAACTTCTCCTTTAGGGAGGGTGATTGGGTCAACGATTCCTTTGGTGATAGTTTTGGCCACGCCAGTGAATGAAATCGCACCAAGAAAATTCATGATAGCAGCCATCATAATGGCGTGTTTTGGTTTTAGCGCTTTGGTGGAGACACTTGTGGCGATGGCATTTGCTGTGTCGTGAAAGCCGTTGATTAAGTCAAAGATGAGAGCAGCTGCGACAATTAACACAGTAACGAAAAACATGTGATCCATTTAAGCCGGCCCCCTACGCGTTTTTCATCACGATTGAGTTGAGTGTCTTAGAGACGTCTTCACAGAAATTCGCGATTTCTTCGAGGTTTTCGTAAACTGTTTTATAACGGATTAACCGAATGGGGTCTTGCTCTTCTTGAAATAGTGTTAAAAGAGCTTCCCGATAAAGGGTGTCACAAGCTGATTCGTGCTGTTTGATTTTTTTAGAGTGAGCGTTGATTAATTTCAGTTTTTTAGTAAAAATGTGATCAACTGCCGTTGCGATTTCATCGGTTGCACCAGATATTTCCGCTGCCATTTTTGTGATAACGTCATTAAATTTAGACAGATGACAAATTTCAAAAGAGAGTGCGGCTTTCTCCATGGCATCCAAAACATCATCAATTCGATTTGTTAGTTCTAAAATATCTTCCCGTTCAATGGGTGTGATGAATGTATCATTTAGTTGGACGATCATTTGATAGACAAAGCGATCTCCTTTAGACTCGTAATTATTGATTGTTTCAGAAAAAACAGTAACATCTTCTGGTTTTTCTAGAGAAAATGAAGAAAAATAATCAGCAGCCTCTTTTAGGTTAACTGTCATTTCATGTAGTAGCTCAGCAAATTGATCTTTTTTGTTTCTTGCGAACATTGTAAAAATCTCCTAACTATAGTGAAGTTAAAAACACAAGTTCAATGTTAACATATAAAGCGTTTTTTAACTATGATAATTTTGGGTATTTTTGAAAATTACATTAAACATTTCATTTTTAAATAAAAAAACGACTCAATCCTAGGTTTTAGAAAGACAAAAACCGTTTGAAAAATCTCCAAACGGTTTAAGGGGAATCATTGTAATGAGTTAATTCCCCCTTAGTGACTGAGGGATAATGTTTTAAGTCTCTTAACAGCTTTAAAGTAAGAGTAGAGCAATACGACGACTGAGCCAAGCCAAGCTAAGGGGCCGGCGATAGCGGCACCAACAAAGCCGAACAAGGCAGTTAAGACAAGGGCTGCAAAGGAACGCATGATCAATTCGACAATACCAGCTACTGTCGGAATGACACTTTGCCCAAGTCCTTGTAGCGTATAACGGATGATAAAGAGAATGGCTAAAATCCAATATAAGCTACCATTAATATTGAAAAATGTTTGAGCCAAGCTGATAACGGCCGTTTCTTGCGGACTGACAAAGAGAGTGACTAATTGCCCGCCAAATAAAATAACGATTAGGCCGGCAACGATACTAAAGCCAACACTCAATATTAAACATTGGCGAACCCCTTTAAGAATTCGCTGATATTCTTTGGCCCCGTAGTTTTGAGCAGTATAGGTTGCCATTGTTACGCCAAAGGATGCCATAGGCAAAACAGCAAATTGATCAATTTTACTTGCGGCAGCTTGAGCGGCCACCACATCAGTGCCTAACCCGTTGAGAGCGGTTTGTAAAATGATGGCACCGATCGCGATGATCGAAGCTTGAAAAGCCATTGGTAAGGCAATCCGAATATGGCTGTAGCATTCTTCCCAAACAAAAGTAAAATCTTTTTTAGACAGTTGGAGTTGGGGAATGCTACGCTTGATATACAAGACGCATAGAATAGCTGAAACAGCTTGAGCTGAGACAGTTGCAATACCAGCACCTGAGACTCCGAAATCAAGATAGACAATTAATAAAACATCTAAAGCGACATTAACGACACTCGCAACAATTAAAAAGACTAAAGGCGTGCGGCTGTCTCCCAAGGCTCGAATTACATTTGAGAGCAAATTGAAGGCCATGGCAGCGAAGATGCCGATGATGATAATAGCAATAAATGTATAGGCATCATCGATGATGTCAGCTGGTGTTTGCATTAATACTAACATCGGCCGAATAAATAGCAAGCCAAGGATGGTTAAGATCACCGTCACTACGGCGCTTATTAAAATGCTCATAGCGAAGCTGCGTTTAATCCCTTGATAGTCTCGAGCGCCGAATCGTTGGGCGGAAATAATCGATAATCCTGCTGTTAAGCCTTGAGCGAAACCGATGATTAAAAAGGTCAGGCTGCCAGTCGAGCCTACGGCAGCTAGCGCATTTTTGCCTAATACTTGACCAACAATGATCATATCAGCCATATGGTAAAACTGTTGAAAGACATTGCCGATTAGCAATGGAATGGTGAAAAGTAAAATTAATTTAATCGGGTTACCACTTGTTAAATCTTTCAAAATACGCCTCCTACTGTGTCACTAATATCTATTCAGATTATCACAAAATAATGGAATAACAATAGTTTATTTTTTCAAAAGAATGTATTATCTGATATGGTTGCAATCGTTAAGAGGCAACTATTAGGGATTTAACGGGAAACTTTCCTCGTTAAGTGGTTGTTCGCCCATGGAGCTGAGCGCAAAAAAGAGGTTGGAACGATTGTTCCATCCTCTTGTATCGTTACTTACGATTTTGCTGGCGACCAGCGTTTCGGCCACCTTGAGCATTTTTATTCAATTTAGTTGCATTGTAACCTTTTGACTTTGGTTGTGACGGCGTTACATCTTTTGGTTTAACAACCGGGATCTTGACTTCTTTTGGGGGATTCTTGCGGAATTCTTCGGCAATTTGAGCGCGGATCCGCGGTTTTTGATAAAAGTTACTAATGATTGTTTGAATACAAGAGAAGAT
This sequence comes from Vagococcus allomyrinae, assembly GCF_017829975.1. Lineage (GTDB taxonomy): Bacteria > Bacillota > Bacilli > Lactobacillales > Vagococcaceae > Vagococcus_D > Vagococcus_D allomyrinae. The sequence goes on along the minus strand of NZ_JAEEGA010000007.1, from coordinate 247,946 downwards.
ACCACCGATAACCCAGTAAAGAGTGACCCCTGCTGGGGAACTTAACGAGATAAAGCCGATCATCAATGGAGACATAAACATCATTGTCTTCATTTGTTTTTTCTGTTCTTCAGGAATTCCGATGGTTCCTAAATAGCTTTGTAAGAGATAACTCAAGGCAGCTAGGACGGTGAAAATCATGTTTGGTTTACCGAGATTAATTCCTAGGAATGTGGCAGTGTCGATCCCTGGCATATATTTAATGGTAAAGAACAGTGCTGTAAAGACTGGCATTTGAATCAAGAGTGGTAAACACCCCATGCCGCCAAACATACTCATGTTGTTATCTTTGTAGAAAGCTTGCATTTCTTGTGTGGCAGCCATTTGTTCTTCTTGAGTAACAGCCGCTTTTTGTTTTTGTTGTAAGGCATCAATTGATGGTTTTAGAAACTGCATTTTTTCTGATTGTAAACTGGCTTTTTTAGATTGGTGCAAACCCAAAGGTAAGATAATGGCTCTGACAATTAAAGTGAACACGATGATCGCGAGTCCGTAGTTACCGCCAAACATATCCACGAAAAAAGTAATGAGTTTACTGAACGGTTCGACTAATAGATTGTATACCCAGCCTTCTCCAGTTGGTTTTCCAGCATTAGGCCCAGATTTGATCGTCTGAACACAGCCTGAAAGGGTTAATGCTAAGCTGAACATCCCAGATGCTAACAGCCATTTTTTAAATTTTTTCTTCATTAGTTTCTTCCTTTTTTCAAAATTTACTCGTAAAGACTACTATAATAGATTTTAACGCTTTTTTCAATTGAAATCGTCAAAAATAATATAACAGCTATCTCCCTGCATTTAGTAGGTCACGTTAAAACTGGTCCGTTCTTTTATGGAATCATCGTAGCTTATCTCACATTGATCAACTCGACCGCTTGGCGAAGGAGATGCTTTTATCAGATTAATAAAATCAGTTAAGGCTGCTTCAGGCCCATTTGCCTCAATGTAAACGGCGCCATCATGTTCATTACGAACGATGCCACAAATCCCTAAACGATCGGCAGCCATTTTTGTGAGAAAGCGAAACCCCACGCCTTGAACCCGTCCATTAACGCGCATCCGAACTTTTTTCATGGTCAATCCTCCTTGTATTTTATAATGTTAACGATGACGTTTTCACTGGCCATCACTAAAAATAGTCATTATTATCTTAATTTTACCTGTAAAAAAAGTTTTTTCAATATCTAAATTGCGAAGAATTCTAGTCCTTATGATAATTCAGTGATATAATGTAGCGGAATCTATTCCAGAAGGAGACTTATCCGAATGATTGAAGTGAGTTCAACTAAAAATAATTTTGTTAAAGAATTGAAAAAGTTATCAAAAAAGAAATACCGTCAGGAGCAAGGCCATTATTTAATCGAAGGGCTTCATTTGATTGAAGAAGCGCTTAAGTCCAAAGCCAATGTTACGACGATTATCATGACTCATCAAGGCCAAGAGCTTTTGACGGAGCTACCATTGACTTCAGATAAGCGGGCTTATTACTTGTTAAGCGATGATGTTTTTAAGAGTGTCAGCGATGTTCCTGCCCCCCAAGGGATAATGGCTTTGGTCAAATTAGAGCAGGTCAACTCTTTGAAAAATCTTTCTGGCAGGCTCTTACTATTAGACAATGTTCAAGATCCTGGAAATGTGGGAACGATGATTAGGACAGCAGATGCAGCAGGTTATGCTGGAGTTGTTTTAGGAGAAGGGTGCGCCGATATTTACAATCCCAAAGTTTTGCGCTCGATGCAAGGGTCGCATTTTCATGTAACGATTGTAGAAGCAAATTTAGCAGCAATTATTTTTGAGTTAAAGGAAAAAGGGATGGGGATTTATGGCACGGAACTTAATCCTGAGGCAGTTGATTATCGTTTGTTGAAGTGTGCAGCTGATTTTGCTCTCATCATGGGGAATGAAGGGCAAGGAGTCTCATCCCAACTGTTACAGTTAACTGACAAAAATGTTTACATTCCGATAATAGGTCAAGCGGAATCCTTAAACGTTGCAGTCGCGGCAGGGATTTTAATGTTTTCATTACAATCTTAATATATTACGAAAACATTAATATTGCACGATAAAGTGGAATTATTTCGTTGTAGGTGATATTATAGATTTATTGTAAATTCTACGATTGTTTTTACGGGGATTTATCAACTTAAACGTCACTAAAAACGAAGGAAGTTATGTGCATTGAAACAAAATTGGCAAGAAGATCAAGAGTATATGTCTTACATTGAAGATTTAATTTACACAGATGAGGTACAAAGTCTAAGTGAGTTCAAACAACATCACTACTCTACACGGTTAGAACATTCTATTTCTGTTTCATATTTAAGCTATCGCTTGGCGAAAAAGTGGAATGGTAACGCCCGTGCAACAGCTCGTGCTGGTTTATTGCATGACTTATTTTATTACGATTGGCGGACGGAAAAATTCGATGGCGGAACCCATGCTTATGTTCATCCTAGAATTGCCGTGAAAAATGCTGAAAAACTAACAGAATTATCTGATTTAGAAAAAGACATCATCATCAAACATATGTGGCTAGCCACTATTGCACCACCTAAATACAAGGAAAGCTATATCGTGACCATGGTAGATAAATATTGTGCAACCCATGAAGCCTTGGTACCTGCATTCCGTCAAGCTAAAAATAAAGTGTATTCCATGTTAGGAATGGCTGGATAAGTGTTAAAAGTAGTCAACGAGCGGTTGGTTGACTGCTTTTTATTTTTATTGTGTTGAAATGCACAAACAGCTAGCTTATAATTAGTAAGGAAAGGTGCTATACTATATAAAAAGAGAGGTGAGAGGTATGGCCGAAATTCAAATAAGTACGGAATGCCAAGAGCGACAATTTACTTTATGCCCCAAATTCGAAAAAAGTTTTTCTATTTTAGGGAAACGTTGGAATGGTTTAATTATCGATGTTTTGTTAGAAGAAGGCTGTCAACGATTTGGTGAGCTTGCTGTAAAGATCCCCAATTTAAGCGACCGTGTTTTAGTGGAGCGTTTAAAAGAGCTGGAAGTTAACGAGATAGTTGAACGAATTGAAGATAAGGATAATAGTAAAAAGGTTGAATACCGTCTAACAGAAAAAGGACGAGATTTGAAAAGCGCCATGACTGAAATTCAAAAATGGTCAGAAAAATGGCTGTCTGTCGAGGAAAGCAGTTGACCTTCTGAATAGTTTCTTGTAGACTGTAAAGTAATAGAGAGAAAAACGTTGAGGGAAAAAAGTAATTTGGTATTAAAGAGAGCAGGGATGGTTGCCGCAGACTGAAAGCGACCACTCTTTAACTAGATGAAGTTCACTTCCTGAGTCACTTGGTGTTTAAGCTAAGTCGGTGAGTCCACCGTTAACAAAGAAAAGTGTACGACATAGTCGTAAATTAGGATGGTACCGCGAGACTTCGTTCCTTTATGGAATGAAGTCTTTTTTGCTGTTTTGCAAAGGAGCGTTCAATTGCCGAATTGAAGGAAGAGGCTGTTTCTTCTTACTACTTTGTTAAAGTGAAGCGGGATTAAAACAAGGGGGCCGAGATAGTTATATCTTTTTTCTATCTCGTAAAAATACTGCTTGCTGATTCTTCAACCACTCTTCTATTCAATTAGATTGTAGATAAAACCATAGAAAGGAATTAATATCATGTCTTTAAAAGAACAATTAGAAATGCTAAAAGCTGAAACTGTTGATAAAATTGCCAACAGTGATGCGTTACATGAATTAAATCAGATTCGCGTAGAAACACTTGGAAAAAAAGGACCCATTACAGAAGTATTACGAGGAATGAAGGATTTAACTGCGGAGGAGCGCCCGTTAGTCGGCAGTTTTGCCAATGAAATTCGCGATTATTTAGCAGCTAAGATTGAAGAGAAAAAAATAGCATTAGAATTGGCTGAGATGAATGCTGCTTTGGAAAGTGAAACCTTGGATGTTACCTTGCCAGGAAGACACGTTCCTCAAGGGACGGCTCACGTGCTAACTCAGACCATGCAAGAAATGGAAGATATTTTTATCGGAATGGGCTACCAAGTTGTGGAAGGTTTTGAAGTTGAGCAAGATCATTACAATTTTGAACGGATGAATTTGCCAAAAAATCATCCCGCTCGTGATATGCAAGATACTTTTTATATTACAGAGGAGTTGCTTTTAAGAACACATACGTCGCCCGTTCAAGCTCGGACGATGGAAAAACATGATTTTTCTAAAGGACCTTTGCGGATGATCAGCCCAGGGAAAGTCTTCCGTCGTGATAGTGATGATGCAACGCACAGTCACCAATTTCATCAGATTGAAGGATTGGTCATCGATAAAAATATTACCATGGGTGATCTAAAAGGAACGCTTGAAGTGGTGATGAAAAAGATGTTTGGTGATGAGCGGGAAATTCGCCTGCGCCCTAGTTATTTTCCTTTCACAGAACCGTCTGTTGAAGTCGATGTTAGCTGCTTTAAATGTGGTGGTGAAGGATGTAATGTTTGTAAACAGACAGGCTGGATAGAAATTTTAGGTGCTGGGGTTGTTCATCCGAATGTTTTAGAGATGTCAAATATTGATTCAACCGTCTACAGCGGATTCGCATTTGGCATGGGACCTGATCGAATCGCTATGTTGCGCCACGGCGTTAACGATATTCGTTATTTTTATCAAAATGATATTCGTTTCTTAGAACAATTCAAGGTAAAGGAGTAATACTATGTTAGTATCTTATAAATGGTTGAATGAATTAGTTGATTTGTCAGTGACAGCTGATGAATTAGCAGATAAAATGTCACGTACAGGAATTGAAGTAGAGGAAGTTAATGTTCCGGAAGAGGGCTTGAAAAAAATTGTTGTCGGCGATGTTAAAGAGTGTGAGCCACATCCTGACAGTGATCATTTGTCAATTTGTCAAGTTGATGTGGGCGAAGAGGAGTTGTCGCAAATCGTCTGTGGGGCTCCTAATATTAAGGCTGGGAAAAAAGTCATTGTGGCATTGCCAAATTCGCGAATCACCGGTAATGTGAAGATAAAAAAAGGCAAGATGCGTGGTCAGGTATCCCTTGGCATGATCTGTTCTTTACAAGAGCTTGGTTACTCAGATAATTTAATTCCTAAAGAATACGCAGATGGTATCTATTTCATGCCGGATGAGGCGATTCCCGGCGAACCTGTCTTTCCGTATTTGGAGATGGATGATGCGATAATTGAGTTGTCGATCACAGCCAATCGGGCTGATGCTTTAAGTATGCGTGGCGTGGCTCATGAAGTAGGCGCTATTTATCGTCAAAAACCTGTCTTTCCGACTAAAGAATTGATAGAAGACAATAGCGCAAAAATTGCTGATTATTTAACCGTCAAAGTTGAAGAGGTAACGGATACACCTAATTACCGAATGCGTGTTGTGAAAGATGTGACAGTTAAAGAGAGTCCCTTGTGGTTACAAACTCGTCTGATGAATGAAGGAATTCGTCCAATCAGCAATGTTGTCGATGTCACGAATTACGTACTATTGCTTTTTGGACAACCGATGCATGCCTTTGACTATGACAAAATTGGCAGTAAAGAAATTGTTGTTCGTCGTGCGCGGGACGAAGAAGTTCTGAAAACCTTAGATGGTGAAGAAAGACGCTTAACGCCAGCTAATATTGTGATTACAAATGGTCAAGAACCAATTGCTTTGGCTGGTGTGATGGGTGGCTATGATTCAGAAATCGTTAGCACGACAACAACTGTGGCACTAGAAGCAGCGACTTTTGAACCGATTACGACTCGTTTGACCTCGAAACAATTTGGTTTACGTAGTGAATCAAGCAGTCGTTTTGAAAAGGGGATTAATCTTGAGACAGTTCAAGAGGCCTGTGATTTTGCTGCTGCAATGGTAGCCGAACTTGGCGAAGGGACCGTTGTTTCTGGTGAAATAGTGGCCTCTGAAACAAAGGCACCGAAAGTAGAAATTGATATTACCTTAACTAAAATAAATCGTTCATTAGGAACGGATTTAACAGCGGAAATCGTGGGTGAAATTTTTGAAGCTTTAGGTTTTCCGTTTACGGTTGTTGAGGGTGCTTTTACAGTCAATATACCTGCACGTCGTTGGGACATTACGATTGAAGCTGACCTGGTCGAAGAAGTCGCTCGAATTTATGGATACGATAATTTGCCTTCTACATTACCAAGTGGTGAAGCTTTACCTGGAGCCCTGACACGCAAACAACAATTAGTACGGACGACTCAAACAACTTTAGAAGGTAGTGGCTTAACAGAAGCCATTAGTTACGCGTTGACAACAGAAGCTAAAGCGATAGAGTTTGTTTTAGAACAGCAGGCCGTGGTTAAACTACAGTCACCAATGAGTGAAGACCATGCTGTTTTACGTCAAAATCTGACAAGTGGTTTGTTGACAGATCTTGCATACAATGTGGCTCGGAAAAATAGTGATGTGGCGTTATTCGAAATCGGTAATGTTTTCAGCAACACTGATTCAGGACAAATGCCGACTGAAGGACGTCATTTAGGAATGGCTATCACTGGTGCTTGGGCAGACAAGACGTGGCAGGTTGCTAAAACACCAGTTGATTTTTATTTACTAAAAGGCATCTTTGAAAACCTACTTGAGGTAATTGGGGCAGATAGCTTAGTCACATTCGAACCAACGGCAGATTTACCTGCTTTACATCCAGGACGGACAGCTAAGATTATCATTGATGGTCAAGCTATTGGTTTTATTGGTCAGATCCATCCTTTGACAGCGAAGGAATATAGTATTAATGAAACCTATGTTTTGGAAGTTGACTTAGACTGCCTGTTTGATCAAGAACTAGTCGGTATAGATTATGAGGTTGTCTCAAAGTTCCCTTCTATGAAACGGGATATCGCTCTGTTAGTTGATACAACTGTTTCCAATCAAGAGTTAGTCACAGTCATTAAAGGGCATGGTGGTAAGTTCTTACAAACGGTTCAACTGTTTGATATCTTCCAAGGTGAAAAACTAGGCGCTGGCAAGAAATCAATGGCTTACTCATTGAGTTTCCAAAACCCTGAGGCAACTCTTATCGATGATGAGGTAACCGCAGCGATGGCTAAAATCGAAAATGCATTAGTAAATGAGTACAGTGTAGAAATAAGGTAATAAGCACCGTCTTGTGAATTGCTGGCATTGTTCTATTTGTTCGTCGATATCGCTAACTCTTTGATGGGGAGCAAAATTAGCATCGGTTGGATTTTAGAGAAATGAACGTGTGTTTACTATCGACTAAAAAGAGCATTTGTTTGGCGAAAAAAGGCCGAATGAATGTTCTTTTTTAGTGATAAGGATCATTTTTGCTAGGAGGAAAATTTAGGCTAGTAATTTCCGTTGAATATTGGTAAAATAGACAAATCACTTTTGTGCAAAAAATCACGAAAACTTACAGAAAAGTGTCGGGAGAAGTGAAGGAAAGTAGGAGAATAAATGAAGGAAACGAAGCTAAAGAAAGAAATTTCCGGTTTGACGGCTTTAACGGTTGTTGTAGGGACCGTCATCGGGGCAGGGGTTTTCTTTAAGCCAACGGCCGTATTTGGTGCTTCTGGCGGTGCAGGATTAGGGATGCTGGCTTGGCTGGTTGGCGGGGTTATTGCCATTTGTGGCGGTCTGACAGTAGCAGAAATTGGCACATTAATTCCTGAGACAGGCGGCATGATGGTATTTTTAGAAAAGATATTTGGTAAACCACTAGGCTTTTTAGTTGGTTGGGCTCAATTGGTCGTATATTTTCCTGCTAATATTGCAGCCTTGAGTATCATTTTTGGGACTCAGGCGGTTAATTTGTTAGGCTTGACTCAATTTTGGATTGTTCCTGTTAGTATCACAGCGATTATCATCATCACTATTATCAATGGGATTGGTAATAAAGCTACGGGGGCCTTACAGACGACTGCGACGTTTATGAAGATTATTCCTTTAGTCGTCCTGATTATTGCTGGTTTATGGTTGAATAAAGACCCTTTAACAGTCACACTATTTCCTTTAAGTCAGGGAAGCAGAAGTTTTGCTAGTAGTTTTGGGGCGAGTTTGGTAGCCACACTTTTTGCTTACGACGGGTGGATGAATGTCAGTGCTCTATCAGGTGAGATGAAAAACCCCAGTCGAGATTTACCGCGAGCGATTGTCGGAGGCTTATCAATTGTTATCGCACTCTATCTGATGATTAATATGGCTTATCTGAATGTGATGACGGCCCAAGAACTTGCAAATACTGTCACACCAGCCGCTGATGTGGCCACGTTATTATTTCCAGGCTTTGGCAGTAAATTGGTGACAGTCGGGATATTGATCTCCGTATTTGGCGGTATTAATGGCTATTCTATGGCAGCGTGGCGTGTTCCTTACGCCTTGGGATTGAAAAATATGTTACCTAAAAGCCAGTGGCTAGCTAAATTACATCCTAAAACCAATATGCCAATTAATGGCGGACTCGTGTTACTGGTTATCATTATTGGGATGATTCTATCTGGTTCATTTGATCAGCTAACGGATTTATCGGTTTTTGTTATTTGGATGTTTAATACGTTGACGTTTGTGGGTGTGTTTGTACTCAGAAAACGTCAGCCAGATACAGTTCGTAGCTACAAAGTTCCTTTGTATCCCTTTGTGCCATTGGTAGCGATTGTCGGTGGCGGCTTCATCGTGATCAACACATTGTTTGAACAACCTTTGAATGCCACTTTAGGGCTCGTCTTGACGGTTCTGGGGTTACCTTTATATTATTGGCACGAGAAAACTAAGCTGTAACAATTAGTGAAAGAGGAGCTGGGACAATAGTCTCAGCTTTTAATATTTCCACGAGTATTGTAGGATAGACGTGCTCTAAAGTCTACTGTCTTCGATCTCAACAAATTTTAAATGCTAAAGCATTAAGACTAGAAGATTGGATAATTTTTCAAAGTCCGAGCACTCGAAACAGCCGATTGTTCGGGCTTCTCAAGCTTGTTCAGGGTGTGTGTTTATTTATGGTAAGTAGAATTACGAGGAAATAGAACGACTTTGTCAATTGTTAAAATTCGCTAAGTGATGGCTGAGCTCCTTTGCATGTCCTCTCTTTCTGCTCTATAATTAAGAAAAGCCATGAAATAGGTGGTAAAATTCGTGAGAGGATGTTGTGCAATGGGGATAGATGTTAAAATGTTAGGAATGATTTTCATCATTAATCTGAGCTATATTACGTTGAATACGATCAGATTTATGTTAACGATGAAAGGGTACCGAAATATCGCCCCATTAGTCAGCATTGTAGAGATAACGGTTTATGTGTTGGGGTTAAATATGGTGCTTAGCCGTTTGGATAATCCTTGGAATTTAGCAGCCTATGCTTTAGGTTACGGGATAGGCGTCGGTATTGGGATTCGTTTGGAAGAATTTCTGGCTCTGGGTTATATCATGGTGACAGCGATTATCCCGGTCAAAGAGGAAAGTTCTATGGCTAATGACTTACGAGATGAAGGTTATGGTGTGACGGTGAGTTTTGGCTTTGGCCGTGAAGGTGAGCGGATGATTTTAGAAATATTGAGCTCCCGTAAAAATGAGCGCAGCTTATACAAATTAATCAAAGAAATAGAGCCGAGTGCTTTTGTAATTTCTCATGAGCCGAAATATATCAGTGGAGGTTTCTGGACGAAAAAGGTCAAGAAACGCCGCGATCATTTGTCACTTAAACAATAAATAAGAAAGCTGAACGAGGCATTGCTTTTATTGCGAAACTTCGTTGTCCCTAACTCTAACGAATAAATTCGTCAAAATAACGATAGCAATTAGTAGTCAGGGACATCGGGGACAGCCCTGAAAGAAAAGTAGCAAAATAGTTAAGTAATGCTACTACGTGTTGCGATCGAAGCGTAGTGTTGCCTCGTAAAGCTAGATCCAAACTACGATATAGAAAAAGTTTTATACTTTCTTATAAAGGAAAAAAGGGCATCAATAAGTGATGCTCTTTTTGGTGAGCAATTTAGGATATGTTATCGTAGCTTCAATAAGAATTTTAGGGTTAACTTAAACCAGGAAAGATATGCTGTTTTCAGGTTGCCAAAGGAATACATCAATGAATGGCTATAAAATGAAAGGTTAGGCAGTATAGAAGGAGTCATACTCTTTATTCAACTTTTTTTAGCCTCCTATAGCCAAGTTGGTTGTTCAGAATATAAGCGTGCAAATTAGATGAGCCTGTGATGCATCAAAAGCTTTATTCACCTTACAATCTATATATTCGAAAAAGCCGAGTGATGTCACTTGGTTTTTTTGAATAAATAACGTTCGATAAGGAAGTGGTTTTTGTGGGCGATGATCGAATTTCAGGTTAACTCTAGCTGTTGGGCTAGTTAGTTTTTACTGTTTAACGGACCTTTTTTTAATTCTGATGTTTTATTATATTGGTGTGTTGAAATTCGTACTTTTATATAGGTGATTACGAACGGAGTTATTTAAACTGTTCTTTCTTAGTTATAAAGTAATCAATTTATAGATGTTAATATTTTTATTTAGTCCAGTTAACCAGTGGAAATAAGGACTAAATAAATATTATTTTCACATGTGTAGATAACAGTTGCTAAAATCATTGAAATATTATATTATATTTAATAGTGTAGATTTGTTTTTTTATTATACGTTGTACGAAAAACGATCGTTTAAGGAAAGAAGGAATGAAATGAAAAAATGGGTGCAGAAGTTAGCGGTTTGTTCGATCGTTTTAAGCAGTTTACCTTATAATATTGTAGATGCTTCAATGGTTGAAGAACCTAATGAGATAACAACAGAAGAGTTGGAGACAATCGGAAGAACTGCTAGTGAAAGTACAACGGTATCGAGTGACTCCGAAGTAGTTCCTGTAAATCAGGAGCCTGTTACTGAAGAGCAACCGGTAGTTGTTGAGCCGGAACCAGTAGTGGCTGAGGTGGCTGAAGAACCTGTTGTGGAAGAAATAGTTCCAAAAGAAATCGTTGAAGCTACTGAGGGAGCAGAAGTTTTACGACCGATGCCAAGATCTCCAGAACAGTTTTATTTGTCAGTTGAAGGCGGAGATATGCTAGGCCGTGATGCTGGGCAAAATTTATCCTATTATGCAAATGATGGTATAAAAGTTACGATGAATGGCCATGTGAACGTAGATTTTAATGGAACAAACTCAGCTCGACTTATAAAAGATGGTGATTTAATAGTTGATTACAATGGGTTTCAACCAAATGGCTATACGTTTGATGCGACCTCGTACGTTACTTTGGGTGATGGTGAATACCGCGTTCAAATGTTGGCATTGAGAGACAATGCCGATGAACATGATGGACCAGATAATGGAAATGTGTATTTTTATGTATTAACTATTAAAGCCAATGCCGTGGTAATGAAACCAATTAATCCAGAAGCGTCAGATTTTGCTTTTGGTAATAATCGGGAAGATAAAAATGCAACCATCACCTTGACTTTGACGGACTTAAGCACTGGTATATCTATTGAAGATATAACATTGGAAAATCTACAAAGTGAATTAGACAAGTTAGATACAGGGGATTATCGTATTACTAATAATTCAACTGTTAGTCGGGGCACTCGTCCAGGAGTTGAGATTTCGGCAACCGATAGTGCCTCCGTTAATTTTAAAATTGAAGCAGGTGATGTAGTCGTTAATCATTACATTAATGGTGAAGCTGTGCCGTTTTCAACTTCAAGTCAAAGTGGAAAATTAGGCTCTGGTTTTGAAACAGAAGCATTAAGCGCAGAAGAATTAAAGACGTTAAAACCAGGCTATGAGCTAGATGCAGCTAAATCGCAACCAACGGTTTCAGGAGTCTATACTAAGACCCCTCAAACAGTGGATTACTACTACAAAAAGAAGCTGACAACTGTCAATGTTCAGTATATTGATGAAGTCACACGGCAACCGATTGAAGGCATGGTGTCAGAAATCATTACAGGAGAATTTGAATCAAGGTATACAACTGAGAAAAAGAGCACTGTTGGCTACGAATTTGTACAAGTTGATCCTACTGGCTCGCCAGCAGAAGGTTTTCATGGTCCTGAAAATAGTACGGTAACCTACGTTTATAAACGAGTTCAAACAAATTTAATCGTTAAACATTTAGATATTCAAGGTTTACCTATACCAGACGTAGCTGCTAATACGACACAAACGGTTGGTTCTTATAAAGATGCCTATGAGGCTAAAATAGCTGCTATTAAAGGGTATCGTTATGTCAAACTTGATGATGCTAGCGCTCCTGAATCAGGTTTATATGATATCAATGATAAGACCGTAATATTCTTATATGAAAAAATCCCGTCTACACTAATTGAGCAACATATTTTGGAAGATGGTACGAAACTGGTTCCTGACAAAGAGACACCAGGTGAGTATGGGGACGGTTATACGACAACTGTCAAAGACCTTGAGGGGTATGAGCTAGTTGTGACACCTGCTAATCCTACAGGAGAATATGGAGAAGTAGACACAACGGTTACTTACATTTATCGTAAAAAAGACACTCAGGTGATTGTCCACCATGAAACAAAAAATGGGATGGTCTTAACAGCGCCTGAACTACTACCTGGTAAATTCTCCGATGCTTATGTGACAACTCAAAAAGAATTTGAAGGGTATCGTTTGGTGGCGGTTCCGGAAAATGCTCAAGGTAATTACTCAATGATGACTCCTGATGTTACCTACATCTACGAGAAAATTCCATCTAATCTGGTGATTAAACATCTTGATGAACAAGGAAAAGAGTTATCTAGTACAAAAATAATTGCAGGTGAGTATGGTGAATCATATATTACTAAAGAAGCAGAAATTGAAGGATATGAGCTGATCGAAGTGCCAGCCAATCAAAATGGCCTTTATAGTGAGTCTGATACGACCGTCACCTATGTCTACAAGAAAAAAGCCACGGAAGTTATTGTTCACCATGTGGATCAAGCAGGCAATAAATTAGCGGATGATAGTACGATTAATGGATTTTTTAATGACGACTATCGTACAACGAAATTGCCAATTTCTGGCTATATTTACTTATTGGTTAAAGGGGCTCCGCAAAACGGCCAACATAAAGTGGTAACCCAAGAAGTCACATATGTCTATGCTAAAATTGTCCCACCAACTGTTGACACGGTTTACGAAGGAGCAACACATTTAAGCGGAACTGGAACACCAGGAACTCAAGTGATTATTACTTTCCCTGATGGTACAACTGTCACTGGAAATGTTGGCGAAGATGGTAAATGGTCAGTAGATGTACCTAAAAATGTTTACTTAAAAGAAGGTCAAATTAATTCGGCGATCTCTTATGATCCAGAGACTGGTTTTAAGTCAGAAAAAGGGAATGGAAAGGTACTCCCTCTACCGAAAAATACTGAAACGTCAAGCAGTAATGGGGCGACTACTAACAAGTCCGCAACAAACAAGACGGCAACTGTAAATAGCTCTCTCCCGAAAACAGGTGAAGTTAACCCGTCAGGGACAATTGGCTCAGGCTTGGCGTTATTGGGCCTTGTAGTCTTAAATTACTTAAAACGTCGAAAAATTTAACAATGCTAATTGAAGAAGCGTTAACGGGAGGCCGTTAGCACTTCTTTTTTTTTGGTTAAGTCTTTTTTTTTAGGATAGTTGCATGACACAGTACTGTGTAGTACACTGTATGGAAGAGGTGATATTATGATGATTGAAGAATGGAAGACTCAAGCTAAACGAGGCACCTTGGAGTTGTGTATCTTAACCTTGCTAAAAGAAAATGACTATTACGGCTATGAATTAATCAGTGTGTTAGCGAACTGGCAAATTGTATCAGCTAATGAAAATACCATCTATCCTCTTTTAAGACGTTTAACTAAAGAGGGATTTTTAGAAGGGTATTGGCAAGAAAATGCTGAGTTTCCACGTCGCAAATATTATCGGATAACTGACTTGGGGATTAAGTATTTAGTGGAGATGACAATTTCCTGGCAACATTTAGTTAAGGCAATTGAAGATATTCAAACTTTTGAGGAGGACAAGTAATGAGTGAACAAATCAAGAACTATTTGAGAGAATTAGGTGGTCACCTTAGCTACCTTAATGAGATGGAGCGACGAGATATCATGGAAGAAGTGAGTAGTCATATTTATGAAAAAGTGGCAGCGGGAAGCTCAGTAGAGGAAGTTTTAGCTGCTTTCGGACAGCCGAAAGAGCTGGCTCAGTCATATGGTGGTGAGGTGATTGCAAAAAACGCCGCATTTAATTTTAAAAGTTTAATAACCATGATAAAATTTTACTTTATTACTGGTATGAAAGGGATGTTCATCATTCCAATTGTTGCCATTACATCCATTACCTTTTATGCTAGCGCGATTATCATCATTATAGCAACGATTGTGAAAGGTGTAGCAAGCCTTCTAGGGATCGAACTACCGATTGCGATATTAGATTTTGGCTTCTGGCAAGCACCATATTGGTTAGCGCTCATCGTTTCTTTTTTAGTAGCTGGTCTGTTATATGTGACCAGTCGCAAGTTATGGCAGTACTTACAGCGTTTTTTGCGTAATATCTCTCTCAAGTATTAACAATTAAGCTAATATTTCGCGACAGCGCCAAGATGATACCAAAGCGCTGTCGCTATTAGCGAATCTTTGACGACAATTATTATGTGGCGACCATGTCTTCAAATCGAACAACAAATCGATTATTAAACTCAAGGGCTTTTGCAGTATCTTGTGGGGCACATTTTTTTAGTTCAACGATACATGTGTTTTCGTATAAGGCAACAACATCACCGACGAAAACATCACCTAGTAAAACACTTTGACATTGACATTTTTTTCCAATTGAAACATCATTTTTCTGCATTGCGTCACCAACCATCTTTTTATTTGAATTTGTTCCAGAATGTTTTCACACATTCACCAACATTGAGACGCCATTTTCAGTTTTAGAGTAGGCCGTCTTTTATCCATTGCTAACTGAGGGTTAAAAACGGATTTCTGATTTAAATAACATAATCTTTCTAAATTTAATGTCATTCTATTAAATAATAGCTAAAATAACAACTATTATGCATATATAAATTTTAGCAATTTACAGGCGTTTATCAATAAAGGCGATAATAACAGCTTTTATGCTAATATTTTTTTTATTTAATAACCAATAAATAATTGTCGGCTAAGTGAAATATGACCATTTAGTTATTTTGAGTAAGGAAGTAGCTAGTAAGTTAGCTAGCGACACTTTGTTTTGTTTGTTAATGCTCTCAGGTGAGGAAATGAGTAAAAAATTTGTGAAATTTGAGTGAAAAGCTTGTATTTTTTTCAGTTAAACATATAATAGAGTAGTAGAGGCTGTAAGCGATAACAATACGAATGATTATTGTGGGAGAGATTATTGGAAACAATAACACCGAAGGAATAAATTTAGCGTTGCAAGCGCTAGGTGAAGATCTCAGGTAAAGAGACCGCAGTAGGACGACTCTCTGGAAAGCATAGTCACCGAAGGAGCAATTCCCTTAATTGTTGGGGAGGAATCTCTCAGGTATCACAACAGAGGAATGCACTTTATTTAGGTGCGTTCCTCTGTTTTTTGTTGTTTTTCTCACACTTTTAAATGTTAATTATTTTTATTTTTAATTAGTTAACGTTCGTGTTTTGCTGCTAAAAAAGAAAAAGTAAAGAAGTTTTACGTTTGGTCTTCCATTAAATAACGAATATTGGTAGAATGGTGTCAGAGTGTTGAAGATCGTTTCTTAACTTCTTTGGATGAAAGGATGGAATAAGATGTCAGAATTAAAAACACCGCTTTATGAGTCGCATATTAAAAGAGGAGGTAAAATGGTGCCATTTGCTGGCTATTTGTTGCCAGTAACCTATAAACCTAGTAGTTTGATTATTGAACATCAGGCAGTTAGACAACAAGCAGGACTTTTTGATGTTTCTCATATGGGTGCTATTTTTATACTCGGAAAAGACGCGTTACTCAATGTTAATTATTTACTGTCCAATGATTTTACAAAAATGGAAATTGGTCAGGTTCGATATACCCTAATGTTAAATGATACTGGTGGCGTAATTGATGATTTTATTGTCTATAAATATTCTGAGGAAAAATACATGTTGGTGGTGAATGCTGCTAATCGACACAAAGATGGGGAATGGATTAAGGCTCATCTGTTCGGTGACTGTCAAATGGCAGATCGTTCGGATGAAACAGCCATTTTAGCCCTTCAAGGCCCAAATTCAACGGAAATACTAAAAAAAGTCCTGAAGGAAGAAGATATTCCCATGAAATATTATCGCTTTAATGAGCAGGTTGATTTTCAAGGGATGAGAGTGGACATTTCGCAAACTGGCTATACAGGTGAAATGGGATATGAGCTTTACATGTCATCAGAAAATGCGGTGAAAGTTTGGGAGACATTATTAGAGGTCGGCGCTGATTTAGGGGTGATACCAGCGGCACTGGGGGCAAGAGATACACTGAGGCTAGAGGCGGGCATGCCACTTTATGGCCATGAAATGACAGACGATATTTCCCCATTAGAAACAGGTTTGAAATTTGCTGTTAAGATGCAAAAAGCGGATTTTATTGGTAAAAAGGCCCTCGAAGATCGAGGAGAACCCACGATTAAACGAGTTGGTTTAAAAGTGACTGGTAAAGGTATCGTGCGGGAAAACGCCACTATTTTTGCTGGTGGTGATGAAATTGGCTATAGCACCTCTGGGACTCATTCACCAACGTTGGGTTATCCGATAGCGATGGCACTGATTGACAAAGAATACGCTGAGTTAGGAACAGCTTTAGAGGCAGAGGTGAGAGGTCGACGTATTCCTGTAGAAGTGGTTTCCAATATGTTTTATAAACGCGAAAAAAAATAAGCTAAATAAACAGCTTTTTGACTTGTCAAAGAGCCTTAAATAATTAGGAGGAAAAAAATATGGCATATCCAAAAGAATTACTTTACACAGAGGATCATGAATGGATCAAATTATCAGAGGATGGCAAAACAGCGTTAATTGGCATTACGGACTTTGCCCAAGACCAATTGGGAGACATTGTTTATATTGGTCTTCCAGAAATAGAGGATGAAGTGAGTGCTGAGGATTCAGTGGCGGATATTGAGTCAGTGAAATCTGTTTCTGATATTTTTTCACCAGTGACAGGGGTTGTTTCACGGATTAATGAGCAGCTGGAAGAGGCACCTGAATTAGTTAATGCAGATTCATACAGTGCTTGGTTGTTTGAAGTAAGCGAGATTACGGAAGTGCAAGAGAACACACTGAGTGCAGAAGAATATGAAAAGTTAGTAGCAGAGGAGGCGTAGTAGATGAGTTTAGGGAAGTACGTACCAGCTACAACGGCTGAACAGCAATTGATGTTGGCGAGCATGGGCATGAAAAGCGTGGAAGAATTGTATGTGAGTGTACCGAAAGAGTTACGTATTGATGAGTTAAACATCCCTAAAGCAAAATCAGAATTTGAAGTTAGAAAAGTTATGACAGATATTGCGGCAAAAAATAACGTATTTACCAGTATTTTCAGAGGAGCTGGCGCGTATCATCATTATATTCCAGCGCTAGTGAAGCAAATTGCCGCAAAAGAGGAATTTTTAACGGCTTATACTCCTTATCAAGCAGAGATCAGTCAAGGCGTTTTGCAAGCTATTTTTGAGTTTCAAACGATGATTACCGAATTAACTGGAATGGCATCCGCTAATGCCTCAGTTTATGATGGGGCAACCGCGGCTGCTGAAGCAGTTAATATGACCATTGATCGTAAACGGAAAAAAGTTTTAATCGGGGCTACTGTTAATCCGATGACAATTCAAACGGTAAAAACCTATTGTGAGGGGGCGGATGTTGAGATGACGATCGTTCCCGCTAAAGATGGCCTAACAGATTTAGCGGCTTTAGCAACTCTTTTAGATAAGGAGACGGCTTGTCTTTTTATCCAGCAACCAAACTATTTTGGGCAAATTGAACCAGCGGAAGCCATTGGAGAGTTGGTTCATGAACGCCAAAGTAAATACATCATGGGGGTTAACCCACTTGCTGTAACAGTCTTAAAATCACCGGCTGAGTCAGGTGCTGATATTGTGACAGGGGAAGCTCAACCTTTAGGCTTGCCGCTAGCATATGGTGGTCCCTACTTAGGTTTTATGGCGACGACTGAAAAACTAACCCGTTCTTTACCTGGACGGATTGCAGGGGAAACCGTTGATGCCAATGGCGAACGTGCCTTTGTTTTAACTCTACAGGCGAGGGAGCAGCATATTCGTCGAGAAAAAGCCGCCTCAAACATCTGTTCCAATCAAGCTCATTGTGCACTAACAGCTTCTATTTATCTGACAACTATGGGACCTCATGGGGTCAAAGAAGCTGCTCGTCAAAGTTATTCTAAAACCCATTATCTAGCACAAGAACTAACTAAAATCGCTGGATTTGAATTGAAGCATTCAGGCCCTTATTTCCACGAATTTTTGGCAACATCTCCGATTGCCCCTCATCTGTTAATGGCGAAATTGGAAGAACATGGTATCTTGGGCGGGTATCCAATTGGCGAAGATATATTATGGTGTGCGACAGAGATGAACACGAAAGAACAAATTGATCAGCTTGTAGCAGTAGTTAAGGAGGTAACAGTCAAATGAAATTAGTATTTGAAAGAAGTCAACCAGGACGTTATAATGCGATGTTACCTGAACTAGATGTGCCAAAATATGAGATTCCAAAAGAGTTAGAGCGAGAACAGGAATTGCGATTGCCAGAAGTTTCTCAACCTGATGTGAGTCGCCACTATACTGAATTAGCCAAACAAACCTTCGGTGTAAATGATGGTTTTTATCCTCTTGGGTCCTGTACGATGAAGTACAATCCCAAAATTAATGATGAAATGGCTGGTTTACCTGGTTTTGCGGGAATTCATCCGTTACAACCCGTACACACTGTCCAAGGTGCATTGGAAGTTTTTAAAACAGCTGAGGCTTTGCTGACGGAAATCACGGGCATGGATTATATGACCTTTCAACCAGCGGCAGGAGCTCATGGTGAATTGACTGCCCTCTTGATGTTCAAAGCGTATCATAAAGCTAATAATGATGTTAAACGTAATAAGATTATCGTACCAGATGCGGCTCACGGAACGAATCCTGCCAGTGCTTCTATGGTAGGATACCAAACTGTTAATATTAAGTCTAAAGAAAATGGTTTGGTGGATGTGGAAGCCTTAAGAGCTGCTGTTGGCGAAGATACCGCTGGTTTGATGTTGACAAATCCCAGCACTGTTGGGCTTTTTGAAGAAAATATCGCTGAAATTACCCAAATCATTCACGATGCTGGTGGTTTGAATTATTATGATGGGGCTAATTTGAATCCGATTATGGGGATCGTTCGTCCGGGTGATATGGGCTTTGATGTGGTTCATCTGAATATCCATAAAACGTTCTCTACACCACATGGTGGTGGTGGCCCAGGAAGTGGCCCGATCGGTTGCAAGGAAATATTGAAAGAATTTATGCCGATGTACTACCCAGAAAGAAAAGAAGATGCCTTTGTTTTTACAACACCAGGAAAAACAATAGGTAGTGTCAAAGGGTTTTATGGTCATTTTGGCATTGTTGTGAGAGCCTTGACTTACATCTTAACTCTTGGTCAGGAAGGGATACCTGAGGCAGCGACTAATGCGGTCTTAAATGCTAACTACATGATGAGTCAACTTTCTGATTTATTTGATATGAAATATGAAGGTCCTTGTATGCATGAGTTTGTGATGACTTTGGAGCGAATGAAAAAGGAGACAGGCGTGACTGCTTTGGACGTTGCCAAAGGCATTTTAGATAATGGGATGCATCCGCCAACCATGTATTTCCCAAATGTTGTTCATGAAGCTTTAATGGTGGAACCTACTGAAACTGAGTCAAAAGAAACAATTGATGCGGCAGTAAAGGCCTATCGCGAGATTTATCAAAAGGCTTATAGCGACCCAGAGTATTTGAAGGCCGCTCCTTACCATACTTTTATTCGACGGGTTGATGAGGTAAAAGCTGCAAGACAACCGATCTTATCTTATCAATTTGAAGATTAGGTAGAAAAAAGAATGAAAGTCGATTAAACTTAAGTCATACGTAAAGAAGGTGGTCAGAGATGAGGTCAATCTATTATCCAGCCGATTTTACCTATGACTTTTTTACGATCTAGATAAAATGGAGGAGACGTTAAATGGGAACATATTTAAGCGATATTGTCATCGCACAACAAACCAAATTGGAAAATATTGAAGTAATTGGGGAGAAGCTAGGATTAAACCGTGATACTTTAGAGTTATACGGGAATTTTAAAGCGAAAATAGACCCATCTCACTTGATAGATAAAAAAGAAAAAGGCAAGGTTATACTTGTGACAGCGATCACTCCGACACCTGCAGGCGAGGGGAAAACCACGACGGTTGTGGGGTTAGGTGATGCGATGAACAAAATCGGTAAAAATACCATTGTTGCGCTACGTGAACCGTCTTTAGGACCAGTCTTCGGAGTCAAGGGAGGCGCTGCAGGAGGTGGTTATGCGCAAGTCGTGCCAATGGAAGACATCAATTTACATTTTACTGGTGATTTTCATGCGATTGGTGCTGCAAATAATTTATTGGCAGCTCTCTTGGATAATCATATTCATCAAGGAAATAACCTTGACATAGATGTTAATCGAATCACGTGGAAACGCTGTGTGGATATGAATGACCGACAACTACGGAATATTGTTGACGGCTTAGGAGCGAAAGCCAATGGTGTGCCGCGAGAAGATGGTTTTGAGATTACAGTTGCTTCTGAAATTATGGCAGTGTTATGTTTGTCAACTGATTTAGCTGATCTCAAGGCTAATTTAGGTCGCATTATTATCGGGTATACTCGCTTAGATGAGCCGGTAACAGCTCATGACTTGCAGGCAGAAGGGGCGATGGCAGCATTACTGAAAGATGCGATGAAACCTAATTTAGTGCAAACTCTTGAACATAATCCAGCGATTATTCATGGTGGGCCCTTCGCCAATATCGCTCATGGCTGTAATTCAGTTGTTGCGACAAAAACAGCGATGAACTTAGCGGATTATGTCATTACAGAAGCTGGCTTTGGCGCTGATCTAGGTGCAGAAAAATTCTTGGATATTAAATGTCGTAAAGCTGGAATCGAACCGGCAGCCGTTGTGATTGTAGCAACGGTTAGAGCTTTAAAAATGCATGGTGGCTTAGCTAAAAGTGATTTGAATGACATTAATTTGGCGGCTCTCGAAAAAGGCTTACCTAATTTGTTAAAACACATCGAAAATATTAATGATGTGTTTGGTTTGCCATCGGTTGTGGCTATCAACAAGTTCCCTACTGACGATGCGTTAGAACTTGAGTTAGTCAAAGTAAAATGTCAGGAGTTAGGAGTTAATGTGGTTTTATCAGACGTTTGGGGCAGTGGAAGTGCTGGTGGTGAAGAACTAGCCAAAGAAGTGGTTCGTTTAGCTGAGACTGCTGAAGCTGATTTTCGATATGCTTATGATGCAACCTTGAGTCTTGAGGAGAAAATTGAAGCAGTGGTTCAAAAAATTTATGGGGGAAGCGGGGTGAGTTATTCAAAAGTAGCTAAGCGGGAATTAGCCAAATTAGCTCGCTTGGGATTTGGCAATTTACCTGTTTGTATGGCCAAAACGCAGTACTCGTTTTCTGATGATCCGACGTTACTGGGCCGACCTAGTGGGTTTGATATTGAAGTAAGTAATGTTAAAGTTTCTGCGGGAGCTGGCTTCGTGGTGGTTTATACAGGAGCTGTCATGACGATGCCTGGTTTACCAAAAGTGCCAGCAGCCAATAACATAGATGTGACAGCTGAAGGGGTTATCACAGGGCTTTTCTAAAATGAAGACGATTCTTTGCAGTTGGAGGAGTCAGGTGATCCTGATTCTCTTCAACTGCTTTTTCGATTGATTTTGTAGGTTGAATGTGGGGGACATCGAGTTTATTGTGAATGAAACGATAAACTTATTTTTGGTTTAAGGTGATGTTGTAGACAATAAACGGATTTACCATTTGCTCTTTGTTAAAGATTGTGATAAAATTAACAAACAAATGGATCGTATTCAACTGCTAGTAGAACGATCAATTAAAAAAGAGAGAAGGAAGATTGTATGAAACTGTTATTGGAATTTAATCCGACGGAAGATGGCTATATTGTAAACCTTGATAAGCTATCTGAATTTAGTGTGAAGATACCAGGAAATAGTGATCAAATCGCTTCATTACCGGCTATTTTAAAAAATTTTGTTCGTACTTGGGAATCAGAAAATCAGATGAAATCAGAAAAATACCGCTCAGAATTTCCTTACATTTTGCGAATTAAATCACGAAGTTTTTATCAAGCGAGTGTTTATCGTATTCAAGAAATTTTTGAAAACAATCAACCTGAGCGGATTGATTTGGAAGAGATCCACGCTCTCAACCAAACAGAATTTAATTCACTAGCTCGTGAATTAACTGCTCTCAGAGCATAAGTGTATTGGATAGTGCTGGTCCGACAAGTGATTGCAAGATCCTATTAATGATGCCATTTTTGTAAGATAGAGTTAACCACAGAGGTGCCTAACTGTGGTTTTTTACGTTAAAAAAAATGGTGATTTGAGTTGGGAAGTCACAAAAAGATTTGAGTTAGGTTTGTGTTAGCGATATAATGGAAAAGAGTTTAGAAACTGGATGTTGTGTTTGAGTTGTTTTTTTGTACGTAAAAGGAGAGAAAAAAAGGAGATGTAAAAATGGAACAGCAGGCAAAAATTTTTAAAAAAGCTAAAACGTGGAATATGGTTCAGTTGGTGCTCAGTGCTATTGGGACGGTTTTTAGTTTGCTTACGATACCGACGTTAATTAATCCCTCGAAATCAGTGGCGATGCTTGAGAAGAGTTTGGAGTTGACGAATGATCCTAACTTAATAGCATCTATGGAACAATCTATTCAACTGACGTTGAGCCCAGTTTATCGGATTTATTCATTGGCAACAATTGTCTTAAGTACTGTGTTATTAGTTTGCTATATTTTAGCAAATCAGAAATTGAAACAACAAATCAATGTCAGTAAGATTCCTTACTATGTTTATTTGGGGACGGTTGTCCTATCACTCATTATCAGCTTTGCCCAAGGAAATTTTGCTATTGGAGCAATTGCGATTACGTTGATTGGTGCGATACCGGTTATTCTGGTGTTGGTAAACTTATTTAAATTGGATAGTGACGAAGAATAATTATAAGAAAGAGTTGAGAAGATGGCGAAGCAAAAAAAGAAACTAACTAAAAAACAAAAGATTCGTCTGAGTATCGTTGGCGGAGTTATTGCACTTATTGCTATCGCTGTTGCGGCAATTATTGGGAGTCAGGGAACAGAGGAATCTGCTGATCGTTATTCGATCTATAAATTAAAAGAGTCTGAGCCGTTATTATTTAAGGGAACTGTTGATGCGGAGAACGTTGAGAGCATCTATTATGATCAAAGTTTAGGGAAAATTTCTAGTATTGCGGTGACTGATGGTAAAGAGGTTAAAAAAGATGACGTGCTCTTATCTTATCAAAATGATGTGGTTCAAACAGATGTTTCTCAACAAGAGCGTTTGTTAAACAAAAGTTCTTTGGCGGTATCAACGGCGCAAGAAAACTTGAACAGTGCAATTGCTAAAAAGAATGAGTTAACCGCAAAAGTAAACCAAGCTGCAAGTGATTACAATAAGCGTGATGAAGCGACGGCAGAAGGTGCTGCTCAAGCCCAAGAAGATAAAGCGACTTATGAACAAAATAAACAAGCTTTGGAAGCCCAGGAAGATGTTATTCGTCAGGCGAATCAAGCCTTAGAAGCCGCTAATTTGGATTTAAATGATAGTGCAGGTGCGTTGGATGATGCGAAGGGGAAAGTAACCGTCACTGTGAAAGCACCAACTGATGGAATAGCTTATGTGGATGAAAAAGGCAAAACAGACATGACGACACCAGTGGTTAAAATTGTCAGCCCAAAAGTTGTTATTAATGGCGTGGTATCGGAGTATGATTATCAAAAAATATCGGTTAATCAAGATGTTGAAATTCGACCGGTTAGTTCAAATGATGTGGTTAAAGGGAACATCACTTATGTTGACAAGTTGCCTTTAACAAAAACTGCAGGAGATACCTCGTCAATGATCAATTTTGAATTTAAAGTTGTGCCAGAAAAAGAGTTGCAGTATGGCTATAATGTACAAATTGCGTTAAATCAAAAAGAACTACGCATTCCGGAGAAAGCGGTAATTAAAGAAGGCGAGGTAGAAAAGGTTTTTGTCTATCGTAAAGGAAAAGCGATTAAGCAAGTGGTTAAGACCGTTAATCAAGATGGTTTTATAGTTGTTCAGGAAGGTCTTGCAGTTGGAGACACTGTGATTAATGATCCTACAGATACATTGAAAGATGGGGAAGAAGTGGCGGTGAAGCAATGATTCGGTTGGAACATGTGAATAAGTACTATAAAACAGACGAAGAAAGTCTACATGTCTTAAATGAAATCAATCTTCACATCAAAAAAGGTGAATTTGTGGCGATTATGGGACCATCAGGATCTGGGAAGTCAACGCTAATTAATTTAATTGGCTTTATTGATCGGAAGTTTGAAGGAGCTTATTTATTTGAAGGTGAGTCCTTAGTCGAAAGTAATGATGCCAAATTATCAGCCATTCGCAATCGTAGCGTTGGGTTTGTTTTTCAGAATTTTAGTTTAATTGCCAATAACACCGTGTACGAAAATGTTGAACTGCCCTTACTCTACAATGGTTATAGTTTTAGTCAGACTAAAGAGCGTGTCAGCACAGTCCTAGCGAAAGTAGGATTAGCTGATAAAGCAGAGAAGCATCCCAAGCAACTATCAGGTGGGCAGCAGCAACGTGTGGCTATTGCACGAGCATTAGTGAATGAACCAAAGTTCATCATTGCTGATGAGCCAACGGGTGCTTTAGATACTGTAACAAGTGTGGAGATCATGGAATTATTCCAAGAACTCAATCAACAAGAAGGGGTGACTATTATCTTAGTGACCCATAATCCAGAAATGATTGATTATTGTAGCCGTTTGATTGAAATTCGCGATGGGACTGTTATACAAGATAAGGAGTTGGTTAAATGAACTTCTACGTCACATGGCGAACCTCTTTAAAAGCAATATTAAAAAATCGTAAACGGAGTATTTTGACAATGATAGGGATTGTGATAGGGATTGCCTCAGTTATTACGATCATGTCGCTTGGACGAGGATTTGAAAAAGAAACAATCAAGAGTTTAACCGCTAACGAAGGTGAAGAAGTAACCGTTCAAGTAGATTTTGTGCCTGATGACAACAATTTATATCAAAGTAATGTATCCCTTTTTCAGGAAGCAGATATGCAGCGTTTGAAAACCGTTGGAGGGGTTAAGGATGTTCGCTACCCTAAAGGAGATGATAGTTCAGCCTATAAAGAACTGTTGATTCGAGGTAAAAAAGAAAACAAACAATTGCGCTTAGTGAAATCATCAAATAAAAAACCAACAGTCGGTCGTGATTTAGAATTAGGGGACAATCAGACCCATAATAAAGTGGTGTTAGTTGACAGTAATACAGCTGAACAACTGTACAATACCGAAGAAAACGCCTTGGGGCGGGGACTTGAATTAGATGGTCAGTTATTTACGATCGTTGGCGTCTTTCCAGCGGTTGAACTGGTTAGCATGTTCTCGATGCCCGAATCAAATATCTATGTTCCAAAAGCCAGCTATCAAGATTATTTTACTAAAGATGAAGTCACAAGTAGTATCGAGGTGATCTTGGAAGAAGGTGCCACGCCAAATAAAGTTACGACAACGGTGATTAATACGTTGGAAGAAAGTGGTACGATGCGTGATTCAGGAGAATACCAAGTGTTTGATATGGCATTTTTAACAGATGGTATTGGCACGGTTCTTAGTACCTTAACTTACTTTATTTCAGCGATTGCTGGCATTTCTCTTTTTATTGCAGGGGTTGGCGTTATGAATATGATGTATATCTCTGTGTCAGAGCGAACACAAGAAATTGGCATCCGACGGGCGATGGGGGCAACAGAAAAATCAATCCAGTTGCAATTCCTGCTGGAAGGAGTGACCTTAACCATGATAGGTGGCATTTTCGGTTATATTTTAGGTTTTATTTTAGCCACGATTATTGGGAGTTTAATGGACATCCCAATCGCTGTCGATTTTTTTACAATCGCATTGGCTTTAGGAGTCTCAACGGCTATTGGCTTAATTTTTAGTGTCATGCCAGCTTCCGCTGCTGCTAAGAAAGATTTGATTGACATTCTAAGGTAATGGTATTCGTCAAATAAGTAATCAAAAACCTTCAATCCTTTAGGGGACTGAAGGTTTTTTGAATCGTTAGTTTAATAGTTTAACGATCTCTGTTTCTAGTTCTTCTGGTGTCACATTCGGAGCAAATCGCTGAATGACCTGACCATCCTTTCCGATTAGAAATTTAGCGAAATTCCATTCGATGTCTTCTCCATTTGTTTCATTGATTAAGTACTCATAGAGAGGAGCTTGTTCTGGTCCATTAACTTGTATTTTAGCGAACATCGGAAAGGTAACACCGTAGTTTAGTTGACAAAATGTTAAAATTTCTTGGTTGCTATCTGGATCTTGTTGCTTAAATTGGTTGCATGGAAAGCCTAAAATAATGAGATCGTCTGTTTGAAACTTGTCATAGAGCGCTTCTAATCCAGTGAATTGGGGAGTAAAGCCGCATTTACTGGCGGTGTTAACGATTAACATAACTTTATTTTGAAACTCGCTAAGGGATTGACTTGTGCCATCTATTCTATTTACCGCTATATCGTATATTGTCATAATGATTCACCTCTTCAGTTTTATGGTATCAAATAGCTGCTTTTTTAGGAAGTGAAATGACTTATGCGCTACTTATCAGTCAGCTCAATTTTTACCAAAAGGGATAATTATGTATATACTTTAAAAGCGATGTATGCTATAATTAAGATGTCAAATGAAGGGGGAATTGTGATGGATGAGGTAAGAATCACAAAATGGGGCAATAGTAATGGCATCCGTATTCCAAAAAGTATCATGGAGTACTTACATGTTGGGACAAATGATATTATTCAGATTAAAAAAGATGAAGATAGTGGTAAACGACGCTTAATCATGGAGGCAAAAAATAAACCATTCTTTAAGGAAATGACCATTCAAGAACTATTTGCTGAATACGATACAAAGGGTGCGGCAAGTGAGTTGGTAGAGCTGGACGATTTGGAGGCGAATGACCGATGATAAGGCTCCCAGTACAAGGAGATATTATTTTATTCGCTCAATCAGAAAAATCGGAACATGAATCAACAGCTAAAACGCCTTATTTAGTTCTTAGCCATCAGCTAGTAGTTCATTGTAGTAAAGTCGTGACAGTGGTACCGATATGTCAAACTAAAAGGACTTATCCTCTTTACATTGAAATTCATACTAAAAACAATATGAAAACCAGTGGAAAGATTTTGTTAGATCAAGTGACGACGATTGATTATGAAACGCAAGAATGGCTTTATTTAGAAAGAGTTCCTGATGAATTGATTGAGGAAGTATTACTTAAAGTCAAAACTATCTTTCAAAAGAATGATGATTAATTTGTTTAAATTCGGAAGGGTGTTTTTAGTGGCGTCAGGTGACCGTTGTCAATCCAACTAAATAAAAAATTGGCACTTCCCTTTGAGTCGCAACCTCGCGGGGAAGTCTTGATTAAACAGTCAACTCTGTCTAAACAAGTTGCCAATAAGCTAGTGCCGAAGCTCTAGCTCTTTCATTGTACTTAATTTTCCACTTTTTATCTACCGTTTTTTTCTAGTGGATAAAAGTTAGAGCGTGTTCTCTGGTCGGTTTTTTATAGCTTATTAGTAGCGGTATTGGACATTGTCTGATATCGCTATTTTGAGAATAAAGCTGTCCTTTTATTTCTAAAGAAAGAGAGTGAGCAAAATGGATGAAAAAGAAATGTATGAGCTGTTATTGGAGACGAACACGACAGAAAGTAAGTTAATTGCTGTAGACACAGATGACAATGAAAATTTTGAGATATTGTATCAGAAGTTGGCTAAAGAGTATTTTTATTTATTTCGTTTAGTTAAAACGAGGCATTCGACATTAGATTCTCTTCATACGATTCAATATGATTCTCATAATTTGACTCAATTACTAAGAATGATCAACTTTGAGTTACAAATTGGGCATTTTTTTAAATTGACATTATCAACGTTTAATTTGTTAAAAGAATTAAATGAGTATTTAGATCGAAGGGTTATTTACTTTGATTTTCGGCGCTTTAGTACGAATCAAGATTGTTTTTTAGATACGCCAGAAACAGCTCCTATGACAAAACTTATTACTGGTAAATACTGTCGAAAAGTCAAACAACTTATAGCGAAAGGTCTTGTTGGGATAGAGGAATTAGACAAAAAAGAGGTGCTGATCCTAACGTCTGCTGGGAAACATGTCTTACAACTTTACGAAGATCAATTATTGGCTCAAACTATTACCGATGAACCACAAAAGACTTATAATTTGACGACGTCTCAAGGCCCGATGTTATTCACTCATAATGATCAGTACTATTTTATTACGCGAACTCAGAGTAAGTATGCCCTTTATCAGCAAGTGATGCCTGTTGCTAAATCACTTCCTCATATTAAAGATAAAGATCATCCGAGTTCACAGTTACCCCGTAATCATTATGGGGTGGTGACTACCTATTTTGATTGGCGGATTGGCCGGAGGGTTGCCCATCAGTTTAAGTTACTTCGTGGTGACTTAGCTAGTTTGGAATCCTGTTACAATTTTATTGAAAAAAACGATCATCTTAATCAATAATTACTTAGGAGTGTTTGACATGTTAAACACTCCTTTTCAATTTGAGGGGAATAAAAAAACGTGATTTACCTCTTTTTTTAGTAGCGAAAACCTGTGAATTTTTTGTTTTTTTACAGAGTATTTCTTTTGACAAAAAATAAAATCGGTATTATTATTTAAGTATAAGGAAGCAAATAAAACATAACTTCCTAACTTATAAAGAAATGGCCATTCTTTATAGATGTAAAAAAATCAGGAAAGAGGTAATGGAAAATGGCTAACTTAATATCTAAAAATAGTGATTTTATGATCGGCGGAAATCGCTTTTTTGACGATTTCTTTGGAAATTTAGTGCAAAATGATAATTTCAATGTTGATGTCAAAGAGAATCAGGATAATTTCGAAATTAAGGCTGATTTACCTGGTTTTTCAAAAGACAATTTAAAAGTCGAGTATGACCGTGATGTGCTAACGATTACTGCTCACAGAGAAAACCAAATTGAAGACAAAGATGAGACGGGGAAATATATCCGTCGCGAAAGAAGTTCAAGCTCTTACCAACGTCAATTTGTATTAAAGGACATTGACGAAGCTAATATCAATGCTAAATTTGAAGAAGGTGTTTTGCACCTAATATTACCTAAAACTGCTAATAGTAACAAGGATAAAAAATATATTGAGATCAACTAACATATCAAGGGAGCGACAAGGTATCTCCCGATCATAGACAAGTCCAAAAAGGGGCTTGTCTATTTTTTTGGAAACTTAACAAGATCTAAGTTTATTGTTACAATAGATAGTAAGTCGATAAGAGGAGAGTGTGAGATGGAATTTAGTGAGATGATTAAGATTGCTGCCTCAGTTGTCAATCCCAAAGATTATTCGGTGTACGCTAACGGTGGCAGTGTTGGCGCGGCTCTTTTAACAGAAAGTGGACGGGTCTACAGTGGTATTTGTATTGATGCTACCTGTTCATTAGGATTTTGTGCTGAGCATGCTGCTGCGGCTGAAATGTTAAAGGCAGGTGAGAATCGGGTCGTTAAAATGGTTGCTGTTAGAAGTGAGACGGAGATACTGGCTCCTTGTGGACGGTGTCGCGAATTTATTTCCCAGCTGCATCGAGACAACTATTTAACAGATGTTCTATTGCCGTCAGGCGAGGTTAAAACCTTGCGTGAATTGTTGCCAAGTGATTGGAAAAATTAATTAGTTAGGAGAGAAATTATGCGTGATGAGCAGACAATGATGGACCTAATTATTAGGTTTGCAGAGGGAAATGGTATGATTCGAGGTGCGTATTTAATTGGGTCTCGAGCTAATAAAAAAGCACCTCGTGACCGATATCAGGATTATGATATTGTTTATGTCGTGACGAATGTTAGGTCCTTTGTTGAGGACAAAACATGGATATCATTTTTTGGCAACCTTGCGATCAAAGAAGAGCCTGATAACTTGGACAGTCTAGCAGGACGGGAAGTTAAACATGCTGATTATTACATGTTTTTGCTGTTATTTGAAGATGGTAACCGAATGGATATCAAAATATGTCATCAGTCAATAGTGGAAGCTGAAATTGCGGAAGATGATTTAGTTGTGAAGTTGTTGGATAAAGATGGATGTCTCGCAAGTATTCCGAGTGAGTCTAGCGACCGGCAGTTTTGGGTTCAAGCACCTTCTGAAGGTGAATTTATATTAGCTTGTAATGATTTTTGGTGGTGTCTACAAAATGTTGGGAAAGGAATAGCTCGTCAGGAATTTACTTATGCAATTGATATGTTAGAAACCATCGTTAGGCCATGGTTGTTTCAAGTGCTTGGTTGGCAAGTTGGGAGTGAGCATCAATTCACAGTGAGCATTGGTAAGGCGGGGAAGTTTCTGCCACATTTTATCAGTGCAACTAAATGGCAACTTGTTTTAGCGACTTATCCCCGTGCTAATCAAGAAGATATGTGGCAAAGTGTGGCGATATTAATGGATTTATTTAGTCAGGAAGCACAGTCAGTTGCCGCAAGCTTTGGCTGGACTTATAAGATGACAGATGAGTTAGCGATTAGAAACTATCTATTGAATCTAAAAATGAAATAAGTTATGATAGGGTCATTCAAGAAGGAGGAAGAATAATGACTCAAAAACATCAAATTTTAACACAGTTAGCGACCAATTATTTATTTGCTGTCGTTCGAGGCAAAGATCGTCAGGATGGCTTTAAGATTTCAGAAGCTTGTAGTCAAGGTGGGATTAAGAATCTTGAAGTCACCTACACAACACCTGAAGCTGGGAAAGTGATACAGGATTTACGTGAAGTTTTAACAGACCAGAAGGTTGTGATCGGGGCCGGTACCATATTAGATGATATAACCGCTCGTGCTGCTATTTTATCAGGCGCTCAGTTTGTGGTAAGCCCTCATTTTGATTTGAAGATTGCAAAAGTTTGTAATCGGTATGCCATTCCTTATTTACCTGGGTGTGGATCAGTCACTGAAATTCTGCAAGCGCTAGAATCAGGTGTTGATGTGGTTAAGTTATTTCCTGGTGGGTTATTAGGAGCAAGTTTTATTAAAGATGTTCACGGGCCCATACCACATGTTGAAATGATGCCTTCTGGTGGTGTTAGTTTGGATAACTTAGATCGTTGGTTAGAAAATGGTGCATGGGGAGTCGGTGTTGGCAGTGCGTTAACAAAAGGCGTTGCAACAGCTGGTTATCAAAGTGTTGTCACTGAGGCTGAAAAATTTGTAAGCCGTTTAAAAGAGTTACAAAAGTAGTTGACAGCCAAGGATTTGTCATCTATAGTTGTTATTGTAACGGTTTTACGAAACCGATAAACTAAATCGATTTCTAAAAATAAGTGAGGAGGTAGTTGACAATGAATAAAGGACTGACAATTAAAGATATCGCAAAGGCCGCCGGTGTCAGTGAGACAACTATCTCTCGCTATTTGAACAAAAAATACGAGTATATGTCGGAAAAAACTCGTCGGAAAATTGAAGAAGTGGTTTTAACGCTAGATTACCGACCAAGTAATGTGGCTCGTTCGTTAAAATCTCAAAAAAGCAAATTGATAGGAGCTGTTATTGCAGATATCGGCAATCAATTTGCCTCTGATATTATTAAGGGATTGAGTGATACATGCGAGGCCTTAGGTTATACGTTAATGATTGCCATTTCTGATGAATCGACAGAGAACGAACAAATCCAAATTGAAAAATTTCTTGATAATCAAGTTGAGGGACTCATCATTAATACGACAGGATTTAATCAAGATTATTTAACTCAATTAAGGGAAGGATCAGTACCTGTGGTTCTATTAGATCGTGGCGTGCCGGAAAGTCAAATTGATGTGGTTACCAATGATAATTATGGGATAGGACTGAAAGCCATGAAGTATCTCATAGACAGTGGTTTTAAGTCAATCGGTTTTTTTGTTAATGAAGTGACAAATACAGTAAGATCAGAGCGGTTGCGTGCCTTCAAAAATGGGCTAGCAGGACAGACAGAGGTGCTGGGTGATGTCTATGTCGTAGACCCTGATAATCATGAGAACTTAATAGAATCAATGATGTCTTTCAAAAAGTTACCTGAACCACGAGCGATTTTTTCCGCAAATGGTTTAACAGCTTTGGGACTACTTGAGGCTATGAAAGAAGAGCAGCTGCAAATCATCGAAGATTTTGGTCTATTAACATTTGATGAATCAACTTGGGCAAGAGTGGTTAGCCCTAGTATTACAACCATTGATCAATCGTCTTATGGATTAGGAGTAGAAGCTTGTCGTTTATTAGTTCATAAGGTTGAAGGGACCGCTGAGAAGCAAAGCTTATCAACGTCTGGATCTCAGTTGCCTAGTAGATTAATCATACGTGAATCAACGTCTTATCTTAACTAGATAAGGCGTGATCTTTGATCGTTATGTGTATCGATACACGTGGTGATATAGCAGTCTTAAATTATAAAAGAAAGAGGGGGATTAGATGGTGGAAGTGATGTTAATTGGTGAGCCAATGGTGATTTTTTATGCCAACGAAGAGGGCTCTTTGGTTGAAGCAAATTCATTTTCAAAAGGATTGGCTGGAGCAGAAGTAAATGTAGGGATAGGGTTATCACGTTTAGGTCATAGGACAGCTTATATGACAAAGTTAAGTACGGATGAACTTGGGACTTATATCTACCAGTGTTTAAAGAAAGAAAAGTTAGCTTCCGAAATGATCACGTTTGATGATACAAAGCAAGTAGGTGTTATGTTTAAAAATAAAGTGACTAATGGTGACCCTAAGACGTTGTATTATCGTAAGGGAAGTGCGGCTTCAACTTTATGTGTGGATGACATCAAAAAAATAGATTTTAAGTCGATTAAGGTGTTACATGTTACTGGCATTCCACCTGCCCTTAGCCAAGAAATGCGGGAAGCCTGTTTTTACATGATGAAGACAGCACGGGAGGCTGGTTGTTTTATTACGTTTGATCCGAATTTACGTCCAGCACTTTGGGAAAGTCAGCAAGTGATGATCGAGACGTTGAATCAGTTAGCCCGACACGCTCATCTCGTTTTGCCAGGCGTTGCAGAAGGGCAATTATTAACGGGAGAGGATTCGATTGAGGCCATTGCTGATTTTTATCTGAACCAAGGAACAGATGCTGTTGTTATGAAATTGGGCGGTGACGGAGCTTATGTCAAAGAAAAAGGGCAAGCCAGTTACTCAATTCCTGGTTTTAAGGTTAAGAGAATTGTTGATACTGTTGGTGCAGGCGACGGTTTTGCTGTGGGAATTATTAATGGGCAGTTAGATGGGTTAACTTTAGCTGAATCTGTCAGACAGGCAAATGCGATCGGGGCGATTCAAATTCAAAATGCTAGTGATAATGATGCCTTGCCAAATCGAAGTGAACTGGCGACCTTTATTGCTCAAAATAGTTAACCGTAAAAGGGATTGTTCTTTATTTTTAGGGGGATCTCGACGTAGAGGATACAGGAAAGATACCCATGAATTAGGCAGAGCTACTAGTAGTGGTATGATGTATCATAGGTTTCATTCTCAAAAAAGTCGACGTTATTTTACTTTATCTTCAAAAAATGGTAAATTCTTTAAGATAGAGTAGTTTGATGGTTAGTTAATCAAACTCGTAAAATGAGGTGAACCATGGAAATTTTTGAAACTGTGTTATTGATGCTGGCGATGGTCTTGGCATCAAATATTTTGAATCGATTTTTACCAAACATCGCGATTCCTTTGATCCAAGTGGCATTAGGGATGTTGTTGGCTATTCCTTCTTCTCTCCATTCATTTGAATTGAGCTCGGAATTGTTTATGTTGCTATTTTTAGCTCCTTTGTTGTTTAATGATGGTGCTAATGTGGATAAGCGAGCGTTGTGGCAAGAGCGGAAGGCGGTCTTGACTTTATCAATTGGTTTGGTATTTGTCACGGTTGCAATCTTAGGTAGCTTTCTTCACTGGCTGATTCCAAGTATGCCTTGGGCGGGAAGTTTTGCCCTGGCAGCCGCTTTAGCACCTACTGATGCAGTAGCTGTTTCAGCTTTAGCCGAGAAGGTTAAGATTCCCCATAAGATGTTACATACTTTGGAAGGGGAGTCATTGATTAACGATGCTTCTGGGTTAGTTTCTTTCCAGTTTGCTGTTGCCGCTCTGTTAACAGGCGCTTTTTCTTTTGCTAATGCGAGCCTTAGTTTTGTCCTGATTTCCCTCGGTGGTGTGACGGTAGGGATTATTGTCAGTTTGTTAACCATGCGTTTTGTTCGTTGGCTAAGGAGCTTAGGTATTGAAAATACAGTTTCTTTTATGTTGTTAGAGTTATTGTTGCCTTTCGGCATTTTTTTGTTAGCTGAAAAGTTGGAAGTTAATGGGATCTTAGCTGTCGTTAGTGGCGGTTTGGTTTATTCACTTAGCTATCAAAAGGTCAACCCGGAAGTCGCCCAGCTAAATCTGTTATCTAAGAATACTTGGTCAATTTTCACCTTTAGTTTAAATGGGCTAGTGTTTGTGCTCTTAGGTTCCCAATTGCCTCGAGTGATTCAAGTGGTTTGGAAAAACAATAATATTAACAATCTAACCTTGATTATTTATGTTTTAGGAACGACTGCGATTTTATTAGGGATTCGTTTGGTTTGTTTCATTTTATTTAAAAACTTTGAAAAATCACGTGAGCTAACTAGTAAAGAACGAATGGAGCAGGCCCTTTTATATACGATCTCTGGTGTTCGGGGAACTATTACCTTGGTCAGTGCTTTAAGTCTTCCTGTGATTTTGGCAGACGGCACCATTTTTCTTGAACGTGAGTTGATGATTAGTATTGCCGGAGGGGTTATTTTAACTACGTTGCTATTAGCGAACTTCGCCATGCCACTGTTTGCTGAAACACGTGAAATGAATGTAGAAGTGGTTAATCATGAGCAGGAGATTGCTATTTTACGAAATGTGACTTTGCAACTAAAAGATCAAGAAGTACCTGAAAATCAACGAGCGGTTGCCAAGGTTATTAAGATGTACAACGAGCGAATTATGACATTGATTAATTCTGATGAGTTGGATGACAGTCAGTCTAAGTTGATGGAGCTGGTATTGAAGTGGCAATTTAAAGATACGTTAGAACAAGTTAGCAATCGGAACGTTAGTTTACAGACCGCGTTTATGCATCTTCGTCGCATTAACCGACGTTTATTCCGTTTGACTAAAGAACAGAC
Organism: Vagococcus allomyrinae; assembly: GCF_017829975.1. Taxonomy (GTDB): domain Bacteria; phylum Bacillota; class Bacilli; order Lactobacillales; family Vagococcaceae; genus Vagococcus_D; species Vagococcus_D allomyrinae. The sequence goes on along the minus strand of NZ_JAEEGA010000007.1, from coordinate 212,362 downwards.
TTATCGAAATAATATGTTTTACGCCAAAGTGCTACGCCAAAAATTGCGTTACGTCCAATTTCGTCCAATGAGTTTTGATCAGCGGCAAGCTCAACGAAATCTTTTGGCTGAAAGCAATCGAGAGTACGTCGTTGCTCACTTGCAAGATTTGGAGCCAGGAGCATTTCCACAAGAGTTAGTTGAGTTTTATTTAACTCGTTATTTACAGCGACGAAAAATTAAAGGTGCTGTCTCCACTGGGACCGTTGATGAGTGGTTGGAGTATGCCATTCAGTTGGAACGAGATGGTATCCAACAAGCATTTGAAATGGGAGACATTAATCGCTCAGAATTAAAAACCTATCGTGAAAACTTATTAGCTATCGAAAATACTGTTCAGTTTATCGATTAGTTATAAAAACCTGAAAGCTCACCTTTATAGGACTTTCAGGTTTTTTTAAGCCTTAAGAATGATTGAATTGCTAATCATTATCACGTATGATGGAAGAGGTAAAGAGCAGTTGTTCACATTAAGTCAAGTACAATCGGTTAAATAGCAACAATGTATTAGAGAGGAAAGTTCAGGTGAGTTGGATGTCAGCTATTAAAAATGAGAAAGAACCAAGATCGGCGGAAACCAAAGGGCTAAAGGAGCTTTTTAGGCTAACACAGCCGAAAAAGAGTTGGCTGGTGATTGCTTTTGGAGCGAGTATTTTATCTTCTTTAGCAGGTCTTGGGGTGCCTTTGTTTACTCAAAATTTAATTGACAGAAGTTTTTCAGGTATCAGCTTAGGTCAAGGAGTCTTAGTCATCGGGTTATTTATTTTGCAAGCTCTATTTAGTGCTCTAACGATTTATTTACTATCCTATATTGGGCATCATATGGTGAAAATTATTCGCGAGAAATTGACGACTCAAAGCATTCATTTTCCCTTAAATTATTTCCAAATTGAACGGCCAGGAGAATTAGTTAGTCGTACTTTAAATGATACGTTGCTAGTTAAGTCTTTCGTCAGTGACAGTTTACCGTCTTTTGTTTCAGGTGTGGTGACGTTAGTTGTCGCAATTGCGATTTTATTGTATATGGATTGGAAAATGACCTTGCTGATTTTCCTGGCTGTTCCGATTGGCGCAGTGGTGATTATCCCAGTTGGTAAAAAGATCTTTGAACTGTCCAAAAAAACGCAAGATGAGACGGCTGATTTTTCGGCAGAGTTTGGTCAAGTGTTAGCGTCTTCTGCTTTAGTGAAGGCCTCTAATGCTGAGGCTAATGCTGTTCAGGAAATCAATGACGGCGTTAACCGCCTGTTTTCTTATGGAAAACGAGAAGCAAAGATTCAGGCCGTTATTCAACCAATTGTTTCTTTAGTGATTATGGGGTTGGTCATGGGAATTATCGCTTATGGCGGTTACCGGGTTGCTAATGGGACCTTATCAGCAGGCACTTTAATCGCCTTTATTATGTATCTGTTTCAAGTGATGGGACCGATTGTTTCGTTTGGAACGTTTTTTACAGATATGCAAAAAGTAAAAGGGGCAACTGAACGTATTACGGTATTACTTCGAGAGCCAATTGAAGACTTATTTCAAGGCGAAACCATTACAGTTAATGGTGAGTCTTTAGAATTTCGTCAGGTATCCTTTCGCTACAATGAGGATAAGGTTGCGTTAGAAGATATAAACTTTACCGCAATGGCCAATCAAACCACTGCATTTGTAGGACCTAGCGGCAGTGGCAAGAGCACATTATTCACTTTAATTGAAGAATTTTATCAGCCAGAGCAAGGCCAAATTTTAATTGGCGATCACCCTATCGCCGACTATTCTTTAAGTTCGTGGCGTCGGCAAATTGGGTATGTCCAACAAGAAAGCATGTTGTTGTCAGGAAGTATTCGCGACAATCTGACCTATGGTTTAAATCGTGAGGTGACGGATGGGGAGCTGGATCATGTTATGGCTTTAGCTTGCGGAACGGAAATTATGCAGAAATTACCTTTAGGTTATCAATCAGAGGTGGGGGAACGAGGGGCGATGTTATCAGGTGGCGAACGTCAACGAGTAGCCATTGCTCGAGCTTTTTTACGAGATCCTAAAATTCTCTTATTGGATGAAGCAACCGCTAGTCTTGACAGTCAATCAGAGGAAGTTGTTCAGGAAGCATTACGTAACTTAATGGAGGGACGGACAACCTTGGTAATTGCTCACCGTTTGTCGACAGTGGTAAATGCTGATAAAATTATTTTTGTTGAAGATGGTAGAATTACTGGACAAGGGACTCATCAGGAGTTACTTGAACACCATTCATTGTATCGCACCTTCGCATCCCATCAATTAACATCTTAATAGTATTTTTAGATAAAGAGGATTGGTCAATGTTTAGAATAAACAAAAGACGTTTATCATTTATCTTATGGTTCGAAAGGAAGAAGAACGCAAAATCTGTAAGGAAGCGTTCTTTTTTTGCGTTTTATTAGGTAATTCTTGCCATTTTCTCATAAAAGACAGCGCTTACTTGCTATTGTGATATAATAAACAAGTGGTTAATATACAGAAAGGGTGATACCGTATGAAAATATCCGAAGGCTATATGAGTTATCTCGGGCATAAGACATACTATCGAACGGTTGGAGAGTCTAAGGAGGGGAAAAAGCCATTGGTCTTGATTCATGGTGGACCAGGTTCCGCTCATAATTATTTTGAATTGCTGGATGACTATGCTGAAGATGGTCGAATGATTGTGATGTATGATCAAATAGGATGTGGCAATTCACTGGTGACAAATCGAACTGATTTATGGCATGCCCGAACATGGATTGAAGAGTTAATGGCATTAAGAACGCATTTGGGATTGGATCAAGTGCACTTATTAGGACAATCTTGGGGGGGAATGTTATTGATTGCCTATCTATGTGACGATCAGCCCAACGGGATTCTTAGTGCCATTTTTTCAAGTACATTACCTTCTGCCCAATTGTGGAAGCAGGAACAACGACGAATGATCAAGTTAATGTCTGAGCAAGAACAAAAAATTATTCAAGTGACTGAGGAAAAGGAAGATTACGATAATCCGGAATATTTAGCTGTAAATGCCACATATATGAGGTTACATGCCGCTGATGAAGTGAGTGAGCACTCACCAGAACCATTGCGCCGACCAAAAGGATCTGGCGCAGAAGCTTATTTAACAGCTTGGGGACCAAATGAATATTCTCCCACTGGGACCCTTAGGGAGTTTGATTATGTGGAACGTTTAAGTGAAATTGAGATTCCAGTTCTATTGACAAGTGGTACAGACGACTTATCCACTCCTTTAATTAATAAAACGATGTTTGATCGCTTGCCAAATGTTAGTTGGGAATTATTTGCGAAAAGTAGGCACATGCCATTTCTTGATGAGAAAGAAGTCTATAAACAGATCTTGATAGATTGGTTAAATCAACATGATTAATAATTTATTAGAACGGAGGAATCACAGATGAACGAAACAGTTGAAAAAACAAAATTTCCGATAGGGTTTTATTTTTGTTCGATTACGTTTACATTTGAACGGGCGGCTTATTATGCTTCAAAATGGCTGATTTACGCATTTTTGACGACGACTATCGTGGCTGGTGGCTTAGAGATCAGTAAAGGAGAAGCAGCTATAATGCAGTCCTACTTGGTGGCATTTACTTACGCAGCACCTGTTCTTTTCGGAGTGATAGCTGATCGCTGGATAGGTGCCAGATACTTGATTCCAGTTGGCATGTTTTTAATGGGGGGAGGTTATTATCTCGCTTCCATTGCGACGTCAAAATCATTGATTTGGGCAATGGTTATTTTGGTTTCAATTGGAACAGGTCTTTTTAAAGGCAATGTATCAGCCATAACTGGTGAACTTTTTACCAATCAAAAGGAACTGGATTCTGCTTATTCGGTTCAATATTCTTTTGTTAATATTGGGTCCTTTATTGGGACGACGGCAGTTGGCGTATTAGTTGCGACGACTTTTATGAAAAATGGTATTCAAGGTTTTTCTCAATGTTTCTTTCTAGCGGCTGTTTTGTGTGTGGTAGGTGGGCTTTGGTTTATCTTTGCTTGGCGTTTCCTAGGTGAGGCTGGAAAGCAACCTTTTGCCAAGGGGAGCGACAAGGCTTCCGATGCGAAAGCGAGTGTCGACAAACAACCTTTAACAACTATTGAAAAGAAGCGGGTTTTTGCTATTATATTGGTGTCATTCTTTTCAATCATTTTTTGGTTATTTTGGTACATGTCTTACTTATCTGTGTATGATTACATGACAGAGTTTGTTAAACTCGATATTGGGAAAATTGTCGTACCAACGTCGTGGTTTGATTCTCTGAACGCTTTAACCTGCATTATTTTAGGACCTGTGCTTGCGGCGGTTTGGCTCAAATTAGCCAGGCGGCCACAAGGTGATATGAGTCTATTTAAGAAAACTGGGATCGGTTTGGCGCTATTAGGGGCTTCTTTTCTGATGTTAGTTGGCGCTGAATTATCTCGGGGAGTGGGGGCTAGCAGTGATCACAAGGCTAGTTTGATTTGGATTATTCTCTTTGGTTTATTGTTAAGCCTCGGGGAGATGTTTTTCTCACCTTTAGGCAATTCATTTGTTAGTAAATATGCGCCGCGTAAGATTCTTAGCATTCTAATGGGCGTGTGGACATTTGCGACATTCATTGCTGGTTTTAGTTATGGTCGTTTATACGCGATTGTCCTTCAGTTCGACATGATGATTGTTTATACGGTTATTCCTATTATTACGTTTATTGCCGCAGTTTTGTTATTTATGTTTGATAAAAATTTAAAAACACTTATTATAGAAGATGAAGAGAAATTTTAAAAGGTCATTATTTTGCATAGAGGAGGAAATATTGATGATAGTTCCAGAAAGAATTAACGCTTTACGTCAATTAATGAAAGAAGGGAATATTGATGTTTATGTCGTACCAACGGCTGATTTTCATCAAAGTGAATATGTTGGTGAGCATTTTAAAGCAAGGCAGTGGTTAACAGGATTTACAGGCTCAGCCGGAACCGCCGTTGTGACACAAGAGCAGGCAGGTCTTTGGACTGACGGTCGCTATTTTTTAGCGGCTGAAAAGCAGTTAGTAGGTAGCACGGTTGATTTGTTTAAAATGGGTGAATCAGGTGTACCGACGATTGAGCAGTTTATCGAAACTTCTCTACCAGAGGGAGGCTCTTTAGGGTTTGATGGTCGTTCAGTATCAATGGGCGAAGGTCAACTTTATGAGCGAGTTGTCAGTCGAAAGAGAGGACGGATTGCTTATCAGCAAGATTTGATCGATAGTATTTGGAAAGAGCGACCACCACTTTCAGAAGAGCCAGCGTTTATGTTAGACATTAAATATGCTGGGGAAACTGTTGCATCGAAATTACAACGAATCAGAGAAAAAATGTTGGAAGTTGGGACTACTAAGCATATTATCACGTCGTTAGATGATTGCTGCTGGTTGTTAAATATTCGTGGGAATGATATTGAATTTTTTCCTTTGGTTTTATGTTACTGCATTATTACACTGGATCAAGTAGACTTGTTTATTAATCAAGCCAAGTTAACAGAAAATGTTCAGGCCTCCTTAAAACAAGCTGGGGTTAACTTGCGTAACTACAATGACGTTTATGAGGTGGTGACGGAGTTGCCAGCGACTGATACGGTATTAGTTGATCCAGATCGAGTTAATTATGCGTTATTACAAAGCATCCCAGCAGATGTTGCTGTCATTGAAAAAATGAATCCTTCTGTGGTATTTAAAGCCATGAAAAATTCAATCGAAATAGAAAATATTAAACAAGCGCAAATTAAAGATGGAATTGCCCATACTAAATACATGTTTTGGCTAAAATCACAAGTTGGTAAAGAGCGAATTACTGAAATGAGTGCTGCTGCTAAATTAGAAGAACTAAGAATTGCTCAAGGCGATTTTATTCGTCAAAGTTTTGCACCGATTACGGCTTTTGGGGAACATGGCGCGATTGTTCATTACAGTGCAACGTCTGAAACTAACCTTGAGTTAGCTGAAGGAAATCTATTTTTAAGTGATACTGGTGCTGGTTTTCTTGAAGGGTCCACAGATATCACACGGACGATCGCCCTAGGTGAGATCCCCGCTTTTATGAAAGAGCATTTTACCTTAACTTTAAAGAGTAATATCCAATTGAGTCAGGCAAAATTTTTATATGGCGCTAATGGAGTTAACTTGGACATCTTAGCTAGAGCCCCTTTTTGGAATCACCATTTAAATTATAATCACGGCACTGGTCATGGTGTTGGATACCTTTTGAATATTCATGAGGCACCGACTGGCATTCGTTGGCAGTATCGTCCGAGTGATTCCTATCCTTTCGAAGATGGGATGGTTATTACCAATGAACCAGGTGTATACATTGCTGGTTCTCATGGGGTTCGCCTGGAAAATGAGCTTTTGGTTCGCAATGGGGTTGAAAATGAGTATGGCCAGTTTATGTATTTTGAAGTCATCACCTTTGTTCCTTTTGATCTGGATGGCATTGTATCTGAAATGTTAACAGCGGATGAAAAGACATGGTTAAATGCCTATCATCAGCAAGTTTACGACTTGATTGCTCCAGGACTTACTCAAGAAGAAAAAGAATGGTTGAAGGAATACACGAAGGAAATTTAATCGGTCAAAAAGACGTTTTGGGGAATTTTCCTCCAAAACGTCTTTTAATTATTTGATTCCTGCTATAATGAAAACTAGTGAATAATTGTCATTTTTGAGATATAGCTTAAAAAAGCGAAGAGAGGAACGTAATGAAAAAACAAATTCAGAATTATTATCAGCAAGCAACCGAAACCCCTTGGGGGAAATTATTTTATGATGTTGTATTTCAGCAATTAAAAATAGGCCCAAACCTTAAAGTGTTGGACTTTGGCAGTGGTTTTGGTTTTACAGCGGCGCATTATGGAGGTGAAAATGAGTTAGTGGCGATTGAACCTAGCTTGGAAATGATCAAGTGGGGAAAGTGTGCTAATTTTCAGCAGCTGGTAGGGGGTGAAGAGCTGTTAGGACAATTGCCGAGAGCGACATTTGATTGGATTATCTGCCATAACGTGTTGGAATATGTTGATAATCAGGAAGCGGTGTTGACTTCTTTGCTTAATTTACTGAAACCAGGTGGACGGCTTTCTTTAATTAAGCATCATTTACCTGGTGCCATTATTCAACAAGCTGTCTTAATGGATGCGCCTCAAGACGCTATGGCTTTATTAGAGAAGCAAGGAGTGAAGAGCAGCTATTTTGGCGCCATTCAATTTTATGAGGAAAGTCAATTAGTAAGCTGGTGTCAGCCATTTAAGGCTGAAATTGTGGAGCGTTTTGGCATTCGAAGTATGTACGGACTTAGCCAGAATGAAGAGGCTAAACAAACAAATGACTGGTATCAAGGGATGTTACGCTTAGAGGCTGTTATCGCTCAGAAATCACCCTTTGCTGAGATGGCTTTTTACCGTCATTTAATCATTGAGAAGAAATGTGAAGTTGGGCTATTTTAATAAATTGAATGATCAGCCTTTTTATCCTCGACGTGTTGGCAGTGAGCAACGAATCATGGTGATGTAGTGATTTTGTGATGTCATCAATTTGGCCCAAACTAATGACGCTCTCCTTAGTTCTGTGGTAGACTAATAGTGAAATGGTGAACGTATCAGTGAAGGAGGCCTTGAATGAAAGAAGAAAAAGTAAAGTTACTTGCTCAAGTGGCTTATATGCATTTTGTTGAAGGGAAAAGTCAAAGTGATATAGCGAAAGAATTGGGAATTTATCGTACCACCATCAGTCGCATGGTTAAACAAGCGCGAAACGAAGGGATTGTGGAGATTAAAATCCACCACTTTGATCAAGCCCTTTATTCGTTAGAACGTCATCTTAAAGAAATTTATGGGTTGAAATATATTAGTATTGTTGCCAGCCGGATAGAGGATACAGAAGCAACCAGAGATGAGTTACTAGCAGTAGAGGCAGCTGCTTTTCTAAAATCCAAAATCGAATCGAAGAATATCGTTGGTCTAGCTTGGGGGGCAACGATTGGGGAAACGATAGCTAAGTTAGAGAATCGCAAAAATGTTCAGGCGACCTTTGTGCCCATTGTAGGGGGGCCAAGTCACATAAATTCTCGCTATCATGTTAACACACTTGTGTACGAAATGTCCCGAAAATTTGAGGGTAAGAGTCTGTTTGTCAATGCGACAGTTGTTCAAGAAAGTCGAGAGCTTAAGGAAGGCATTCTTGGCTCTAACTACTTTTCTGAATTGCGTCATTATTGGCGGCAGCTAGATGTGGCGGTTGTGGGAATTGGTGGACCATTACACGCTAAGGAAAGTCAGTGGCGAGACTTATTATCATCGGCTGATTATGAGGAGCTAACACTTCGAGAAGCTGTTGGTGATTGTTGCTGTCGATTTTTTGATGGTGAAGGGAAAGTTCTTAAGGGGAGTTTAGATGGAAGAACTATTGGAGTGGAATTAGAACAGCTAAGTGAAGTGCCAATTGCTGTGGGGATTGCTCGCTCCAAAACAAAAGCTCGAGGGATTTTGGCGATGATAAAAAAACAGTTTATTAATACGTTAATCACAGATGAAGAAACAGCTTTGGAAGTTTTGAGGTTAGCTAAAGACCCTTTTTATCAGGAGTATTTAAATCGGAAATAGCCGTTATTATCTTAGGAGGGCATTTTATGAGTGAACCATTGTGTTTCAAGACACGATCAGCTTTTAGAACATGGTTAGTAACCAATTGTGTCTCAAGTAAAGGTGTGTGGTTGCAGTTTTCCAAAATCAAAGGAAGAACTATTCAAGCCGATGAGGCGCTGGAAGAAGCTCTTTGTTTTGGTTGGATTGATGGAGTTATGAAACGGATTGATGAGGAGCATTATCTCAAATATTTTTCTCTTCGTCGGAAAAATAGTAAATGGTCTGAGAAAAACAAGGCTCTTGTTCAACGTCTTGAGAAACAAGGTCAGTTGACTGAGTATGGTAAGGACAAAATTGCCGAGGCTAAAGCAAATGGTCAGTGGGACAAGGCTAGTAAACCACCTGCTATTACAGCAGAGGAGATTGGGGCTGTCGCAAAGTTGCTGACTGTTAATCAAGGAGCCTATGATAATTTCCAAAAGATGTCTCCTTCTGTAAAAAAAACTTATGCGAGAGCATACCTTGAGGCTAAAACGACTGCCGGACAGACGAGGCGTTTGGCTTGGATGATTGACCGTTTAGAAAGAAACTTAAAACCGATGTAAGTTGTTGTTCCCTCTATTTGTCGATGTGCTTGGTTTTAGTGATTATCCAGATTGGTCATCGGCAAGTAAGAGTAAGAAATCAACTTAATTGATGTGTAATAACGACAGGATGTGTATCTTGTCGTTTTTTTATATGATATGCACAATTGTGCGAAATTGAAAAAGATATCATAGCTTTCCCTATGATTGGTGACGTTGTTAAAATTTTACGTTTCTAGTGACCACTTTTGTCAATAAGCTTGTTAGAATAGGAGTATGTATTACATCATTTAAAAAGAGAGTTGAGGACTTTCGAGAAAAGGGGATAAACATGGAATTTATGCTAGATACAGCCAATTTAGAAGAGATTAGCACTTTTGTTAAAATTGTACCAGTTGCTGGGGTAACGTCAAACCCATCAATAATTAAAAAAGAAGGTGAAATCAATTTTTTTGAACACATGAAATCAATTCGTCAAATAATTGGTTTTGAAAGTTCTCTTCATGTTCAAGTAGTTGCTGAAACTTATGGGGGAATGTTAGCTGACGCTAAAATGATTTTATCTCAAATTGACGATCAGGTTTATATTAAAGTACCAGTCAGTCAAGTAGGCTTGCGTGCGATAAAGGAGTTAAAAAAGCAAGGCGTTAATGTGACGGCGACGGCCATTTATACGAAGTTTCAAGCCTACTTGGCAATTGCGGCAAAGGCGGATTATATTGCACCTTATTTTAATCGCATGGAAAATCTAAACAGTGATGCGTGTGAAGCCATTACTGAAATGAGTCGAGAAATTGAGCGAACCAATAGTCAGACCAAAATACTTGCAGCTAGTTTTAAAAATGTAAAGCAAGTTAACTCGGCGCTTGAATGTGGCGCTCATGCGGCGACGATGGGGGTTGATATTATTAATCAGGCATTTGCAAATCCATCTATTCAAAAAGCCGTGACTGATTTTTCAACAGATTGGCAAGCAGTTAATGGAGATACAACAATTGCAACCTTACTCGAGAGTATTAATTAAGGTAATAGCGCAAGTTAAAAAAAGTCAGGCTAACGGTCAAGCTGACTTTTTTTGTTATGAAGGGACTCTTTTAGCTGGCGCGACGACTGGTTGTTAAAGGGTGTGAAAAATCGATCAATTATTTGAATTAAATAGCCACAGAAAATTAAGGTGGATAATAATTTAAGTAAGGTTAAAACCATATTGAACCCTCCTATCAATTATCTTTTGTCTAGCGTTATTATAGCAGGGCAATGTAAAGGGAATATGAAGTAATGATGTAATCAGTGTTAAGCGTTAGGATGGCTCTTTACTTGATAACTGTCTTGTTTAATTTCTTAAGTCAGCGTTATAATGGAATAAGAAAGTAGGTGAGTAGTTGAAAAAGTACATGATAGTTCCTGTTACGCCAGATTATAAAATGACTAAAGCGGTGATGATCGATCATCGAGAGGCAATCTTTCATTATGCTTCATTAGGTTATCGCTTTGTCACAGCTATTCCGACAGAAAATGTTGGTGGTCACAATTCCCTTAAAATGGATCTAGTCTTTGAGATAGACGAAGGGGAAGAGCCAGATGTTTCAGCTCCCTTTTAACATAGCGTGCGGCTCATTACGATTAACGTAATGGGCTTTTTTTTTGATAGAGTTAAAAAATTGTTAGTTTGTTAGCGGAAATGTAAGGGCAATTGATGGAGGAGTCACAGTTTTTGCCTTATGATCTTACTTGCCATTAAAAACGTGAAAAAGCTATCGAGATATTTTATCTATTTTTTAACAACTTATTGGGCCTGTCGAAAAATAGTTCTTCGTTCCGTAAAGGATCTCTGAAATGTTTTTCCTGCGATGCAAAAGGGAGAACGCTTAGAGGTTGGGATAAAGGTCCTTCGCTTCAGATAGTTTTGCTGAGATCGCAATTTATTTTCCCCAATCATCAAGCCGAACGTAAAGGGATTGACCAGGTATTAACTGTTCAATAGTCTTTTGATTAATTCTCAAATAATTGCTTACTTGGTAGGCAACAGACTGAATATTTTCAGTTTTTTCCAGACTGAAAAGTAGTAGATGGCTAGCGTTCGTTGGTGGGATCATAGCACAGCCAATAGAAATTTGAGGACTTTTGAATTGCCAAGAATGATAAGTGATGTTATCAATAATTTTGGCGTCAGCAGATAATCGACGAAATTTTGATGTGTGTAGAGATAAATATCGCGGAGCAAAAAAGTGGGCATCTAAATAGATTTTTTTGATAAACTTCATGCTGATTCACCTAGACTTTCATTGCAAATGTCAGAATATAAGAAGTGGGATTGCGAATGGTCATTTTTTGAATGTCTAATTGGTTGTGATGGTTAACAAAACCAAAACAAGCAATTTCAGTTGTACCATTATCGAGAAATAGGAATTGTTGTGCTAACTCATTGTTTGAGACCACACAGTGAATCACTTCTTTTGTGGTAACGAGATTAAATGTTACCTTCATGTTGGGAAAGGTTTTGACGAGATTAATTCTATGGACAATCCCAATTTGATTTGTTTTCATTTGTCACTTCCTCATTTTTTATGATTTATTGTCGCTTGCCACATTAAGTGAAATGACTGGTCGAGCCATAGGTGGCTAGTTTACTAAACATATAGATAAATATTGAATCTGTCCTAATTCTACGAACGTATGTTCTTTTTGTCAATAGAATGAACTAGTGAAAAAATCCAAGCTATTTTAAGTCATTTCGACTAAGTTGACAGAGTATAGAAAGCAATGTATGATGAATGTGAATTATGAAAAGAAAGAAAGTGATAACGATTTGGTGGCCATTCTTGGGTTTTACTATTGTTAGTTTGGTTGGCAGTCTCATGTACAAATTCCCTAACGTTATTTGGAATAACCCGTTAACTCTGTTGCATTTAAAAGATAAAACTTACAATTATCAGTTGAATCGTTTTTTAGGAAAACGTTTATTTTTCCTGGCGTGTGTGTCAATTGTAATGCTGGTTGTGTCATTAATATCTCCTTTTGTTGTGTCTTCGGTTAGTTTAATGATGGGGTATCTCAGTTATCTGGTAGTTATCTCGCTAATATTTGAATTCAAATGGCGCAAAATGGTAATTAGCCGCTAATTAATTTAATGCTACACAGGATTTTTCAAGTGGAAAATCCTGTGTAGCATTAAAAAAATAGTGAGTGAAAAGCAGCTAACTTAAAGCAATCTGCCAATGCTTTGATTTTCTGACCATATTAGGTTATTTTTTTTGTCAAAATGTAGTCAGTTTGTTCGTCTTTTCCCATAAAGAAAGAGTGGCTACCTGTTTGAGTAAATCCCATTTTGTAATAAAAAAGTTTGGCGGATTCATTGTGCTCCCAAACACCTAGCCAAATAGTTGCTTTTCTTTTTTCTTTAGCCAGTTGGATTGCTTTCGCGATTAAATGGTGACCTAAACCATGGCGTTTAAAAGCCGAGCGTACATAAATTCGTTCAATTTCAAGCGAGCTTTTAGATATGGTTTCCGTTTGAGCCTTGCCAGTATTGATTTTAAGGTAGCCGGCTAACTGATGATGATCGTAGATGAAATAAAATTCAGAATCAGTGTTTATCAATTCTGCTGTCAATTTTTCCGAATTGTAAGCGTCGTTAAGATAGAGATGCATATTTTCCACCGTATTATAGGCCTCAAATGTTTCTTTATAAGTTTCAATGCTTATTTGCTGGAGGGGGATTAAATCTTCTAAAATACAACGCTTTATTGTGATGGTCATGTAACTACTCCTATCATTCTGTTTTAATAGTCTCTTTTATTGCCCTTTTTTACTGAGTGCCAATCAGATTCAATGTTATTTTGAACTCTTTGCAACAGGTTTAAAAGTTGGGCTACTTCAGCTGTTGAAAAACCAGTTAAGGCGATAGATTCAGAATACAGATGTTCTTTGATAATTTGTTGATAGATTAAGTGGCCTTTGCTTGTAGAGAAGAGTTCTTTATTTTTTTTATTGTCGATAGGCAGAACTCTGTTTATGAAGCCATTATCTTCCAGTTTTTTTATGGCACGAGCCGCAGTTGAAGAATCGACTTTCAAATAATCAGCTAGTTTGTCTTGAATAATACCTGGATTCTCACAAATTCTAACTAGATAGAGATACTGTCCTTTAGTTAAGTCATATTCTTTGAATTCAATATTACTAATGGAATCTAATGCCCTGGCAATAGTGCCTATTTCTCTTAAAATTTTGATGTTGTGTCACCACCTTTTCTTCAATATTACGATATTTTTATTGCATTTGCAATAAAACCCTTTTGCAATATCGTCTTATTTGTTAGGTATCTGGTCTTCGTGTTATAATAAATAAAAAGGAGGCGGTTACAATGGAAAAGAGATACAAGAATATTCTTGTTGCAGTTGATGGATCAGATCAATCTGAAAAAGCATTTGTTGAAGCCTTAAATATGTCAAAAGAGCATCAGGCTCACCTCTTTGTTGCGTGTATCATTAATGATGTAGAAATAGCTTACAGTGTTTATGACTTTCCGTATAGTTATCATGAAATCATTGAAAAACAAAAAGAAGAAGTTGAGAAAGAAATTCTGAAGAAGATCTACGATGCCCGAGAATTCGGTATAGATGACATTACTCCGATTGTTGAATTGGGAAGTGTTAAGGAGTATTTAACAAAAACGATTCCTGAGGAACGGAAAATTGACTTGATAATCGTTGGAGCTACCGGAAAAGGGGCACTGACTCGAGTTTTAGTTGGCTCAACTGCGGCTTACGTCGTAAATCATGCGCCTTGCACCGTAGTAGTGGTGAAATAGTTTTTAGCTTGCTGGCGTGTACAGCAAGCTTTTTGGGTTTTTATTTGACAAGTTCAATGGAAAAGAGTAAACTAAATATTAATAAAAGTTTATTTAACTTTTAATGGGGGTGAGTTGTTTTGATAGGGAAATCTAAAAAGTACATGGAACAAGAAAGTTCAGAAGAGACATTTCTTAAGTGGTATCAGGAAACTGATTCAAAAAATTATCAGAATCCAGCGGTAACAGTTGACAACATGATTTTTTGTTTTGATAGAGAAATCAATCAATTAAAGCTCTTGTTCATTCGAAGAAAAGCGCACCCATTCAAAGACAGTTTAGCTTTGGTTGGTGGTTTTATCGATGGGGCAGAATCCTCTGATCAAGCCTGCATTCGGGAAACACAAGAAGAAACTGGTATCAAGTTAACTGTTAATCATATTGAGCAATTACAGACGTTCACAGCTCCTGAAAGAGACCCACGTCAGCGAGTGATAACAATCGCCTACATGGTATTTTTACCAGAGGTGCCTGAAGTTATGGTAGGGGATGATGCTAAAGATTTTGAATGGGTGACGATCGACACCTTAGCTGATGGCTCTTTTGTGTTAAAAAGCTCACAGAAAGAACTTGTCTTAGACCGTGAATCCGGCGATCGTTTATCCGGTGAACTTAGCTTTGCTTTTGATCATCAATATATCGTTCACACTGCTCTCACTCGGGTAGCGAATAAATTGAACTATGATCTTCGTGTAATGAATGTCCTTGGCTCAACATTTAGTCTTAAAGAATTTCGAGAAGTCTACAATACATTTAATGCTGATAAGCTTAATGAGACGGATAATAGCAATATCAGACGTAAAATTGGTCACTTATTGGAAGAGGCGGGAGAAGTTAGTGGTGCCACAGCTGGTCGACCAGCTAAGGTATATAAAATAAAATAAAGAGTGGTATCTGTCATTCTTTATATACAAATAAAAGTTATTTTAACTTTTATTTGTATATAAGTCAAAATAACTTTAATTTTAAGGAGAAAAAATATGAGTAATTTATTTAAAGAAAAGCTAGCGGGAGAAAAAATCGGTCTTATTTTTGGGTCATTTGCACCGTTCCATGTTAAACATCTTGACCTTGTGACACAAGCCAAACGCTCACAGGATGGTGTAGTAGTCGTCGTTAGTGGGAGTGATGGCGATCGAGGTGATAAAATCGGCTTAAATCTACAGAAACGCTTCAGGTATTTAAGGGAAATGTATGCAGATGATCCGCTCGTCTATGTGGCGAAATTAGATGAAACAGATTTACCTGCGATGCCAGTAGGCTGGAAGCCATGGCTACAAAGAGTAATGGAGCTAGTAGATCAGGCTGTTTTAGATCGCCAAGCAGGTTTGACTTTTTATGTAGGCGAAAAAGTCTATCAAGAGGAACTTGAGAAGTATCCAGTCATGACAAATCATGCCAAAATTAGCTATCGAAAAAGAGAAGATTCAGGGGTATCTGCATCTAAAATAAGGGAGTTCCCTTTGATTTATTGGCCTATGATTACTCGTCCATTTCGTCGTCATTTTAGTCATAATATCTTAATAACTGGGGCTGCTAGTGGAGGTAAAACGACATTAGTTAAAGATTTAGCACGATATTTTGGAAGTCCCTTTGCCTTGGAGTATGCTCGAGATTATCAGGAAATCTACAATGTTAATGACTTAGAACTTACAACTCATGATTATATTGAATTAATCAGAGGTCAATGGATGCGGGCAAGTAAAGAAATTAATGGTACAAGTAACAACGGGCTTGTCTTTGCTGATACGGACGCCATCACAACTTATGTCTATTCATCTTTGGAAGTCGATCAAGAACGAGTCGATCATCAGCAATTATTGTCATTATATGATGAGACAATTGCTAGAACTAAATGGGACTTAATTTTAGTTGTTCCGCCTACAACGGACTATATTGATGATCATTTTCGTGATATGCGTGGTGCAAAAGACCAGTACCGTTGGGATTTTCATCATAAATTGATAGAGACATATCAGGCATACGGTTATGGAGATAAATTGGTCTGTTTAGAGTCTAGTGATTCAGCAGATAGAGCTCTGGTCTTTTTAGAACGGTATGAGCAAGCAAAAAAAGTCATTATAGAGACATTTAAACTTAAGTCACTTTGGGAGGAATATTAAATGAAAGAAAAAACTAAGCAAGGATGGCAAGGTGTGTTTTGGAAAAACGTTAAAGTGCTATTCATGGAAGAAGGACATTATTCACCAGGGAAATTTTTAGCAAATGAATTAGCGGGTATCACCAAAAATGAAGCTATTTATTTTGTTGGGCTACTAATTATCCAAATGTCAACATTCGTCTTAACCAACGACTCTGCTTGGTTATCGGTCATTACAGGAGTGGCAAATATATGTTGTGTTTTTTTGGGAGCTAAGCAAAAAATTAGTAATTATATTTTTGGCTTAATATTCTCAGGCCTTTACTTTTTTGTGTCACTAGATGCGTTTGCTTTAGGTGAAGTAGCATTAGCCGCTTTTTTCTTTGGTGCACAATTTGCTGGCTTGTATTCGTGGGTTAACAACAGTCAAAACGATGAAGAAGATGGAGTAGCAGTCATTTCTGAAAAATTAAGTTTAATACAGTGGGGGATAACTATCGGTTGTTTTGTGATTATCTATAGTGGGTCAGCATATATTTTGATGCTGTTATCGAGTAATGCACCAATCACAGATGCGATTACTAATAGCTTAAATATTGTTGGAACAGTTTTGATGGCTAGGCGATTTAGAGAACAATGGCTGATTTGGATTTTGGTAAATATTTTTAGCATTATCTTGTGGAGCCAACTGGGAAATATTCCGATGATTGGTATGAATATCGCTCTGTTAATCAACAGCATCTATGGCTACGTGGCGTGGAGTTTGTCTCTAAAAAAAAGAATGTATTAAACAAGAAAATCGCTAAACAATTAGATAACCTAATAAAAAAGAAGAGGACCTTAAAAAAAGTTAGGTTATTTAATTGTTTTAAAAAGTTGTTATATCTATTGTTTGCGTAAATTGTTTGTTATTAAATGGATACAGGTAGATTTTTAGTTGTACATAATTCGATTTTTTAGTACAATTTAGGTATACTAACCAGTAAATACATTAAATAGGAGGTCAAAATGTTATGAGTAGTAAGTACATGAATTACGTAGGGGACATTATTAATGACGTGGAATATCATGGGATGGGTGAACCAGAAGGGTTTTTAGAGATTCATATGGACAGTCAATTGCCTTTTCGGCTGTATTGTAAAATGGCAGATGAAAATTGGGAAGAAGTGACAGAAGAAGAACGCTTGGAATTGATTCGTCAGTTTAAAGATAAAAAATCGATGCATTCTAAAAGTGATTACCGTTACTACACCATTGACTTTCATTTAGCTAGTTTAGGTGGTTTGTAATTGGAAACGCTTAATAATTATTGTGAAAAAGCGAACTTAATCTATGATAAGAAGTGAGCGGAAAGATCAAGGGGTATTTCGCTACACCGATTCAAGTTAAGTGCCCCATGTTTGTGTTGCTGCAAACGTGAGGCTTTTTTTAGTGAAATATTAGGTTGTATCTGAAGGAGTGACTCTAATAACTGAGCCTTTTTGAGGTTGTTCAAAGACACTAAAGGAACATAATAAGGATGAAAATCAAAAAGGGCAGACTTGTGGTCCGCCCTCCTCAGAATAAACAGCTCTTAGAGTTGTTTATCTTCGCACAATTTCAGCACCAAAAGGCATCAGTGCTAATTTGGCCATTTTGAAAGATTGTAGGCCAAATGGAATGCCGATGATGGTGATACACATTAATAGGCCAGAAATGACTGAGACTAAAGCCATTGGAATGCCGGTTACAATTAGCCAAATGATATTTAACAAAAAAGATCCTGCTCCCCCACCGTAACGCACGTCTTTACCAAAAGGTGTAAAAGAAATGGAGGCAAATTTAAAGCATTGTAAGCCTACAGGGATACCGATGATGGTGATACACCAAAGTAGACCTGCCAGAAACCAGCCGATTCCTTGAACTAAACCACCTAAAACAAACCAGATTAAGTTTCCCAAAAAATTCATTGTTATCACCTTCCCTTATGGATTAAGTTTATCAAAAACAAATGAATATTTCATAGGCCTTGAGAAGTATCTTTATGTCAAAATGGTTACAAATATATTATTTTTTTCTATCATTTATGTACTAATTTAATAAAAAAGCGCTTATCAGTTGTGATTGTCAACCATTACACGTATGATAGGTATATAAGTTAATTTTTAGGAGGTACGATACCCATGATGCCAGAAGATATTCAAAGAATGAATTCGTTTATTAAATATTTTTTGAATTACATTAACTATTTAGAAAAAGAAATGGCGGACGATTCTTATAATTTTAATGAAATCCGAGTTATTTTTGAATTACTGGAGAATGGCCAAATGTATGCGAAGGATATTGAAAACGAGTTAGACCTTGATAAAGGGTACACAAGTCGTATCTTAAAACGCCTCCTAGATGAAGATCTAATTGAGCGCCAACAATCTAATGATGATAAGCGTCTATACTACGTCTCATTTACAAAAACTGGAAAAAAACAGGCAACTGAACTCTATCATAAATACGAAAAGGTTTTATCGAAAGATTATGAAGGGTTGTCAGACGATGAGCGTCAACCTTTTTTAGAATCTTTGGAGTTAATTGAAAAATTGCATAAACGAAAATTTCACTGGAAAAATAATGATGACTAGCTGATAAGATGACAGCTAGTCATCTTTTTTTTTACTTTATAGGAAAGTATAAAACTTTCTCAATATCGTAGTTTGGATCCAGTTTCACGAGGCACCGCTACGCTTCGCTTAACTATTTTGCTATTTTTCTTTCAGGGCTGACTTCGATGTCCCTTGTTTCTAATTGCTGCCGTTATTCTTACGAATTTATTCGTTAGAGTTAAGGGACAACGAAGTAAAGCAATAAGAGCAACGGCAACGCCTCGTTCAGCTTTTTTTAATAAAAGTATCGTGTTGAGAAACTTTATCCCTTGCTGTTGATAGCGATTCGATTGTATTCTATTGAAGGCAAAGGTATGATTAGAAAGAGGTGATACAATGAAACCATTTAAACTTGGTGAAGTGATTCAAGCGCAACGAAAATTAAGAGGGATGACACAAAGTCAATTGGCATCCGAGATGGGAATCTCAAAATCTTCTGTCTCAAAATGGGAAACTGGCCAGACTTATCCCGATATTTATTTACTACCAGAATTGGCGACCTATTTTAGTTTGACAATTGATGAATTACTTGGTTACACGCCCCAGTTATCCCGTGAGGCTATTCGCAACCATTATCAGAGATTGTCAAAAGCGTTTGTAGATGAACCGTTTCCTGTCGTGATGGCTGAGTGTCGCTCATTGATTAAAAAATATTATGCCTGCCTGCCTTTTTTATTGCAAATGGCTGTCTTACTAGCGAATCATACGAATTTGGCAAAAAAAGATGAACAAATAGGAATATTACAGGAAGCAATTGAACTGACGAGGAGGGTGAAAGCTGAAGCCACTGATTCACCGATGATTCATCAAGCGAATTCTTTTGAGGCTGCGTGTCAAATGTTCTTGGGAAATCCTCAAGAAGTTTTGATGTTGCTGGGTGAAGAGGTAAAACCTTACTTAGGCAATGAGCAATTGATGGCCAATGCTTATAAGATGTTGGGGCAAGTGGGAAAAAGTCATGAGATCTTGCAGGTGAGTTTGTACCAGCAATTGATGGGGCTGGTATCCGCCAGTGGGAAGCTTTTAGAGTCCCAGGTAGTAGACCACTTCCAATTTGATCAAACGGTGAGGAGAGTTATTGGAATAAGTAAACTATATGATCTTTCAAACTTACATCCCTTTCTTTATGTGACGTTTTTATTGGAGTGCTTTACCGGCTATACTCAGCAAAAACGATTAACGTTGGCGTTGGAATCACTGTCAGAGATGATTCAGGTGTTAGAGACTATTAGTTATCCTGCGACCCTTCATGGAGATCGGTATTTTGATTCTCTCGACGATTGGATCGAGGATCAATTAGAGTTAAGCAGTATGATGCCCAGGAACGAACAACTGGTGAAAGAATCCCTAAGTGGTTATTTTAAAGAGAATCCATTAATTCAAGAAGTCTATCAAACTAGCTCGGAGTTTAAGAATTTATTAGCCAAATTGGGGCAAGTATTAGGTGTTTAAAAAAAAATCATTTGATTAATCTGATTTATATAGAAAAGAGAGTGTCTAAATGAATATCGGAATCAATATGCCATCGATCATTGAGTTAAGGCAACTGTTACCACTGTTAGTGCCGCTGTTGCTCATTCAGCTCAGTTTAGCTATAGTGGCCGTTGTAAAGATAGTGAAACAAACAGAATTTCGTTACTTAAACAAAGCCAGCTGGTTAGTGATAGTCTTATTACTACAATTTATTGGGCCAGCTTGTTATTTTGTATTCGGCAGAGGTGAAGAATAGTGTCAGTCTTAGAAGTAAAAGGGATAAAAAAAACTTTTGGTACACAAGAAGTATTAAAAGGCCTTGATTTTAGTTTACCTGAGCAGTCGGTATTGGGTTTTATCGGCCAAAATGGGGCAGGTAAAACGACGTTCATGAAGCTGATTGTCGGATTGTTAGCAAGTGACGAGGGGACGATCAGTGTCTGTGGTGAAAAGGTTCAATATGGTAATACTAAAACCAATCGCTTAATTGGTTATTTGCCAGATGTGCCAGAATTTTATGGGTACATGACGGCATATGGCTATTTAACTCTTTGTGGGGAAGTCACCGGACTGACAGGTATTGAGATTAAAGAAAAAGCAACTGAACTCTTAAAGCTAGTGGGATTGGAAAACAATAAGAAAAAGATCAAAACGTATTCTAGGGGAATGAAACAGCGTTTAGGGATTGCCCAAGCGCTGCTAAATGAGCCAAAACTTCTCATATGTGACGAACCGACCTCTGCTTTAGACCCACTGGGCCGTAAAGAAATATTGGAGATACTCCACCGTGTAAAAAAGCAAACAACGGTTATTTTTTCAACTCACATATTATCAGATGTGGAAAAAATTTGTGATCACATCGTGTTATTACATGAGGGTACGATCAAACTATCGATGACTTTGGCTGAGATGGAGGCACGCTTTTCTTTCAACCAGCTATTGGTTGAATTTAATCAGTCACTTTCCACAGCAGATTATGAGTCTATATTTGAAGGTCTAAGAGTAACAAACAAAGGGGAGACGTATTTGGTTCAACACGACGAGTTGACCGAAATCCAAACTAAATTGTATACCCGCTTTATCAATCAAGGGATTTTTCCGAAAAAAATAGAAGTTTATCAACCTAGTTTAGAAGATATTTTTACGGAGGTGGTGCAATGAGAGCGTTGATGGCCTTTACGAAGAAGGAATGGTTGGAGTCAATTGCTCATTATCGGTTATTGATTGTTCTGGGGTTATTCTTTGCACTGGGAATAATGAATGTGTTTATTGCTAAATTCACCCCTCAATTAATCAGTCAGTTAGTTTCTGAAGAAGTTGCAAAAGGTTTTCCTGAACCAACGGTCATGGATGTTTGGTTACAATTTTTCAAAAATACAACCCAAATGGGTTTGGTAGTGACGATCATTCTATTTAGTGGTATCTTAACCCAAGAGTATCAGAAAGAAACCTTGACGATTTTATTAACAAAAGGATTAAGTCGCTGGAAAGTCATTATCGGCAAGCTAATTGCCAGTTGCTTACTTTTTACTTTAGGTTATTGGCTGAGCGTAGGCGTAACCTATCTTTATGCCTGGCTTTATTTTGAGCAGGGAAGTGTGTTGAACATCTGGTTTGCTCTTTTTATGTTGTGGCTTTTTGGTTTGTTTTTCTTGATGGTCAGTCTCTTGGGAGGGATTCTATTTCGGCAAAACTACGGCGTTTTGTTGTTTACGAGTAGTCTTTTTGGGGGATTATTGGCAATCAACTTATTGCCCGACGCTCAGAAATATAATCCTATTAGACTGATAAATAACTCAGCACTTTTGGCAGGCACAGTCAATGTGACAGATTTTTATCCGGCTATCGGAGTAACAGTGGTTATCGGTGTGATCATGCTGAGTGTCGGTATTCTTCGTTTCAATAAAAAAGCGTTGTAAAAAAAGTCAGGAGACAATTTTCATCTGTCTCCTGACTTTTAACTATTACTCCAACTCTAAACCACCAGTCGCTAATTGGTAATAAACGCCTTTATTAGCCATCAAATCTTCGTGGTCGCCACGTTCGATGATTTCGCCTTGATCGAGCACCATAATCGCATCGGAGTTTTGAATGGTAGATAAGCGGTGGGCAATGACAAAGACCGTTCGACCTTTCATTAAAGCATCCATCCCGTTTTGGACAATTCGTTCCGTCCGCGTGTCGATACTCGAAGTAGCTTCATCTAAAATCATCACTGGTGGATTGGCAATGGCAGCTCTAGCAATTGCCAGAAGTTGCCGTTGTCCTTGTGACAACCCTTCGCCGTCGCCGGTAATAATTGTGTCATAGCCCTGAGGCAAGCGAGAGATAAAATAGTCTGCGTTAGCTAGCTTAGCGGCTGCTTTGATATCCTCCTCAGTGGCGTCTAATTGTCCGTAACGGATGTTTTCACTAATTGTTCCGGTAAAGAGATGGGTATCTTGTAACACGATCCCTAGAGAGCGTCTCAGAGACTCTTTCTTGATTTTTTGAATATTAATCCCATCATAACGAATTTTTCCATCGGTAATGTCGTAAAAACGATTGATCAAATTAGTGATGGTCGTTTTGCCAGCACCAGTAGCTCCGACAAAGGCTAATTTTTCACCTGGTTTAGCAAATAGTGAGATATCATGTAACACAACTTTTTCGGAATTGTAACCAAAGTCAACATTTTCAAAACGCACGTCACCAGTCAGTGGTGTATAGGTTGTGGTTCCATCTTCGTGAGGGTGTTTCCAAGCCCAGTGCCCAGTTTTTTCTGGACATTCAACAGGCTGACCATTCTCGTAGCGAACATTTACCAAGGTAACGTAACCTTCATCGACTTCAGGTTGTTCGTCCATTAAGATGAAAATCCGTTCAGCTCCAGCCAGCGCCATGATCACAAAATTAATTTGTTGTGAAATTTGACTGACAGGCATGTTGAGCGAGCGACTTAACTGTAAGAAAGAGGCGATGGCGCCAATTGTTAAAGTGGCAATGCCGTTGACACTAAGTAAGCCACCAACAATCGCAATGAGAACATACTGAATATTTAATAGATTCATCATCACTGGCATTAAGATATTAGCGTATTTATTGGCTTCAGTTGCACTTTCGGCTAGTTCTTCGTTTAATTGATCAAATTGTACAATCGTTTCAGCTTCGTGATTAAAGATTTTAATGACCTTTTGGCCATGCATCATTTCTTCGATAAAGCCGTTTAGTTTTCCTAAGGATTTTTGTTGGCGACCAAAGTATTTACCGCTTAAACTGCTGATTTTACGAATAGTTAATACCATGATGCCAACAGATATCATCACGAATAATGTCAGTGGGACGCTGACGGAGAACATGGCCACAAAGACACTGATAAATGTGACGATCGCTTGTAGCAGTTGAGGGGCGCTTTGAGAGAGCATTTGCCTCAATGTATCAATATCATTGGTGTAGTGACTCATGACATCTCCATGAGGATGAGTATCGAAATAACCGATAGGCAGTGTTTCCATATGGGTAAACAAATCATCTCTAATAGTTTTTTGGACGCCTTGAGAGACATTGACCATTAATTGATTAAAAACGATCGTCGCAATAACCCCAATCCCATAGATGATAGCCATGGTAATTACAGCGGTTAGCAATCCAGAAAAGTCTTTGTTGCCATTGGCTAACATAGGGGTGACATGGTCATCAATGACCACTTGTAAAAAGAGTGAACCTTTAACTGAAGCAAAAGCGCTGATGATGATACAGACAATGACAATTCCCAATTGAATGGGGTAGCCTTTGACTAAATAGGTTAAAAGCCGTTTCAATGTTTTAAAGGGATTGGCTTGACGGTTGGTTCCTTTTATTTGAACTTTACTCATTGGCTTCACCAAATCCTTTCACTTGAGATTGATTGACTTCTTGATAGATCTTGTTGCTAGACAATAGCTCTTCATGAGTACCGATGCCGTTGATTTCACCATTTTCCATAACAATGATTTGATCGGCCTTTTCAATCGAAGAAACTCGTTGGGCAATAATAAATTTGGTTGTATTTGGAATAGTCTCCAAGAAAGCTTGTTGAATTAAGGCGTCTGTTTTGGTGTCAACAGCACTGGTTGAATCGTCTAAAATAAGTATTTTAGGGTGTTTCAGGAGAGCTCTAGCAATTGTCAATCGTTGTTTTTGACCACCTGAAACGTTTGTCCCCCCCTGTTCAATGTATGTGTCGTAACCATTGGGCAGTTTAGTGATAAACTCATCTGCTTGAGCCAATCGGCAAGCTTCATAAAGTTCTTGATCAGTTGCCTCTGGATTACCCCAACGAAGGTTTTCCTTAATAGTACCAGAGAAAAGAACATTATTTTGTAAAACCATGGCAACAGCATCTCGTAAAGCGGCAATATCATAGTTACGGACATCTAAGCCGCCAACTTGGACGCTGCCACTCGTCACATCGTATAGTCTAGGAATCAGCTGAACTAGGGTTGTTTTACCACTACCAGTCCCACCGATTACACCGACAGTTTGTCCTGATTCAATTCGGAAACTGCTTTTCGTTAGAACCAATTTATCCTCATTGTCAGAATAGCTAAAGTTCACATCTTTAAACTCAACGGAACCGTCACGAATTTCTGTCATGGGTTTGCTAGGGTTGGTCAAATCACTTTCTTCGTTGATAACTGCGACAATCCGTTCTGCAGAAGGACGTGAGATGATCAACATAACAAAAACCATTGACATCATGTTCAGTGAATTAAGAATTTGCATCACATACATAAACATACTCATCAATTCTCCAGTTGTCATTGTACTACCAACTATCAGTTGAGCGCCAATCCATGAGATCAATAGCATACAAGTATACATGGTGAATTGCATCAGCGGTCCGTTAAAGGCCACAATTCGTTCAGCTTTTGAAAAGGTTTTGTAGATTAATTGTGACACAGTTTTAAACTTGGTGACTTCATGTTCCTCACGTACGTATGATTTGACCACACGTATCCCTTGGAGATTTTCTTGAACGACTTGGTTTAAGCGGTCATAAATTTTAAATACTTTTTCAAAGGTTGGGTGAGCAAATTTGACGATTAAACCTAAACCAATTGCAAGAAAGGGGATGGCATATAGAAAAATCATCGCTAATTCACGATTTAATTGAAAGGCCATAAACAAGGAAAATATAAACATTAGCGGGCTTCTTACTAAAATACGAATAATCATTTGAAATGAATTTTGGACATTGCTGACATCAGTTGTCAGACGGGTCACTAAACTTGAAGTAGAGAAGCGGTCAATATTAGAAAATGAGAATTCTTGGATATTTCCAAACATTTTCTTTCGTAAATTTTTAGCAAAACCTGCCGAGGCGATAGCGCCGTAACGACCTGATAGCATCCCAAAAAGTAAGGCGAAAAGGGCACAAACAATCAATGCTATGCCGATGGAGACGATGCTGCTTTGGTTCTTTGCGGAAATTCCTTGGTCAATAATCATTGCCATAAGGACGGGAATAATGATGTCTAAAATAACTTCAAGAGTGACAAAAAAAGGCGTTAGTAAAGCGTCTTTTTTATACTCCCCAATATTTTTAGCTAGGGTTTTAATCACTAATTAACACTCCTTTATTAGTTGTTTTTTCTTCCCCACACCCGATGTTTAGGTAAATTTGGTCCACCACACTGTAAAATGTCTTTAAATCTTGTGAACTAACACCTTTGATTAAGTGCTGATCAATAGCATCGAGCTCTCTTCTGCGATCTTTAAAAACGACTTGACCTTCAGCCGTTAAAATGATTTTTTTTAAGCGAGCATCTTGTTTACTGGTTTGACGATCAATCAGGTTATTTTTCTCCAAAACTTGCAAAATACCAGTTGCTGTTGAGCGTCTAATATTAAACTCACTTTCTAAGTCCTTCTGAAAGACTGAGGTAGTGCTGGAATAACGGCCGATATAATCCATAAACAAAAATTGAATCATCGTGTATTGTTCCTTGTTATCTGAATTGATATGAGAGCTGACATAGCGAGTAATTTCATTTGACAGAGCCTTAATCGCTTTGCCAATTTTGATTTGAGTCATGACAGTGATACTCCTTTCTTTGTGAAGGTGACCCTTATTTGCTAATTGAACCAGAAGGTTGCTGAAAGCAGTCTTGGATCTTTAAAAGGCGGGAAGAATTGTTAGCTACCTAACAATAACTATTCTCCGTAATTTTCATGAAAATGTCAAGTAATTACGTGTAGATTGTTCTATAATAGGTTATAAGATTAAAAAATACTCATTTAAGAGAGTGAGTGGTTAGGAGACTTAGTAATGAAAATTCGCAAAGGCTTAAGCAGTGAGAAAAAACAATTTGAAGCTATCTTAATAGAGGCGGCAACTCGAATCAAAGAGACGGGATCTAGTCAATGGGGACATATTCTTAAAGGTGAAGAAGGTCCAATCGTGGCTGCTCGTCTCCTTCAGGAAGAAGCCTATATTTATGAAGAAGAACAAGCAGGTAAGACAAAAATAGTTGCCGTTTTTTATCTCTATGAACGACCTAATGATTGGGATTATGGTATTTGGCAAGAGGAAGAACAAGCCGGTGTTTTTTATTTGCATCGTTTGTCATTGGCAGATGGCTATACAGGAAAAGGAATAGCGGAGCAATTGCTACGTCAACTACAATCTGAACTTAGTGTGACAGGTGGGCGAGCACTTCGTTTGGATTGTATTAAAACGCAACCAGTTTTGAATCAGCTATATAATCGAAGTGGCTTTACATTAGTTAAAGAAATTCCTGATTTAGAAGCGGGACCAATTATTGCTGATTTTAATTTATATGAATGTCAGTTGGCGGACTTAAGTTAAGGGGTCAATTGTCACAAGTCGGCTCTAATATGATAGTATAGAGTCAGTATCTAAGTGAGAGGAGGTCTCTATTTTGGTCTGTTGATATTTGGCAGCAATCGAGACCACTTCCTAAGCTAGAGGAGGAAAAAGATGAGTAAAATTGATGAGTTTGTTGAAAAATATGGAGTTGAACGGAAAGACACTGACTCCGTTAAGTGGGACGGGATGACTGAAAATTTTGGCACAAATGAATTATTACCTATGTGGGTTGCCGATATGGAATTCAAAGGACCAGAGGCTATGCAACAGGCGATGATCAAACGGGTGGAGCATGGCGCCTTTGGTTATTCAATCGTCCCTGATTCTTATTATGAAGCTTTTTTTAACTGGCAAGCTGAGCGATATCAGGTAAATTTAGAAAGAGAATGGATTCGCTTTTCACCAGGAGTTGTCAGCTCATTCTTTTGGATGGTTAATGCGTTTACTGCAGAGCAAGAGGGGGTTATTGTTCTCGCGCCAGTTTATTATCCATTTTATCATTCAATTAATGACACTAATCGTCTGCTCGTGACGTCGGGATTAATTAATGAAAAAGGCTATTTTAGCATTGATTATGCGGATTTTGAAGCTAAAATTGTCGAAAATAATGTAAAGTTATTTATTCATTGTTCTCCCCATAATCCGGTTGGTCGTGTCTGGACAGCTGAGGAGCAGAATCGGTTGTTTGACATTTGTTTAAAGCATGATGTTATGATTGTTTCTGATGAAATTCATCAGGACTTGACCCGTCAGGATCATCCTCATGTGGCGGCATTGGCGTTGGATGAAAAATATCGCAGCCATTTGATCGTCTTAAATGCACCATCTAAAACATTTAATCTAGCTAGTCTCTTAAATTCCCATATTGTGATCGCTGACTCAGAGTTAAGAAAACGTTACGATGCCTACGCCAATACCACGGTGAAATCCGTCAACAGCCTCTTTGGAATGGTGGCAACAGAGGCGGCTTATCGTGAAGGTAGCCAATGGTTAGAGGGGATAAACGATGTTATTGAGCATAACTTTAATAGTTTGAAAGAAATATTTGCCGAAAAAGCTCCTGAGATCGTTTTGACCGAAAAAGAAGGTACCTATTTGGCTTGGGTAGATTTGCGAGCTTATTTAAAGCCAGACGAAGTGATTGACTTTATGCAAGTTAACTGTGGTATCGCAGTGGATTATGGTGAATGGTTTGGTGAAGGGTATGAAGGGTTTATTCGAATTAACCTGGGAACCTTACCTAAGAACGTTAGATTTGCTGCAACTAAAATTGTCGAAGAATTAGCCAAAAGATAAATTAAACGTCGCCTAGCAGTTAGCTAAACTGTTAGGCGACGTTTTTGCTTGCCAGCGATCCAGTGGTAATGCCAGTTAAGAAAAAGTTAAGAAATTGCTAAGTGGATTTATAGAAACAATCAGGATTGGCATGGTTTAATTATGATAACAAAGGAATTAACGTGTTTGAACTTGAGAAGTGAGGAGGCTTTACGATGAGACGAAGAAAGAAATCCCGAATCAAAGCAACACTAATGTGTCTAGTGTTAATGGTTGTTGTAATGAGTCTGATAGTTTTAAAAGGTATGAATGGTGACGAGTTAGCTAATCAAGGGCGTCATCCATTCGGGTTTATATTTGCCGAAAAGCAGGATAATAAACTGGATGCGAGTCTATTAGCTGATATTGACAGTAAAAACGCTGTCCTACTTAACTTAGATACCGACGAGGTGATTGGAAGTAAAAAAGCCAATGAAAGGATTTATCCAGCATCAATGACAAAAATCATGTCAGCTTATGTCGTAATCCAGCGATTAACAGATTTAGATCAACTTATTCGAGTTCCAGGTGAAATTGTTGATCAAAGTGTTTCAGAAGGGGCTTCTATGGCTGGTTTTTTGCGCGATGAGGATGTGCCAGTTCGAGAATTACTTTATGGCACATTATTGTCCTCGGGGGCTGAGGCAACACAGGCATTAGCGATTGAAGTAGCAGGGAGTGAGAAAAAATTTGTTAAATTGATGAATCTAGAAGCCGAAAAACTGGGAATGACGAAGACAAAGTTTAAAAATGCAACGGGACTTCATCAGCGCAATCACTACAGTACTGTTAATGATATGGCGCATTTGTTGAAGCTTGCTCTAAAGAATGAGACTTTTTATGAAGTGTTTACGTCAAAGGAGCGTTTCTATAGTGGCGGATATCACCCTGAAGGTCTCTATCTTGCCAGTACATTATTCAGTCATTTACCCGCAACGCCTGCTATCTCAGGTGAGATAAATGGTGGAAAAACAGGCTATACGGAAGAAGCGGGTCAGTGTTTAGCAAGTCTGGCAACGATTAATGGGCATCGTTATTTGTTAGTTACAGCAGGAGCTAGTGGCACACCATTGACTGAGGCACGGCACATTGAAGATGCTTTGACAGTTTATGGAAGGTTGTAAAAAAAACATCAGATTAGCTAGCTAATCTGATGCTCACTCGTTATGTTTCGTAAGTGTGTGCTAATTGATTACTATAGACTTCAACATCTAATCCTTCGATAGTTGCTAAATGTGAATAGAAGTACTGCAATATATCTGTTTCGACAATATTCTTGATAAACGTTATCGTCAGACGGTCATTACAGGAGATGAGGCCACAAGCAATTGGACTTTTCTGAGTGGGGTAGGCAGCAATTTCCATATGTTTAATATACTGATACATGCCACTAGGCAGGTCTACACGGCCCAAATTGGTCAAGGTAATTGTTTTTTTACTTTCACTTAAGTGATCAAAGCCTAGTCGAACAAAATAATTTTTTACAAAAAGTGGCACGAACTTTGACGCCACGTTTCGCTCGAAGTTGACATTATTGTTAATCGAAGATTGAAGATAGGTTTTATTGGTTTTTTGTATCAGCATTTCTTGAATTAAGGGAACTAATTTTTCCATGGTCATTTCACCATCCATATACGCACCAACATTAATAACATTAAAGAAATTTCTTAATGTGTTTGAATGGAATGAGTTGCGTAGGTTAACTGGCACAGCAATGACGATGGGTTTTGTGGCATCTCGTTGATGACTACGAGTTTGATAGATTGAATAAATTAATAAAGAAGCCAGGTAAGAGGTGATTGAGCCCCCGTATTTTTTGGCCACTTGATTGATCGCTTGGCTGTTAACGACGCCGTGGATTAAACTGTTATCCCCATCGTTATAAGAAACCCCGCGAATGTGAAACGAACGGGGGTTGCGCGTGCTTTCTGAATAAATGGGGGTGTAGTGCTTGCTGAAACTATCCTCAACTTCTTCTTGAGGGGAAGCTTCTTCACCTAATTTAACTTTACCTTCATGGGGGAAGTCGTGGCCTGAACATTTAAAATAATAAAACAATAGACTTTTAAAAAATTCAATCGCACCACTGCCGTCTGTCAGGGCATGAAACATTTCTAAGGATAAGCGGTGACCGCTGTATAACACGCGTAACATATAGCCCCCATCTCTCGCAGAGTCGATTTGACCACAAGGAGGGTTAGTTTCCTGTTGAATGACTAAACTATGTTTGTTGGCATCTAGGTAGTTCCAAAAGATGCCTTTTCGTAAACGAACAGAAAACATCGGATAACGAGGCATCACAATATCAACGGCTTGTTGCAATGCAATGGGGTTGACCTCTTCGAAGAGGATGGCTGCAAATCTAAAAACTGAAGAATTTTTATTGCCAGTTACAGAAGGGAATACTTTTGCTGCATTATCTAAACGATACCATTTGTACATGGTGACCTCCTACTTAATCGATAAAAGCTGTTATCGGTGTGTGTATCGGATGTGACAGTTGCTGGAACGCAATGATGCGTCGGTTTATGGTTCCGGATTAAAAATGAAATCTCTTTTGCAGTTCGTATAGTAGCCGTTTGCCAGAAAAGATAAACAACCCCAGAATAGTCAGCCCGCCATATATCAGAGAGATGATACTTGGCCATAGGACATTTCCGCCTTTTACGAAAAAGAGCAACAAAGGAATGATGTTGATACTAACGATTAGTAAGATATACCCGATGTCATCTCGCCACATGGATTTGTTCCTGACAGACCAAAGGGTCATAATTAGTCCAGTTAAGATGCCTAAAAAGGGAATGGCATAATTTAATGACCAACGACCAAAATCTGTACTTAAATCGATGATGACTAACACTAATGAGAGAAAAAAATAATTTTTCCACAACGTTTTGCCAATTAAGTTAATATTGAACTTTTGATACAAATCTTTTCCGACAAACCAGATATAGAAACTGGCCATTGAAACGATAGGGGCCCAAGTAATAGGCTTAATCTCCCAAGTAAAGGCATTGATTGCAAAAGATAAGCTAATGATGATGATGGTTATAAAGAGCCAAATTTTGACTCGCAATTTTTTATTATTTGTTGTTTCTGGGTAGTGTGGGTAACTTGTCAGCGACGGCACGGTGTTTTCATTGATAACAGCATGACAAAGAGGGCATTGGTTGTGATCCGCGCTGACCTTCACTTGACATCTTAAACAAGTTGTCATTATATCATCTACCTTTCTGATATCCTCTTAACGTTTAAACACGTTATTGCTATTTTAGCATATTTTATCATGAAACGTTTAAAATTATCAATTCCTTGTCAAAATTCTGCTTCAATAGTGTTTTTACTGAGGGGGATCAGGTAAGATAGAAGGAGGGAGTGTTCTCAGGTGAAATAGGTAAACAGCTAAAGTTATTGGGAGCCCATTTCATTATCCAGAGTGTTGCGTGTAGTTCTTTTTAGCTGCAGGTATATGGGAAAAGCCTAGGTGTTAGACAGCAATGATTCGGGGAATGGTCTTTTATTCAAGTACTTACTTAGTCGAGAAAAGGAGCTTACTATGAAGAGGATATTAGTCGTAGATGATGAACAAGCAATCGCCGATCTGGTCGAGCTTTATTTGAAAAATGAGGGCTATGAGGTAGTAAAATTTTATTCCGGGCAAGCTACCTTGGATTTTTTAAGCCAACATCAAGTTGATTTGGCTATTTTGGATATCATGTTGCCTGATATTGACGGGTTTGTTATTAGTCAAAAAATTCGCGAACAGGCTCATTTTCCGATTATTATGCTAACGGCCAAAGATCAGGAGTTAGATAAGATCACAGGTTTAACTTTAGGCGCAGATGATTATGTGACGAAACCCTTCCAACCTTTGGAATTAGTGGCAAGGGTTAAAGCTCAATTACGCCGGTACACCATGTACAATGAGGGACAAAGTAAAGAAGTCGATCAGCTTGCAGATCAAGTGATTTACCACAAGAGTTTAGTTGTTAATAAAACAACTTATGAAGTGACGGTCAATCAAAAACCTGTTGAATTGACGCCGACAGAATTTAAGATTTTGTGGGTGTTGTTGGAACATGTTGGCAAGGTGCTTAGATCAGAGGAGCTATTTCACCTTGTTTGGGGAGAAAAATATTTTGAGAGTTCAAACAATACTGTCATGGTTCATATCCGACATCTTCGTTCAAAAATTGAAGGGCCAAATGGCAATCAGAAGTACATCAAGACAGTCTGGGGAGTGGGGTATAAACTTGACTAAAAAAAATGATTATAGTTTATTTAAACGAAAAATTTTAAGAAGAATTTCCTTAATTATTGTCGGCACTGGGATTATTTTATTTGTGTTGCAATCCATGGCTCGTGGTGTCGCCGGTGATTGGATCGTCAACAGTCTGGTTAATAATTTTGGTTTTACCCAAGAAACGGCTTTTTATGTTCACCAAAATTTAGTTCGAAATAACTTATTGATTATCATGATGATTGTCGCAATTGTCGCCTTGTTCATTATTTTCCGGGTGTACACTGATTTTGTGACCAGTTATTTTGATGAAATTGCCAATGGTATGGACAAGTTGATTGAAGAAACCGAGGATTCGATTGAATTATCGTTAGAAATGAAGAGTATTGAATCCAAAATGAATCAAGTCAATCAAATTATAAAAAAGCGGGAGCGGGGTGCCAAAGAAGCCGAGCAGCGCAAAAATGATTTGGTAATGTATCTCGCTCATGATATTCGAACGCCCTTAACATCGATTGTCGGCTATTTAAATCTTTTGCAAGAGACATCGGGAACTTTATCTCAGGAGCAACAAGCAAGATATATTGATCTAACGCTAGATAAATCATATCGATTAGAAGGATTAGTCAATGAATTTTTTGACATCACCCGATTTAATTTGCAGGAGATTACGTTGAGTAAGCAACCAATTGACGTGAGAATGTTAGCAGAGCAAGTGGCCGATGAATTTTATATCAATGGCCAAACTCGTGGTCAAGAGATTGTGATTACTGGATTAACTAGTTTGACGGTACTGGCAGATCCTGATAAACTGGGGCGAGTTTTTACCAATTTGATGAAAAATGCTTTAGCTTATAGTTTTGAACAAACGCCTATAGAATTGACGATTGCTCAAACTGGGTCTGATGGGATCATCCGTTTTAAAAACCAAGGACCAGATATTCCTCAAGAGATGCAAGTTGCTGTCTTTGATAAGTTCTATCGAATGGATCACTCCCGTTCTAGTCAAACCGGGGGATCTGGATTAGGTCTATCCATTGCGAAGGAAATCGTTCTAGCACATCAGGGAGGCATTCAGTTGACCAGTAAAGACAATTGGATCGTCGTTGAAATTTGTTTGCCGATGCATTGAGCCTTGCTTTTGGCTAAAAGACTTGGTAAACTTATGTTATTAAATGTAGTCAGGTTATCTAAATGACTATTAAAGAAGGAGGATTAGTAAACAATGGCATCGATGAGATTAAGACTTAACCCTTTGAATAAGTAACTGAATACATTCAAAGGTCTTGTTTTATTTGACAAAACGAGGAGTCTAGCCATTTTTCTAATCTAAACCTGTATTTTTTCTTAAGGAATACGGTGACATAGTATGTTGACTATGTGGGTGAAACTTTTTACAGTAATGTCTAAGGTTTATTTACATTACACTTAAGTTGCAGGTCGTTCGCAATTTATCATAATTTGTCTTTTAAGAGGTAGCCTTGCTATCTCTATTTTTGCGTCTCAAGGAGAAATTTTAGCTTGGAAAATCACGATGGTAACCTCTTTTGTTAAATGGCATGGCCTCATAGAAAAGAGGAATAAGCATGCAACTATTATCAGTAGATTTAAAAGATGTGGCACTAACATTAGGTGGCCAACAGGTATTAGAGCTTCAACAATTATCAATTTATCAGGGGGATAAAATTGGGATCGTCGGTAACAATGGTCAAGGGAAAACAACGTTGTTAAATGTCTTAAGGAGAATTCTCCAACCAGATAAAGGAACGGTAGTGATTAAGACTGAGTTTGCTTTATTTGAGCAAGTGACGTTACCCGAAGAGAGATTAGCTGATTATGAATGGCTAAGTAAATTCAAGGTGCCTAAGCAAGCGTCATCTAGCTTTAGTGGCGGAGAGCAGACTCGAATGAAACTCGCCCAACTATTTTCTGATTACCATGAAGGGCTGTTGCTAGATGAACCAACCACGCATTTAGATCAGGAGGGCATCACATTTTTGGTAGACGAGTTAGTCTATTATTATGGTACGTTAGTAGTGGTCAGCCATGATCGTTATTTTCTTGATAAAACCGTCACAAAAATTTGGGAGTTGGCCAACGGTCGAGTAACTGAGTATCAGGGAAATTATACAGCGTATCAACTCCAAAAAGAAGCCGAAGAGCAGGCAAATTTGACTGAACAAAAGAACAATCTAAAAGAAAAAAGACGGTTGGAACTAGCTATTGCGGACAAAAAAGCGAAAGCTGATAAATTGGCTGCGGTCACTGAGAAACAAAAGAAACGACAGATTAAACCCAGTCGTTTAGGTGGAACTAAACAAAAAGATAGTGTTGTAAAAGGAATTCAAAAATCAGCTAAGGCAATGGAAAAGCGTTTAAGTCAACTAGCAGTTGGGCCCAGTAGCCAAGTAGAAAAAAAGATTATCTTTAAACAATCGGCAGAACTAACGTTGCACAATAATTATCCAATTATGGGAGAGGGGGTCACGCTTAAAAAGGGGAAAAGATTGTTGTTAGATAACGCTGATTTTCAATTTTCTTTAGGAGAAGTGATTGTTCTAAATGGCCCTAACGGTTGCGGAAAGTCAAGTTTATTGGCTCATATTATGTCGAAAGGTCAAGGGATTGTTGTCTCGCCTAAGGTGATGTTTGGGAACTTTGATCAACATGCGTATCAAGTGGTGACCCAAGAAACGTTAGGAAGTTATTTGGCGAAGGGAACTGATTATCCTGAGGCTATTGTGAGATCGGTCGTTCATCAACTAGGATTTTCGCAAAATGACTTGACTAAGCGAGTCTGCGATCTAAGTGGTGGCGAAAGGACTCGTTTGATATTAGGAGAACTATTTCTCAAAGAAAGCAATGTGTTATTGTTGGATGAGCCAACTAATTTTATTGATCTGGCATCGCGTTTGGCATTGGAAAACTTTATTAACGGTTACCCAGGTACTATTTTGTTAACCTCTCATGATCGTTATTTTGTAGAACGTGTGGGCACTCAAAATTGGCTTTTTAAAAACCAAAAACTAGTCATGGAATAGAGTGTGATTGATTTCGTTTCCTTGTGTTATAGAGTATAATTAAATGATAGTAATCTGAATAATAATGGAAATGGTGAGGATCAATGACAATATTAAAGAATGTGCAATATAGTTTTCAAAGGGTTTTAGAAACTTGGCCCGATTATTTTAAAAGCCTGTTGATCTTGCAGTTTATTCGGGTTGCCATTGTCCTACCGTTGTTATCTTTTTTGTTTTATAAAATGCTTAGTCGTGCTAAAATTGCTGGCGTTACGAATGAAAATTTTTCTGCTATCTTTAGCCATCCCTTAGCTTTACTGATCGGTTTAGCTCTCTTGCTTTTGTTCGTATTTTTTATTTTCTATGAGCTAGGGTTTTATATTCTGTTGGCTCATAATCAAGCAACGGGCCAGTCGATTGCTTTTTGGGATATTGCTAAGGGGTTGAATCGGAAAGTCAGATTTTTCTTAAGTCTTAATTCTCTCTTACTTGTGGGGTATTTCATTTTAATAATGCCAATCGTGTCTATCGGACTCAATGCCGAGTTGACTTCGATGATTAAAATTCCGGATTTTATTGTGGATGAATTGTCCATGACCACGTCAGGCTTAATTATGTATATAGGCGTGATTATCGTTCTATCTTATATAGCTTTACACTTGTTATATGTGGTATATTTTTTTGTCACCGACAAAGAGGCGACCATTTGGCAAGCTATTCGCAAGAGCTGGTATTTTTCAAAAGGGCGCTCTATTAGCAATCTAGTTATTTTGGGACTGTTGGTAGGTGGTTATGGCTTGCTTTTGGGAGGCATTACGTTTGTATTATTCCTACCGCTAGTTTTTGCTGATGCTTATTTGCCTTTAATTGCCCCAGTGGTTGCGGGCATAACCATAACTGTTGTTGAAATTTTTCTATTTCTTTTTGGTGGAGTGATCCAACCCTTAGTCGCTAATGGAATTGTCGGGACTACTAGGGAAGGTCAACCCTTTCTGAAAGACATTCCTAAATTTAAATTTCAACCCAAATTATGGGCTCAGACCTATCCAAAATGGCGAAATGTTTTAATTATTGGGCTTGTTGTGTTTATCGGTTTTAATATTTGGTCAGCTATCAGCGTGGTCTATGCCCCTCAGACAGAGATTGTAGCCCATCGTGGATTTACAGAAAAAGGGGTTGAAAACACGATCGGTTCTCT
Organism: Vagococcus allomyrinae; assembly: GCF_017829975.1. Taxonomy (GTDB): domain Bacteria; phylum Bacillota; class Bacilli; order Lactobacillales; family Vagococcaceae; genus Vagococcus_D; species Vagococcus_D allomyrinae. Next base: position 175,444 of record NZ_JAEEGA010000007.1, on the reverse strand, counting down.
TAAGGCTGCTGCTGAGGTTCATGCGGATGTGGTTGAAATGGATATCCAGGAAACGAGAGACGGAAAATTTGTAGTGATGCATGATTATAATTTGAAGCGATTAGCAGGTGTTAACGAAGAAGTTCGCAATTTGAACTTAGCGGAGTTGGAACAGTTGACAGTTAAGCAAAGTGGGTTTCAAGATCGGATTCCTAGCCTAAGTGACTATATTGATGTTGCTAAAAAGGAACGAATTAAGCTGTTAATCGAAGTGAAACCCCATGGACATGAATCGAATGAAATGGCTCAAAATTTAGTTAATTTGTTAAAAGAAAAGAATGTGATAACAGATTTTTATGTTCAATCACTGGACATTAAGATTTTGAATGAAATTAAGGAAATTGAACCTGCTATTCAAACAGCTTATGTCATCCCTTTAAATTTAGGCAGTTTGCCAGAAACGATGCACGATTTTTATGTTTTAGAGGAATTTTCTGTCACGGAAAGTCTTTTAACGCAAGCGGCAGCAATGAATAAAGAGGTCTTTGTTTGGACGGTTAATAAGGAAGACTTACTACGTAAATACTTACGTTTGGATGTGGATGGGATCATTACGAATCATCCAGACTTAGCAATTAAGTTGCGGGACAGTCAGGAGGAAACTCGGACATTCTTAAATAGAGTTCAATACTTACTAGAGGATTAAATATAAATAAACTAACCTGACAAGGTTTTTCTTGTCAGGTTAGTTTATTTACGAGCGATTAGCATAAGATTGCCAGTCAATGCGACGTGCTTCGCACCAACCTTTAATGGGTTCTCTTAAAATGATATCGTTTTTTTGTAAATCAGCAATCTTTTTTGCGCCTAAGAGAGTCATCAACGTTTGTAAAGTCTGGCGCCATTGTTCGACTTCTGCGATGGTTTTCTCAACACCAAGGGTTTGAACAAGATGTAAGAAATGACCTGACAAGCCACAAGCGCGGGCTCCAAGTGATAAAGCTTTGACCATATCAATAGGGGTTTTAATCCCACCAGAGGCAAGTATTTCCACTTGATTTTGGAAAGGGGCTGACTCAATAAGTGAAACAGCTGTTGATTGACCCCAGTTTTCAGCGAAAGAGAATTCCTGTTTCGTTCGCCGAGAGTTTTCGATTGCAACGAAATTAGTTCCGCCACGGCCGCTTACATCAATTGTTTTTACACCAATACGCATCAGTTGTTGGATGGTTTCACGACTCATGCCGAAACCGACTTCTTTGACAATCACGGGAACGCCTACTTGTTCAACCATTTTTTGAATTTGGCTGAGCCAATTAGTAAAGGAGCGTTCGCCTTCACCGTCGGGCATCACCAATTCTTGAGGGGCATTGACATGTAGTTGAAGGGCATCAGCTTGTAGTAGATCGACAGCGCGTTTCCCATTCTCTACAGAATGTTCAGCCCCTAAGTTAGCAAAAATTACTCCTTTAGGATTGGTTCGACGAATAACAGCAAAACTTTCCGCCACTTCGGGGTGCTTAATTGCGGCGCTGACTGAACCTGATGCCATAGCTAAGCCTGTTTCTTTTGCCACTAGAGCCAAATAACGGTTAATAGTGGCTGTTTTATCACTGCCCCCAGTCATTCCGTTAATGTAAAAAGGCAGTTCTAAATCAAAAGTAGCAAAATGTGTCCGCAAATCTACATCTGACACATTCATATTGGGGAAGGAGTGATGGACAAATGTCATGGCTTCGAAATCCGTTAAGGGATGGCTTCCGTAAAGTTTTTCTGCTAGTTCAACGTGTTCATCTTTACGATTTTGATGAATTGACATAAGTAAACCTCCAATTCTATGCTAATAAATAGGCGTCTTCATAATGAACATTAACAGGTAACTGGCTAATGTCCGCTTTTTCCCATTCTCTAATTAATGGGTTTGGGTTGATTGTTTTATCAATTAACACAATACCACAATCGCCACCACCTGCACCAGACGATTTCGCTGCACCACCAAAGTCTTCTGCAATTTCGCATAAATCAAAGAGGGTAGCAGTTTCAATATGAACGCCACTATTAGCGCCAAGGTGCTGTAATAACTGACGATTTTGACGAATTCCCGCTTGAATCGTATTAAAGTCATTATGTTTGAAGGCGTTGATAATGGTCGATACACAGTTTAAGCTGTTATTTAAGAACACTGAATAATAATGATCAATTTCGCTGATTTCCTCGTTTAATAAATCAACGAGATGAGTGGTTGAAGCTGGTTTACCAGTCCAACCGATCAATAAGTTTAAGTTTTCGGGAGGCGTTAATGGTTCTATCATCATTTTTGGCCAATTCATGTTAAGCAGAGCCAACAATGAGTGTTCTTTTTCTCTAGCCTGAACCCATGTGCGATCAAAACAAGAATAAGCTATCCAACCTCCAAATGAGCTGGCCGCTAGGTCACCAAAAGAACCGTTACTATTGATTGATAGATGAGTCAATGCCGCTAATTTGTAGACTAAAGTTGCATCATAATTGACTTTGTGAAAGGTCAATAAAGCTTTAATTGTTGCAACGGTCACAGCACCGCTGGAACCTAGTCCGTATTTACGACCATCTTTATTGTCAAGGTCACTTTCAATTTCTAAATCAAAGAAGGTCAGTTTTTTGCCAATTTCAGCTAAATATTTCTCTGTCATCGTCACAGCTTGAATGACATATGTAAAAGGATTTTCCCGTTCGTCAATATATAACTGACCATTTTTGCGTGTCCAAGGAATCATAAACCCATTGGAATAGCTGGAGCGAATGCTTCCTTGAAATTTGGCTTCTCTCAATCTAACGGTTATGTATTGATCTAAGGCGACTAAAATCGCAGGATGTCCTGGTTCTAGTACAGCATATTCACCTGCTATATAAAGTTTTCCAGGTGCACTAGCTTCTATCATGTATTTCTTCCTCTCTTAATGTCAAACTGTTTAGATCAGTTTGACGCCGCTTCCGACTTTCGAAATAATTACTGGATTGTCTGGAAAAGCGGTGGTCAACAATTTTTGGATGGCCTCTGCATCTGAGTAGCGACAGAGGATCTTAACATTAGGTCCAGCATCCATTGTAAAGTAACACTGCCATCCTTGTCTACGTATTTCACGAATTTTAGTTAAAACTTCAACAGTTAAAGCTTCCCAATATGAGAAAGGAGGCGTAGCACCGAGCATGGTACCGTGCATTTTCATGCCATTTGACTCAGTGATTTCTCCTAGTTGTTGAAAGTCTTGTTTGTGGATAGCTTCTTTAATGGAAACGAGATCTTTCGCGGCGCTTTCTAACCAAGCAGGGTAAAAAGCTGATGTTTCAACGGTCAGCTTCATACCATCTCGACTGGAAAGGGTCTTCTTATTAGTATTTACTGCAACAGTAATCATGCCGATATCCCAACTGGCATCGTCAATTTCGACAGCTAGACTGTCAGCTGAGGTTGTTCCCATCTGCCATTCGACAAAACCGCCGTAAACACTGCGAGTAGCACTGCCACTGCCGCGCCGAACGTAAGTAGAAAGCTCAGCTAAATCCAAATTTAAGCCAGTGGCATGATTCATGGCAGCGCCAAGTGCCGCGAAAGCTGAGGCTGATGAGGCTAATCCGGCAGCAGTCGGCACAAAATTTTGGCTCACTACTTTTGCCGCTGTTTTGATCCCGGCTGTTTGGCGAAATAAATCAAGAAAGTGACTTATTTTGGCTGTTTCTTGAGAATTTTGTGGTTGATCATTCAGAATAAAAGAGTCAGCTTCAAATGAGTCAGATAATTCGACGCTTGTTTCTGAATAAAAAGCATCTAGTGTTAAAGACAAGCTGCTGTTCATGGGCAAAAAAAGCTTGTTATCTCGTTTTCCCCAATATTTGATCAGGGCAATGTTTGTATGGGCTCTTGCTTTACTTTGTTGTTTCATTTAGTCTCCACTCATTTCGTATAACCAAGTTGCTTTTGCGCCAGCTTCTTCAAGAGCCGTGGCAATTTCTTGGGCTTCATTTAAATTCCTTGCTAATGCTATCATACATCCGCCGCGGCCGCCACCTGTTAATTTTGCACCCAATGCATTATGACTAAGGGCGGAAACCACTAAAGCATCAAGTTCCAAGCTGGAAACACCAAGCTCAGATAATAAGTTCTGGGCTTGATTCATGGCTAGCCCCAACTGTTCTGGTTGGTTGTGGCTTAAGTAATCTTTACTGTCTTTAGCTAAACGACCTAGCTCAGTAATTTTTCGCTGGTACAACGCTTTATTTTTACCACGGATTTTTTCGCCAATGCTTGCGACAGCTTCTTTTGTTTGGCCCGTTTTGCCAGTATCAGCGACGACTAAAACAGCAGCTAGACGTAACTCAATTGGCGTTACCGGCTGTCCTTTTATATAGTAGTAAGGCGTAGAACTGCTAGTCATTAACGCATCTAATCCACTAGGGTTACCATGAGCAATTTTTTCTGAAATATCGACTATTTCTAATAGTTCCTCATGTGACAGAGCTTGTTTGTAGAAATCGTAAATCCCTCGTGTTGTTGCCACTGCAACGGCTGCACTCGAACCCATTCCACGTTCTGCTGGGATCGTGCTATCGATGTTGATCGATAGGCTTTCGTTTTGCCCCAGTCGGTCTAAGGAAACTTGAATGACAGCTTTTAAGCTTTCCAATAATTCAGGCATATCGTTTAGTAGTCCTTTATAAAAAAGGCATTCTATTGTGGTTTCTCCCTCAGCAGCTTGGACGGTTGTCTTGATCTGTGTTGCTGGGAAGGGAATAGCAACAGATGGTTCACCATACACGACAGAGTGTTCTCCCATTAAGATGATTTTACCGTTGGCATAACCGATTCCTTGTGTTGACATAAGCATTCAACCTTTCTATCTGTAAGAAACTTCTAAAAGTAATGATGTAAAGAGTTGTTGTAAATAAAAGTCAGAAAGTACAGTTTATACTAAGTTACTAAATATTTCAATAATTGCAGGTGCAGCGTAGAGAGTCATAAACTGAATTCCATAGTTGACTCCCAACCGATTTAAGGTACCACAGGTAAATCCGATAAGTAAGATTCCAAACACATTGATGAGACCTGCGTCCATATATCCCAATAAAACCACTAAGGCAATAAACAGTCCTAGAATCCCTTCATGTGGGATTTTTCTTAAGACAAAAGAGGTGATTTTAGAAGCGAAACGCATGGCAACTAAGTAAACCACCCCAATTGCCAACGCCGTCCCAATAACAAAAGCTAAAACTAATTGTTTTTGGGGAAATTGTGAAGTAATCGTGTTACCTATTTCAAAAATAGGGGGCGCCTCAAAAAAAGCTGCTCCTGGTCCAATTGCTGATGGTGCTAAAGGAATTCCTAAAGCGACTAGGCAGATGACCAGACCAGACATATAGGTTCCTTGTACTAAGGCGCTCATCGTGACGACAGCTGCTTCGGCTTTCTTGACAGCCGTTGTTTCTCGTTTGGCTGCCATTTCACCAAAAAGAATCGTCAGACCAACGGGACTTAACACAAACAAAAAACAAGCAAGAAATGTTGAGACAATGCTTCCAACAGCTTCCTTTTTTGATAATATGTTAAACGGATTAAGGCTTTCTTTGCGGATGAGCGGTAACAAAGTAATTTTTTCTTCTTTTTGAATCAACTTATCTCGTTCGTTTTGATTGAACAGCGACACCAGAGAAAGGAGGAGTGGCGCTATCGTAATGCCTAGAAAAAAAGAGGTGGTAATATTTTTCGTTTCTGGTACCACTCCCATGCTCCAATAGATTGTCCGCAACCCTTGGAAAAGCAGGGCCATAGGAATGATACTAATCAATGAAATGATTTTTGATTTGCCAATGAGTGACAAGAAGATGGCGCCACCAATAAATAACCATGAGGCGTATTCTTTTAAACCATTGGCATAGGGAGCGATGACGTGAGCAATGGCTAAACTGGTAGGCAATGCGATTAAAACACCGATCAAACTGCCAACTGCGGCTTTTTTGATGGCAGTTGTTGTTCTCCCTTGTTCTTTCAGTAAGAGGGCGTATTCGATCAGAGGCGTTGACATCACACCACCAGGTAATCCAACGATTAAGACGGGCATAAGATTCATTAAACCTAACGTAACAAAAGAAGCGACAAAAAAAGTTAAGGCGACAATTGGGTGAATGCCTCCTAAAATCAAAGCTAGAGCGATGGGCATTAATATGGAGGTTTCATCTGTTCCAGGGATAAAACCAAGAAATATGTAAAGTACGATAGCACCACAAGCAGCCATTACCATCTGAATCAATAAAGATAGTTCCATACCAACAAAACTCCTTTACACGTTTTTGTGAAATTAATTATTTTGGTCCCTAATGTTTCGCTTTGGTTTTATTAACCAAGTGTTAATTAACAAGGCAAGAATTGCACCAGTAAGGCCAAAAAATAATTGTTTGGTTGGATGATCCGCTGGCGCAAGAAAAAAACCAGTCATGACTCCTATGACTGAGGTGATGATGGCGATGGTTAAATCTCTGATGCCAACTAAATCATTCCAAACGTAAATCAACTCGTTCTTTTTCATTTTTTCCTCCCATTTATTAGAATTGCCTATCATATCAATAAATGTGTTGTATGTAGGCCATATTAGTTCATTATGTCCGTATTATCCACTATGATTGTAACTTAGAGAGAAAAAAAAGTAACAAAGTTCTGAACTCTTTAATGAATTCTTATGACTTTTCACTCAGAAAAGCCTGAGTCATCAGAGTTTTTTGCTGTAATAGGCCTGTTTTTTATAACGAAGATTTCTGAGTGCTCTGACTAATCATCAAGATAATCGAAAATAATTAAAAAGTGATTAAATTTTAATGAAAAGTATGATAAACTAGATTGAAATATGTGAAGGGGTTGTTTAAATGGAAAAGATTGATTGGAAAAACCTAGGCTTTAATTACATCAAAACGCCTTATCGTTATTTAGCGGAATACAAAGATGGCGAATGGAGCAAGGGAACACTTACGGAAGACAACGTCTTACACATTCACGAAGGCTCAACAGCGTTGCACTATGGACAGCAATGTTTTGAAGGATTAAAAGCCTACCGCTGTGAAGATGATAGTATTAATTTATTTAGGCCATATGAAAATGCCAAACGATTAAATCGAAGTGCTGAACGTCTGCGAATGCCCCTTGTACCTGAAGAGATGTTTGTCGAGGCTGTTAAAGAAGTTGTCAAGGCAAATGAAGGATTTGTGCCTCCTCATGATTCGGGCGCGACGCTTTATATTCGACCACTACTGATTGGTGTTGGGCCAAATATTGGTGTGTCACCAGCTCCAGAATATGTTTTTACTGTTTTTTGTATGCCTGTTGGCCCTTATTTTAAAGGTGGTTTGACTGCCACAAACTTTATTGTTTCAGAGTTTGACCGAGCGGCTCCAATGGGAACTGGAGCAGTTAAGGTTGGTGGCAATTATGCTGCTAGCTTGCAGCCTGGAAAAGAGGCTCAGGAACGCAATTATTCAGATTGTGTCTATCTAGATCCTGCGACTCACACTAAAATTGAAGAAGTTGGCTCGGCGAACTTTTTTGGGATTACGGCAGATAATCAGTTTGTCACGCCGGTGTCACCGTCTATTTTACCAAGTATCACGAAATATTCATTGCTTTATTTAGCTGAAAAACGACTGGGAATGACGGCTGTTGAAGGGGATGTTTATTTGGATCAATTGGATCAGTTTACTGAGGCTGGAGCCTGCGGTACAGCGGCAGTTATTTCGCCTATTGGCGGCTTGGAAACTGGCAATGGGTTTCACGTTTTCTACAGTGAGACTGAAGTAGGGCCAGTTACCACGAGATTATACAATGAACTTGTTGGGATTCAATTTGGTGATGTGGAAGCTCCGGAAGGCTGGATCGAAAAAATCTAAAAAAAGTGATCTCGATATGATTATCGGGATCACTTTTTTGATGATTATTTAGCTTCTTGTAATACCTTAACTTCTTTGATTGTAATGTCTTTTGTTGGCGTAGATTTTTCGCCCGAGTCGCCCGCTTTAACTTCAGTGGCGGCAATTTTATCAACAACGTCTAATCCTTCAATTACTTGACCAAAAACTGAATATTGGAAATCAAGATTAGGTGCACCACCAGCTTGATAGGCTTCGATAATCTTGTCAGGATAATCTTCTTTTAAAAGGCCATCTGCCATATTATCATGATTTTGAACAATATAAAACTGACTTCCTTGAGAAGGTTGATCAACAGGGAGTCCAGTACGTGCCATCGCTAAGGCGCCATTAATGTGATAAAGTTGATTAGAAATTTCAGGTACGAATTCCTCACCCCAGATACTTTCACCACCTGCACCAGTACCTTCAGGGTCACCACTTTGAATCATAAAGCCTTCAATAATTCGATGGAATTTTACCCCATCATAATAGCCGTCTTTAGCATGTTGAATGAAATTTTCAACCGCTTTAGGTGCTTGTTCAGGGAATAATTTAATTTGAATATTTCCTTCAGAGGTGACTAGTTCGACTAATGCCTCATTGTCTGCCACTTCTTTACTTAATTGTGGTAGATCTAAACTATTTAAATCCACAGTTTCCTTTGAATCAGTTGTACTTGATTCAGCTGTTTTGCTTTCGCTAGAACTTGTTCCACCTGTTGCTTTTTCTCCATTGCCACAACCGGCAACTAAAAGGAGGGTAAGAGTTAGTGCACTTAAACTAATAAGTAATTTTTTTGCTTTCATTCGAATACCTCATTTATTTTATTTATTCCACTTTTAATCATAACAAATTTTTGTTAATTTACCTAGTGAAATCTAGAAACGCGCTTTTTTCGTTTTATTTTTGAAATGGTCTAGACTATTTTGGGGTTAATTGTTATAATGTTTAAGAACGAAAAACTATTTATAGGGGGCATTACAGTGGGAAAATTAGGTATTTCTATTTATCCTGAACGATCAACATTTGAAAAAGATAAGGCGTATTTAGATTTAGCGCATCAGTATGGGTTTAAACGTGTGTTCACCAGCTTATTGCAAATTACTGAAGATAAAGACAAAGTATTAGCCGAGTTTAAACAAGTTGTTGACTATGCAAATAGTTTAGAGATGGAAGTCATGGTTGATATTAACCCGGGACTGTTTGATCAGCTTGAAATTTCCTACGATGATCTAACATTTTTCCATGAAATGGGAGCCTATGGAGTTCGTCTTGATATTGGGTTTACGGGCCAAGAAGAAGCGCGAATGACTCGCAACCCATTTGGCATAAAAATTGAAATTAACATGAGCACAGGGACAAGTTATGTCGATAATATTATGAGCTATTCGCCGAATGTTAATAATTTACTAGGATCACATAATTTTTATCCTCATCGTTACTCAGGATTAGGCTTTGAGCACTTTGTTATGTGTACCGAGAAATTCACCAAGTACGGTATTAACACGATGGCATTTGTGAATTCACATGAGGCAGACTTTGGTCCATGGCCAACTCAAGATGGCCTATGTTCATTGGAAGATCATCGGGATTTGGAAATAGGGACACAAGTCAAGCACTTGGTTTTAATGGGCACAATCGATGACGTTTTGGTCGGTAATGCCTATGCGTCGGAAGCCGAGTTAAAAGCCATGTCTGACGCTTTCTTTGCTGACTATCCTTCTGTTAAAGTTGATGTTGCTGAAGACATTACTGACGATGAAAAAGAAGTCCTATTTAACAATCTACATAGTTATCGTGGAGATCGTTCTGAGTATATTCTACGTTCAACGATGACTCGCATTAAATATAAGGAGTTGCCATTTGCTGCTCATAACACCGTTGATATGGAAAAAGGTGATGTCTTGATCGATAATGTTGGATATGGTCAATACAAAGGGGAAACGCAAATCGCATTAAAAAGCATGAAAAATGATGGTCGTGTGAACGTAGTCGGTAAGATTTCGGCTGATGAATTATTTCTGTTAGATTTTTTACGACCTTGGTCTAACTTCAAATTAATCGAAAATAAGTAAACAGATTAACGGCTTTCAGATAAGAGAGAACTCTCGACGCTGGAGGTCTTTTTTTAGACTATCCACCGTTTTTTTGGTGTTCACTGGTTAATTTTTATGATCACAGGCGATCATTTTATGTTAAAATTAAGAGACTAATGTTAAAGGTAGGTGTGTTTCGATGGAGGCAAGAAGAATGATGAGGTCTTTAACACTGAATTATCATACATTAAAATCGACGATGAAGTGGACAGATAAACGAATTCTATATTTAATGGCGAAAGCATTTATAGGTAGGGAAGAATTATTGGATACAGTCGAAATTGAACGGGTTCGCAAACGTTTGAAATCGGAAACGGGGTTTTTTACCAATTTAAACGCAACGGTCCGGGACATAATTATTGCCTTAATGGTGGCCAATGAAAAAAGCTCAGATAAAGATGTGCTTCTCTTATTGGATAGTTATAATGAAATGAAGGAAGTCGGTTTTAAAGGCTCTTCCTATACGTATTTTGGTGCCTATTTACTTCAATTTTCAAAGCAAAGCAATAAGTTTGAAACAATGAAAAGAGGAGCGGAGATATACGATGCAATGAAGAGCTCTCATCCGTTTATTACTGGAAAAGAAGATTACTCAATTGCGATCTCTCTCGCTCAAAATGAAGGTCTGGCTTTATTTAGGCCTCAGGAAATTACTGATATGGTGGACTTTTACTACGATGGATTACGTCAGGCAGGGCTAAAAAGTCGGGATAACGCACAAGCGGCTGCGGCGACATGTGTGTTACTTTTAGGAGAACAGAGCAGTCGTTTTGTTTTAGAAATGGAAAATACAGTGAGTGAGCTGGCGAAGTTTGATATCAAACCTAAGCCATTATTGTATACATCAATTGTTATCCTAACTTTTTTAAGGCAAGAAGTCAGTGATTTAACATTAGATGATCTTAGCGAGTTTTTACAAGAGGCTGAGGAGCATGTAAAGGTCTTTTTGGATAAAAATTATCAACGAACGATGGCTTTAAACTTGTTTATTGAAAATCAATCTAAAGAACTCGGTGACGAAGTGACAAACACAGTGGCAATCACTCTAAATCAACTCATTATTCAGGAACAAGTGATGGCAGCCGCTGCCGCTTCTAGTGCAGCCGCTGCTGCCGCAAGTAGCAGCAGTGCTTCTTAATCAGTCTTTTATTTGACTCCCTAGGAGGGAAAAGATGTTTACTTACGAACAGATCCAAAGCTTAAACGATTTAGAATTTGGTGTTTATAATTATGTGATTCAACATATCGTTGAGGTTCGCACAATGAAAATTCGAGAGTTGGCAGACAATGCCCATGTTTCTACGACAACGGTGCTTAACTTTTGTAATAAAATGGGCTGTAAAGGTTATTCTGAGTTTAAGATTAAGCTTCAATTGATGCATGAAAAAGAGGAACTAGCGGAATTAACCGATGATACTGTGGCAATGATGGATTTCTTTAAAAAAATAAATACCGATGATTTTAAAGATCAAATAAATCACAGTGCTGAAATTATAGCGAATGCCTCCAGTGTGTTTTTTTATGGCATTGGCAGTAGTGGTATCTTGGGCCAATATGGGGCTCGTTATTTATCTAATATGGGCATTTACGCGACTCACATCAATGATCCGTTTTATCCAATTCCACAAGAGGTTAAAGATAATACCATTTTAATCGTTTTATCAGTATCTGGCGAGACTTCCATGGTTTTACACCGTGTCAGCGAATATAAACAAAATAATTTTAAAATTATCAGCATTACGAATAGTGATTCTTCGACGTTGTCCAAAATTTCAGATGGAGCTGTCGGCTATTACATGCCAATTGAAAAAAAAGGGCCTATTCACAATATTACAACTCAAGTGCCCGTTATTCATATCATTGAAACCTTGGCCCGTAAAGCCTTTGAAATTAAGAATCAACCTTAAGGATGATGAACCTCGAAGCTTGTAAAGCGGCTCGAGGTTTATTTTAGATAGAAATGGAGGAAGCAGATGGGCATAATCATTATTATGGGACCACAGGCCGTAGGGAAAATGACTGTTGGCCAAGAATTGGAAAAACTATTAAACTTTCGGTTGCTATTTAACCATATGACGATTGATTTATTGGCGCCTTTTTTAGGTTACACTCCGACAATGTGGGAGTTATCAAGTGATCTGCGTTTAGAGTTATTTAAACGATTTGTTAGCAACGCTGATAATCCAGTAGACGGCATTATTTTTACGGTGCTGATTAACTTTGACTCTCAAGAAGACTTAACATTTTTAAGGGAGGTTCACACTATTTTCGAAAAGAAGGATCAGCCTGTTTATTTTGTTGAATTGGAGACGAATCTTGAGACACGATTAAAACGAAATATTACTGAAAATCGTTTAAAAGCCAAACCATCAAAGAGAGACCTGGCATTTTCTGAGAAGGAATTAATGGATACCGTTGATAACTATCGGTTTAAATCGTTACCTGGTGAACTAGCATCAGAAAATCATTTGGTTATTGATAATACGAGCTTATCACCACAGCAAACGGCTCAACACATTTATGACTATTTTTCACTTGGAGGTGACTCATGAGATGCAACCTTTTGAAAAAGACATGACTCTGGCTAGAATCGAATTATGTCAAAAAATTGAGAAATCCCTAAAAGCGGACAATTGCATTTTAGGCGCCTTTTACGGCGGTTCTATCGCTGAAAATCAAGAGGATCCTTACTCAGATATCGATTTACGTCTAGTCGTTGATTTGGAGACATTCCATCAATTTAACCAGTTTAAGGTGGGGTTAGTTAATCAATGGGGAACCATTCTTTTTTTAGAAAATGAACAATCTACTAATTTACTGATAGCTCATTACGATACGTTTATTAAAGTAGATCTATTTTGCTATTCAATTGAGAGTTTAGTTCCGTCATTATGGACAAGACAAATAGAGATCATCAAGGATGTTCCAAGTCACTTGTTAACTAATTTGATGGTGAATTCTAGGGAAGTATCGTATTCATTGTCATTGAGTGAGCTAACTAATTGGCAAACTAAATTTTTTGCATACTACCATGAAGTTTACCGCAGAATTAAAAGACATGAGCATTATTATGCATTAGATTGTATTGATAAGATGAGGCAATTAATTGTAATCGGCTGGCATTATCAAGCTGAGTTATTACCTAATAGCTTAGGCGATTGGGCCAAGTATCAAGGGGCTCGAAGCCGCCTTAATAATCAGCAGCAAGAGCAATTGATTGATTTTTTTCTTGATCAAGATTTAAGTCAACTAACCGATGTAATGGCTGAATTAAGCTTGGCTTTTTTGGTGATTTGTGAAGGATTGGAAAAAAAGGCGACTTTGCCATACAGAAAAAGTGATTGCCAGAAAATTTTTGATAGGGTTGATTTTGGTTGTTTAACGGATTGTTAATCGTTATAAAAGACATAAAAAGAAATCAGTACCCTTTATAAAGGGTAGCTGATTTCTTTTTTTAGCACTGCATCTGTGCTAAACTTACGACAGTCACCTAGTTTTGTTATTAATTAATTTAGTGATAGGGGGCTTATCTTTCAGGCTTGGCAGTAGGAGGAAGACCAAAAGATGTTCGATTTGGAAAAAGTAAAAAAACTCAATGATTTAGAAATGATTGTGTATCAATTCATCTTAGAAAATAGTGATCAAGTTGCTAACTCAACGATCAGACAATTATCCTCGGATTGTCATGTCTCAACTTCAACAATTTTAAGATTTTGCGGAAAATTGGGGTTTGAGGGCTTTTCAGAATTTAAATACGCTTTAAAAAAAGAGCACAAAATAGTCGATACATTGGAGAATTATTATGAGGCGATTATTCATGTGGATTCTTTTATGAAAAAAATGTCTGATAAATCATCTGTACAAGCCATTGACCCTGCAGTAGAATTGATTGCTGAAGCTCGACATGTGGTCTTTTCTGGTATTGGGACAAGTGGCACCCTCGGGGATTACGGTAGTCGCTATTTTGCTAATTTAGGGATTAACGCTTATAGTATGCTGGACCCATTTTCACCAGTGCCAGTCAGAGGACTGGAGAATACCTTGGCAATTATTTTGTCTGTTTCAGGTGAAACCAAAGAAATGGTGAAACAAGTGACTGATTTTAAAAAGTATGGTGCTAAAGTACTGAGCATTACCAACAATGAATTTTCGACAGTGGCGCGCTTGGCTGATCATAATTTATCCTATTACATGCCAGAAGAGCATTCCGCTTTTTTTGATGCAGCTATTAATTTGACCACTCAAGTTCCTGTTATTGTTCTATTAGAGATATTGGCTCATCGCGTGAATCGTAAATTAAGCATAACGGATTAAAACAAGCGCTAATAAGCTTGTTTTTTTTGTTGAGACATGTGTCTGTCTACTGGAAAGGACTGTTAATTTGATTGATCTCACGTTATATTATAAGTGTAATCGCCTTCAACTTGAAGAGGAGCGCTACTCCTTAAGTTGGAAGGGCATTTATTGATTTTTGTTTAGAAACTTATTTGATAAAAAGGAGATTTGACTGATGAATAATTTTATTAATGAGAAATTACTACCACCAGTTTTAAAGTTTGTTAACACCAAACCGATTACGGCGTTACGTAACGGTATGTTGTACACCATGCCATTTACCATTGTAGGGTCGATTTTCCTCTTATTGGCAAATATCCCGTATACCCCTGCCGCAGATTGGGTCAAGAGTATTGGGATGGATGTTTATTTTAATCAAGCATATGGGGCTTCATTTGCCATTATGGCTATTTTCGCGGTAATTGGGATTGCATACTCTTATGTGAAAACAGAAGGCTTTGAAGGTTTACCAGCAGGAATGGTGGCACTTGTAACGTTTATTTTGTTTATGTCTGCTGAAATTACCGACCCTGAAAGTAAGGTCACAATTGGTAACATTATTAATAAAGACTGGACAGGCGGAAAAGGGATGATCACCGCTATCTTAGTTGGATTAATTGTCGGAATTATTTATAGTTGGTTCTTGCGCCATGATATACGGATTAAAATGCCTGATGCTGTGCCGGAAAACGTCGCTAATTCATTCACAGCCTTAATTCCTGCGGCAGCAATTATTACCGGTGCCATGATGATCTATATTTTCTTTGACAAAGTCTTTACGACAACCTTGTTCGATTTTATTTACGATGTCTTACAATCACCTTTGCAAGGAGTGACGGATTCATTAGGTGGTGCTTTGTTCTTAGGATTCCTAGTACCGCTTTTCTGGTTTTTTGGGGTTCATGGTTCGACAATTGTTGGTGGCATCATGGGACCTATCTTATTAGCTAACTCATTAGAAAATACAGATATTATCAATTCTGGTAAAGAGTTAACCTTGGCTAATGGAGGGCACATCGTTACCCAGCAATTTTTGGATCAATTTTTAACAGTTACTGGTGCAGGGATGACCATCGGTTTAGTTGTTTACATGGTATTCTTTGCTAAATCAGTTCAATTTAAACAATTAGGACGTCTATCTATTGGACCTGCCATTTTCAATATCAATGAACCGATTACGTTTGCAACACCGATTGTAATGAATCCGATTATGGCAATTCCTTTCATTTTAACACCAGTTGTTTCTTCAGTTATCACATATTTTGCTTTATATACAGGACTGGTCCCACTCTTTACAGCTATTCAAGTTCCTTGGACAACTCCGCCAATCATCTCTGGCTTGATCGTTGGAGGATGGCGTGCTGCTTTACTGCAAGTAGTAGTATTAACGGTTGGGTTCTTTATTTACTTGCCATTTGCAAGAAAAATGGATGCCATTAATTACGAAACTGAAATGGGAAATGCGCAAGAAAAGTAAGGTTGAAAAGCGAGTTATAGAAAGGGTGAGAGTATGTCGATTTTAAATGAAAATTTTTTATGGGGAGGCGCAGTTGCAGCTCATCAACTTGAAGGTGGTTGGGATCAAGGAGGAAAAGGAATCAGCGTTGCAGATGTGATGACAGTCGGGGCTCATGGACAACCTCGTAAGATCACAGATGGTGTGTTAATGGGCGAAAATTATCCCAATCATGAAGCCATTGACTTTTATCATCGGTATCAAGCGGATATTCAATTGTTTGCGGAGCTGGGAATCAATTGTTTTAGAACGTCGATTGCTTGGACGAGAATTTTTCCTAAAGGAGACGAATCAGAGCCGAATGAAGAGGGGCTTCAGTTTTACGATGATTTATTTGATGAGTGCCTGAAGCATGGGATTCAGCCAGTTGTCACTTTATCTCATTTTGAGATGCCTTATCATTTAGTAACAGCCTACGGTGGCTGGCGAAATCGCAAAATGATCGACTTTTTCTTACATTTTGCTGAGGTTTGCTTCAATCGATACCAAGATAAGGTGACTTACTGGATGACCTTTAATGAGATCAACAATCAAGCTAACTACCAGGAAGATTTTGCTCCCTTTACTAATTCAGGGGTTCGTTATAAAGCGGGGGAAAATCGTGAAGAACTTATGTATCAAGCTGCTCACTATGAGTTGGTTGCCAGTGCTTTGGCTGTAAAAGCCGGGCATCAAGTCAACCCTAAACTAAAAATCGGGTGTATGATTGCCATGGTGCCGATTTATCCCTATTCGTGCGACCCGGAAGATATGATGGCGGCAGTTAGTGCGATGCAAAAGCGCTATTGGTTTACTGATGTGCATGTTAGGGGGAAATATCCTCCTTATCTGATGAAGTATCTGAAACGCAAGAACTTCAAAATGGATATGACAGAAGCTGATATAAGGGCATTAACTCAAGGGACAGTTGATTATATTGGATTTAGTTATTACATGTCCTTTGCGGTAAAAGGGGGTGGTAAAGGCCCTGCTTTTGATTATGATGAATCTCGCGATTTAGTGAGTAATCCGTATGTTAAAGCCTCGGATTGGGGCTGGCAAATTGATCCTTTAGGCTTGCGTTATGCTATGAATTGGTTTGCTGAACGCTACGAATTGCCTTTGTTTATTGTTGAAAATGGTTTTGGCGCCATTGATGAAAAATTACCAGATGGAACAGTTGATGATCAGTATCGCATTGATTTCCTTAAAGCGCATATTGAGTCTATGAAAGAAGCCGTTGAATATGATGGCGTTGATTTAATGGGCTATACACCTTGGGGCTTTATCGATTTAGTATCGGCTGGAACTGGTGAAATGAAAAAACGATATGGCTTTATCTATGTCGACAAGAACAATGCAGGCCAAGGCACATTAGCAAGAAGTAAAAAGAAATCATTTGATTGGTATCAGCAAGTCATTAAGTCAAATGGGGAGAAATTGTAATAAGTGCTACAGCAGTCTCTTAACCAGAGGCTGCTTTTTTTGATGAGTGATAAAGATCACTCCAATCTTGCTTTTGACTGAAAGTATCTGGAATTACTCAAAGTGGCTATACAATAGAACGCTCTAGTGATACTATAATAGAGCCAGTATGACAATACTTATAAGGCGTTTTTTGCAAAAGCCTTTAGCAGCTAATCTCTTATCAGTAATGGGAGACGTTCTCATGATTAATAGAAGGGAGACGATTGTATGAAACGATTAAATATTGGTATTTTGGCTCATGTTGATGCTGGGAAAACCACTTTGGTAGAACGGATTTTGTTTGAGACGAATGTTATTCGTCAAATGGGAAAAATTGAATCAGGAAACACCGTCATGGATTCGTTGTCCTTAGAGAAACATCGAGGCATTTCCATAAAAAATAGTTACACGACATTTTCTTTTGAAGGGCACCAAATTAATTTAATTGACACACCTGGACATTATGATTTTGTCGATGAAGTGGAGTATGTCTTGGACGTACTGGATGCGGTTATTTTGGTAGTGTCAGCAATAGATGGTGTTCAAAGTCAGACTAAAAAGTTTTGGCGAAAACTGCAAGCTTATGGACTACCAGTCATTATTTGGGTTAATAAGACAGATTTTCGTCATTATGATCAAGTTGCAACTTACCATGATCTTACTAAACTATTATCAGCTGATTTAATTCAACTTGTCTATAAAAACGATCAGCTATTCTTTCAAGAAGATGATTGTTATTCGTTGATTGAAGGAAATGATGAGCTAGAAGAGAGATTTTTGGAGACGGGGTTATCGACAGCGGATCTTAGGTCCCATTTTTCGTCTCAGTTCAATCAGGGGCGCAAATATCCTGTCATTTATGGATCGGCCAAAGAAGGCCACAATATCGATCAGTTATTAAAGACCATCCAATTAGTAAGCCCCAAAAAAGCAATGAATGAGTTAGCAGGGTTTGTTTATAAAGTTGCCTATGATAATAAGTTAGGAAAGGGGTGTTACATTCGTTTGTTTGGTGGTCAAATAGCAGTACGAGATATCATTAAGTTTAAAATGGGAACAAACGAACATAAAATTAGTCAGCTTAAGCAGTTAGTAGACGGTAAAATAGTAGACGTTGGCCGAGCGGTTGCGGGAGAGCTGGTGATTGCCTATGGCTTGCTCGATGGCCAGGTTGGCGATGTTCTGGGGAATTATGAGCCTCTAGGACTCCCAAAAACACCTGCCTTATTCTTGATAACTATTGAGGGGAAATCTGGGCAATTGAAAGAACTACAGCAAGCTGTTGTGATTTTAAGTGAGGAATACCCAGCCCTGTCCTTTGAGTGGTTTGGGGACTCAGCAGAAGTGCAGCTAGCGGTGATGGGAGAAATGCAAGCAGAGATTATTTACCATGAATTAACTGAGCGCTTTGACTTGTCCGTTAATGTTGGAGAACCGAAAATAATTTATCGAGAAACGCCTTCTCAAGAGGCTGTTGGATATGAAGCTTATACTATGCCTAAACCATCTTGGGCCAAAGTAAAACTATTGGTTGAAGCTGCCCCTAGAGGGTCCGGTTATGAATTTGTTAACAAGGCGAATAACGATACCTTGTTGCCACGCTACCATGGACAAATCGAAGCTAGTTTGGTTGAAAGCTTAAAAATAGGAAGACTTGGTTGGCAGGTGACAGATTTGAAAATTACGTTGCTAGAGGGAGAATCTCATCGAGAGCACACTCATCCCTTGGATTTTGCTTTAGCAACGCCAATTGCGCTACAGGATGGCCTAGCTAAGGCTGAGATGCAATTATTAGAGCCAACAGTGCTGTTGAAAATTACCACAACTGGGGAACATTTAAGCAAGGTTGTTGCAAACATCATGCAAATGGAAGGAGTCATCTGTCGGGAAGAGTATCAGGGGAATCAGGGGTACTTAGAGGCAGTTGTCCCTTTAGCGACATCTTTAAACTATGGGCAGCTCTTTTTCAAACAGACAGAAGGAGCAGGAATTTTGGAGCAGGAATTTTATGGTTATCAGGAGTGTCCGATATCGCGCTACCAGTATTTGGAACGGCGAGGGGTTGATCCCTTAAACCGAGAAAAGTGGATACTCCACCGTCGCGGAGCTATTTCGTAAAAAAACGATCAGACTGTTTGATTTGTCACAGTCTGATCGTTTTTATTTTAATACTGCCATGGCTAAGGCTTGTTGAATTTGAACAATGTTTTTATCTTTTCTAAACTGTAAAACTTCACAAGGCTCGATGGCGCTGGAAATCCATAAACTCAATTCAGCATCCAAATCAAAATGTCCCGTTGTCTCCACGCTAAAACGGGAGATTGATTTGTAAGGAATGGATTTGTATTCAACTTTTTTGCCAGTTAGCCCTTGTTTGTCAATAATTACTAGACGGTAGTCTGTAAAAACGATCAGATCACGCACTAATTTAAATGCCAAGTCAACTTTTTCGTGAGGCATTAATACGTCTTCAAGTTTTTGTTGCACTTTTTCATTGTTAGCTCGTGAAGCATTGCCCATTAAACCATCAAAAATACTCATGGTGTATGTCTCCTTCTCTCGTGTTGTATAAAACGTTTATTAAATGATAACACGGGAGGGAAATTTGTACAATCACAGCTTAAAAAAGCAAGGAGGGAATGGAGTGCCTCCTTGCTTTAGTTTCATTACTATGGGCTCAAAGGTTAGCTGGCTTTGTTCCGCTTATTTTCTGGTTTTATCTTTCAACGTTAGGTAACCAAGAAGAGAACCGCTTATCAGGCTGATAAGTAGAAAGAACAAGCTAATAGGAACTAAAAATGAATAGGGTTCAATGATGATCCCGTTTGGTTTCATGTCTGTTCCGATGAATGCTGAAAGTAAGAAACAGATGATACCGGAAATTAAGGTTACTAAAGTTAATATCGCTTTTGTATTCATGCCATATCCTCCTAAGTAATCGAATGTTGTTCGAAAAACTAATTTATTTATTTGTAATCTTAACAAATAATAAACATAAAAGGAATCAGAACGCATGTTACTTGAAGGATTTATAAGATATTTAAGGATTTTAAGGTAATATTATGTTCATAAATTATCGCTTTTTAAGATAAGTATTTGACTAAATAAAGTTTACTCTGATTGTCATTTGGCAATCCAGTTACTTTACCAAATAAGGTGAAGCCATTTTTCTCATAAAATCGTGGGGCCTGCCAACTCATCGTTTCAACAATCATTAAATGACAGCCTTTTTCTCTAGCCGAAGATTCGGCGGCTTTAATCAAGGCACTGCCAATGCCTCCTTGACGAATAGTTGGATCAACACCCAACAAACTAATGTGAAGATGGTTCCAGACAATCGAGCCAGTAAGTCCTCCAAGAAATTGTTCATGCTCAAAGGCAGCCAGTGAGAGTGTTTCTGGTACATAAGGTGGCACGTCTTCATCATGAGTTTTACTGTGGTGCTCTAATAGGGTTGCCAATAATTGTTCATTATCAGCAAGGGGAAGTGTTTTAATTTCCATCAGTAGCTCTCCTTTGTTATAAATTAAGTATTAGATCGAACAGCAAAGGTAAAAGTGATAAACCAAATAAGATTGCAATCACGGTAAGATGTTTCTTTTTAGTCATCACTAAATAACCAATGTATTCGCGAATGAAGCCGGTCGGAAGATAATAGAGTCGTGTTTTTGCGCCAACTCCTCGCGCTTTAATATCTAATTGTTTAGCGAGTTTCCCAGCTCTCAGTAGATGATAGTTATTTGTGGCGATGACAACATTTTTATTTGTGAGACCCGTGATTTGATCATTTGAACTGGCAATTCGTTCGGAGAACAGTAGATTTTCACGAGTGTTAGTTGATTTATCTTCGAGATAGATGGTGTTAACTTGATAGTTTTGTTGATCAATGTAGTTTTTCATGGCTTGGGCTTCTGATATTTCCTCATCAAGACCTTGACCACCTGATAAAATGATGGTTGGATGATGGTGATATTTTGCTACTTGTTTAGCATAAAGTTGAATCCCTCGATTGATTCGAGCTGCTAACAGCGGCGTCACTTTATCTTTATTTAAACCAGCACCTAAAATAATGATGTAATCTACTTTATAGGTTATCGGGTAAAGATTGTACAGGATAGCCGTTAAACCAAAAAGGATAAAAGTCATAGCAAAATAAATAAAAGAGGCATTCAGAAAACCAAATAATTTAAGAATCAAGGTATTGTTGACTTTTGAAGTAACAAACAGTAAAATCAGTTCAAATAGCATAAGTCCCGTTGCAATTATCAATGGTAACATGTTAGCCAGTGATTTCCGTTCATGTTTTAGTAGAACCCGCTCATTCCAAAAGAGGGCGATAATCATGGCATAAATACCAAAAAGAGCAAAAAGCATGATCGGAATAGCGATCACAATTCCCGCGAGCAGCGCAAGGGTTTGATTAATTTGTTCTAAGGCAAGCACTATGAGCGTGCTCAAACTGCCAATAAAATACAAAAAGAAAAAGCCAGTCAATAAGCTCGTTGGTTTTTGATAGATCCAATAACAAAAGAGCAGAGTGGGAATGACGATAAAGAGTATAAGTGACACTAACATATTGTGACCCCTTTTAACAAAATTGATAGTATTAGTATACCACGGTTATGTACTACAATTAAAGGGATTCATGTAACCTGACAAAATAGTCACCAATGGAAAAGATGAGGGAATTAGCTTTTATTTGAGGGGACTAGTATGATGGCGATTAATCAAGAGTAAGAGAGGATAGAGGTGGAAAAAGATGACACCAACATTTATGGAACGATATCTGGGGATGTTTCGGTTTCAGGGATGGTTTTTCCATGATGTAACACTGGGAATTGTGTATGGCATAACCTTCCTTTTTGGCATGGTATTATTTATGATGTTGTTTAAACGTAAAAAACCTAAAAAGATTGCATATTCCTATCAAAAGCAAGAAAAAGAGACAGTTTTCACCTTTCCTTCCTTAATTAGTTTTTGCTTAAGTGTGTTCTTTTTCTTTTTGCTTGTCAGCCATTTTGGACTGTTTGTTTTTGGCGGCGGCATGTCAAGAAACGAGCTGACACTCGATTCTGAGGGAATTATCAGTGACGAAGGGCTTGTGATAGCCAAGTGGCGACGGAGTGTAAATGACGGAACTTCTAACGGTATTACAACGAGCACAGCTCATTTTCAACTAAACGCATTAGATGTAAAAACAGGGACTCTCCGCTGGAATCGACGGTCCGATTGGCATGAAAAGCTAATTGGGGAAACGTCTGAAGGACTGCTATTGTTGCAAGCTAAAAAGGGAGAGCTTAAGGTAATAGAGAGTCAAACTGGTAAGGATAGATGGGGATTCCGAGAATTTGAAGAGAGATTTCCCCTTATGAAAGGCAAGTGGAGCAAAACAGAGCGGGATTATTTGGTAACTGGTGACTCATATTTATATGTTTATGGACTAGATGGTCGTTATTATCAACTGGATTTGAGCAATAATCAACTAGTGAGTGAATCGTCTTTCGCAGAGCTATTTTTAGAGCGAGATAATTTATTTTCAGAGGCAAAAGCCATGGGAATTGATGAGCTAGCAGAAAAGACTGGTGAGGACTTTTTTAATGGCAAGGTATTGCCTA
Organism: Vagococcus allomyrinae; assembly: GCF_017829975.1. Lineage (GTDB taxonomy): Bacteria > Bacillota > Bacilli > Lactobacillales > Vagococcaceae > Vagococcus_D > Vagococcus_D allomyrinae. The sequence goes on along the minus strand of NZ_JAEEGA010000007.1, from coordinate 152,528 downwards.
TTGAGGATCAGGTATCGTATTTTATCGTCCACTCGAAAACCAGAGAGAGCGATAGTGAGGGAATTATCTCGGCGCTTGACCATGACCAATCCACCCTTAAGTGGCAGAGTTCATTAGGGACTAGACTGAGTGAGACACCTTTTAACAACTCCTCGTTGGCCATTTCGAAGAGTCGGTTTTACTTTACGACTAACGGATTTTCGTTTATTTTCAATAAGGGAAATGGCAACATTGAGTTAGTTTTTGATCAGTTGTCCTATCGCCAAGTACAGCAGGGAAGATAATAATCGGGTAATCTTGCTAAAGTGTGGGTATTCAATTTCTAAGTTAGTTGCATAAATGGTTTGTTGTCTGCTATAATGTAACTATTAAATGAAAGAACGAGGTAAAGTGCATGTTAAATTAATCTTATTGCAAATTTATTTTAACGAATAAACAATAGGATTAGTGTGCACTTTTAACGATAGATGAAGCAAAGGGAAAGTCTCTTTGTTTGCTTTGCATTTACTAATCCTTCCATGATAGTGGGAGGATTTTTTGCTATTTTGATAGACAAAAAATCTCCTTTTAAATGAAAGGGATGATTGTATGACAGAAATAATGACATTGACACAGATTGAAGTAACTTTGGAAGGCAATAGATTGTTTAAAGCAGATCAATTGGGAATTAGAGCAGGGGAAATTATTGGCATAATTGGCAAAAATGGGGCAGGAAAGACAACCCTATTAAATCTTCTTTATGGGAAAGGCGAGCATACAGGACACTTAGTAACGGACCTATCTCCTTTGGAAACGGTATATGTTGAACAAGAAGTCGAGCAGTATCAAAGTCATATTGCGAAGGATTATCAACACCGAACTCTTAATAAACAGTGGCAGGCCCAAGCTGGTTTCGACCATCTAAGTGGCGGGGAAAAATTAAAGAAACGAATTCGGGAAGGGCTAAGTCAGAAAAGTCGTCTACTATTATTAGATGAACCTACTAACCACTTAGATCAAGAAAGTGTGTCTCAACTGATTGCTGAGTTGAAGCGTTATCGAGGAACGATTGTTTTAGTGTCTCATGATCGTTATTTTTTAGATCAGATTGCGACAACTATCTGGGCGATAGAGGAGCAGGAAGTAATTGTTTATAAGGGGAATTATTCTGCTTATGTGTCTCAGCGTGAGGCAGTTAGAGAGCGACAACGACGTGAATTTGCTAAACAACAGAAGGAAATAAAACGAGTAAAAAAAGAAATGGCACAACTGTCAAATTGGTCCGATGCTGCCCATAGCCAATCCACAAAAAAAGAGGGCTTTAAAGAGTATTATCGCTTAGCCGCTAAGAGAATGGATTCTCAACGAAAGTCCATTCAAAAGCGTTTGGAAGGAGAATTGGACAAACAGACAGTTGCGCGTGTAAAGGATGATTATCGTGTGCAATTTCAAATGAGTAGTTCCAGCACCAAAAAAGGACCAGTTTACTTAGTTGAGCAGCTGAAAAAAGAATTTCACGAACGACTACTTTTTCAAAATGGCGAATTCTCAATAATGTTTGGCGATCGAGTGTCAATCACTGGAGCTAATGGTTCTGGAAAGACCACCTTACTAAAAATATTACGTGAAGAAGAAAGCTATCAGGGGAAGGTCTGGCGCTCGGATTTCGCCAATATTGGTTATTTAAGCCAAGAAGTCTATGATTTACCTAATTCATTACGAATCTCCCAGTTTTTCGACTTGGATCGCGATCAATTAGGCGATGTTATGACATTATTTGTCCATTTGGGCTTTCAAATCGAACAGTGGGAGAACAAAATCGCTGACTTAAGTATGGGAGAACGGGTCAAAATTAAGTTGATGTCTCATATCATTACTCAAAAAAATGTCTTGATATTAGACGAACCGACGAATCATCTTGATATTCCAGCGAGAGAAGAGTTAGAACGCGTCTTGGAAAGTTATCATGGTACCTTGATTTTTGTCTCTCATGATCGTTACTTTAGAGAGAAGGTGGCGACCCGTCGCTTGGATATTCAAAATCAACAAATTGTGGCAGTGTCGGAACAAGTGCTAACTAAAAAGCCTGACAAGCTTTTGTTAGAATTTCAGAGAGATGAGTTGTTGTCGAAATTATCTATTTTGCCTAGTGGTAGTCGTGATTATTTAGAGGCAAGTCAAGACTTTGAACGGGTCTTAAAGGAACTAAAAGAAATTTAGTCCGTATGCGTGTGTTAAGGACCCTTTCACTTAGTTAGAGGTCAAACGCTTTTCTAGCTAAGTGTTAAGCATGTTTGTTATACTGTTACTATCTTATACTAACAGGAGTGAGGCGAATGACCGAAGTTTCTGAGTACATCCACACTATTCCAGAAAAGTGGCAAGATGGTTATATCAAACTACTTAAAACCATCGATGAGAATCTGCCAAAAGGCTTTGAATTGACGATCCAGTATGGGATGCCAAGTTATGTGGTTCCCTTAAGTAAGTATCCTGCCGGTTATTTGAATCGGGAAACTGAGCCTTTGCCTTTTATCAGTTTGGCAGCTCAGAAGAATTATCTTTCTTTATATCATATGGGACTCTATGCAGATAAAACTCTTTTAGCTTGGTTTGAAGAGGCGTATGCTAAACAAGTTCCAACAAAGTTAAACATGGGAAAAAGTTGTCTTCGCATGAGTAATGTTAACTATATTCCCTTTGAATTAATCGGGGAGTTAGTCAGTAAGATCAGTGTGGACCAGTGGATAGAGTTGTATGAGCATAGCGGGGCAACTTCAGGGAACAACTGACTGGCGAAAGGGTGGGATAATCATTCCACTCTTTTTGTCTGTTAATGATTAATGACTGTTTGCAATTTTTACAAATTAAGCGTACGATTCTATTTAGATATAATTCTAAATAGAAAGTGTGATGAAATGGAATTCCCTTTGAGTGAAAATACCCCAAAAGTTTTTAAGGCCTTAGCCGATCCAGTTAGACGAGAAATACTGGAGTTATTAAAAAAAGGTAGATTGACGGTTGGAGAAATCGTTGACCAGTTTGATTTAACGGGCGCAACTATTTCTTATCATCTATCTCAATTGCTTAAAGCAGGTTTGATAGTGGAGGAAAAACATAAAAATTTTATTTATTATGAGCTAAATGCCAGTGTCTTTGAAGAAGTTTTGTTGTGGTTAATGCAGTTTAGACAGGAGGAAAGAGATGACTAAAGAAAAACGATTGGCTTACTATGTGGGGTGCCTGCTACCTTTGGTGAGCGTCTTACTTTATCGAGGGTTACCTGATGATCTCCCGATGCAGTTTAATAGCCAAGGAGATGTGAACTATACTTTTCCCAAATGGGGCGCATTAGTTTTACTGAATGTTATAGGTCCCTATCTAAATTGGTTATATTTTTATCGAACTAAAAAAAACCCTGAGCTTACCATCTCAAATCACTTTTTTTTCTGTGTTCGTTTAGCTTTTTTTCCATTGGTAACGAGTTTAATCTTAGTCTTTATTTGGTTAAGTAACATCAAGGGGGTTACGGTCAATATTAGTGAGATTGTTACGGCAATTGTTGCGTCAGCCTTCCTTATTATTGGCAATTTTTTACCGAAATTTAAACATAAAAAAATGTTCTATTTCCCATTTATAGGCAATCAGGCCGCTGACAATCGTGTCTGGAGAATGCTGGGAATAGGCATGGTTGTCTCAGGCGTCACACTGTTTATTAATCTATATTTTCACAGTCGCTGGTTACTAGTTGTTCCTTTAATCTTATGCGTGGTCGTCCCGATTATCTTAACACTTTATTATCGCAGTAGCAGTAAATCATTGTAATTTAGCAACGGCTCTTCTTCACATATAGACAATGACTATAGATACTAAAAAAAAAGCAATTAGTCAAATAGAAGTTGTTAAGATATAGTGAAGGTATAAACAAGAACGGGAGGCTATAAAGTAGAATGGAAAAACAATGGTTAGATTTAGTAGGGGATGTTTGTGTCATAACAGGGGCAGTTGGTGGTATGGGAACAAAGATCTGTCAGGAGTTTGCAAAACAAGGTGCTAATTTAGTGTTAGTGGATTTAAATGGTGATAAGTGCCAAGAGTATGCGGCAGAATTAGCAACAGAATTTGGGATTCAAGCGATTGGGGTTTCGTGTAATACTACCAGTGAATCAGAAGTGGATGCCCTTGTTGTGAGAGTAAAAGAAACCTTTGGTCGTTGTGATGTGTTAGTTAATACAGCAGCCATTTTGAAGTTCTGTCCTTTAGAAGATCTTCCTTTAGATGAGTGGAAACTAACAATTGATGTTAATTTGACAGGTTACTTCCTTATTTCACAACGAATTGGCCGACTGATGATTGAGCAAAAATCAGGGAGAATGGTTCATATATCAACCATCGCTTCTAAAAGTCCAGAAACATACAGTGGGGCTTACAGTTCGACGAAAGCAGCCGTTAGCATGTTATCAAAGCAAATCGCAGCTGAATGGGGCCAGTTTGGCGTTCGCAGTAATGCTATCTTACCATGTTTTGTTAAGACGCCACTTTCTAAAAAATTCTATGAGGATCAAGAAGTGGAGTCAGGTCGCGAACGGATGACTGCTAATCGACGAATTGGTGAAACTATCGATATTGCTAATGCTGTTTTGTATATGGCAAGTAATCGATCTGATTATTCAAATGGCGCCGAGTTGACTGTAGAAGGTGGCTACAATGTAATGCTTGGTGACTTAGTTCCGAGGCCAGGTGGACGTCGTAATTTTGCTATTGAGCAGCATAAAAAATCACGAGAAAATTAAAAAATAAGCTGGGACATAAAGTCGTTTTGCTCCGAGCAATCTCGAAGACCCCGAACAATCGGCTTTTTCGAATGCTCGGGGTTTGAGAAATCGCCGAGCCTTCAAATCTTAATGCTTTAGCATTTAGAATTTGTTGAGATCGAAGCGTAGCGTAGTGAGCAGACTTTTGGAGCGCGTCTATCGCACAATGTTCGTAAAAGTATCGGAGGCTGGGACTATTGTCCCAGCCTCTTTTTTAGATTAAGTGTTTATAATCGGTATTTTGCAGGACATACTGTTTAAAATGGTAAACAACAGGTGGTAGATAGATATTTTTGGGAATAGCTAGATAAAAGATTCTTTCCCAACTGAGGTTAACTAATTCAATTTTTTTTAGTGGCAAAGAATCCAGCAATGGCATGTTTGGGACGATGGATATTCCAAAACCTTGGCTGACAAAGCCTGCTATCACCTGGTCTTCTTCGACTTCAAATTGAATTTGATAGTTCTGATTAATTTTTTTAAACAAGTCATCTACGATGGCTCTTAAGCCACTCGATTGAGAAAAGGCAATATAAGGATAATCAATGGTGTCTCTTAAATCAACGGTTTTTTGTTGGGCTAGAGGGTGATCTAAAGGAACGATTAAAACTAACTCCTGTGAAGCAATCGGGAAAAAATCAAGGTCATCTTCTTCTTGCATATAGGAGCAAAAGCCGATATCGTATTCGCGTTCTTTAATACCCGTAATAATTTCAGATGTCACACCAGAATGAAACCCAAAGTCGATTTCTTTGTCACTGTTCGCTGCCAAATAACCACGAACGATCTCAGGAACAAATGAGGTGCCAAGAATTTGTAAAAAACTCAATTCAATTCGACCAAAGCCACTGCTAATTTTTTCGAGAGTGTCAATGCCAGTATCTAAGGTGTTCAGCGATTTTTCAACATAGCCTTGAAATACCTTTCCTTGTTTAGTCAAAATAATGTTTCGGCCATCTTTTTCAAATAGACGAACACCTAATTCTGCTTCAAGTAATGAGATGGCATTGCTTAAACTAGGCTGTGTAATGTTTAATAATTTACTTGCCTTTGTATAGTGTTGGACAGTTGCTAAAGTTTCAAAATAACGCAAATGATGTAAGTTCATATGGCTAGCTCCTTAAAATACCTAATACAGCCATAATAACAAAATGTAAGGGCATTATACAAGTCAATCTATTCGATTTAGCTATAGTTTCACCAAAAAAAACAATTAGACGGTGAGGACAACTGGGTATAGTATGTGAGATATAGATAGATAATTTTTTCACATGACGGTTGTGCACGCTAGAATGTGGGATATTTAGTAAGAAAGATCATTAAGTCTAACAATAGAAAAAGAGGAGCGCTTATCATGAATTTAGAAGGAAAACGTGTACCGTTGACGATTAGTTCGTATACATTAGGAATGGAAATCGATTTTGAACAACGTGTTAAAACTGCAAAAAAGGCTGGTTTTGAAGGCATAGGGTTAAGAGCGGAAACCTATATGCTGGCAATAAAGCAGGGCTACTCAGATGCCGATATGTTGCGAATTCTTGAAGAAAATCAAATGGAAGTTTCGGAAGTGGAGTACATTACATTATGGGCAGACCCAAACAAAACAAAAGAGACACCTGACACCTTGTTGCAGCAATTTAAGGAGCAAACAGTTTTTCACATGGCTCGATTGTTTAAGGTTGGTCATATTAACTGTGGATTGATGGAGAAATATTCTCAAGAAGTTTTGGCTCAGGCGTTTAAAGAATTGTGTCATCGCGCTAAGGAACTTATTATTGGTTTGGAATTTATGCCATATAGTGGTGTTCCTGATTTGGCAGCGGCGTGGGAAATTGTGGCGTTAGCCGATTGCGAAAACGGCATGTTGATTTTAGACACTTGGCACTGGGCCAGAGCGAATCAGACAGCGGCTGATTTAGCTGGCATTCCAAAAGAAAAATTTATTTCAGTTCAGATATGCGATGTGTTGGAACGCCGGTATCCAGATACTATTTTACGGGAAGAATCCATGCATGATCGGTTAAGTCCTGGAACTGGTTGGGGTGACACTGTAGGTTTCTTAAAAGCGATTAAAGAACATGGGATTCAACCGGTTGTCATCGGAACTGAAGTGATATCAGACCCTATTTTAGCAAGTGGTTATGAAGAGTCGGCAGCACAAAATTATGCCACCAGCATTAAAGTGATTCAAGAAGCGTGGCCAGAGTTATTGGCTTAACAATGAGATGAGGAGCTAAAGCTCAATCTCATTAAGCTAAAAGGAGGAAATAAAATGGAAAAACGAATATCGGGAACAACTGGTTTATTGGGATTAATCGGCAGTCCTGTCGGTCATTCTGGTTCACCGGCTATGTATAATTATAGTTTTGAACAGTTAAATCTGGATTATGTCTATCTGGCTTTTGATATTAAGGTAGAAGAAGTCAAGTGTGCAATTGAGTCAATTAAAACCTTAAAAATGCGTGGTTGTAATGTGACAATGCCATGTAAAACAGCTGTTGTTAAGTATTTGGATCAGTTATCACCGGCAGCAGAAATGGTCGGAGCAGTAAATACGATTGTGAATGATGGTCAAAAATTGATTGGTCATATTACTGATGGTCAAGGGTTTGTTGCTAATCTGCGTGTTCACGGTGTTGAAGTAGCAGATAAAAAGACCGTTGTTCTAGGTGCAGGTGGTGCGGCTACGGCTATCCAAGTTCAATTAGCCCTTGAAGGGGCTCAAGCTGTCACTATTTTTAATCAAAAAGATCAGTTTTTTGAAAATGGTCAGCGGACAGTTGAAAAAATTTCTCAAGGAGTCCCTGATTGCCAAGTGGCGTTATTGGATTTAGCAGATGAACTCAAATTGAAACAAGCGATTTCGGAGGCGGATATTTTGATTAACGCGACAACAGTCGGTATGGGAAATACTTCTGAAACACCTGTTAATGATATCAGTGTTTTTCATTCAGGTTTAGTAGTAGCTGACGCGATTTATAACCCAGCTGTCACGCAGTTATTAAGCGATGGAGCGGCAAAGGGGTGTCAAGTTATCGGTGGCAAAGGGATGCTTTTACGACAAGGAGCCGAAGCGTTTAAATTGTATACAGGTTTGGAGATGCCGGTGGCCGATGTAGAGAAAAGGTACTTTTCGTAAGTGGATCTGTCTTTTCTTAAGTCGATAAGTTAAGGCTCTGGATAATAGTTTGATTAGGAATGTAAGAGAAGGAGAGAAGAAATGACTAAAAGTAAATACTATTTGACAGCATTTTCATTATATTTTACTTATTTTATTCATGGAATTGGTGTCTCGATTATTGGTCAGTATAAGCAGGATTTTGCAGGAGCATGGGGGGCCAATCAGATAGCAGATGGGACACTAGATGTTAGTGCCGTCCTAGGTGTTATTGCAGCATTGGGACTAGGTCGCTTAATCAGTTTACCGTTTTCCGGACCTTTATCTGACCGTTTTGGTCGACGGGTATCTGGCTTAATTGGAGTTGGCTTATATACCATTTATTTTGTAGGTGTCGCTTTTTCACCATCGATGCAAATTGCCTACGCTTTTGCCTTAATTGGCGGTGCAGCGAATTCTTTTTTAGATACATGTGTGACCCCTTCTGTGCTGGAAATTTTTCCTGAAAACGGCTCAGTAGCGAATCTTTTTACCAAATTTTCTATTTCGATTGGTCAATTTGTTCTGCCATTTTTAATCGGGATGGTTGCGGCCTTAGGAATGTCTTTTAGAACGCTATTTATAGTAGCCACCGTTTTAATCGCCTTAGATGGTATTTTAATTGCTATCTTGCCATTTCCTGAAAAAGTGTCTGAAGATTTAGAAAAAGGCGGTACAAATGTGGCAAAAAGTGGTAAAATTAAGTTTAATTTGTTAACAGCTGCCGTTGTCATGATCGGTTTTACTTGTACGTCTACTTTTCAATTATGGTTAAACTGTAATCAAGAATTGGGGAAAATGTATGGCTTAGTAGATCCATCAAAAATTCAATCTTTTTATTCTGCAGGGACCTTTGTGGCAATTCTGTTAACTGCGTTTTTAATTAACAAAGGACTGAATGCGACGAAAGTATTAATTATTTATCCAACTATTTCGTTTGGAATGTTGTTAATCACGTATTTCATACAGACTCCGACGATTACGCTAGTTGCTGGTTTTGTTTTAGGGTATGCGGCGGCCGGTGGTGTTCTACAAGTCGCTGTGTCGACAGCTGTCAGCATGTTTCCTGATCACAAAGGGAAAATGACCTCAATTGTGATGATCGCTTCAAGTTTGGCTAACTTTATTATTTTGACAATTGCAGGCATGATTACTAAGGCAGGTGGGATCGATGGACCAAAGTATGTGCTGTTATTTAACGCGGCGATTACGTTTGTTGGTATTCTATTAGCGATTTATGTCAATTTTAAGATGAAAAAAGAAGCTGAACCAGTTTAAGTTGTTTCATGTGGTCATTATGGAAAAGGAGGAGAGGATTCTCCTCCAAGTTAATGCTCACGAAGAGAAGGTATTGGCAAGAATAAAATGTTTAAACTTTAGCGTAGCGGCTGTCAATTCTTGTCCTTTCAGACTTGCTAAGTAGATGTAGCGGGGAATCAAGTCATCTTTGAGTTTGATTACCTTAACCTCGTAGGAGTTAATGGTCTGAATTCGTGGCATTAGGGCAACGCCAAAGCCCTGAGAGACAAATCCCAGCATGGTGTGGTCTTCTTCAACTTCAACGGTAATATTGGGGACCACGTGGACTTCGTCTAACAATTGATCAACATGAGGGCGTAAACCACTGTCTTGGTTAAAATGAACAAAATCACAGTTTTTTGTTTCTTTTAACCAAAGTTGGTCCTTGCTTGCTAATGGATGATCTAAAGGTGTGACTAATACTATTTCTTGTTCTGCCAAAATGGTATAGTCAAGCTGTTCACTGTTTTTTATTTTAGAGGTAATAGCTAAATCAATCTCGTTGGACAATAGTAAATCAATCATTTCGAAAGAGTTGCCTTGGGATAAATTAAAACGGATGTTTTGATTATTTGGTAGCGCTCTAAAATGTTTAATTAAACTAGGGGCTAGATATGACCCAGCGGTGTAGATAAACCCTAGATCAACCGTTCCTGTTTCTGGGCTGATGAGCTCTTTGAGCGCTTGTTCCCCATTCGCAAGTTCTTTTAGTGCGTTGTCGACATATTTGTAAAAAAATTTACCATAACGAGTCAAGCGAATATTGCGTCCAACTTTCTCAAATAATTTTGCTTCTAGTTCTTTTTCCAATTCGGACATGGAGTGACTAAGATTTGGCTGTGTGGTATTAAGTAGTTCCGCCGTTTGTGTCATATGTTGAAGATCGGCTAGGGTTTTAAAATATTCTAATTGTCTTAAATTCATGGTGATACCTCCAACGATTAATTGATAAATACATTTTATCAGTTATCGGGAAATAAAGCATTAGAGATTTATCAGTTTATCAGGTACATTTAGATTACACACAATCGTGAATTGATGAGCATGTGAAAATAAGGAGAACATATTATGAGAATAGCTAAAAATAAGTACACATCCTTAATCGGGTCGATGTACACTAATTTTATTTTTCAGGGAATGGCCGCCATTATTTTAGCGCAAAACTTACCAGCACTAATGTCGTCTTGGAACGCAAGTTTACAAGAGGTCACTCTTGTGATGAGTGGGATCGGCTTGGGACGGATTGTTATTTTGTATTTTGCGGGGTATTTTTCCGATAAATTTGGCCGCAAGAAGACTGTACAAATTGGCATTATCAGCTATTTTGTTTTCTTTTTAGGCATGCTTATTAGTCAAAACTATCTTCACGGTTTATTCTTTTCACTTTTTGGTGGTTTTAGTAATGCTTTTTTGGATACTAGTACTTATCCCACTCTAGTGGAGGCTTTTCCTAGCGAAAAAGACAATTGTTCATTGAGCGTTTTAAATAAAGCCTTTATTTCAATCGGTCAATTTATTTTGCCTTTTTTCACCCGTTGGTTACTAACTAATCAGTTGTATTTTGGCTGGGTATTTATTGGGTGCGCTCTTTGTTTAGCTATCAATTTAGTTTATCTCTCACGAAAAGAGTTTCCGCCATTGATCAATACAAAAGAAGTGCTAGTGGAACGGGAAACTATTCAAGGTCAGCATAAGCCAAATTTTAAGATTGAAGGGATAGCATTACTTGTTTTTAGTTTTACGTCAGTTTCAACTTTTAACATTTTCATCCTTTGGATACCAAAATTTGCGGAAAGTTTGAAGCTTGTCAGTCAGGCTGATAGTTTAATTTTTGTTAGTGTCTATAGTCTAGGCTCCTTTGTCTCCGTTTTTGTCACCTCGCTGCTAGTAAAACGAGGAGTTAGTTCAACGTTAATCTTAATTACAGGCAGTTTAGTGTCTTTGATCCTGTTGATTGGTATGACTGTTTTTCCAAGTGTTCCGATGTTTTTAGTCGCGTCTGCTGGTGTTGGGGTCTTTGCCGCTGGGGGAATTTGGCAGATTGGCTTGGCAATTTTATTAGATCTGTTTCCTCAGCGAAAAGGAAAAACAACCAGTTATTATTCTTTGGCCACATCAGTCTCAGTCATGATTACGCCATATGTGACCGGCCTTTTGGGAGCAACGAATACGGCCAATATTTTCTGGTACAACATCATCTTAACAGCCGTGGCGGTCTTAGCCGCATTAGTGGTCAATTATCGTTATAAAAAGATCATGGCACCAAGCTTTGTGATGGAAACAACCTAGTCATAGAAAGAGAAGGATTTTCTTCTCTTCTTTTATCGTTCTATACATAAATTTTATTTATATAAAATCAAGTTAAAATGCATTTGTATTTATAGGTTATATCCCCTAGAATAAAGATGAATTGATTGTGAAAAACATAATAAGTACAATAGGAGGCAATCATGAGTAAATATCAAGCAATCTTCGAGCCATTAACCATCAAACGAATGACCCTAAAAAATCGAATTGTTATGCCGCCAATGGGAACTAATTTCGCCAATGTTGACGGCACGTTCAGCCGTGAGCAACTAAGTTATTACGAACAACGCGCTAAAGGAGGAACTGGACTAATAACATTGGAGAATGTCTGCATCGCCTATCCAATGGGAACAAATGGGGCAAGGCAATTGAGAATGGACAATGATCAATATATTTCCGGTCTCTGGGAATTTAATGAGAAAATGCATGCTTATGGGGCCTGTACATCGGTTCAAATCAATCACGCCGGCGCTTCAGCTTATGGTTTGCGCCTGGAAGGCCGCCAAGCTGTTTCAGCTTCAGCTGTGCCCTCAAAGAAGGGAAATCCGATTCCTAGACCTTTAGAAATCGAAGAGCTTCAGCAAGTTGTTGCCAATTATGCCGAAGGTGCTTTAAGAGCCCAACGTGCAGGCTTTGATTGTGTAGAAATCCACGCCGGTCATTCTTATTTATTAAGTCAGTTTCTGTCACCGTTATATAATAAACGAACGGATCAGTTTGGCGGATGTCCTGAAAATCGTGCTCGTTTAACAAAGCAAGTGGTTGAAGCGGTCCGAGAAGCGGTTGGCCCATTTTTCCCGATTTCGTTAAGATTTAGTGCGGATGAATTATTAGAAGGTGGGAATACACTAGAAGATACCTTGGATATTTTAAGATATTTTGTTGATGAAGTTGATATTTTAAATGTTTCAGCGGCATTAAATGACAGTTTGCAGTACCAGATTGATAAAATGAATTTACCTGATGGCTGGCGGTCATATATGTCTAAGGCGGTTAAAGATCGTTACCCTGATAAACTGACTGTCACATCTGGAAATATCCGTCATCCTCAAAAAGCGACGGAATTAATCGAAAGCGGTCAAGCGGATTTGATCGCTATCGGCCGAGGGTTAATTGCTGAACCTCATTGGGTTAATAAAGTGGAAAATGGTCAAGAATTCTTGTTGCGACAATGCTTATCATGTAATATTGGATGTGCAGATCATCGCATTGCTAAATCACGGCCAATTCGCTGTACTGTTAACCCAGATCTTTATGAGGAAGACGCTTATAAGTCGAAGCCAGTTAGCCATTCAACTAAGATGGTGGTGATAGGTGGGGGGACAGCTGGTTTAGAAGCAGCAACCACTGCTGCTGAAGTAGGTGTTAATGTGGAGCTGTTTGAATCAAAAGCTTATTTAGGTGGATTAGCCCATGAGATCGCTCGATTACCAGATAAGAAACGCATTGATGATTTCGTTACTTATCAAATTAATCGGGCAAAAGAACTGGATAACTTAGTGATTCATACGAATCACTCAGCGACCATGGCAGATATCGCATTGCGAAATCCAGATATAATCGTCAACGCAACAGGTGCCAAACCATTGTTACCACCCATTGAAGGGTTACAAGAACAATTACAAAGAGACAATCGTCGGGTTTTTTCAATTGCTGATTTACTCAATGATATGGCTAATTTTCAAGTGTTTGAAGGGCAAGAAATTGTGGTGATTGGCGGTGGTGCTGTCGGTCTTGATGTGGTGGAGTATTACGCGGAGCGTGGTGCTAAAAAGGTCACGATTGTTGAAATGCAAAAAGAACTCGGTAAAGACCTTGATTTAATTACTAAGCAAGCCATGATGGAGATTGTGACCAAATACGATGTATCCGTTCATGTTGAAAGTCGCTTAATGAGTGTGAAGGATCAGTCTTTTATGGTGGAACATGAAGGAACAATAACTGAGCTGCCATTTGATTTAGGATTCGTTTGTTTAGGAATGCGTGCTGAAGCGCCCTTGATGGCAGAATTGGCTCATTATGCTCGTGAAAATGGCGTGATGATTCATAATATAGGTGACAGCAAAGTGGCTCGTCGAATCATGGAAGGAACTAGAGAAGCTCGGGATATTTTACAGGTAATCGACGTGTTGGAGACAAGCCGATTACAAAAAGGGCATTACGAACAAGCAAAACGCCTTGTGAGAAACTAATAATAAACAGTGAGGATGAGGATAATGACTGAACGATTAAATGGAGAAACCTTATTAATAGGGTTAATGGCGACACCGATTCGCCATAGCTTATCACCAACAATGCACAATGAAGCCATGGCTAAGCTCGGCTTAAACTATGCCTATCTAGCTTTTGAGGTAGGAAATGAGCAATTAGCTGATGCAGTTCAAAGTATCCGAGCTCTGGGGTTAAGAGGATCGAATATTTCAATGCCCAATAAACAAGCTATCTTACCTTATCTAGATGAGGTATCACCAGCCGCTGCCTTAGTAGGCGCTGTAAATACAGTAACGAATAAAGAGGGAAAGGGCTACCTTGTTGGTCATATTACTGACGGAACTGGGGCGATGCGCGCTCTGAAAGAAGAAGGTGTCTCTGTTATTGGAGAAGTTATCACGTTGACTGGTGCTGGTGGTGCTGGAACCGCTGTGGCTATTCAAGCCGCATTGGATGGTGCCAAAGAATTACGTATCTTTAATGCTAAAGACAGTCATTATCATAATGCTGAAGAAACAGTTAATAAAATTAACCAGCATACTAATTGTTTGGCTAGTGTGATGGATTTAGCAGATCAAAAGGCATTTAAACAAGCCATTGCTGACAGTCACATTTATATCGACGCAACGGGCGTGGGTATGAAACCTCTTGAATCAGAATGTCTGATTACAGATCCAGATGTGATACGGCCAGATTTGGTTGTTTTTGATGTAGTCTATATTCCCAAAGAAACTAAATTATTGAAATTTGCTCGTGAAAATGGGGCAGAAAAAACAATTAACGGTTTGGGTATGATGCTTTATCAGGGAGCAGAGGCGTTTAAATTATTCACCGGTGAAGAAATGCCTGTTGACTATATTCGAGATTTATTGTTTGATTAGTGTAGAGATGAATTTAATGAGGAGTGAGATAGATGAATCTGGTTAAAATAAACGAATTGATGATTGGCGAAGGAAAACCTAAAATTGCCGTGCCGATAGTTGGGAAAACAATAGCAGATATTATTCAAGAGGCTGAAACATTGCAGAGCTTACCCTGTGATCTTGTTGAATGGCGTTTGGACTTATTTGATGAGGTAGAGAATTACCAGTTAGTGGCGGATGTTTCTCATCGGTTGCACGCTCTTTTGCCTGGCAAACCACTTTTACTAACTTTTAGAACCCTTCAGGAGGGCGGTGGGAGAGCCTTTGAAGCCGCTGCCTATTACGAGCTGTACCGTCAGATAATTGAGAACGGAAAAGCTGATATGTTGGATTTAGAATTATTTATGGCCGATGGTCAGGGAGCTCAAATTATCAAAGAGGCGAAAGCTAAAGGCATCTGTATCATCATGAGTAATCACGATTTTGAGCAAACGCCTAGCCAAACGGACATCTGCCATCGCTTGCTGCTGATGGCTGAGAAACAAGCGGATATTTGTAAAATTGCAGTAATGCCCCAATCACCTGCTGATGTTCTAACTTTGTTAGCGGCGACAAACGAGGTGAGACAAAAGACAGATCGCCCTATTGTGACAATGTCTATGGGGCAGTTGGGGTTAGTCAGTCGTATTTTCGGGGAAATATTTGGTTCAGCCATTACTTTTGGCGCTGCAGAACAGAGTTCAGCTCCAGGGCAGTTACCAGTTGGAAGGCTTGTTGAGCTGTTGGAAACAGCTAGTTGGCAAGGTTGAAGTTGAGGTTGTAATCAATTAGGTCATGTTGCCGGAATCATTTTATTTGGAATGTTTATAGTGAAGCTTGAATCTCCCTTAGACCTAGGCGGATTTGAGCTTTTTACTATATTAAAAGCTTATTGGTCGAAAGTAATTGACAGTAAGGTAACATTGGTTGACCCTCTAGTCAATCAGGTGTAGAATTCATCTTGACCAAGCAATTAATGAAGCCGGTTAGTTGTCGATAAGGAGGAGTTATTGTGGTTAACGCGATTGAAATAAATCATTTGAGCAAACATTATCCGAAAAAACGAGCGGTTCACGACATTTCTTTAGAAATAGCCGCTGGAGAAATTTTTGGCTTTATTGGGCCTAATGGAGCAGGTAAATCAACAACGATTAAAATGTTATTGAATATGATTTTTCCAACAAATGGAGAAGCTCTGATATTCGGAATGGATTGTGTTCGTGATAGTGTGGCGATTAAGGAAATGACGGCCTATGTTTCTAGCGATGTTCGTTATTATGAAGGCATGACTTCACAAGACATTTTTAATTATGTTGCTGAGTTTCATCAAATTTCTAATAGTTCACAAATGATTGCAGATTATCTTGAGCGGTTTGAGATAGAACCACATAAAAAAATATCAGAATTATCTTTGGGCAATAAGAAAAAAATTGCCATCGTTTCCGCACTAATTCAGCAACCTAAATTGATGATTTTGGATGAACCGACCAATGGGCTTGATCCCATGATGCAGCATCGCTTATTTGACGTATTGGAAGAAAAAAGAAAACAAGGGATGACAATTTTTTTATCCAGTCATGATTTACATGAAATACAAGCACATTGTGATCGGGCAGCCTTTATTAAAAATGGTGAAATCATCGCGGTGGAAATGATCAATAAAGGGTCTTCGGATGGAAAGAGAGTGACGATCACTAGTCAAACCGTTCAAGTCGAAGCCATAACAGCGCTTGGAGGGACATTGATCAGTCATGAGGAGACGACCTTTGTGTTTCTTTTTACTGGAAATTTAAGTCGTTTATTCGCGTACTTGGTACAACAAGATGTTAGTGATATCACGATCCATCAATTGGAATTAGAAGATAAATTTTTATCAATGTATGAGTGAGGTGTTGAAAATGACGATTTTTAAAATGGAGTGGCAAACAAACCGAAAGGGACTAATTCTTTGGAGTTCAATTGTTGTCTTAATACTGGTTTTATTTATGAGTGTCTTTCCAACGATGCAAACAAGCGTCATGAAAGATATGTTAGACACAAAATTAGGTGGCTTGCCAGAAAACATGTTGAAAATTTTCCATTTAAATGATGGTCCTAGTCTATTAGAACCTGTTGGTTATTTCGGATATATTTTTCAGTATATTTTTATAGCTGCAAGTATCTATGCAGCCATGCTAGGGAGTAAATCTCTGGTTAAAGAAGAATCAAACGGGACAATCGAATTTTTGTATGCTCAACCAGTTAGTCGTACGCGGATAGTTATGGAGAAATTTATCGCAGCGAAAAGTATGTTGGCGGTATTTTGGTTGATTTGTTTTTTGGCTAGTCTATGTGCCATTAGTTTTTTTAATCATACAGACACAAAGGTGAGCTCGATTATTAGTGACTTATTCAAGATTTTTATTCCGGAATTTTTTGTGTTGTTATTTTTTTTAGCTGTAGGGTGCTTAATATCGAGTGTCTTACGGACTGTTAACCAAAGCACGAGTGTTTCCCTAGGGCTAGTTTTTGGTTTTTATCTACTTGGTATTCTGGGTGACTTACAAGAGAAACTGAGCATGTTTAAGACATTATCGCCGATGGCTCAAGGTGGACCTGCAAATTTATTAGCACAAAATTTTGATTTTAAGTTGATGATACTGCTTACCACTGTGAGCATCTTGTCATTATTTGTGACAATAGTGATATACAAACGAAAAGATTTGCAAATATAAGGGGTCATCAGAATGAGTTGTTGCTTATTAAACAAGTTAGTAGGTTATTCCCTTTCTAAGTCGTATAATGATGGTAAACCTGTTACTGAACAGTCAAGAAGCTGTGGTATTAAGGGACAGTGATGTATATTTAGTGTTTTTTGGTGAAGTTTATGAACGGTAGGCCTTAAGTAACTTATTTAAAAAGGAGGTAAAAAAGATGAAAGCTGTTATTCCTTTCTTAACATTTCCGACTGAAGCAAAAGATGTCATGGCATATTATGTTGATATTTTTCCTGATACAACCGTTATTTCAAGTACCAACTACCCTGATCAACCTGAATTGTTAATGAATGGCCATTTGAAGTTAAATGGACTTGATGTATATTTTTTAGATATGGGGTCTGGCAATGAAGTTCCCATAGAATGGGGCATATCCCTGTATATTGAAATGGATTCGGAAGCCGAATTTTATGAGGTTTTTAATCCAATTGCAAAAGAAGGAACTGTGGTCATGGGACCTATGCCAATAGGCGATTTTAAGTTAGCGACATGGGTAACGGATAAGTTTGGTGTTACTTGGCAATTTACTTGTAAGTAAGAAGCGACCGGCATGGTGAACCATGCCGGTTGCTTTTTTAGAGCCATTCAGTTATATCAGCTACTGGTAGTCGATAGGATTGATAGCCCTTTTCAGCTGCCTTGCCAATCGAAATAATCAGCAACGGCAAGTAACGTCCCGAGTCTAAGCCCAAAGCAGCCGCTAATTGTTCTTTCTCGAAACCACCAATCGGACAAGTATCGTACCCGTATTTACGAGCGACTAGCATCAGATTCATGCTGACTAATCCGCCGTCCAACAAAATGGTGTTTTTTATCTGTTCTTGTGAAACACGTTGATAGTAGTTAGTCAGTTTTTCAATTTGTTGATCGCGGATGTCAGGAGTCATGGTTCCATAATCAACAGAACCTTGCATAATTTTAGTTAAATTTGAATGAGGTTGTAAGTCGCCAAAAAGACAAATGAGAGCGGCAGAAGTGTCGCACTGAATGTGATTAGCTGTTAAAAGTGGCTTAATTTTTTCTTTCGTTTTGGTCGATTCAACCACAATAAAGCGCCATGGTTGCATATTTAAGGATGATGGGGCACTAGTTGCCTCTGTTAAAATTTTTGCAAGTTCTTCCCGGGGAATTCGTTTTCGGTTATCGTATTTGCGAATAGTTCTTCGGCCATGAATGATGTCATCAAATGAGTTCGTTAAAGACACTATAATCCTCACCTTTCGTTAATGATTTTTTTATAAGGAACTTATTGCTAGTTTATCACAATTTTTGAATTAATCATGGGTTCTGAGTCAATTTTGAACCAATAAAACAATAATTTGTTATAATGTGAGATAGAAAGTAGGTGGAAAAATGCAAAAAAAACTGGTTGTGATTTCAATTGATGCGATGGGTTCTGCGGATTTGGCAGGTGATTTATCAGCAACACCAACGTTGAAAGAGTTTAAAGAAAAGGGAACACATGTCAAAGAAATTGAACCAATCTATCCGTCTTTAACGTATCCCTCTCATACGAGTATCGTCACAGGGGTCTATCCTAAGACTCACGGCATCGTCAATAACACTAAACTTCAGTCACACGTCGCATCACCTGATTGGTTTTGGTACAGAAAAGACGTTCAGGTGCCAACTTTGTATGATGTAGCCCACGAACAAGGTCTGAAGACAGCCGCCTTTTTATGGCCTGTTACGGCCAAAAGCAAAATTGATTTTAACATCGCTGAAATTTTTCCTAATCGTATCTGGACTAATCAAGTGTTAGTCTCACTACAAGCCAGTTCACCGTTATTTCTATTTGAAATGAATCGTAAATTTGGCAAATTGCGTCAGGGGATCCAACAACCTTACTTAGATGATTTTGTCACAGCTTGCGCAGTGGATACGCTAAAAAGAAAACAACCGGATTTAACGTTGATTCACTTAGTTGACATGGACAGTCAACGTCATGCTCATGGTGTAAATTCCAGCGAAGCGAACCAAGCTTTCTTAAGGCAAGATCAACGCGTTAAGAAAATTATTGATGCAACCAAAGCAGCAGGAACTTACGAACAGACAGTTTTCGCGATACTAGGGGATCATTATCAAATTGATGTTTCAAAGATGATTCGTTTGAATCATGAGTTTGCCAATCGTGGCTGGCAGGAAATGGGGGCAGCAGGAACGACGAAACGTGGATGGGAGGTTTTCGCTAAAAGTTGTGATGGGTCAACTTATATTTATTGTGACAAAGACTCTTCTATATCGCCAGAGGAAATACGTGCTGTTATTATTTCGATAGAAGGGATTGAAGCGGTTTACTCAACAGCTGAAGTTGTTGCTCAAGGTGGGGCAAATAATTGCACCTTTATGGTGAGGCCAAGAGGGGCTATTATTTTAACGATGAATCTAATGGCTCGACGATCGAAGAGGTTAAAGATGACCAGATTGGCCTGCCGAATCGTTATAAGGCTGTTCACGGCTTTTCACCTAGGAAAGAGAACTACCAAACAACGATCATGTTTAAAGGGCCTGGCATAAGAAATGGACATGTTGTGCCGTTTGCGAAGTTAGTAGATGAGGGACCGACGTTTGCCAAAATTTTAGAATTGACGCAGTTCCCTAAACAGGTAGAGGGTCAAGTTATAACTGATATTTTTGACACATAAAGCAAGCGATACTTAAATTTATTTAGCTGATCGAACAATCAGCTGATTATTGAAGGAGATAGAAATGAAGTTTACGAAGGAAGAAAAGAGTTGGATTTTATACGATTGGGCTAATTCGGCGTATTCATTGGTCATTGTAACGGCATTATTGCCAATTTATTTTAAAGTAGTGGCTAGTAACAGCGGTATTTCAGAAGCCAATTCTACCGCTTTTTGGGGATATGCTTCCTCAATAGGGACATTGATTGTCTCTCTATCCGCACCGATTTTAGGAACAATTGCAGATTATAAAGGGTTAAAGAAGAAATTATTTAATGTATTTGCTATTTGCGGCATGATCATGACCTTAGGGTTGGCTTTCGTGCCCAATCATAGTTGGGTAGCCTTATTATTGGTCTATATCGTCTCCCATGTCGGTTTTTCAGGAGCCAATGTTTTTTATGATGGCTTTCTTGTTGATGTGACGACTGATGAACGAAATGATAAGGTTTCTTCTTATGGATACGGTTTTGGTTATATTGGTAGTGCGTTATTATTTATTGTGGTGATGCTTTTACAGGTGTTTGGTGCAGAACCCTTAGGAGCTGAATTTGTAACCAAATTAAGTTTCGTGTTGACCGCCTTATGGTGGTGTTTGTTTTCAATCCCGTTTTTTAAAAAAGTTCATCAAGTGCACGGAATCGAGCGAGATAGCACTCCAGTCAGAACAAGTTTAAAACGAATTGGAGAAACCTTGCGAGATATTAGGAAATATCGCCATATCATGTTTTTTTTAATCGCCTATTTCTTCTATATTGACGGAGTTGACACGATTTTTACGATGGCGACGGCTTTTGGGATTGATATGGGGATTACGTCGACTACTTTGATTATTATTTTGTTAGTCGTCAACATTGTGGCATTTCCTTTTACTATTTTATACAGTTATTTTGCTAAGAAGTTTGGAACAAAACCAATGATTTTAGTGGCCATTGGTGTTTATATCGTGATTTGTATCTTGGCGATGTTTATGTCTAAACCTGCTCACTTTTGGTTATTAGGTATCTTGGTTGGGACATCTCAAGGTGGGATACAAGCTCTTAGCCGTTCTTACTTTGCACGAATTATTCCAAAGGATCGATCTAATGAATTTTTTGGATTTTATAATATCTTCGGTAAATTTTCAGCTGTTCTAGGTCCCATTATTTTTGGGGTGATGACACAAATCACGGGTAAATCTCAGTACGGTATCGCTAGTTTAATTGTTTTGTTTCTTGTTGGTGGTATCATGTTTTATCAAGTGCCGGAATTAAAACCAGAAGGAGAAAAGTAACCATTTTTATTTTTCTTAGAGAACAAAAATTTTCAAAAGATTTACATTTTCATGAAAAAAGGTTTGACAATGTTTTTTTTTAAGGCTATACTAAGAACAATTCTTATTTGAGAGAAAAAAGATGGAGTGATAATTATGATTTTGCTAATAACTAACACAAAACTAAATAATTATTACTTTAGCTATTTTAGATAAGTTTGTAGCCATAAACATTATGGGTGCAAACATTCCAAGTTTGTATCTATGATGGCTAAGGGATTTTTGAGACGACCAAGCCACATGGATGAAAATCTACGGTGGCTTTTATATTTTTGTTAACTAGGCTAAAGTTATTTACCTAACCAACAGAGACGTTTACCGTAGACTACATTCAACGGTAAACGTCTTTTTCTATTGAGTCACGAGACTTAAACTCGATGAGGTAATAGACAAAGCCTTCTCAGCAACGTGAAGAGGCAGTTAATCAGAAAGACCAAACATTGTTAGGGAGAGGAGGTTTTTAGTGATGATAACAGGTGAAACAAAGTTGGCGGCTGTCTTGGCTACCCCGATAAAACACAGTATTTCACCATTGATACACAATACGGCTTTTAAAGCGTTGGGAATTGATGCAGTTTACCTGGCGTTTGAAGTGGGGACTGAGGAGTTGGCAGCTTCGCTAGAGACGATCAAGACATTTAATCTAATGGGGGTCAACTTATCAATGCCAAATAAACAGTTAGGCTACCAATTGGTTGATGAAGCCTCTGAAGTCGCTCATTTAGTTCAGTCGATTAATACTGTTGTTCATCAAAATGGCAAGTTAATCGGCTACAATACCGATGGTTATGGATTTATGGAAAGTTTGCGTGATGAAAACATCGACATTATTGATCAGAAGTTTGTTTTTCTTGGAGGTGGTGGTGCTGCAATCTCAATTATTGCGCAAGCGGCTGTCGATGGCGCCAAGGAGATAGTGGTCTTCAATCGTTCGGGTAACAGTTATCAGCAAGTTGAAGAAAGATTGACTTTAATTGCTAAGCAGACTTCTTGTATAATTAAACTCTTCCCCTTAGAGCGACAAGAGCTTCTTAAGTCAGAAATAGCAACTGCTAATGTATTGGTCAATGCAACAAGTGTTGGCATGAGTCCTGATGTAGATGGTTGCTTAATACCGGACGGTCGGTGGTTACGACCTGACTTGGCAGTAACCGATATTGTTTACGAACCAAGAGAAACAAAATTATTAACGATGGCTAAAAAACAAGGCTGCCGAACGGTAAATGGCTTAGGCATGTTGCTACATCAAGGGGCACAAGCTTTCCAATTGTGGACAGGTCAACCGATGCCTATTGAAGTCGTTCGTTCAGCAATAAAAAAAATATAGTATAATAAATGGAGGATGGAACAAATGATCGTAATTATGAAACCCAATGCAACAAAAGAACAAGTTAACGTGGTAATCGAAAGAATTAAGAAAGAAGGACTTGATGTCCATTTAAGTGAAGGTACTGAGCAAACGATTATTGGTTTAGTAGGGGATACTCGAGGTGCTCAAGATATCGGATTTAAGAGTTATGATGGGGTGGAACAGACGGTCAAAATTACTTGTTCGTACAAATTAACGAGTCGTGAGTTTCATCCAGCGGATACGGTAGTTGACGTAGACGGCTTAAAAATTGGCGATGGAAGCATGGTCATGATGGCTGGTCCTTGTTCAATTGAAGGTTTGGACCAAATTATGGAGTGTGCGCGAATCGCCAAAGAAGGCGGTGCGACAGTTCTACGTGGTGGTGCTTTTAAACCAAGAACCTCTCCTTATGCTTTCCAAGGATTGGAAGAAGAAGGATTGAAATACATTCGTGAAGCAGCTGATAAATACGATATGAAAGTTATTACCGAAGTGATGGATGAAGCTAACTTAGAGTTGGTTTGCCGATACACTGATATCATTCAAGTCGGCGCTCGTAATATGCAAAACTTCAAATTATTGGAAGCTATTGGCAAAACGGGTAAGCCAGTTGCTCTTAAACGTGGTATTTCTGGTACAATTGATGAGTGGTTAAATGCGGCAGAATACATTGCCAATCGCGGAAACTTCAATATTATGTTTGTTGAGCGTGGTATTAGAACCTATGAAACAGCTACGCGCAATACATTGGATTTAAGTGCCGTTCCTGTCATTAAAAAATTAAGCCACTTCCCGATTATTGTGGATCCAAGTCATGGTGTAGGTGTTTGGGATTACGTGCCGCAAATGGCAATCGCCGGCGTTGCTGCTGGAGCAGATGGGCTAATTGTTGAAATTCATCCAGATCCTGCCAAAGCTTGGTCTGATGGTCAACAATCACTAAATGAAAAGACGTACTTAAATATGATGGAGCAAGTTCATATTATTGAAGAAGCGATGAAGAAAGTTAATGCCATAAAATTGATTTAGGGGTGAGTAGATGAAATTAACCGTTACGTTACCTCGTCACCGTTATGACTTAACGATAGGTGCAGGCGTACTGGCCAATGTTGGCCAGTGGGTCAGCAGCTTGTGGCAGCCACAACGAGTGATGGTAATTACAGATGAAACAGTCCAACAATTATATGCTGAGCAAGTTCTTAAGGCGTTGCGTCAAGCTGGTTTTACCGCGGATGCCTTTGCTGTGCCAGCGGGTGAAACGAGTAAGAGTTTGACACAAGCAGAAGAATTATACGATTGGCTTGCGAGTCAGGGGATGACACGGAAAGATGGAATCATCGCCTTAGGTGGCGGTGTTGTTGGCGATTTAACAGGTTTTGTGGCTTCCACTTTTATGCGAGGGTTACATTTTTTACAGATCCCAACTACTTTACTAGCGCAAGTTGATAGTAGCATTGGTGGTAAAACAGCTGTTAACACCGCATCCGCTAAAAATTTAGTCGGTACTTTTGCTCAGCCTGATGGTGTGTTAATTGACACGGAGACCTTAAAAACTCTTGAGCCTCGCCGTGTTCGAGAGGGAATTGCTGAAATCGTAAAATCAGCAGCAATTGCTGATATAGCGTTATGGACTAAATTATCAGGTTTAAAAGATGAACATGAGTTGTTGGAAAATGCAGAAGAGATAATCGCTGCTTGTTGTAAAGTAAAGCGTCGTGTAGTGGAAGAGGATGAGTTTGACACTGGGCAACGGTTGATCCTTAACTTTGGTCATACTATTGGCCATGGCATTGAAAATACGGCAGGATATGGTGTGGTAACTCATGGGGAAGCTGTCGCTATCGGAATGGTTCAAATTAGTCGAGTTGCTGAAAGCAAAGGGTTGATGCCTCTTGGTACCACTGCTCAGTTAAGCGAGATGTTACTGAAGTTTAATCTACCAATTACCACGGAATACTGGTCAGAGGAAGCCATTTTTAAGGCATTAACTCATGATAAAAAGACAGCAGGTTCTGATATACGCATTATTCTGTTAGAAAAAATTGGGCAAGCTAAAATTGTGACAATTGCGACGGATGAAATGAAAGAATTTCTGATACGTCAGTTATAAACTATATAGTTCCTATTTAAATAATCCTTCTTTACCGTTAAACTTTCAGCTAAAAAAAGCTGAAAGTGCCACTCTTGACGAACGATTATGCGAATTATCCAATGGAACTATTTGTCTGATTATTTAACATGATGTATATAGTTACTAAAATGGTATTAACGAGAATTGTCGAAACATTCAATCGATTGACTTGCAGCAGCTTAGTGTCTGTCAAAAGGAGAGTCAATTATTTTTTCTTTATTAAAAGACACGGAATAGCTGAGCTAGTAGAGTGGCCTAAATTCGAAAGCATTGATACCGAATGATTACAAAATAATGAGGGTTAGTAAATAGGAGGAACTAAGATGAGATATTTTACAGCGGGAGAATCACATGGTCCGGAGTTGACAGCGATAATTGAAGGGTTGCCAGCGGGAATTCCCTTAAGCATGGAAGACATTAATCAAGAGTTAGCAAGACGTCAAGTAGGCTATGGCCGTGGTGGCCGTATGTTAATTGAAAAGGATCAGGTTAGAATTACTTCTGGTGTTCGACATGGTGAAACTTTAGGCTCACCTATTACGTTAGTAGTCGAGAACAAAGACTGGAAAAATTGGCAGTCTGTCATGTCTGTAGAAGCTGTTTCTGAAAAAGAAAAGAAAAAACGTCGTGTTGCCAAACCGCGACCGGGACATGCTGATTTGGTTGGTGGCATTAAATATGGGTTTAATGACTTACGGAATGTCTTAGAACGGTCATCAGCTCGTGAAACGACTATGCGAGTGGCGATTGGGGCTGTCGCTAAGAAGTTATTGAAAGAGTTGGGAATCGATGTGGCTGGACATGTTTTAGAAATCGGTGGTGTTCGTGGAACAGTTCCTGAGAATTTAACGGTCAAGGAGATTGCTGAACGGTCTGAAGCATCAGAAGTTCGGTGTTTAGATCCTCAAGTGGATTTGGAAATGAAGCAAGTCATTGATGATGCAAAGAAAAACGGGAATACAGTCGGTGGGGTTGTTGAAGTAATCGTTGGTAATGTACCAGTTGGTTTGGGTAGTTATACCCAATGGGATCAAAAATTAGATGCTAAAATTGCTCAAGCTGTCGTTAGTATCAACGCGTTTAAAGGCGCTGAGTTTGGAGTAGGGTTTGAAGCAGCCCGTTTACCAGGCAGTGAGGTGATGGACGAAATTATCTGGTCAGAAGAAGCGGGCTATACTCGTTCTAATAACAATCTGGGCGGTTTTGAAGGCGGTATGACAAATGGGATGCCAATTGTGGTTCGGGGTGTGATGAAACCTATCCCTACATTATATAAACCGTTGATGAGTGTCGATATTGATTCTAAAGAAGTTTACAAAGCAAGTGTGGAACGCTCAGATAGTTGTGCGGTACCAGCAGCTAGCGTTGTGGCAGAAGCGGTTGTGGCAACTGAAGTGGCGAAAGCCGTGCTTAATAAGTTTGAAAGTGATTCTTTTGCCCGGTTGGTCGAACTTGTTAAGGATTACCGTGAGTATACACGGACATTTTAACAGACTAACAAGTGAAGGGAAGCTGTCAAATGAGTGAAACGTTTAGACGTGTGTTAATAGTAGGAACTGGCTTAATTGGCGGTTCTCTCTGTTTAAGTATTAAGAAGGAGTGCCCACAGGCTATCTTAGTCGGGATGGATGCCAACGAAAGCTCTTTAGAGGAGGCACTAAAAGTTCGGGCAATTGATGAGATTGGAACAGATTTTGTTGCGGAAGTTCTCAAAGCAGATCTTTTGTTGTTGTGTACACCAGTCAAGCAGACGTTGTCTTTTCTGAAAGAGGTGGACAAATTAAGTTTGATGAGGCCCTTAGTTATTAGTGATGTAGGGAGTACGAAAGGCGAGATCATGGGTTTAGCTGAAACGTTGACAAATGACCAGCTTAGTTTTATCGGGGGACATCCCATGGCTGGTTCTCATAAATCGGGCTTTATTGCAGCAGATGTGGATCTATTTGAAAATGCTTATTATGTCCTGACGCCGAGTTCAACGGTTTCTGCTGAAACCGTCGATCGATTACAGGCATTGCTTAAAGGCACTCGTGGTAAGTTTGTTGAAATGACGGCAGCAGAACACGATCAGATAACTGGTGTGGTCAGCCATTTACCTCATATTATTGCGTCAGCCTTAGTCAAACATAATCAAGTATTAGTTAAACAGTTGCCGATGACAAAAAAATTGGCGGCAGGTGGTTTTCGTGATATTACACGAATTGCTTCGTCAGATCCCGCTATGTGGACAGATATTCTACTCAGTAACCAAGAAGTGCTCGTGGCCGAGATGAAGGATTGGCAAAAGCAGATGGCGGATATTTTAAACTGGCTTGAAAGGGCAGATAAACAGACGATTTTTGATTTTTTTGCTTCGGCGAAAAACGCTCGCGATGCCTTGCCACAGCGTAAATCAGGCGCTATTCCGGCATTTAATGACCTGTTTGTTCAAGTTCCCGATCACCCAGGGGAGATTGCTAAAGTTACTGGCATTTTAGCAGGAGCAAATGTCTCCTTAACTAATTTGAAAATTATTGAGAATCGAGAAGATATATTTGGTACACTACAATTAACGTTTAAAAATCAACAAGATGTTAAAATTGCCTTTAATTTGTTAACAAAAGATGGCGGTTATACTTGTTATGAAAAGTAGGGAGTTAAGGATGAAATTATTAACGAATCAAATCGGGATTAAAGGCATTTTAGAAGTACCAGGAGATAAATCAATTTCTCATCGAAGCATCATGTTTGGTGCCATGGCGAAAGGAACTACAACTATTCGAAAATTCTTACGAGCAGATGATTGTTTATCAACAAAAGCGATGTTTGAAGAATTAGGCGTTAAGATTGACGATGATGGCGATATTATCACGGTTCACGGAACAGGTGTCAATGGCTTAAAACCAGCAAATAAGGCCATTGATATTGGCAATTCCGGCACTACTATTCGGTTGACCACTGGTATTTTAGCAGGTAGTTCATTTACAACGGTCCTTTATGGCGATGAATCGATCGCGAAACGACCTATGAATCGCGTGATGTTACCGTTACAAGAGATGGGGGCTATCTGTCGTGGAGAGTCAGGGACGGAATTCCCGCCAATTACTATTACTGGCACACCGAATTTAAAAGGAATTTCTTACAAAATGCCGGTTGCCAGTGCGCAAGTGAAATCGGCTATTTTATTAGCTGCTTTACAGGCTGAAGGGGAGACCGTTATTGAGGAAAAGGAGATTACCCGCGATCATACAGAAGATATGATTCGCCAATTTGGCGGTCAAATCACAGTTGACGGGAAGTTCATCCGTTTACAAGGTGGTCAGGAATTAACCGGGCAGGACGTTATTGTACCTGGCGATATCTCCTCAGCAGCCTTCTTCTTAGTTGCCGCTAGTATCTTAAAGGATAGTCAGCTTAAACTAATCAATGTTGGCTTAAATCAAACGAGAACAGGCATTATTGATGTTTTAACCGATATGGGTGCCTCAATGACGGTTTCGGAAGACGACCAGCAAAATAAATCAGGTTCAATTACGATTGAAACCAGTCGTTTAAAGGCAGTTGAAATTGGTGGTGATATTATTCCTCGTTTAATTGATGAATTGCCAGTCATTGCTTTACTGGCAACGCAGGCAGAGGGGCGGACGATCATCAGAGATGCGGAAGAGCTGAAGGTTAAGGAAACCAATCGAATTGATGCTACAGCCAGAGAATTAGCGAAAATGGGCGCCAAGATTGAGGCGACGGCTGATGGTTTGATCATTGATGGTCCAACACCTTTACACGGAGCTGAGGTGACGAGCTACGGCGATCATCGAATCGGAATGATGTTAGCAGTCGCAGCGTTATTAGTGGAAGATGGCGATGTTGACTTGGCGAAACCAGAAGCCGTTTCAGTGTCGTATCCAAACTTTTTTGATGACTTATCACAACTAATTGAAAGGTAGGGGTGTATATGAAACAAGTGTTGCTAATTGGTTTTATGGGCGCAGGCAAATCAACTGTTGGTAAGATGTTGGCGAAGCAATTACAAGTTGATTTTGTTGACAGTGATGAGGTCATTGTGGAGAAAGCAGGGATGACAATTGCTGAGTTTTTTGAAAAAAATGGCGAAGCGGCTTTTCGTCAGTTGGAAACTGACACCTTGAAAGAATTGGCCAGTAAACCAGGGATTATTGCTACTGGAGGCGGTATCGTGACAGGCGAAGGGAACCGAGAGGCTCTGAAACAAGTGCATAATGTTGTTTTCTTGAAAGCTGACCCTTTAGTCTCGTTGGATCGGATCATGAATGATGAACATGTCATTCGACCGTTGGTTTTGGAAAAATCCAGTGATGAGATCGTTGAATTATTTACCGGTCGTTTAAAATTGTATGAAGAATGCGCAGATTGGGTTGTTGATACGAGTGTGTTATCCCCTCAAGAAGTATGTGACAGTATTTTGAATCAGATCGTGATAAAAAACAGTTAAAGGATGATTACATGAAAGTTGCCTATTTAGGGCCAAAAGGTTCCTTCACCCACAGTGCGACGCAAGAGTATTTTTCGAATGCCGAGCTAGTTTCTTATGGGTCAATCCCGGCTTGCATTAAGGCCGTGGCTCAAGGTGAGATTCCTATTGGGGTTGTTCCGATTGAAAATACCATTGAAGGAACGGTTAATTTAACCTTGGACTATCTTTATCATAAAGCTGACTTGGCAATTTTAGGGGAATTGGTCATGCCTATTTCCCAACAGTTGCTAATGAAAAAAGATCGATCTGTTGAATTAGCTAAACTAACTAAAGTGTATTCTCACCCTCAAGCGTTAGCGCAAAGCCAAGAATTTATTGCGGAGTATTTACCAGAAGCGCGAGTTATTGCGACTGATTCAACCTCGTTAGCTGCCGAAATGGTCGCTAATAGTCACGATGATTCGGTTGCCGCAATTGGTCCTGTGGCCTGTGGTCAGGAGTATGATTTAGAAATTGTTAAAGCGGACATTCAAGACATTAGCCATAATAAAACCCGTTTTTGGATTATTAGTAACCAAGCAAACTTGCGGAATGACAGTGAAAGCATTGAGAAAGCCTCCCTGTGCTTTATTATGCCTAACAACCTTCCGGGAGCCTTGCAAAAAGCTTTAACAGCTTTTAGTTGGCGTGAACTTAACCTTAATAAGATTGAATCCAGGCCGCTAAAAACGACCTTAGGGGAATATTTCTTTTTGATTGACATTGTGCTAGAAGCGAATCAACTACCTTTATTGGCAAATGCGATGGAAGAGATCCAGTATTTAGGCGGACAAGTCAAACAATTTGGTTGTTATCATGTTCATAGAATAAAAGGGTTATAAGAACTATTAGAGAACTATTGCGATCAAGTGAGTAAGATTGCAATAGTTTTTTTAAGGAAATCTGTAGAATTAATTAAATTTGCACTTTGGACTGTTCAAATGATGGATATTCCTATATGCTTAGATAGGTTAATGAAGTTAATAAATTATCGAGGTGACAGTTATGTCAAGAATGGAACGGTTCCATAATCAAGGAAAAAAAGAGGAGCTTCCCGTCCAAGAAACGCCGAAAACTAAACAACCAAAAGGACCAAAAAAACCTAAGAAGGCTAAAAAGCAGCGGGGAAGTCTGGTTCAATCTATTGGTAAATTGCTATTATTATTGATTATTTTAGTTGCGGCATACAGCTTTTATGAGTATAACAAGGGACTTAGAGCTGCTAAAAACGATAAGGATTTTGCACCACAAGAGTATCAGGAATTTTCTGGACAAAAAAGTTCAGATGGTTCTGTCAATGTTCTTTTCTTAGGGAGTGATTCACGAGGAGTTGACCAAGGTCGCTCAGATACTATCATGATAGCTCATTACAATAAGAAAGATAAGACGCCAAAATTAATTTCTTTTATGCGTGATACTTATGCGAACATCCCAGGTTATGGGTATAATAAAATTAATGCCTCTTATTCTTACGGGGGTCCCGAATTAGTTAGACAAACGATTAAAGCGACATTTAATGTAGATGTGGAATATTATGCTATCGTTAATTTTGGTTCTTTTCCCAAAATAATCGACACATTGACGCCGAGTGGATTAAAGATTGATGCTGAAAAGGATATTGAATTAGATGGTGTCAACATCAGTCAAGGTGTCCAAAAGATGGATGGTCATACGGCGCTGCAATACGCGCGTTTTAGAATGGACGAAGAAGGTGATTTCGGACGAGTAAGACGTCAGCAACAGGTCATGAATGCTATTTTTGCACAAGGGTTGTCGGCAAAAAATATTTTGAATTTCCCAGAAGCGGTAGGAAAAATTCAAGGATACACGCACACCAATTTGCCAAGTAAGCTTTATCCTAGTATTGGCAAAGATTTTCTGTTCGGTCTGTCCAAACCTTTAGAAAAATTAACAATCCCGGTAGATGGCTCTTGGTCTGATGGATATTACGCTGACGCAGGGAGCGTCTTAGAAATAGACGAAGCTGTCAACAGTCAAGCCATCGCTGCTTTTTTAAAGTAATCGAAAGGCCGTCAGTTAGCGGTTTTCAGTAGCAAATAATTATGGTATAGTAAAGACACAACGATTTGTAATGTGTAATAAAAGTGAGGGAAATGTTTATGAAAACTGCTGTTGTGACAGATAGTACAGCTTATTTAACAGAGGAATTAAAAAATCATCCAGATTTATTTATTATTCCGATTCCAGTGATTTTGGATGGAAAGATATATAACGAGGGTGTTGATATTGAAGCAAATGATTACTACGATTTACTCAATAATAGCAAAGAATTTCCAACTACCTCTCAGCCTTCAGTGGGTGAGGTCTTAGAACTGTTTCAATCTATTGCAAAGCAAGGATATACTCAAGTTGTGAGTATTCATTTATCTTCTGGAATATCTGGTTTTGTTAATAATTTGATCTCGATGTCGCCAGGAATTGAAGGGATTGAGGTCAGAGCATTTGATTCACTGATTACCAGCATGCCTATGGGATATATGGTTCAATCGGCACTGGAAATGGCTGGCTCAGGCAGTTCTTTAGACGAAATTTTCGCCAAATTAATGCTAATCAGAGATCATACTGAAGCCTTTCTCGTTGTTCAAGATTTAAACATTTTAGTTCGCGGAGGTCGCTTAAAAAATGGGGCAGCACTGATTGCTGGGTTATTAAAAATTAAACCAGTCTTAAAGTTTGATGAAGGAAATATCGTCTTATCTGAAAAAATCCGTTCCACCAAAAAAGCTTTGGGAAGAGTGGAAGACCTGATGGCAAAGAAACACAAAAAATCAAAAGTTGACATGCAATTCTTCATTATTCATGCGAATAATTTAGCAGTGGCTGAACTTGAAAAGTTGGAAATGGAAGAGCGATGTCCGGGTATTAATATTGAAATAGGTCATTTTGGACCAGTTATCGGCACTCATTTAGGAGAAAAAGCCATCGCATTTGCCTGGTGTGCCAAGTAATTTCGCCATTATTTTAATTTTTTTGAGCAACAGAGAATTTCGTTCATTCTGAACTTATTCTTTGTTGCTGTTTTTGTTATACTGGTTATAAAGAGGTTAGATGACCTTTAGTAGGATAGCTGGAAGGAGAGCAGTCAGTGAAGATCGCAATATGTGAAGACGACCATCATGTAAGAGAAGAAAACAGTACAATCATAAAAAAGGCAGCTCAGTTTTTAAAGATTGCTGTAACTGTTTTAATGTTTGAAAGTGCTGAACAGTTATTGTTTGAGTTGCCAGATATCATTCCAATTGATTTATTAGTTCTGGATATCCAAATGGGAAAGCTTAGTGGAATGGACCTCGCAAAGAAGATTCGTGAAAAGGATCAAGACGTCTCGCTGGTTTTTGTTAGTAATTATGATGACTATGTTTTTGATGGTTATGAAGTTAATGCCATGGGCTATGTCATGAAACCGTTAAAGGAAGATAAAATGACACACATTTTGTCAAGGGTGATGAAGAAAAAAGTAGTTGAAGAGGCTCATCTAATTATCGAATTTAATCAACGACCGACGAAATTGTATTTATATGACATTTTATATGTGGAGTCTTTAGGGCATTACTTAAAAATTGTTACTCAGAGTGGTAGTTATGAATGTAAAGGAAGTTTAGTTAAATTTTCTGAGAGTTTGACAGACATTTTTGTACAAGTTCATCGGAGCTATTTAGTTAATTTAAATTTTATTTCTGCTGTTCATCAAAAGGATATTTTACTTTCCAATGGCACTGTTTTACCAGTTAGCCGCAATCAAAAACGTCATGTAAAAGAGCTTTTTTTAGCTCATTACCGAGGGTTAGCGAATGAATGAGATAATTGTGAATTCACCAGCAATTTGTTGCTTAGGATTAATGATATACGTGTCTTTTGAATCTGTGATTACTAAGCCAAAAATTGTAGCGGGCTTGTTGTTTTTCTTCCTTATCAGCCTAGTTAGCATATTTGTAGATATTAAGGTCGCCTTAGTTATCTTTGCAGTTGTTTTAGGTGTGGGGATTATCCGCAAAAAAAGATCGGTCTTCTATTTGATTTTACTGATATCGTTAATTTTAGCAACGGTTTTCAGTATAACAAATAGTCAATATCTGGAGGCGACATTATTAGGCGGAGGTGTGGTTTGTCACAGCTACAAGATTAGACAACAAATTACCCCATTAATTTTGGTTGGTATTTGCCTGTTTGAAGGAGTGCTGCTATTTTTATTTATGACTGCAAACTCAATTTGGTTAGCCGATATCAGTTTGTTAATGACATTTCTTTTAATTCTGATTATTGATCAATTGTTGCGCTATCTCTTTCAAGAAACTGATATGATTTTTGCACGTTCTTTGGATCAGATTATGGCGAATTATATTGGAGAAGTGGATAGTTTGTATCAAAACATACGTGGCTGGCGACATGATTATCATAATCATTTACAGGCTATGAAGGTATATCTTGAAGAGGGGAAGTTAGTCGATATTGCCAACTATTTGGCGAAGCTAGAAGATAAGCTTTTAGAGGTTGACCAAATTGTTAAATCTGGAAATAGTATGTTAGATGCCATTGTTAACAGTAAACTATCCATTGCAACAGATCGGGATATCAGAACGACTGTTAAAGTATTTGTGGGCAAACAACCACTGATCAACGATATTGATTTATGTGTGATTTTAGGAAATATATTAGATAATGCAATTGAAGCTAACGAGGAAATTGAGAATCCTGACAAACGGATGTTAAGGGTGTATATTTCAATTTTAAAGCAACAACTATATATTTCGGTGACCAATAGCCGACCATTGAATCAAACAATTGACAACTCTTACACAAGCACTAAAAGTGATAAGCGAGGGTTGGGAATTAGGCGGATTGATCAACTCGTGTCCAAGTATGACGGCTTGATCAACCGACAATTTGAAGAAGAAGTATTTGTGACAGAGATTATTTTACCCCTGATGACCATTAGTGAACGATAAATAACCGTTGATGTCTAACGCGGTTATTTTTTTGTCAATAAGCTATACTTTGAAGTGAGGTGAGTAATATGGAAAAAAGACATTATCGATTAAGGGATAATATCAAATGGTATTTTAAACGCGTCTGGCATGAATACCCCCAGTACTATTTCGTTAGTCTTTTGGGGATTATCTTGAAAGCGGGGCAATCATTATTAACGGTTTTGTTGCCTGCGACCTTGGTTGATCTCTTGATTAACCAAGTGTCACTTAACCGAACGATCGTCATCGTCGCGTCAATGGGACTTGGTCTGGCACTGATCAACACATTGCGGCAATACATTGAAACTAAAATTTTGTTATTCGCTTTAGGCGTGCGAACCAATCTTCAACTCGTGTTGTTTGAAAAATCTTTAACGATGGATTATCAACTGATGGAAAATGCCAAAGTTAGAGAAATAAAGCACATTGCAGAGGTAGAAGGAATTGATCAAAACAGTTCTGCTGGCGAGGCTTTTGCCACACAGTCTTACTACTTAGTAGAAGTCACAGTAAGTTTCATATTATTTGGGATGACCTTGTCTTTTTTTCACCCACTATTATTTGTTCTAATAATTGGCACAACCATCATCAGTTTCATGTCATTAAAACGGGTCAGAACATTTCGTGAAGAACATAAAGATGATTGGGGAAAAATTGATGCAAAACGGCATTATTTAAAGAAGAATGCCTATGCTATTGAAAATGGTAAAGATATTAGGTTATATGAAATGAATACTTGGTACGACAAACATATTGAAAAGGCGAATGATGAGCGTTTAGGGTGGACTAAAAAGGAATCAAAAACAGTCTTTATTAGTCAATTTATTCAAGATACCGGCGTCTTTTTCCGTAACTTGGTGGCCTATATGTTACTAGTTTCGTCCATAATCAAAGGCAGTTTGACACTGCCTCAGTTCACGTTGTTTTTTACTGTTTTAAATAGTGTTACAGATTATGTTAGTAAAATTGCTGAACACAGTCATTTAGTTTTGAAAGCTAATCAAGGGTTGAATGATATTAGGCATTTTACTGAACTTAAGAGCCAGTTGTTAAGATTAGAACCAGGAAGTAAGCCTGATAGTCAAGGTTTAGATGGGGCGAGTTCTCTTTCAATCCGTTTTGAAAATGTCAGCTTTATTTACAGTGGGGCAAGTGATTATACAATTAAAAACCTTTCTTTTACGATAAATAATGGAGAGAATGTGGCGCTAGTCGGCGTCAATGGCGCTGGAAAATCAACCATTGTAAAATTGATAAGTGGTTTATTACAACCAACTTCAGGAAACATATTTGTTAATGGGATCGACATCAAAACGATTCCCATCGAACTATTTTACCAACTTGTTGCCCCAGTTTTTCAAGAATCGTTGATCTTTGCTTTTGATGTTGCCGCTAATGTAACGATGACGGATGACTATGATACTAGCAAACTTAATCATTGTCTAGAAGAGGCGGGGATTGCAGCAAAAATTAAGTCTCTACCGGAAGGGATTCTCACTCAAATGAAGCAATATCTTAGGGAGGATGGCTTGGAACTATCTGGTGGGGAAACTCAAAAGTTAATGATAGCTCGAGCTCTCTATAAAGATGCGCCGATCCTTATCTTAGATGAACCAACAGCCGCCTTAGATGCGATCGCTGAAAGTGAGTTATATGAGAAGTACAATGAGTTGGCAAATCACAAAACATCAATTTTTATTTCTCATCGATTAGCTTCTACTCGATTTTGTCAAAAAATTCTGTTTCTGTCTGATGGTAAAATTATTGAGGAAGGCAGTCATGATCAATTAATGGCTTTATCGGGAAAATATGCTGAAATTTATAACGTTCAAAGTCATTATTATCAAAAGGAGGTGGTCTAAGATGAGTCAAGAACAGTCCAATGGGTTAGCTGAGAAGTATCTGAAAGTAATCCACTTAGTCTGGGAAATCCATCCTATTACGTTACTGTATTCTTTTTTATACGCCCTATCGATTACCTTTATTCCTTATTTGGATTTTTGGTTTTTAGGGTCGATCGTCAATGACTTGACGGAAGGAAGTCAAAGCAATCAATTGCTCTTAAAAGTGATCTTATTCGTCATATTGACATATCTCTTGAATGTCTCGTCTCATTATTTACAAAAAAAGCGTGATGATGCCCAAAGTCAATTAGGCATGTTGTTGGATGAACAGGTTACCAAACGATTATTAACGATTGATTATGCAAATTTAGAAGATCCGAAAATGCGGGAAAATTATCAAAAAGCTGCGGAGGGGACAAACTATAATGGGGGGATTGCGTCTTTCATCAACCAGACGTTGACAAGTTCATTTCAATTATTAGTGGCTCTAGTGGTGTCGGGAGTGGCTTTAGTCAGCTTATCGACAGCAAAGGGAAGAATTATGACGAGCATGACCTGGGTGAATTCTTGGTGGTTCTTAGTGCTAATTTTAGGCGTAATCATGTTACCGGTGATCATCAGTGTCTGCTTATTTAAACAAGCTAATTTGGCAAAGTTTGAGCAATTTAATGAAATAGTTGAGATTAACCGAGAGTTTACTTATTTTCATCATACTGTAGGTCATTATCAAAACGGGATGACCTTTAGATTGTATCAAGGGACAAAGATGTTTCTCAAGAAGGTAAACCAATCTAATATTAAATCAATGGCCTTATTTTATAAAATGGAGGGAAAGGATTTTAGCTATACAGGAACGGTCTTATTTTTAGCGAGTACTGTGACGGCGTTACTATATGTTATCGTGGGATTAAAAGCATTTGTTGGTGCGATTGCTATTGGCTCGGTTATTTTATATGCAGGGTACTTGCAACAGTTATTGGCGGTGTTACTGGACTTTTTTAAAGCTATTAGTGTAGGTAATACCATTGTTACCTATATTCAATATTACTATGACTTTTTGTATGATGATGCTCCTCTAAAAAGAGGAACGCTACCTGTTGAAAAACGGGACGACAATGAATATGAACTTGAATTTCATGATGTTAGTTTCAAATATCCGAGAACATCTCTTTGGGTGCTTAAAGATTTTTCACTCAGGTTGAAGGTCGGGGAGAGAGTATCAGTTGTTGGTCGGAATGGCTCAGGCAAAACAACCTTTATTAAGTTATTATGCAGATTGTATGAACCAACAAAAGGATATATCACGCTTAATGGGATTGATTTAGCAAAATATGACCGTAGCGAGTATCAGCGACTATTGGCCGTCGTTTTTCAAGACTTCAAACTATTTTCTTTTAGTGTAGCCGAAAACGTCTCAACTAATTTGTCGCCGGATGATCAACGGGTTGAAAAAGCATTGGAAATAGCCGGTATTAGAGAACAAGTTGGCTTAATGCCACAGGGGACTGATACAGTTTTAACCAAGCATTTGGATGAACGTGGGATCGAAGTTTCAGGTGGAGAAGCACAAAAAATTGCCATTGCCAGGGCTTGGTATAAAGATGCACCTTTTGTCATATTGGATGAACCGACTAGTGCATTGGATCCCGTGGCCGAATATGACATCTATAAACGCTTTGATGAATTAATAGAGGATAAAACGGCTATCTATATTTCTCATCGTATGAGTAGCGCCCGTTTTAGTCAAAGAATTATTGTTTTTGATGAAGGAAGAGTGGTTCAAGATGGGAACCATGACAGTTTAATGGGGCTTAAATCAGGGAAATATTACGAGTTATTTACTGCCCAAGCCAAATATTATACTGAAAGCCATAATTCGGATGATCACTTAAAACGACTGTTTTCTTATTGAAGAGACTAGCAGTCTGCTGTAAAACGGAAAGCGAATGAATGTTCGCTTTTTTATTTTCTTTCATAATGACTTGTGATATTATTTAAATTAAGCAGTAACGAAATTGAGAAGAAATGAGGGAATAGCAATGTGCAAAAAGAGGTGTAGTTGGGCTAATAGTAGTCCTTTGGAACAGGTTTATCACGATGAAGAATGGGGGGTGCCCAAACATGATGATTTGGTCCTATTTGAGCTGTTAGTACTAGAGAGCATGCAAGCAGGCTTAAGTTGGTCAACGATTCTTGCTAAAAGACAAACTTTAAATGATGCTTATGATCAATTTAATCCGACCATAGTCGCTTCATATGATCAGAAAAAAATTGAGGAACTTTTAAATAATCCAGGCGTTATCCGACACAAACTTAAAATTGCTGCCACCATTTCAAATGCGCAACGGTATTTGGCGATTCAAAAAGAGTATGGTAGTTTTGATAATTTTATATGGTCGTATGTCGCTCATCAACAAATAGATAATCAGTGGGCTGATATTTCTCAAGTGCCATCCACATCAGATTTGTCAACAACAATAAGCAAGGACTTAAAAAAGAGAGGATTTAAATTTTTGGGACCGACCACTATTTATTCTTTTTTACAAGCGGCCGGTCTCGTCAATGAT
The DNA here is from genome assembly GCF_017829975.1 of Vagococcus allomyrinae. Lineage (GTDB taxonomy): Bacteria > Bacillota > Bacilli > Lactobacillales > Vagococcaceae > Vagococcus_D > Vagococcus_D allomyrinae. The sequence goes on along the minus strand of NZ_JAEEGA010000007.1, from coordinate 113,755 downwards.
CATGTGGTAACTTGCTTCAAAAAAAGTTAGTCTACATAAAAGTACTGGATATAGGACTCTCGAATTCTTGATGTAGTCGCGATTGACTTTGATTTTGAGTGGTACAGAGGAATAAATAAATAATGGATAAATAAAGTCCTTTTTGGAAGACTTCTATTATACAAACGACATTTTATTTGGTATTATTAAGTTATAGTAGAAAAAGAGGTGGGGTTATGGAAAGTTATGGCGTTACCGTTAGAAAATTAAGACAAGATAAAGGTTTTTTGCAAAAAGAGATTTACGAGGGAGTTGTTGCAAAAAGCTTTGCCATACGTTTTGAAAAAGGCGAGGTAATGCTTCAGTATGATACATTTTTAACAGTTCTGGAAGCGTTAAATGTGTCACAAGAAGAATTTCATTTTATTCATCGTGGGTATCAAGGGAAAAAAGAGAAAACGATCTGGATCGAGTTTGCAAAAGCGGCCAATGCAAATAATAAGCGGCAATTGGAAGAGATATACCAGCAGTATAGGGCAAGCAAAGTAGTGTTTGAACGTGTGGTAGCATACTTAGCTAATATCCTACTGGTGTATCAAGCTTATTCTGCTGATGACTATCAAAACCATTTGAACCATCAAGAAGTTCTTTATTTACAAGATTATTTACTCAAAAAAGAGTCATGGACCTTAGATGAAATGAATATTTTTACGTCATGTTATTTTATTTTCGATCAAAAGATAAAGCAATTATTGATGAAGAGTTGTTACAATTCTTTGAGGAAGTATCAGGAATATCCTAATTACATTGAAAGAATGACTAATTTGCTGAGCAATTATATTATCCATTGTTATGATATTGGTGAATATCAAGAAGCGAACAAATGGTTTGTCAAGGTTCAGTCCTTGCCTAGGAGGAAAGAATTTTTATATTATGGGTTAAGTATTGACTTGTGTTCAGCTTACTATTATTATGTTAAGCGCGACTACTCGTCTTCGAAAGACAAAATCGATAGATATGTGGCTGTCCTAGTAAACAGCGGGTTTAACAGTGAAGCTGAGCAGTCGCTAAAACATTTTAATGAGTTTAAGGTGAATTTTGATCGTTTTGGAAGATAATTGTATAAGGATTGTTAAACTTGTTAGTAATCGAAAAGTGATTACTAACAAGTTTTTGATTATTGCTTGCTGCAAAAGTCAGGAAGAAAATGTTTTTTCGGGCTGAGTTTATCCGCGTGAACCGTCACCATTTTCGTAAGACTTGTCATAGTGACAATTTTTTTGGGTAACATTAATAAATTTAGTGAAATTGCTTATTTTCCATTATCTCTTTCATTATGTTACCAGATAAGGTGTATACTTGAATAAGTAACTAATTTTGATCACGTGATTGTGATGAAAGAAAAATACTGGAGAGATTAAATGCGAGTCGATTGGAAACGAAATTTATACATTGCTTGGATAGGTTGTTTTTTTACAGGTGCGAGTTTTAGTTTAGTTATGCCGTTTATCCCTGTCTACATAGAGACTTTGGGAGCCCCAGCAAATAAGATCGAGTTTTATGCAGGTCTGTCCATCAGTGTGACAGCTTTTGCAGCAGCTATCGTAGCCCCTATTTGGGGGAATTTAGCTGACAGAAAAGGGCGGAAGTTGATGATGGTTCGAGCTGCTGCAGGAATGACTATTTCCATGGGAGCACTGGCTTTTGTGCCAAATGTTGAATGGCTTTTGGTGATGAGGTTTTTAACAGGGGTTTTATCAGGCTACATTCCAAATGCTACGGCAATGATTGCGTCACAAGTTCCTCAAGAGCGAAACGGCTGGGCTTTGGGCACTTTGGCTACTGGGACAGTGGCAGGGAATTTAATTGGACCTTTAATGGGTGGTGCTTTAGCAGGGGCTTTTGGGATTAAAAATGTTTTTCTCATAACGGGGACCGTTCTGCTAATCAATACCGTATTAACCATCTTTTTTGTAAAGGAAGAATTTATTCCTGTTGAGAAGAAAAATGTTATTTCAACAAAAGAAATTTTTAGTAAGATAAAAAATCCGACTATGCTCTTTGGTTTGTTTATCACAACGCTTATTTTACAAATTGGGATAACCAGTATCAGCCCAATCTTGACATTGTATATCCGTCAATTAGGTGGAGCTAGCGGGAATATCTTGTTTGTTAGCGGCTTGATTGTTTCAGTTGCAGGGGTTTCGGCATTTATCTCCTCACCACTGTTAGGGAAGCTCGGCGATAAAATTGGCAATCAGAATGTGTTGATTGGCGGACTGGTCTTTTTCTTATTGTGTATATTCCCTATGGCCTTTGTTAAAACGCCTTTTCAATTAGGCGTTTTGCGTTTTATGATGGGATTTTCAACGGGGGCGTTGATGCCATCGATTAATTCTTTAATTAGTCGGATTACGCCGCGTGAGGGAGTTAGTCGGATTTTCAGCTTCAATCAAATGGCACAAAATTTTGGTCAAGTACTTGGACCGATGATTGGTTCGACTGTTGCAGCTGGCTTTGGATATGGTGGTGTTTTTATTGGTACCTCTTGTTTTATCCTTGTGAACATCGGAATTTCATTGCTTAATTTTAAGGGAACTATCGGCAAAAAAATTGATTTTAACTAAAAATTGGTTTGTTCCGCTCTCTAGCGGATTTTTGGAGCATATTTATTAAATAGTATCTGTGAAAAATCAGAGTCTGGCTTATGTCGCAGACTCTGATTTTTTTTCAAAAAAAACTGCCCCTTCTCAAAAAAGGGCAGTTTAGCGTAAGAAGACTTACGTTTTAGTTAATTATTTGAGGTATCTTTACTCGGTTGAGAAACTTCCCCAATGATAATCACAAAAAGTGCAATGACGACAGAGCCTATGACAGCTTGAGGGAAATTATATAAACCGTGGTTTAAAGCCGCACCAAGATAAGCAACAATTTGACCTAAGATCAATGACCATGCCAAAATTATGACATAACGCATAATGTAACACCTCTCTTCACTAACATATTCTAACACAATTTAGAATTGAGTGAAAGTAAAGTTTTTCGAGGAAGTTTCTTGAAGGAGTGCCAATGTTGAAGATGATATTTGCTAAGTAAATCAAATAAGAAGTTTACTGGAAATTGTTATCCTTAAAAAATTACGAAAGCTGCTTTTCGTGTTATAATATACTCTAGAGAACAGATTGAGGGGGAAGTGACATGGAGATTGCCCAATTACAAGTAACAACGGCCTATTCGTTGTTGGCGAGTACCATTCGCATTGATGAGCTTGTGAAAGCTGCCAAAGAACGTGGGTTTACCTCTCTTGCAATTACCGATTTAAATGTGATGTCAGGTGTTGCTGAGTTTTATCGGGCTTGTCAAAAATATGAAATAAAACCGTTAATTGGTTTAACGATAGAATACCGTGAATCTGTTCAAGAAGATCAAGACGTTCGCTTGATCTTCTTGGCCAAGAATCAGCAGGGGTATCAAAATTTATTAAAAATTTCCACTGCTAAAATGGAGTTAGAAGCAACGGAACCGTTTTATTACAGTCAATTTGAAGCGTATTTACATGACTTAGTCGTGATAATTCCTGATGAACTATCGACCATTGCCACATTATATCGCGAACAGCGAACAGAGCAACTTAATGAGGCGATTGTCAGATTGAAACAACAAGTTGATCAAGGGAGTTTGTTTGGTGGGGTGTCTCTCTATGAAGAACCGCGTAAACAACATTGGCTAGAAGTTTTAACAAGTCATCACCTTAAGGCAGTTGCTCTTCAAGATGTCCGTTATTTAAATCCAAGTGACGATTTTTCTTTAAAGGTTTTGAAGCATATTGACGAAGGAACCCGTATTGGACCAGAGCACATTCAGCAAGCTGGTCATTATTTTTTGTCAACTGCGATGGATTTAAAAGAGAAATATCAGGAAAATCAGTTAATTAGCGCATTAGAAAACACCCAAAAAGTTGCGGCCCTTTGTCAGTTCGAGATGCGTTTTCATCAGACGTTATTGCCGCATTTTGATGTACCTAAGGGTGAAACGGCCGCAAGCTATTTACGCAAGATTTGCCAAGAAAATTTGCCTCAACGTGTTAAGAATCCCGATGGTCGTTATACGGATCGCTTGGAACTTGAACTGTCTACCATAAGCGATATGGGATTTGACGATTATTTTTTAATTATATGGGATGTTATGAAATTTGCGGCAGAACAAAAAATAGTCATGGGACCGGGGCGCGGTTCTGCCGCAGGTTCACTTGTTTCTTTCGTAACAGGTATTACAGAAGTAGATCCAATCGAATATGATTTATTGTTTGAGCGATTTCTCAATAAAGAACGCTACACAATGCCTGATATCGATTTGGATATTCCAGATAATCGTCGTGATGAAGTATTGCATTATGTTAGTCAAAAATATGGCCATCATCAAGTGGCTCAGATTGCTACTTTTGGGACCATGGCAGCTAAAATGGCTCTTCGAGACGTCTGCCGCGTATTTGGTTTATCTCAAAATGAAGCCAATCAGTGGTCCAACGCTGTTCCTAGTGTTTTGAAAATTACGTTAGTTGAGGCCTTTAAGCAATCCCACAAGTTGCAACAATTGGTAGAAGATAGTGAGCGTAATAAATTGATCTTTGAAGTTGCAGTTAAAATTGAGGGATTGCCACGGCATGTATCAACTCATGCGGCTGGCGTGGTGATTAGTGATCAGGATTTAACAGGTTTGGTCGCTCTACAATTGGGCTCTAATCAAATCCCATTAACCCAATTTACAATGGGTGATGTGGAAGCTATTGGTTTGTTGAAGATGGACTTTTTGGGCTTGCGAAATTTGTCAATTTTAGATGATACCATTCAACAGATTAAACGCGTTTATCAAGAAGATATTATATTGAAAGACTTGCCAATGAATGATAAGAAGACCTTGGATATTTTTCGTAAGGCCCAAACGGTGGGAATTTTTCAGTTTGAGTCGACGGGTATTAAAAATGTTTTACGAAAATTAGGGCCAACTTCTATTGAAGACGTGGCTGCGGTCAATGCGTTGTATCGGCCTGGTCCGATGGATAATATCGATTTGTTTATCTCGCGGAAAAAAGGAGAAGTACCAGTTGATTACCCTCACCCTAATCTGAAAGAAATTCTCGATGTTACCTATGGGGTGATTGTTTACCAGGAGCAGATTATGCAAGTTGTTTCCAAGATGGCTGGCTTTAGTTACGGAGAAGCGGATATTTTACGTCGTGCAATTAGTAAAAAAGAGAAAGCGGTTCTTGATGAGCAACGCCGACATTTCGTCGAGGGGTCTCTCGCTCAGGGATACTCAGAAGAGGTCGCAAATCAAGTCTATGATTACATTGAGCGTTTTGCTAATTATGGATTTAATCGATCCCACGCCATGGCCTATTCTTTTATAGCTTATCAAATGGCCTATCTAAAGGCTCATTATCCTGCACCATTTTTTGCCTCTTTGCTTCACTCAGTCAGACATAATCTAGGAAAAATTAAGGAATATATCACTGAAGCCAAGCGTTTTGGCTTAACAGTTAAAGGGCCAGATATTAATCAAAGTCGCTATAGTTTCTTTCTGGAAAAAAAAGCAATTTTATTTGGTTTTAGCTCGCTAAAAGGGATTCGCAAAGATTTTATTCGAAATGTGTTAGATGTTAGAAGAGCTGATGGTCCGTATAAATCACTGGATAATTTTTTATTGCGAATTGACCGAAAATGGTTAAAGGAAGACAATATCTTACCATTAATTTACATCGGAGCCTTTGACTCGCTTCATGGCAATCGCAAACAATTAGTGGTTGATCTAGAAGGGATGATCAAAAATATTCTTTTCAGTGGCGGTAGTCTTGATTTATTGTCTATTTTAAGTTTGAAGAAGGAGACTGTAGCAGATTATTCGATCGAAGAAAAGTTGGATCAGGAAGAGAAATACTTAGGCACTTATTTGTCGGGCCATCCTGTGGATGAATACCAGGCCTTGCGAATTGTAAAAAATGCGCGCTCAATCGATCAAGTGGAGATCGGCAAGCGTAGTAGCATTTTAGTCTACAGTCGCCAAATTCGCGTGATTCGCACGAAAAAAGGGGAACAAATGGCCTTTATTGAGGGAAATGATTCCACCGCAGAGATTTCGGTGACGATATTCCCGCAAGCGTATCGCAAAATTGGGAATGACTTATATGAAAATAAAGTTTATTTGGTTGAAGGGAAGGTGGAGAGGAGTAGTTATAATCAGGCGTTGCAAATTATTGGCGAGACAGTTGTTTTAGCAGAATCATTTAAAGAGTCAATTGGTTCAAAGATTTGTTATTTAAAAATAAGTAATGGACAAGAAACACGCGAGGTTTTGAAACAGATCAAAGAGATTTTAAAAAAATACGCTGGTAATAATCCTGTGATTGTTTTTGACGAACAAAGTGCCCAAAAAATTGCCTTATCTGACGAATTTTGGGTAAAAGAGACTGCTGAACTAAAAAATGAGTTATCCTGTTTAGTGGATGAAAAAAATATTATTTTTAGGTGATAGAGGTTTTATCTGCGTGTTTTCATGTTTTTTCATGATTTTTTCTGTTTTACAAAGACTTTTCATTTAAAAAATGGTAGAATGAATTCGAGGTTTAAGTATTATATACATTTAACCGTCTTTTCTAAAGCAGTTTCAAAATAATTATTGAGGTGAAAGTTGAATGAAACGTATCGCTATTTTAACCAGCGGTGGGGACGCCCCAGGAATGAACGCGGCCATCAGAGCAGTTACTCGTAAAGCAATTTACGATGGATTAGAAGTCTATGGCATTAACTACGGATTTGCCGGCCTAGTAGCTGGAGATATCCGCAAATTAGAAATTGCCGATGTTGGTGACAAAGTACAACGTGGAGGAACCTTCTTGTATTCTGCACGTTATCCCGAGTTTGCTACAGTTGAAGGGCAATTAAAAGGAATTGAACAGTTAAAGAAATTCGGTATTGAAGGCTTAGTTGTCATCGGTGGTGATGGTTCTTATCATGGTGCCATGGCATTAACTAAACACGGTTTCCCGGCTGTTGGGATTCCAGGAACGATCGACAATGATATCCCGGGAACTGATTTTACAATCGGTTTTGATACGGCTATTAATACGGTGTTAGAATCAATTGATAGAATTCGCGACACTGCAACATCACATGTTCGGACATTTATTATTGAAGTCATGGGTCGTAATGCTGGTGACATCGCGCTTTGGGCTGGTGTGGCTGGTGGTGCTGATGACATCATTATTCCTGAACATGAGTTTGACATGGCGTCAGTAGCTAAGAAAATCAAAGAAGGCCGTGACCGTGGCAAAAAACATTGTTTAATTGTGTTAGCTGAGGGCGTTATGGGCGGTAATGATTTTGCTGATAAGTTAGCTGAATATGGTGATTTTCATGCACGGGTGTCTGTGTTAGGCCATGTGGTTCGTGGTGGTTCACCATCTGCACGCGATCGTGTTTTAGCTAGTAAGTTTGGTTGGAAGGCTGTTGAATTGTTAAAAGAAAACAAAGGTGGCTTATGTATCGGCATTCGCGATAATGAAATTGTTGCAACCGATATTGTTGACACGTTAGAAAACGGCAAACACCATCCTGATCTATCCTTATATACGTTGAATCAAGAAATTTCTTTCTAGTAATACCTTACTTTGTTATTAAATAATTTGAATATAGGAGCGTTTTATTAATGAAAAAAACGAAAATTGTATGTACAATTGGACCAGCTAGTGAGACTGTCGAAATGCTAGTAGATTTGATGAATGCGGGAATGAACGTCTGTCGTTTGAACTTCTCTCATGGAGATTTTGAAGAACATGGCAACCGCATCAAAAATATTCGCGAAGCGTCAAAAATTTCCGGTCACCGTGTAGCGATTCTGCTTGATACTAAAGGTCCTGAGATCCGGACCCACGACATGGCTGGCGGTCAAAAAATTACAATTGCTAAAGGTTCTACAGTTCGTATTGCCATGAGCCAAGTAGAAGGAACTCCTGAAAAGTTCTCTGTTTCTTATGAAGACTTAATCAACGATGTTGAAGTGGGCACTCATATTTTACTAGATGACGGGTTAATTGATTTAGAAGTAGTGGAAATTGATAAAGGTGCCAATGAATTAGTCACGGTTGCACAAAATGAAGGCTTATTAGGCAGTAAAAAAGGGGTTAACGTTCCTGGCGCTTCTATTAACTTGCCTGGTATTACTGAGAAAGATGCGGCTGATATCGAGTTTGGAATTGCCCAAGATGTTGACTTTATCGCAGCTAGTTTCGTCCGTCGCGCAAGCGATGTTCTAGAAATTACTGATATTTTGGAAAAAAATGATGCGACTCATATTCAAATTATTTCTAAAATTGAAAACCAAGAAGGTGTTGATAAACTAGATGAAATTCTACGTGTATCAGATGGTTTGATGGTTGCTCGTGGTGATTTAGGTGTAGAAATTCCAACTGAGGAAGTGCCAATCGCTCAAAAATTAATGATTAAAAAATGTAATGAACTTGGTAAACCAGTTATTACTGCGACACAAATGCTTGATTCTATGCAAAAAAATCCTCGTCCAACTCGTGCTGAAGCTAGCGACGTGGCAAACGCTATCTATGATGGTACAGATGCTATTATGTTATCAGGTGAAACAGCTGCTGGCGATTACCCAGTAGAAGCCGTAAAAACGATGACAAGTATTGCTGAACGTACGGAAGAAGCCCTTGTAGACCAAGATGCTTTTGCTCTTAAAAAATACAGCAAAACTGATATGACAGAAGCAATTGGGCAATCTGTCGGTCATACAGCCCGTAACTTAGGGATTAAAACAATCGTTGCTGCGACTGAATCTGGTCATACAGCTAAAATGATCTCTAAATATCGTCCAAAATCTCATATCGTAGCTTTGACATTCAGTGAACGTAAAGCACGTGGACTAGCCCTAACATGGGGAGTTTTCCCAACAGTTACAGGCAAACCTGAGTCCACAGATGATATGTTTAATGTGGCAACTGAAATTGCCAAAGATTCAGGCTTTGCTAAAGAAGGCGAGTTAATCTTAATCACTGCTGGTGTTCCAGTTGGCGAACGTGGCACAACTAATTTGATGAAAATTCAATTAATTGGTTCTAAGTTATTGTCTGGTCAAGGGATTGGTCGCGATTCATTTATCGGAACATCAGTTGTTGCTAATTCAGCTGAAGAAGCCAATAAATTTGCTGTTGAAGGCTGTGTCTTAGTGGTTAAGACTACGGATAAAGACTATATGCCAGCGATTGATTTAGCCGGCGCTTTAGTTGTTGAAGATGGTGGGTTAACTTCTCATGCGGCTGTTGTAGGAATTGCCAAAGGGATTCCGGTTATTGTTGGAGCTAAAGACGCGACTACCGTTATCGCGAATAATACACTTGTGACAATTGATCCACGTCACGGAATGATTTTTAGTGGCGCAGCTAGTGTTTTAGCCTAACCTAAAAAATCAATTCAGTCAGGAAGATTTTCTTCCTGGCTTTTTTGGGCGTTATTCCAAATATGGGGAAAGGCTGGTTTATTTAGAGCTAAATTGTGATTTTATTGGGAAGATATCGGGTTTTTAACGGGAAATTTAGTGATTTTATGGTAGAATGAAGAAAGTAGTTTTGAGTGGATATCAATTATTTATTAGATATCTGTATATGAGCTTAATATATGATGGAAAGAGTGTGAACTGGTGAATAACAAACATAACAACGGGATTCCTTATAGTCGACATATTATTTCTCTGATTTGCGTAGCTATTATTGCTGGCGGAGGTGCCTATCAATTAAATGAAATCAAACATGAGCGGGCCGAGTTAAGGGAAGTCAATCGTTATCCTCATTCCTCTGACCTAGAAAAGATCAACAGTACCTATGAAACGATTGTCTCCGATTACGTTGGGGATATTGATAAAAAAGCGTTGATTGATGGTGCCATTAAAGGAATGACAACGGCTTTGGATGACCCGTATTCTGACTATTTTAGCGGCGATGACGCTGACAGCTTAAATGCGACAATAGATGGTAGTTTTGAAGGCATTGGTGCAACGATGAGTTTGGAAAATGAGCAACCTGTTATTGCTGAAAAGCCAATGAAAAATTCTCCTGCTGAAAATGCTGACTTGAAAATAGGGGACATTGTAACAAAAGTGGATGGCAAAGAGACCAAAGGCCGTTCTTTAGACGAAGTAGTGGAGACGATTAAAGGTAAAAAAGGAACTGATGTGACATTGACGATTTTAAGGGGAGACGAAAGTTTTGATGTCACTCTAACCAGAGATGAAATTGCGTTGGAAACTGTTAAAGGAACTTTAGACGAAACGGATAAAACTGTTGGTAATATTATTGTAAAAAGCTTTACTAAGCATACAGCGGATGAATTTAAAGAAGCAATAGAGTCCTTGCGAAAAGAAGGCGCAACTTCTTTTATAGTCGATGTACGTAATAATCCTGGCGGTTTATTGGATCAGGTAGCGACAATGGCCAGCATGTTTTTAAAAAATGGTAAAACCATTGTCAGTTTCGAAGACAAGGATGAAAACAAGCAAGAACTGGTGGCTGGTAAGGAATTAGACGGTGGTTTTAAAATTAAAGAACCGACAGTTGTGTTGGTTAATGGAAGCAGTGCTAGTGCGTCAGAAATCTTTGCAGCTGCTTTAAATGAATCAGCTAAGATTCCGGTTGTTGGTAGTAAAACGTTTGGCAAAGGAACTGTTCAAACGGTAAACTCTCTTGAAAATAACACGGATTTGAAATTGACAACTAGTAAGTGGCTGACGCCAAAAGGTGAATGGATCCATGAAAAAGGATTCGAACCAAGCGTTAAAGTTGAATTGCCAGCTTTCTATGAATCTAAATCCATTGATCGTAATGAAACTTACGAAGAAGGCGCTAAAGGAACTGCTATTCAAAATTTGAATTTGGTGTTAAGTGGGATTGATGATTCTGTCACGGCTGATTCTGACACGTATACGGTTGACACCATTGCTGCGGTAAAGAAAGTTCAGGAATCTGAAAAACTATCAGTAACAGGGATTGTTGATGAAGCGACTGCTTCTGCAATTGAATTGAAATTGATTGCTAAGATAACAGCAAAAGATTTACCGTATGAAAAAGCGCTAGAAGAAGTGAAAAAAGGAAAGTAGTAACAATGAAACTGTTAAAGGATGGGAGTGGCAGATGAGAGAACGAATAATCGAAGTCACATTGTATTGGCTGAAAATGATCGTCCTTGCTGGTGTTCTAGTTTTCTTAATTCGAGGTTTTGTCTTCATTCCCATGAAGGTTGAAGGTAATTCAATGGCTAAAACCCTAAGGCAAAACGATCAAATTGTCTATGAGAAGTTTTCACAGATTAAACGCTTTGATGTGATCATCTTTAAGTTGTCTGATGGCAATACCTATATCAAACGTGTCATTGGTATGCCAGGTGAACACATCCAGTATGTTGACGATGAATTATTAGTGAATGGGAAGCGTGTTGAAGAAGATTTTCTTGGCCAAGCTAAAATAAAACGAAGCAGTAATCAATATACAACTAATTTTGATACAGCTGAAATACTGTCTCAAAAAGAAATACCAAAAGATTCTTATTTTGTTTTAGGTGATAATCGTCGTTTAAGTAAGGATAGTCGATCTTTTGGCGAAATTCCAAGTTCTCAAATTATTGGGAAAGCACGTATGGTATACTACCCATTGCATGATTTTGGGTTGATTAGATAGAAGATATGGAGTGTATGAAATGACAATTCAATGGTTCCCAGGGCATATGGCGAAAGCCCGTCGAGAGGTAACAGAAAAACTAAGGTATGTTGACATCGTTTTAGAGTTAGTGGATGCCCGTTTGCCGATTTCAAGTCGTAATCCAATGATGGATGAAATTATTCAACAGAAACCTCGTTTGGTTTTGTTGAATAAGGCTGATTTGGCAGATGGTCGAGAAACTCAAAAGTGGCAACATTATTTTGAAAAAAAAGGACATCGTTGTTTGATTCTTAATTCAAATGAAGGCCGTGGGATTAATAACATTGTGCCTGCTTGTAAGGATGTGCTACAGGAGAAGATTGCCCGACAATTATCAAAAGGCATGAAACCACAAGCCGTGCGTGCGATGGTTATTGGTATTCCCAATGTTGGCAAGTCTACTTTGATGAATCGCTTAATCAAAAAAAACGTCGCGAAAACAGGCAATCGGCCTGGTGTAACTAAAGGACAACAATGGCTAAAGGCTGGCAAGGATTTAGAACTGTTAGATACTCCTGGAATATTGTGGCCTAAATTTGAAGATCAAGAAATAGGTCGCAAATTGGCTTTGACTGGTGCGATTAAAGACGACTTACTTCATATGGACGATTTGGCTTTGTATGGCTTGCGTTTTTTTAATCAATATTATCCAATCGAGCTAGCTAGTCGGTATCAATTTAATGAGACAGAAGCGGCTTTATCGGATGTTGACCAACTCCTTTTAATAGCTAAAAAACGTGGCTTTCAAGATGATTATGAACGCGCCAGCCAGATGATTATTCGCGAGCTGAGAGACGGTATGCTCGGCCGCTTTACCCTTGATCGTTACGATGAGATGGGAGTGGCTAACGATGACTAAACCAGCATCAATTACTGAGATTAAAGGGAAGTTGGCGCAGATTCATCAAGTCGACGATCCTTATATTTTGGCTTTAGAGCAAGATTCGCGTAAAGGCGTTGTTTCGCTTTTGGCCACATTTCATAAACGATTGGCAAGAGTTGAAGCTATGCGGCAAGAGGCGGAGATGCTCAGAGAATTTGAACGGCGTGCCTTGCAACAAGGTTATCAAGTAATTGCCGGCATAGATGAGGTGGGACGAGGTCCTTTAGCAGGCCCGGTAATTGCCGCAGCTGTTATTTTACCTAATAATTGTGAAATGTTAGAAGTGAATGATTCAAAAAAACTATCTGAGAAAAAAAGAGATTTTTTATTTACTCAAATATGTGAAACAGCCGTGGCAGTTGGAATTGGGATCGTCGATGAGCAAACTATTGATCAGATTAATATCTATCAAGCGACGAAATTGGCGATGAAAGAAGCGATTGAGAAATTGTCATTCACACCGGATTACTTGTTATTAGATGCCATGAAACTGGAAGCTGTCCCGATCGCCCAGGAAAGTATCATCAAAGGAGATGCTAAAAGCGTATCAATCGCCGCAGCCAGTATTGTTGCCAAAGTTACTCGTGATCGACTGATGAAGGAATATGGCGAGCAATATCCTGGGTATGGTTTTGAAAACAACGCTGGTTATGGTACTAAGGAGCATCTGGCTGGTTTAGATGAATTAGGTCCGTGCCCAATCCATCGGAAAACCTTTGCACCAGTGAAGTATTTTTTTGCCTAAAATGAAAAACTTCCTTTTAGCGTATCTATATGATAGATACTAAAAGGAGGTTTTTTATGGATGAGCTTGATTTTTTTATTTATTGTATGAAACATGTTCAGGGAATTGGCAACAAAGGGCTTTTAAAAGTAATTTCTTACGCATTGGACTCAGATTGGCAAAAAAGGACTGGTAGAGAGTGGTTAACAATCGCTCAAGTTAAAGCTAATTTCCGCAGTGATTTTTTAGCTTCCTTTGAGTTGTCTCAAAGCAGACATAGTCAATTGTGGCAAGACTATCAACGGGGTGGATTTTTAACGATCTTGTCGGAGAATTACCCTGTCTACTTAAAAGAAATTTACAACCCGCCGGTGGCGCTTTTTTATCATGGTGATTTGAATTTGTTAAAAAAACCAGCCTTAGCCATGGTGGGTTCCCGTACGGCTAGTGCTTACGGTAAGCAAGTTGTCAGTAATTTTATGCCAGAGTTAGTTGAGAAGTATGTGATTGTTAGTGGGTTGGCTAAGGGGATTGACACCAGTGCTCACCAAGCTGCCATTCGCCACCAGGGTAACACTATTGGCGTCATTGGCACTGGGCTGGATGTGGTTTATCCGCAAGAAAACAGTCGTTTACAACAGTATATGGCGGAACGGCAACTTGTCTTAAGCGAGTATCCAGCAGGCGTCGCACCACTCCCTTATCATTTTCCAGCTCGTAACCGAATTATTGCCGGGTTAACACGAGGGACCATTATAATAGAAGCAAAACAAAAAAGTGGTAGCTTAATCACGGCTCAATTGGCTCTTGAATCTGGTAGAGATGTTTTTGCGGTACCTGGAAGTGTTCTTGATGGCCACTCCATTGGCTGTTTGGAGCTAATTCAACAAGGGGCTAAATGTGTGATCAACAGCCGAGATATTTTAGAAGAATTATCTCTTTAATCATGAATTTTTTGTTAATTAAGGAACAAATGTTGACAAACCTGTGTGATATGACATAAGATTGAAACGATTCGGTTAATGAATAATTTGTTTCCATAGTTAAATAAGAAGAGTTTATTGAAAAAGGTGGTAATGAACTACATGGCATATAAATATCTAGTGATCGTAGAGTCACCAGCCAAAGCGAAAACAATTGAAAAGTATCTGGGAAGGAACTATAAAGTAGTGGCCAGTGTTGGGCATATTAGGGATCTGCCTAAAAGTAAGATGGGCGTGGATGTTGAAAATAACTACGAGCCTCATTATATTTCCATTCGCGGTAAAGGACCAGTTATCAAAGAGTTAAAGAAATACGCAAAAAAAGCTGAAAAAGTTTACCTCGCAAGTGACCCGGATAGAGAAGGGGAAGCTATTGCTTGGCATTTAGCTCACTTACTTGATTTGGATTTAGCGGACAAGAATCGAGTGGTCTTTAATGAAATTACAAAGGACGCAGTGAAGGCGGCATTTAAAGAACCTCGTTCAATCAATGTGGACTTGGTTGACGCTCAACAAGCTCGTCGAATTTTGGATCGTTTGGTCGGCTACTCGATTAGTCCCATTCTCTGGAAAAAAGTTAAAAAAGGCTTGAGTGCTGGGCGAGTTCAGTCAGTTGCACTAAAAATTATTATGGAACGAGAAGCTGAAATCAATGCTTTTGAACCTGAAGAATACTGGAGCATTAATGGTAACTTTTTAAAGAAACGTAAAAAGTTTAAAGCTGGCTTTTATGGAATCGACGGTAAAAAAACCAAACTTAGCAACGCTGCTGATGTTAAAGAGGTTACGAAACGTTTAAAAACAAAGGATTATACAATTGAGAAAATTACCAAAAAGGAACGAAAACGTAATCCAGCGAAACCTTTTACGACAAGTAGTTTGCAACAGGAAGCTGCTCGTAAATTAAATTTCCGGACACGGAAAACCATGATGGTTGCTCAACAATTGTATGAGGGGATTAATCTGGGCAAAGAAGGGACTGTCGGCTTAATCACTTATATGCGTACTGATTCCACTCGCTTGTCAGATGTCTGTAAAACTGAGGCAGCAGAGTATATTGAAAACACCTATGGCAAAGAGTACTCAGTGGGAGTTAAAAAGACGGCCAGTAGTGAAAAAGGGGCTCAGGATGCCCATGAGGCAATTAGACCTTCAAGTATTATGCGAACACCAGAATCTTTGAAGGATCGCTTAGACAAGGATCAGATGAAGTTGTATAGCTTGATTTGGTCACGGGTTGTTGCGAGTTTGATGACACCTGCGGTCTTGGATACGATGCGTGTAAACCTAGTTCAAAATGGCGTAATGTTTGTTGCCAATGGCTCTAAAATTAAATTTCATGGATTTATGAAAGTTTACGTAGAAGGAAATGATGAGGGGAAAGAGGAGAAAGAAAATATTTTACCTGATTTAGAAGAGGGAGAGGTTGTTAAAGCAGTCGACCTTGAACCTAAACAACATTTCACTCAGCCTCCTGCTCGTTTTAGTGAAGCGACCTTAATCAAAACACTTGAAGAAAATGGTGTTGGCCGGCCTTCGACATACGCACCAACTTTAGAGACGATTCAACGACGTTATTATGTTAAATTAGTCAGTAAGCGATTTGAACCGACAGAGTTGGGAGAAATAGTCAATGGTTTAATCGTCGAGTTTTTCCCACAAATTGTCGATGTTAATTTCACGGCATCCATGGAACAGGATTTAGATAAGATTGCTGAGGAACAGGAAGAATGGGTTAAAGTGGTTGACCGGTTCTATAAACCATTTGCAGTTGAATTGGAAAAAGCTGAAGAGAACATGGAAAAAATTCAGATTAAGGATGAGCCTGCAGGCTTTGACTGTGAGTTATGTGGCAATCCGATGGTTATTAAGCTAGGTCGTTATGGAAAATTTTATGCTTGTAGTAACTTTCCAGACTGCCGTAATACCATGGCGATTGTCAAAGAGATTGGCGTTAAATGCCCGACTTGTAAAGAAGGGGAAGTCATTGAGCGTAAATCGAAGAAAAACCGCTTGTTTTATGGCTGTAGTCGTTATCCTGATTGTGAGTTTACCTCGTGGGATAAACCGATCGCCCGCAATTGTCCAAAATGTGACCATTACTTAGTGGAGAAAAAAGTTAAGGGTGGTAAGCAAATCATCTGTAGTGATTGTGATTATAAAGAAGATGTCCAGAAATAAAAAGACCATTAACATCCAGTGAACAGATCCATGCTAGATGACAATAATGGGTATTGATCGCTAGAAATAGTGAGAGCTTCTGTTTGCTGATAAGGTTATTTTAAAAAGAAGATTGGTTAATAGTGGCAATCAATGTATCAAGCGTAACAGACAATAGACTGAATACGACAGCCCTGATTATGAGCTGTCGTATTCTTGATTAGAGGAGACTGACAACATGACAGAAGTAAATGTAATAGGTGCTGGTTTAGCTGGGAGTGAAGCTGCTTGGCAAGCAGCTGAGGCTGGTGTAAAAGTAAATCTTTTTGAGATGCGCAAACTAAAAAAATCACCAGCTCATCATACAGCAAACTTTGCTGAGCTCGTTTGTTCTAATTCGTTGCGAGCAAATAACATAACTAACGCTGTAGGCCTCTTAAAAGAGGAAATGCGACGTTTTAACTCGATCATCATCCATTCTGCTGACGAAACGGCTGTGCCTGCTGGTGGCGCTTTAGCGGTCGATCGGGATACCTTTTCTCAAACGATTACGGATAAAATTCGCCATCATCCTAATATTACTGTTATTGACGAAGAAGTGACAGCCATTCCTGAAGGGATTACAATTATCGCAACAGGTCCGTTAACAGCTGAAGTTTTAGCAGGAGAGATTGCTGAATTCACCAATTCAGACGGGTTGTATTTTTATGATGCGGCTGCCCCTATTATTGACAAAGCGTCAATCGATATGGACAAAGTCTACTTGAAATCTCGTTATGACAAAGGTGAGCCCGCTTATTTAAACTGTCCGATGAATGAAGAAGAGTTTACCGCTTTTCGTAACGAATTAATCAATGCGGAAGTTGCGCCTTTAAAAGAATTTGAAAAAGAAAAGTTTTTCGAAGGTTGTATGCCAATCGAAGTGATGGCAAATCGTGGTGAGAAAACGATGTTGTTTGGTCCGTTAAAGCCGGTTGGTTTGGAGGATCCTAAAACTGATAAGCGTCCCCATGCCGTCATTCAGCTGAGACAAGATGATGCGGCCGCTTCGCTTTATAATATCGTTGGCTTTCAAACACATTTGAAGTGGGGCGAACAAAAACGGATTATTCAGATGATTCCAGGTTTGGAAAATGCTGAAATTGTTCGTTATGGTGTTATGCATCGCAACACATTTATGAATTCACCGGAGCTTTTAGAACCAACTTATCAATCTCGTAAGCGAGATGATTTATTCTTTGCTGGTCAAATGACTGGGGTTGAGGGGTATGTGGAAAGCGCCGCAAGCGGCATGGTAGCTGGTATTAATGCAGCTAAATTAGCCAAAGGCGAAGCTCCTATCATATTCCCGCGGGAAACAGCGGTAGGTAGTATGGCTTATTATATCACCCATACAGCGGGCAAACATTTCCAACCGATGAACGCTAATTTTGGGATTTTTCCAGAGATGCCGGAGCGGATTCGTGATAAAAAAGAACGATATACGGCTATATCCGAACGAGCTTTAGCTGCAACCGTTGATGTTTTGAGTTCCCTCTAACAGCTTAAGGTAAGCCCCTCATTAGTCTATTGTCTGATGAGGGGCTTTGCTAATCAAGGAAAGGAGATAAAGTAAAGATGGTGAGGCAATCCTTTAAAAAAGCAACATTTTGGAATATGGTTTTATTAGTTTTTGGGAGTGTTAATGGTGTCATGAGCATTGTGGAAATTCCTGCGATTCTTAAGCCAGAGACAAAGGTCGATATGAGCAATCCATCGCTAGTAAATGTCACAGATCCAGCGATTATCAAAACCGTGGAGAAATCTATGACCATTTTAACTAACCCTTTTTATCAGTTGTATATGATGGTGATGCTTGTTGTAGGATTGGTTTTGATTATAACCTTTTTTCAGAATCATCAAGCCTTGCTACGAGGCCAACCGATTTTGCTCTGGCCGTATTATGGGCATCTTATTAAGTTAGTCTTAGCTATTTGCATGAGTATTTTTACTGGCTCAGCTCTGATTAGCCCTCTCCTAACCTTAACGACACTTGGGCTGAATGTCGCTTGGGCTTTACCGGCGATTTTGGTTCTTTATTATGTAAAAAGAAATCACTAAGTAGTCATTTCTTTTTGGTGTAAAGCCAATTGTTGGTCTCTTATCTCATCAATGATTTCTGTTGCATAGGAAACCTTACGATGATAATCATGATGAACGTCTCGAGTTAAGGTGATTAGATTGCTTTCATGATCACTGCCTCCTTGGGAGACGAGTATTAAATGGTGAACGTCTAGTTGGCCGTTGCTAGCTGGGATTCTGATACCGTGTTTGTTCGTTATAGCCAAATCTTGTCCTGTCGCACGGCAAAAGAAACGATCTCGACAAGCAATTCTATAAGGGAGCGCAGCTATGGTGCGATTGCGAAAGGTGGCTTTTGTGTAAGAGCGCGAGCAACGATCTGAACAAAAGGAGCGTCTTGATTTTGTCACGGCCTCTCCACACCATTTGCAACCGCTAAGGTCGACTCTTAAATCAAGACTGGCAGATGGAGGTTCGCTATCAAAATTAATTCGGTATTCTCGAATACTTAACCACTGGCGAGTGTATGATTCGCCAGTCAACCTCAGTTGGCTGCCTTTTGCTTTATATTGAAAATTGGCTGGTAATGAATCGAGAACTTGATTAATTTGCTTTTTGCGTTCTGGCGTTTTAAAAGCAGCTAAGCTATTTTTGCTGGTTAAAGCTCCGACACCAAATTGGCTGATTGTTCGGCATTTGAAACAGATATAAAAACCTTCGCCAGTGTTTTCTTCTTCTGGGAAGAGGAGCTCAAGCTTGCGAGAACATTTAGGGCAATAAGCTTTCAGTGATTTAAATCGGTAATAGTCCATCGTAACATCCTTTAGAGTTATTTGCTTTATTATACCTCAGAAAAGAAAGCTTGTCAGACCAAGTGGTTTAAGGTAAGATAGATCTCGGAGAATGAGTGAGAGGACGAGATGAATGGCGGTAAAGATCATTTTGGCAAAAATTGCAGATATCGATTTAGTTACGTCGATATTAAATCGGGTTACTTTGGATTTATTAGAAATGGGCATACGCCAATGGCGATACCCATGGCAGCCAGCAAGCGTAAAAAAAGAAATCGGGTTACATAATGTTTACTTAGTTAAAGTTGGAGAAGAGGTTGTAGGCACTTTTTTTCTTGGCACTCAGCAGCAGATCGAAAGCTTAGGTGTTACACGCAAAGCCTTATACTTGTCACGCATTGCTGTGCTACCTGATTATCAGGGGATGAGTTTTGGTACAACTATTTTACGATTTTGTGAAGAGGCTGGTGTGATTGCTGGATTGTCAGTTTATTTAGATTGTTGGTCTGGTAATGAAAAACTTAAAACCTTTTATCAACAGCAAAATTGTCATTATTTAGGCGATTTCTCTGAAGCCGATTATCAGATTAGTGGGTTTCAACTGAATTTAAAGGATGGGTAAGTTGTTCTTTTTGAGCAACTTTTTTGTTCTTTAAGAAAGTATAAAACGTTCTCTATATTGTAGTTTGGATTTAGCTTCACGAGGCAGCTTAACATTAAGCTTTGAAGGACGAAGTAAAGTAATAACGTCAATGGCAACGCCTCGTTTAGCTTTTCTTATGGTCCCAATTAATTTCGTGAAACTAACGTCAAAAGATGTGTAACCACTTGAATTAGAATGTGTGTTCGGGTAAACTGAAAAGACATTACTGAAAAGGGGAAGATAACATGATAGTAGATCCAATCTATGGAGAATTTGAGTTAGAGCCAGTTTTGATGAGTTTAATAGAGTCTGAGGCTGTGCAGCGTTTAAAAAAAGTCCATCAAGCAGGAGCTAGTTACTTAGTGAATCCTCACTGGAATGTCACAAGATATGAGCATTCGATCGGTGTAATGTTGGTCATTCGGCAATTGGGTGGTAGCTTGCCAGAACAAATTGCCGGTTTATTACACGATGTTTCTCATACCGCTTTTTCACATGTGGTTGATGTGGCTTTGGAGAATAAAGAAGAAAACTATCATGAGCTAATTCGCCATGGACTGTTGACACAATCGGATATCCCAGATATTTTAGGGACTTACGGATTTAACTGGCGTGACATTTTGACAAATGATGAGCAATGGCCGTTGTTGGAACAGGACTTACCAGATTTATGTGCAGATCGAATCGATTATACGTTGCGAGACTCTTTCCATTATTTTAATAATACTCTTGAGGAAATTAGGGCATTTATTAAATGTTTAACAATTGAAACGGGGAAAATTGTTGTCAAGTCTCAGGAACAAGGGGAGTGGTTTGTTCGAAAGTATTATCAAGTGGTCATTGATTTTTTCTATGCTCCACTAAATATCTTTAGCGCCGACCGAATGGCAAAAATTATTCAGTATAGCTTACGGAATGATTTCATTCATAGTACGGATCTTCTGCTTGATGATCAGCAACTCTTGGAGCGGTTAAAAAGTACCTTCGACCCATATTTAAATCAGTTATTTTGCCAGCTGGAAGTGCCGCCAATTTTAATGGAAGGAGAGACAAACCACCTTCTTTTTCAACGGCTAAAAAGACGAATTATCGATCCCTTAATTCTGTTCGATAATAACACAATTGTTAAAGGTAGTACCGTATCATTAGAAATTAAAAAACTTAATGAATCAGCAGAGAAAAGGTCTCAAGAAGGCATATACATACGTTTAGGGAAGTGAAAGAAGAAGTTAAATAACAGTTCGTTTTAAGTTCGTTAAAATTTTGTTGCATATCTTCATAGAAAAAGCTAAACTAGATAATAATAGTGTTTATTCAACGGTCAGTCGAGCAGAATCTCAAATTTTGCAGAAAGAAATGAAAAAAATGACGAAAATGATCATTAGTTTTCATTTATAATAAAATGATGATATCAGGAGTAATCAAACAGACTACTGAAAACTCAGTTTAGGATATTTAGGAGGGAAAACATGGCGGTTATTGTCAATGCGTTTGTGCTAGTCATGCTAGTGAGTGGGATATATTTTTGTTTTAGGGCATTTGCAAGGCCATGTTCTTTTGGATACAAAGGGTTGAGCTTTTACTATTTTGGCAGAAGAATTTGGAAGCTGACTAACAGAGTGTTTGGAATTTTTTTAATAGTTGGGAGTCTGATCTTTTTTGCTATTCAAAATATCTGGGATCAGAATGTCACTCAGACAGAAGCCACCTATCACCTCTATCTGTTATTAGGTTATATGTTTGTTTCTTTTGTAATAACAGATATCATCGCATTTATGAAAATGCTAATTAACAATAAAAACAAAAAAAATAAAGCAAAATCATGTTAATTTGAGGGCAAATTAGGCAGACAAGTTCTGTTTTGTTAGGAGGAAATAAAAGGTGACGGATGTGATTGACTTATGGGAAGATTTTCGTGCAACTAGTGACAAGTCTCTACCACTGGATTTTACCTTATTACAATTTGGTAATACAAAAGAGATGGCGAATGATTTAGCGAATCTGGTTATGACAGGTGAAAAGACAGCAACTTCATCCTTAGTTCCATTTAATGATTATCGCAATCGCAAGGTGAGTGAAGTGGGTGATTGCTACTTGTTGATGGGAGGCAATAAAGAGTGTTTGGCATTTCTTCAGATAACAAAAACTGAAACGTGCTCCTTCGCGTCTATTACACCGCAATTTGCTAAAGAAGAAGGGGACGGTACTTTTGAGCGTTGGTTGGAAATTCATCAAGCTTATTACGGCCACCAAATGACCCTGTTAGGCGAGTCGCTTCAGCCAGAGACTAAACTTCATTGTGAATGGTTTAACGTTATCCATGACTTGCGAAACTAGCTAATCATCGATAATTGAAAGATTAAAAGTAGTTTGCAGACTACCCGAGTGCTCGTTAAGGCATACTGGCAACTCGTTAAATTGCTTGCCAGCCGCTCATCCTTTGTGCTGAGCTTTTTTGTTCACGTTGCTAAGTTATATAAATTTTAATAATAAGGCATTTAGTGTTATTTCTTTGTATAGACAGCTATTTTATTGGTGTCTCTTTTTTTATGCCTTCTAATAACTTAAACAGGTAGGTTATTAGTAAAAAAATTGTAATGGTTCCTAAAAAAAGTAATGGTAAAGATAAAATTGCGTTCATGTTGGTTCACTCCTTTAGAAGAAATCTAATTAGCATATCTGAGAAGTTCTTGGGAAGTTAGCATGATATCGGGATCATTCATATGTGAGGCAGGGAGCCTTGGCGACATTTTTGGTACTCGGTATGGGATACTTATTGTTAATTGTAATTCAGTCAAAATCAACTATCATCGATTTAATTATTAACAATAGTTTATCAAAATAATAGTGAGATAGACAGTGACAGTTTTGTAAGCCAGAGTTAACAAATGAATACGCTATTTTTGATTTTTTTGCTAATATTTCGACTAATATGTGATTAAAGTGTGTTCAATTTTGAAAAAATTGATTAAATTCTGACAATTTATTTGTATTCGTTTTTTCATTGTGATACATTAACCATGTGAAGAAAAGTGGGGGAGTTTTTATGTTGGAAAGAGATTGGTTTAAAGAGTTCATTGATTATCTGGTAGTGGAGCGACATTATTCACTAAAGACTCAGGAAGCTTACCGTGATGATATTAATGATTTTTTTGATTTTTTGAAAAAAACTGGGGATGATCGATATTTAAATGTGAATCATCAAGATATTCGTATTTATTTGGCTTTTCTTTACGATAAAAATTATAGCCGAAATTCGGTTAGTCGCAAAATTTCAAGTCTTCGTTCTTTTTATCAATATTTACTTAAGCAGCAAGTGGTAAAAGAAAATCCTTTTTCTTATGTCCAGATGCGAAAAAAGAAATTACGGTTGCCTCGCTTTTTTTATGAAAAAGAGATTGAAGTTCTTTTTCAAGCTGCTCAAGGTTATTCTCCTTTGGACTATCGGAATCAAGCGCTGTTGGAAATTCTTTATGGTACGGGGATTCGCGTGAGCGAATGTGCAAACATTCAATTGGCAGATGTTGATTTTGAAACTAATGTTTTGTTAATACATGGCAAAGGGAATAAGGAACGATATGTTCCTTTCGGTTCGTTTGCTGGCGAAGCATTACTGGATTATTTTGAAAGCGGGCGTAGCGTTTTGATGGAAAAACATCAAAAGAGCCATCACTATGTGTTTGTTAATCATCATGGCGAACAAATTACGGCAACTGGTATCCAATATGTTTTAAAGCAGATCATAAAAAAGAGTAGTTTAACGGCTGATATTCATCCTCACATGTTGCGCCATACCTTCGCTACTCATTTATTAAATAACGGTGCAGATATGCGGACGGTGCAAGAGTTGTTAGGTCATGTTAGTTTGTCATCAACGCAAATTTACGCACATGTGACAAAGGAAAGTCTTCAGAAGAACTATCGGAATTTTCACCCGCGAGCATAATGTTTGTCGCAATTAAAAAATAGATAATTATTAGGAGGTACACAAATGGGTTATACAACATTTCACTCAACAACAATTTGTGCTGTTGAAAAAGATGGAAAATTCGCAATGGCTGGCGATGGTCAAGTTACAATGGGCGAATCAGTGGTAATGAAAGGAACTGCCAAAAAAGTTCGACGGATATACAACGATCAAGTTGTGGTTGGATTTGCTGGGAGTGTCGCAGATGCTTTTAATCTAGAAGGTAAGTTTGAAGCTAAATTAAGTGAATATAAAGGGAATTTAATGCGTGCAGCTGTTGAATTAGCAATGGAGTGGCGCAGTGATAAAATGATGCAAAAATTGGAAGCCATGTTAATTGTCATGAATGATAAAGAGATGTTAATCGTTTCTGGGACAGGTGAAGTTATTGCACCCGATGATGGCATATTAGCAATTGGTTCAGGTGGTAATTACGCCTTGGCAGCAGCGCGTGCCATGAAAAAACATGGTAGAGAAGAGTTGTCTGCAGGGGACATTGCTCGTGAAGCGTTACATGTTGCCGGTGACATTTGTGTATTTACTAACCACAATATTATTGTGGAAGAATTGTAGAGGAGTCTATTATGAATCAAATGAATAAAACACCAAGAGAGATTGTCAAAGATTTAGATGAATATATCATCGGCCAAGGAATGGCTAAAAAAGCAGTTGCAGTTGCTTTGCGAAATCGTTATCGTCGGATGTTATTGGATGAAGAAATGCAACAAGAAGTTACCCCTAAAAATATGTTAATGATTGGCCCTACGGGTGTTGGTAAAACGGAAATTGCTCGTCGTCTAGCTAAAATTATTCAAGCGCCTTTTGTAAAAGTTGAAGCGACAAAGTTCACTGAAGTTGGTTATGTCGGCCGCGATGTGGAGTCGATGGTTCGTGATTTAGTTGAGTCTAGCTTGAGTATTGTTGAGAAAGAGCAATATAGTAAAGTGTATATGCAAGCCAAAAAGCAAGCGGAAAGTCGTTTAGTTAAATTATTAGTACCCGGTATCAAAAAGGAGCAGAAAAAAGCTGCTAATCAATTTGATATGATGACGCAAATGATGAATGCCATGCAAAACCCACAAGAAGAAAAAGAAGAAGTGACCGATACTATTCGTGCCAATCGACGAACGATTGCTGAAGAGCTAGCTAAAGGGAATTTGGAAAATCGTGAAGTGACCATTGAAATGGATGAACCTAAAAAGGCGATGCCAGCCATGAACAATGGATTGGAACAAATGGGGATTGATCTAGGCGATACCCTTGGCGCCTTAACTCCAAAAAAACAGATTAAACGAACAGTCACAGTCGAAGAGGCTCGTGAGATCCTAATTCGTGAGGAATCTGAAAAATTAGTCAACAAGGGCGATTTATACAGTGAGGCAATTAAGTTAGCTGAAAATAACGGCATTATCTTTATTGATGAGTTTGATAAGATCACCTCTAAGTCGCAACAGTCAGGAGAAGTTTCACGTGAGGGGGTTCAACGAGATATTTTACCTATCGTTGAAGGCTCATCGGTTACAACCAAATATGGGGTAATCCAGACCGACCATATTTTATTTATCGCCTCAGGTGCTTTTCATTTAAGTAAGCCGAGTGATTTAATTCCGGAGTTGCAAGGGCGCTTCCCGATTCGTGTGGAGCTAGACGATTTGTCAGCGGAAGACTTTGTCAGAATTTTAACAGAACCAACCAATGCGATTATCAAGCAGTACATCGCGCTACTCGCAACTGAAAATATTGATGTGACATTTACAATTGAAGCGATTCAGCGGATCGCTGATATTGCCTATAGTGTCAATAGTGAGACGGATAATATTGGAGCCCGTCGCTTGCACACTATTCTCGAGAAATTACTAGAAGACTTATTATTTGAATCCCCTGATATGCAGATGGGTGAAATAATGATTACAGAAAATTATGTTGATGAAAAACTCGGGCATATTATTAAAGATCAGGATTTAAGTCGTTTTATTTTGTAAAAAAACTTAGGAGGCTAAAAAATGGCAAGTTTGTTAGAGAAAACAAGGGACATTAATCAGTTGTTGCAACAAAAAAACACCTTTAGCGATCGTGTGTCGTTTCCTTATAATGAAATGGCAAAAGTTTTAGGGACAACCATGGATTCTAATACGTATATTATCAATACAGACGGTAGTGTTTTGGGTTATAATGTCTTACATGATATTAATAATGATCGAGTTAAGAACATGTTGGAAATATTAAAATTCCCCAAAGACTATACTAGTAATGTCCTTCAACTGCAAATGACAGAAGCGAATGTGGGGATTACTAACCCTATGACGGCTTTCCCAGTTGAGTTGCAAGAGCTTTTTCCTAATGCATTGTCAACGATTGTGCCTATTTATGGCGCTGGTGAGCGATTAGGAACTATTATTTTAGGTCGCTTAGAAGAGATTTTTACCGAAGAAGACTTGGTTTTAGCAGAATATGGAGGTACAGTGGTTGGTATGCAGATGTTGTATCAAGTCTCTCGCGGAATTGAAGATGCTATTCGTAGTTCAACCGCCGTGCAAATGGCGATTAGTACGTTGTCTTATAGTGAGCTTAAAGCGGTAAAAGCTATTTTTAAAGAACTTGAAGGGGATGAAGGTCGCTTGACCGCTTCCAATATAGCAGATAGTATTGGCATTACGCGCTCGGTTATTGTTAACGCCTTGCGTAAACTTGAGTCTGCAGGGATTATCGAGTCTCGTTCATTAGGGATGAAAGGGACTTATATTAAAATAATTAATAGACAGTTCAAGCAAGAATTAGAAAAAGAAACTGTTTAAAAGGAGATAATTAGCTATGGCATGGGTAATTGAGAACGACGTGTTAAGAGCAAGTTTTAGTGAACTGGGTGGTGAATTACAAAGTTTAGTGGCAAAGGAAACTGGCATTGAGTATTTATGGCAAGGGAATGCAGAGTTTTGGGGGCGTCGTTCGCCAGTTCTATTTCCTTTTGTTGGCCGATTAAAAGACGACCAGTACAGCTATCAGGGAAAGACTTATCACATGGGGCAACACGGATTTGCTCGTGATCAACGCTTTGTGGCGAAGCAGGAAAGTCAAACATGTCTCTCATTCTTCCTAAAAAGTAATGCGGAAACACTGAAGATATATCCATTTGAATTCGAATTGATTTTAACGTATGAATTGAAGGACAGCCGTTTAAAGTGTGGCTATGGCGTTCGTAATATCGGCGAATCTGAGATGTTCTTTTCGATTGGTGGTCATCCTGCATTTAATGTTCCCATTGATGGAGAAGGGCGATTTGATGACTATTTCTTACAATTTTCGCCTCGTAAATCCAGATTGAGTTTGCCTTTAGCTGGTGCTTATGTGGATAACGAAAATAAAACCTTAGGTCAAACCAATACAGATATTCTACTTACCAGAGAACTTTTTAAGAATGATGCGCTAATTTACGAAACTGTAGGACCAAATAGTTATAGCATTAAGTCAGAAAAAACTTCTCATAGCGTTACAGTCTCTTATGATGACATGCCATTTGTTGGGATTTGGAGTCCTTATCCAAAGGAAGCTCCGTTTGTTTGTATTGAACCTTGGTGTGGGATTGCTGATACGGTCCAATCAACTGGGGATTTAGTCGAAAAATTAGGCATTAACCAATTAGATGTTGGCGAACAATTTCATCAGGTGTATCAAATAGAAATTTCTTAATTATTTAAAGCAAACACCCCCTGTCAATAAAATAGTGACAGGGGGTGTTTGTCGTCAGACTAGCTAGCGTGCAAATATTAAATTAACGTAAGTAATTCTGTATAATCGACGCCCTGAGAGTGAGCCACAGCTTTATTGGTTAACTGCTTTTGGTAAGTATTAACCCCTTTTTGCAAAGCTTCATCTTGATTGAGAGCTTTTTCTAGACCTTTATTCGCAATCGTAAGGGCATAAGGTAGGGTGACGTTTGTTAAACCAATAGTAGCTGTTTTAGCGACAGCACCAGGCATGTTTGCAACAGCGTAATGGAGAACTCCATGTTTAATGTAAACTGGGTCATCATGAGTCGTAATTTTATCAATTGTTTCGAATATACCACCTTGATCAATGGCGACGTCAACGATCACTGAGCCTTCTTCCATGGACATGATCATTTCTTCAGTCACGAGAGTAGGGGCTTTTGCTCCTGGGATTAAGACGGTTCCAATAACTAGATCAGCGGTTTTAACTGCCTCTGCTATGGTATGAGGATTTGATACAAGGGTTTGAATTTGATTACCAAACTGAATGTCTAGTTCAGCTAAACGTTGTTGATTAACATCGAGAATTGTCACACTTGCACCAAATCCACATGCGATCTTAGCGGCATTTGCTCCAACGTTACCACCACCGATAATGACCACATTGCCTCGATTCACACCAGGGATTCCAGATAATAGAATGCCTTTACCCCCTTTTGTCTTTTCTAAAAATTCCGCTCCGACTTGAACTGACATCCTTCCCGCAATCTCACTCATAGGGACTAACAATGGCAAACTTCGATCTGGCAATTGAATGGTTTCGTAAGCGACACCTGTCGTACCGCTGGCTAATAATTGCTGAGTTAACTCTTTAGCAGGGGCTAGATGTAAGTATGTATATAAGATTAAACCATCTCTAAGGTGGTGGTATTCTTCAACTAAAGGTTCTTTGACTTTGATGACCATTTCAGCTGCCCAAACAGCGGTAGCTGCTGCGCAGATTGAAGCGCCTGCTTGTTCGTAGTCGTAATCGGAAAATCCTGAACCAGCACCAGCATTTGTTTCCACTCGGACTTCGTGTCCATTGGCAACAAAAGACGCTACACCGTCAGGAGTCATACCGACTCGGTTTTCATTATTTTTCACTTCTTTTGGTATTCCAATTATCATATTATTAAACCCACTTTCACTTTTTGAAAAATAGTTACTTAAATAGTATAACATGAATATTATTAAAATGTTCTCATAATCTTGTTTTTTTTTATTGAATTGCTGATACAACGCAAAAAAACACAAGTGAAATCGCTCACGATGTCGCTTGTGTTCTTCTGAATAATGGTCTATTTCTTCGCTTTATTGAGGCCGAAAGGCACCCGATTTTCCGTTCCATTTTTAATGCGTACAATATTTTCTTTGTGACGAATAAAAATAAAAACAGTTAAGCCACAAGCAATTAGTGTTAATAGCCAATTGAACTCTGGCAAAATAGCGGGCCAAACAAATGGCAGAATGATCGTAGATAAAGTGATTAATACGGCACTGATCATACTAGCAAGACTTACCATGCTTGTCAGTAACAATGTTATAACGAAAATAGTTGCTGAAAAGAGGAAAAATAAAGGGTTGTAGCCTAACAACATACCAGCGCTTGTTGCCACAGCTTTGCCACCTTTAAATTTAGCGAAAAGTGGGAAAGTATGCCCCATGACGGCACTTAACCCGATCCAAAGGGGGTTAATGGAACTGTCAAAAAAAAGAGGTAAGGATGTTGCTAATGTCCCTTTTAAGATATCCATTAGCAAGACAGCAATACCTGCTTTTTTGCCAAGAACCCTAAATGTGTTAGTTGTTCCAGAATTACCACTTCCGAAATCTCTTACATCTTTTTTGAAAAATACTTTGCCAATCCAGACGCCAGAGGGAATAGATCCCAATAAATACCCAATGATCACCATTAGTGCAATTTTCATATAATAATAACTCCTCATACTAAGACTAGCAATCATTTTACCACGAAAGATTGTTAGTAACAATAAGTTGAAGTGAATTCTAATACTCTTTTGGTCCAGGGCTTTGATAGTGGCTAAAATGCTCATGTATCTCAGCTAATGAGTGACTTATCAAAATATCTTGGCGATGTTTTGGATTAGTAAAGCCCTCGTCTTCCATCACATTAAAAAAATCAATCAAATGATTATAATAGCCTGCCACATTATAAAAAGCGAAAGGCTTTTGATGAGCCCCTATTTGAGACCAAGTGATGACTTCAAAAATTTCTTCCATCGTACCACAACCTCCTGGAAGCGCGATAAAACCGTCAGCCTTATCCATCATCAACTGTTTACGAGCATGCATGTTAGGTACTGTGATAAATTCGCTAATAGCTGGTTTAGCTATTTCTCGATCGGCAAGTATTTCTGGCATAACACCGCAAACATAGCCTTTACCAGCTAATACAGTATCGGCAACAGTGCCCATTAATCCCAAACTAGCACCGCCATAGACTAAACCATACTCATGATCAACTAACCATTTTCCAAGAGCGACGGCCGCTTTAGTATAATCAGGCTTTTTTCCAGTACTTGAACCACAATAAACCGCAACATTTTTTATCATTAGGTAATAACTCCTTTTTAACACAATATGTAGTCGGTTGTTTACCTCCGACACAATATATAGTATCATATTAAAGTGGTTTTATTCAAGCCCATTGGAGTTATCTAGTTGTTATTTGAATTGAAAGGAGTGTTACGGTGAGTATGAGTGAGTTTCAAATTTGGTTAGACACTTATTATAAAGCTAGGGGGTGGAAAGAGCTTAATCCCTTTATTCGGATCGGTTTTTTAGCTGAAGAAACAGGGGAGGTAGCGAGAGCCGTCAGAGCTTTAGAAATCGGTCGCGATCGTTCAGACGAGATTACCAAGTCTGTTGAGTGTCTGAAAGAAGAATTAAAAGAAGAACTAGGTGATGTACTGGGAAATATTCTTATTTTAGCTAGTAACTACGACATATCACTTGAAGAATTATTGATTGCTCACCAAAAAAAATTAGAGAATCGTTATCCAGATGAACTTGTTTAATTACTTTGCTAAACCATCAAAATAAGTTAAAATAGATGATAACAGAATGACTTGCTTTGATAGTCAGCTGGCAATTAATTGCGCTAAGAGGAGGAAAATTGATGGGATTTATCAATCCAGATCAGGAGACAATCTTTAACTACCTAAAAGAGGCAAAACGAATCGCTGTTTTCGGTTTAAGTAACAACCCAGATCGCACTAGTTATCAAATTGCCGAGGATCTACAACGACGAGGCTATGAAATAATTCCAGTTAATCCAACTTTAGCTGGTCAAGAAATATTGAAAGAAAAAGTCTATGCTACTCTAATGGACGTACCTGGTAAAATAGACATTGTAGATGTTTTTCGTCGCAGTGAGTATTTAGCCGATGTTGCCCGTGAGTTTATTCAAACAGACGCAAAAGTATTTTGGGCCCAGTTAGAGCTAGAAAGCCAAGAGGCGGCGAGTGTTTTAGCCAATGCAGGTCGCAATGATGTGATCATGAATCGTTGTATTGCCATTGAATTGCGTTTGCTTGATGCCCGATAGAAAGTAGGAATGTTAATGTTTCGATTTAGAAAAAAAGAAGCTAAACCCTCACCAGAAAACGATTGGCATGAGCTAATGGTGACTTTTTTTAGTGACTCAGTCATTGATTTGACTAATACGTTTGAAAAAGAATATTGGTTGACCTATGGATTAGGATATTTAAGTGCTTATCTAAAATCGGTGAAAGCCAAGGATAAAATTGTGGAGCAAGTTGAATGCCAGATGTTAGAAGAGTTTGGCAATTATTCTAAAGAAGAAGCTGGGTTTTTGCGTAAACGAATTGAAAGAAGTACCAGTAATCAATCGCCTTTGTATCAAGAATTGATTTTTAAAGGGTTGGAAGTTTTTAGTGAATCGACTGACGAACAGTCCAAGGCCTTAATGGTGAAAAAAATAGAAATAAGTGAGTTGTTAGCAGCTGAAGTTGATGGCAAAGAAAGGGCTTAGGTTTTGATGCAAGTGTTATAGGAGCTGATGTTGTCGATAGGTGAATGGATTTTGAAAGGTCTTTAAAGCGCCTAATTAGAATGACTCGAGAAAAAGTGTTCTAATAATACGATGAATTAGTTAACATCACTGGTAACATGTGATAAAATGAAGAAGTGCTGTAATAATCAATTTATTCTATGTTTACAACTGATCATCAATTAATTAACGAGTTAAAAACAAACAAAGTTATCGAATGGAGGAAGTATGTAATGGACGCAATCATGCAATACGTTGGCATAGTGGCTAGTATTTTAGCATTAATTATTAGTCTAGTAGCATTTATTAAAGCTGGTGGAACTAAAGGTCGGGTTGAATACCTTGAAGATAGGTTAGAAGAGCTATCGTCAAGAGATAGCGGTTCTCGCAAGAAAAAGAAACGCAACAAAGATTAATCTAATTTTTAATTAAACTATCTGAATATTAAGAAATAAAAAACTGTCCAACGGACAGTTTTTTTGTTCATTCGTTTTTTATCGTCACAACTAGTCGATCCATTAAGTCAGGCAACCAAGATGCTAGCGGGGGAACAGGATATCCGAGATGTGCTAGATAACTAGCATCCATCGCTAAATCGTAATGAGAAAAGGGTGACAACTCTTTTCGTGGATCGAAGACAATCGTCAACTCTTTTTGTGTGGACGAGGCTAAACTCTCAATAAATTGAGCAGTTGTAAATGAGTTGGTGGAACTTATATTAATCGGACCAACTACTTTATTATCGATCACAAATTGGATGGCTAGCGGAATTTCTGCTGCTCTCACAAAAGAAAAGTGACCAGAGTCTCTTTTAAAGATAATATCTTCACCTTTTAAAGCACGTCGAATATAAAAATGAAGACGTTCAGTATAATCGTCATCATCCAGAACAACTGGAAAACGTAAAAATGTGACGGGAAAAGAAGCGTGATTGGTAAAAAAAGTCTCTACTTGTCGTTTCCCTTCACCATAATCAACTTCTTGCTGTTTCTCAACAGAATAATCGACTGGGTTAAATTGTGCTTCCGTGAAGCCGTTTGGCCCAGGTTCCCCTTGATAAACTGCCAAACTTGACGTGACTAAGTAATGATCGACTGTTACCAAATGCTCTAAGGCAATACGCGCCTCTGATTCAGTGTAACAGATATTGTCAAACACAATATCCCAATCTGTTGCTCCGATGATTTGCCAACCACTGTGATTACCATCTCGTCGATCTACAATAATCCGCTTCACTTGATTGCCGAAATGATCCTGTAAGTGGCCTCTTGTGGCAATGGTCACCTCATAACCTTGTTTGATAAAATGTTCTACAGTTTTTTTTCCGAAATAGCGAGTTCCGCCAAATACCAATATGTTTGTCATGATTCGTCTCCTTTAGTAAAACTACTAGATTAGATAGTTTAAATAAGTCTATGTTCATCATATCCTATTTCATTAAAAATCAGAAGCAGTAGCGACTACTTGACCTAAAAGTTGAATTGTCGGCGTTTTTATGGTAAAGTAGCACAGCTTTCATCTTTTAACTTTGCTGAGTTGATTTTTGATTTCTCAGGGATAGTTGAGTATAATGTTAGCTAGAAAAGGCGAACCTTAGCTAAAAAAGAGCAGCTATCATTTAAAATGCCTTTTCAATTTGCAAATTTTAGAGTATGATTAAAAATGGTGTGGGCAATGACTACGAATATGTAGGTTTGGCTACAATACCTGATTAGTTTGAAACAAGGGAGTTATATAATGCCAAAAAAAGTAATGAATGATTATAATGATGCTTCCATTCAAGTTCTTGAAGGACTTGAAGCTGTCCGTAAACGGCCAGGAATGTACATCGGTTCAACTGATTCTCGCGGACTTCATCATCTGGTTTACGAAATAGTTGATAATGCAGTCGATGAGGCACTTTCTGGATACGGGAATCAAATTGATGTGACGATATATAAAGACAATAGTATCGGTGTTCAGGACTACGGTCGGGGAATGCCTGTAGGAATGCATGCCTCTGGTGTGCCAACCGTTCAAGTTATCTTCACTGTCCTACATGCTGGCGGAAAGTTTGGCCAAGGTGGCTATAAAACCTCTGGTGGTCTTCATGGTGTCGGGGCGAGTGTCGTGAACGCTTTATCCAAGTGGGTTTATGTCTCAATTGTTAGGGATGGCATTGAATACGAACAAAAATTTATCAATGGCGGTAAAGTCGATGGTAAACTTAAAAAAATCGGCAAAACTAAAAAGAAAAACGGAACGTTTATTCGCTTCTTACCAGATGATTCGATTTTCACTACAACTAAATATTCTTATGAGACCTTGTCAGAGCGCCTGCGCGAGTCTGCTTTCCTATTAAAGGGAGTCAAGATTACCATTCGCGATGAACGTCCTGACGAACCTGTTGAAGAAATCTTCCACTACGAAGAAGGCATTAAAGAATTTGTTGAATACCTAAATGAAGACAAGGATGATCTAACCCCTGTGGTTTATTTTTCAGGTGAAAAAGAAGGCATTGAAGTGGAGTATGCCTATCAATACAATGATGGCTATTCAGAAAATATCTTGTCTTTCGTAAACAACGTTAGAACAAAAGATGGCGGAACTCATGAAGTAGGAATGAAAACTGCTATGACCAAAACCTTTAACGACTATGCCCGTAAAGCCAGTCTATTGAAAGATAAAGATAAAAACTTAGAAGGTAGTGACTTCCGTGAAGGGTTGACGGCTATCATCTCTGTTCGAATCCCTGAAAATTTATTGCAATTTGAAGGACAGACAAAAGGTAAATTAGGAACGCCAATGGCTCGCTCTGTGGTGGAAAATGTCATAAGCGAACAAATGGGTTTTTATTTGCAAGAAAACAGTGAAATGAGTCAAATGTTGATACGGAAAGCCATTAAGGCGCGGGAAGCTCGTGATGCCGCAAGGAAAGCTCGAGAAGAAAGTCGTTCTGGCAAAAAGCGCCGTAAAGGTGAATCCCTACTATCAGGTAAATTAACACCTGCTCAATCGCGTAACCCTAAACGCAATGAATTGTACTTAGTTGAGGGGGATTCTGCCGGTGGCTCTGCTAAACAAGGCCGCGATCGAAAATTTCAAGCAATCTTACCATTGCGAGGCAAAGTGCTAAATACGGAAAAGGCTAAAATTCAAGATGTTTTAAAGAATGAAGAAATTAACACGATGATTTACACGATTGGCGCTGGAATTGATCCCGATTTTTCTTTGGAGGATTGTAACTATGATAAAGTTATTATCATGACCGATGCGGATACCGATGGTGCCCATATTCAAACGTTGTTGCTAACTTTCTTTTATCGGTTTATGAAACCTCTAGTAGAAGCAGGAAAAGTTTATATTGCGTTACCCCCTCTCTATAAAATTTCTAAAGGTGTGGGACGTAAAGCTATTTCTGAATACGCCTGGACCAATGAAGAAATGGAGCTGGCGGCTCAAAAAATCGGTAAAGGCTACATGTTACAACGTTACAAAGGTCTTGGTGAAATGAATGCTGATCAATTGTGGGAAACTACAATGGATCCGGAAACTCGGACGTTAATTCGGGTAACTCTGGATGAAGAAGACGGTGAAGCCGGCAGCAACGAACGGATTGTCTCCACTTTAATGGGGGATAAAGTCGACCGACGTCGAACCTGGATTGAAAATAATGTGGCCTTTACGTTAGAAGAAGCGGACAGTATTTTAGAAAACAAAAATCATGACGATGATAATGATGCTCTCTCGTATGAAGAGTTTACTAGTCAAACAGATGATCAGGAAACAAATGACGAGTCAAATGAACTTAATTTATTTGACTTAGAGGATTAAGGGGGAAGATTGAGATGAGTGCACGTGATGATATTCAAGAACTTGCCCTGAAGGAAGTCATGGGCGATCGTTTTGGTCGCTATTCAAAATATATCATTCAAGAGCGGGCTTTGCCGGATATCCGAGATGGGTTAAAGCCAGTTCAACGCCGTATTTTATATGCCATGGATCATGATGGCAATACCTTTGATAAAGGATTTCGAAAATCAGCTAAATCTGTGGGGAATATTATGGGTAACTACCATCCCCATGGGGATAGCAGTATCTACGAAGCTATGGTCCGAATGAGCCAAGATTGGAAACTTCGTGGGATATTAATTGAGATGCATGGTAATAACGGGAGCATGGATGGTGATCCACCGGCTGCGATGCGTTATACAGAAGCACGCTTGTCAAAACTGAGTGGTGAAATTCTAGAAGACATCGAAAAAGAAACTGTGGACATGGTTTGGAATTTCGATGATACAGAAAAAGAACCAACTGTTTTACCTGCAAAATACCCAAATTTGCTGGTCAATGGTTCCACAGGGATTTCTGCTGGTTATGCTACAGACATTCCCACTCATAATTTAGGTGAAGTCATCGATGGCACGATTTATTTAATCGATCATCCGAATGCTAGTCTCGATAAGTTGATGGAATATATTCCTGGACCGGATTTTCCGACAGGTGGTATATTACAAGGGAAAAAAGAAATTAAGCAAGCTTATGAAACAGGAAAAGGGCGAGTGGTTTTGCGCTCACAAACTAAAATTGAAGGCATCAAAGGCGGTAAGGAACAAATTGTGATAAATGAAATTCCTTATGAAGTCAATAAAGCTAATTTAGTGAAGAAAATGGATGAAATTCGCCTTAACAAAAAAATCGATGGCATAGCAGAAGTTCGTGATGAAACTGACCGGACGGGGTTACAAATCGTAGTGGAACTTAAGAAGGACGTTAATGCTACTGGGATTTTGAATTATCTTTTCAAAAACACAGAACTGCAAGTCAATTATAACTTTAACATGGTAGCGATTGATCAACAGCGACCAAAACAAGTTGGTTTAAGACGTTTTCTTGAAGCCTATATCGCCCACCGTCAGGAAGTTATCACTCGACGGAGTCAGTTTGATTTGAAAAAAGCTCGTAAACGTCAGCATATCGTGGACGGTTTGATTAAGGCATTATCCATTTTAGATGACGTCATTGCGACAATTCGTGGCAGTAAAGACAAAAAAGATGCTAAGATGAATTTGGTCAAGGCCTATGAATTTACCGAAGAGCAAGCAGAAGCCATTGTCTCTTTACAGCTTTATCGTTTAACAAATACAGATATCACTGCCCTTGAAAGTGAAGCGAAGGACTTACAGGAAACGGTTGATTTCTTGATGAGCATTTTAAACAATTCTCACGAATTATTGAAGCTGATGAAGGCGGAGCTGCGAGATGTGAAAAAGAAATACGCGAATCCAAGAATGACGATTATTGAAGATGAGATCCAGGAACTTGTGGTTGACACAGAAGTCTTAGTGACACAAGAAGATGTGATTGTCACGGTGACCAAAGAAGGTTATATGAAACGCAGTAGCTTGCGATCTTTTGGTGCGTCAAGTCCTGATGAAATCGGCATGAAAGATACGGATTATTTGATTTTTGCTAAACAGTTAAACACTTTGGAGCATATATTGCTTGTGACAAATCAAGGGAATATGATTTATCGTCCTGTTCACGAGTTGCCAGATATTCGTTGGAAAGATGTTGGTGAACACATTTCTCAACATATTTCTGGCCTTGAAGTAGATGAAGTAATCGTATCCGTATTCGATTATAAAGAAATGAGCAATGAGAAATCGTTTGTTTTCATCACGCGAGATGGGATGATTAAACAAACTAAGATGTCGGAGTTTGCAGTTTGGCGAACCTATAAAGGACGGCCGACTATGTGTATGAACTTAAAGGGCGAAACCGAAGAAATCGTCAACTGTTACTTGGTAGCTGATCAAGCCGACCTAGATATCTTCCTGGTCAGTTACCGTGGATTTGGTTTGCGATATCCATTAGCCGAGGTGCCAACAGTGGGAGCACGTGCTGCCGGGGTTAAATCGATCAACTTAAAAGACGGTGATTTTGTCGTTAATGGGGTACTTGTTATTCCAGAAGGGGATACACCGATTACGATTGTTACTCAGCGTGGTTCAATCAAAAGGATGTTAGCTCAAGAAGTCACCACTTTAAGTCGAGCTAAACGCGGATTAATGGTGATTCGTGAGTTGAAAAACAACCCTCATCGTGTGGCGTATATGGGAGAATCCATTGTGGATCAAGTGATTGAAGTTACAACTCAAAATAATACTCGTTACGAATTTGAAGCGAAAGACTATCCAATTAGCGATCGCACATCAAACGGTTCCTTTATCTCTGATGAGAAAAAAGATGGTTTGGTATATTCAGTTAGAACCTTAACAAATGTGATTGTACCTGAGCAAGATACAGCGAATTAACCGATTAAAAGACTGCCTGTAATCCAAACGGGCAGTCTTTTTAATATGGGTAAGTCCAGTGATTAAAAGATGTTTTTCACAAAGGAAACCGTTTCTGTTATACAAAATAAGAGTTACCCTAAATCTGTTATAGTACAGAAAAACGTGATTTTGACACAGGTTTATAAAAAAATAAAAAATCTTTGTTCATTAATATTCAAACATGAAACCCCGAAAAAACGGCATTTTTAAGCTTATAAATATTGAAAAATGATAATTTGTTGGTTTTTTTTCAAAATATGCTTGTGATATTATTATCTTGTGTTATACTATGTTTATAAACCTGTTACATATGATGTAAATCATATAATTTTAAGGAGGCCCATTAAATGGAATCTTGGAATGGCTTTAAAGGAAAAAAATGGAAAACAAGTGTGGATGTTAGAAACTTTATTCAAGCGAACTACACAGAGTATACGGGCGACGATAGCTTTTTAGAACCAATCGCACCTAGTACTGACAAATTATGGACAAAATTACAAGAATTATTTGATGTACAACATGAAAAAAATGGTGTTTACGACATGGATAATAATATCCCTGCAACCGTAACCTCTCATAAACCTGGCTACTTAATCAAAGAAGAAGAAAAAATTGTTGGCTTACAAACAGATGTGCCATTGAAACAAGCTTTTGCACCTTTTGGTGGTATTAACATGGCAAACAACGCGCTAAAAGCAAATGGTTATGAAGTTGATGAAGAAATGACTCACATCTTTACAGACTACCGCAAAACGCATAATCAAGGTGTTTTTGATGCTTATACCCCTGAAATGAGAGCGGCTCGTAAAAACAAAATCATTACTGGTTTACCAGATGCTTATGGCCGTGGCCGTATTATTGGTGACTACCGTCGTTTAGCTTTATATGGAATTGATTTCTTGATGAAAGAAAAATCAAAAGACCATGCTAACACTGGTAATAAAGTGATGACTGATGACGTGATTCGTTTACGTGAAGAAATCGTGGAACAATACCGTGCATTAGGTCAAATTAAAGAAATGGCAGCTGGCTATGGCTTTGATATTTCTAAGCCTGCTAAAAATGCTCAAGAAGCAATCCAATGGTTATACTTTGGTTATCTAGCTGCAATTAAATCTCAAAATGGTGCGGCAATGTCTATCGGCCGTGTCTCTGCATTCTTGGATATCTACATCCAACGTGATTTGGACAATGGTGTTATCACTGAGTTTGAAGCTCAAGAAATGATTGACCACTTAATCATGAAACTACGTATGGTTAAATTTGCAAGAACACCAGAATACAATCAATTATTCTCTGGTTACCCAATTTGGGCAACATTATCAATCGCTGGTATGGGATTAGATGGTCGTTCATTAGTAACGAAGAGTGATTTCCGTATTTTACATACTTTAACGAATATGGGACCTTCTCCAGAACCAAACTTAACTGTTTTATATTCATCTCATGAACCAGAAGGCTTCAGAACCTTTGCGGCTAAGATTGCCAAAGAAAGCTCATCTATTCAATTTGAAAACGATGACTTACTACGTGCTAACTGGGGATCTGATGACTGTGCTATCGCTTGTTGTGTATCTGCAACTGTTATGGGTAAAGACATGCAATTCTTTGGCGCTCGTGCTAACTTAGCAAAAGCTGTTTTATACGCGATTAACGGTGGGGTAGATGAAATGACGAAAGCGCAAGTTGCGCCTAAGTTCCGTCCGATGACTGGTGATACTTTAGAGTTTAATGAATTTATGGATCGCTATAAAGATATTTTAGACTGGTTAGCAGAACTTTATGTTAACACTCTAAATGTTATTCATTACATGCATGATAAATATGCTTATGAAGCACCACAATTAGCCTTTATGGAAAGTGATTTAAAACGGACTTTCGCAACAGGTATCGCTGGTATTTCACATGCAACTGATAGTATCATGGCAATCAAACACGGTAACGTGCAAGTGATTCGTGATGAAAATGGTCTTGCGATTGATTACAAACCAATGAATGAATTCCCAACATATGGTAATGATCAAGAAGAAGCTGACGATATGGCTAACTGGATCTTAAACTACTTTATGACACAAATTAAACGTCAACATACTTACCGTAACTCTACACCGACAACGTCATTATTGACAATTACGTCAAACGTTGTTTACGGTAAAGCAACTGGTAACTTACCAGATGGACGTCGTGCAGGTAAACCATTGGCTCCAGGGGCTAACCCAAGTTATCAAGATGGCCAATACTTAGGTGAGAAAAACGGCTTGTTAGCATCGCTTAACTCAACAGCTCGTTTGGATTACACTCATGCTTTAGATGGTATTTCCAATACCCAAACGATTAATCCTAATGGTTTAGGTAAAGATGATAGCACACGCATCAACAACTTGCGTAACGTTATGGATGGTTACTTCAATAATGGCGGTTACCACTTAAACGTCAACGTCTTTACAAATGAATTGTTATTGGATGCTCAAGCACATCCAGAAAAATACCCTAACTTGACTATTCGAGTATCTGGTTACGCTGTTAAATTCCGTGATTTAACGCCGGAACAACAAGCGGATGTTATCTCTAGAACATCACATGACCACATGTAAGAATTACTTACTGGTCGATTCGAACAAGATAGTGGCAACTATTCGTAAAATGCTTTAAACTTAACATAAACTTGAAGGGGTGACTAGGTGACTAAGCCAAGTCATCCCTTTTGAAATAGGGGAAGAGGAAGAGAGATGGCAGAAACAGCAGTAGGAAGAATTCACTCAACAGAAAGTTTTGGTACCGTTGACGGACC
The DNA here is from genome assembly GCF_017829975.1 of Vagococcus allomyrinae. Taxonomy (GTDB): domain Bacteria; phylum Bacillota; class Bacilli; order Lactobacillales; family Vagococcaceae; genus Vagococcus_D; species Vagococcus_D allomyrinae. The sequence continues at coordinate 72,916 of NZ_JAEEGA010000007.1, read as the reverse complement.
AGGTGTGCGTTTTATCGTTTTTACTCAAGGATGTCGCATGCGTTGTCAGTTTTGTCATAACCCAGATACCTGGAAAATTGGTGTCGGTGGACGTGAAGTCACCGCTGATGAAGTACTGGCAGAAGCCATCAGATATCGTAGTTACTGGGGTGAAAAGGGTGGTATAACAGTCAGTGGTGGTGAGCCGTTGCTACAGCTTGGTTTCTTAACCGATCTCTTTAAAAAAGCCAAAGCAGAGGGGATCCATACAACGATTGATACCTGTGGCAAGCCTTTTACTAGAGAAGAACCCTTTTTCAGTGAGTTCCAAGAACTTATGAAATATACTGACTTATTGTTGTTTGATATTAAACACATTGATCCAGAGGGTCATAAATTGTTAACGAAAAACACCAATGAGAATATTCTTGAAATGGCTAAATACTTATCTGAAATTGGCAAACCTGTTTGGATTCGCCATGTACTGGTGCCAGAACGGACTGATTATGATGAGTACTTGATTCGTTTGAATGCCTTTATTGAAACGTTGACAAATGTTGATAAGGTCGAAATTTTACCTTATCACAAGATGGGGATTTATAAGTGGGATGAGTTAGGTTTGGATTACCCATTATTGGGGATTGATCCACCGACCCAAGAACGGGTTAAGAACGCTCAGGATATTTTACATATCAACGACTATCAGGGGTATGCTACACAAACTTATGGTAAATGATCAGGTAGCACTAAGCAATTTGCTTAGTGCTTTTTTACTCATGCTACGCTATAATGAGTCAATATAAACTTATAGGATTATCCTTAAAAATCAATGGAAAGGAGGCTTTTGATGATCAATCAAAAATTTAATAAAGTGATATCGATTATTGCTATGTTGTTCGTTGGCGCTGCAGTCGGTTATTGTATTGGTCTATATTTATCGACACAGTCATTATCCGTTTATGACGACATAGCACTTTTGATTTTGCTGCCATTATATTATTTGTTGCATATCGTGATTCACGAGGCGGGTCATGGTATCTTTGGTTACTTAACTGGTTACAAAATGGTCAGTTATCGAGTACTGTCCTACTTGTGGGTTTGGCAGGAAGAAGGCATCAGGTATCGGCGGCAAAAGGTACCAGGAACGTTGGGACAGTGTTTGATGCGTCCGCCAGCCTATCAAGCCAATTATCCCTTTAAATTATATTTGTTAGGTGGCGTCTTGGCTAATAGTATGGCAAGTGTGTTAATACTTGTGTTGTTTGATTCTCCCTATGGTGTGCTGTTTTCAGTGGTTGGCTTATTTGTAGTGTTGACTAATTTGATTCCGTTGGGATTTAATGATGGCATGAGTTTGAAGATGGCGTGGAATAATCCGACCATGCAATACCTATTGTTTTTGCAAGTAGAAATTAATTATCAATTGTCAATTGGTACCACCTATGAGAGGTTACCACAAACTTATGTTGCACCTTTAGCAGGAGACCTAGGAAATTATTTTGTGACGTTTCACGCTTTTCTGAGATATTATTATTTTATGGAGCGTTTGGATTTAGTCCAAGGACGGACTATTTTGGAAGAACTATGGGATAATCGCCAGTCATTGATTCTTATTTATCAGATAGAATTGAAAAAGGAATTACTATTTTGTTTGGCTATGCTAGACGCCAAAGATCAGCGAATGGATGAGCTGATGACGGATAAAGGAGTTAATCAAAGCTTAAAACAGCCATTGATGGGAAATAAACGGATTTTAGCTAGCTATTATTACTTTGTGCAAGAAGACTGGCAAAAGGGCTCAACACTCACTCAGGAAGGATTGGAGCTCTTTGACAAAGTCCCTCTAAAAGGGGAGGCCAAAGTTGAACTAAACGTTATTGAGTGGCTAGATGAGCAAGCTGTCATCCATTTTAATAGGAGGGGAACGCTATCTTAAATCAACCAAAAGCACGCCGCTCCCGCTATCAAAAAGTGGCGGTTGATGTGGCAAAACGCATCTCTCAAAATGAATTTCAAGTAGGGGATAAACTCCACGCCCGCTCAAAACTAGCAAACTATTATAATGTCTCGCCAGAAACGGCTCGAAAAGCCGTGACGGTGTTAGTGGATTTAGATATTGTAAAAGTTAAGCATGGTAGCGGCTTTACAGTGGCTTCCACAACATTAGCCAGAGAGTTTGTGGAACAATATCACGATGTTCAGACGATTGGTGATTTGAAAGTCATGCTGGAAGACAGCATGATGCGGCAGCAGGAAGAACTTAGCTTTTTTGCTGGTGCGTTAAACCAACTGCTGGTTCAAACTGACAACTTCTATACGACTAATCCTTTAAACCCTTTTCACGTAAAAGTAACGGAGGATTGTCGTTATTTAAATGAAACAGTGGCCGATATTAATCTATGGCAACAGACGACTGCGACACTGATTGCGATTAATCGAGAGAATGAACTATTTGTCTCTCCGGGACCTTATGCACAGTTGCTAGTGGGGGACCTCCTCTATTTTGTAGGAAATGATTTATCGAATCAGCAGGTTGAAAAACTATTTTACCCAGAAGAATAGTTAGTGAAAAAGATGAAAAGAGACCACATAAATCATTATAACATGATTTATGTGGTCTCTTTTTTTAATTGGCGATAAACCCTTTTGTAACTGATATGAAAACGGCTAACATCAATACTTTAACTTGAAAATACACGGAATAAATAACAGGTTTTTTTGACAAAGTGACCATCTCGTTATATGGTTGATAAGTCACTTTTACATGGAACGTAAGAGAATAAGTTATTTGGAGGAGCAAATTTGCCTAAAGTAAAAATAGAAAATTTAACAAAAATTTTCGGTAAAAAAGTTAAACAGGCATTGTCAATGACAAAGCAGAGTAAAAGTAAAACGGAGATCTTAAAATCAACCGGTGCCACAGTTGGTGTTTATAACGTTAACTTTGAAGTGGAGGAAGGGGAAATATTTGTGATTATGGGCTTATCCGGTAGTGGTAAGTCAACATTAATTCGCCTATTAACCCGCTTAATTGAGCCGACTGATGGCAATATTTTTATTGATAATCAAAATATTTCAACACTGGATAAAGAAGGATTGCGAGAAGCGCGACGGACTAAAATGAGCATGGTTTTTCAGAACTTTGGGTTGTTTCCTCATAAAACCATTCTTGAAAATACTGAATTTGGATTGGAAATCCGCGGTATACCTAAAGTAGAACGGGAGCAAAAAGCTCTTCAAGCGTTAGAAAACTCTGGTCTATTACCTTATAAAGATCAATTTCCTAATCAACTCTCCGGTGGGATGCAGCAACGAGTAGGACTTGCTCGGGCGTTGGATAACGATCCGGAAATTTTGTTGATGGATGAAGCCTTTTCGGCGTTGGATCCACTGATTCGTCATGAAATGCAAGACGAGCTATTAGATTTACAGGCAACTGTCAAAAAAACCATCATCTTTATTACCCATGATTTAAACGAAGCGTTGCGTCTGGGTGACCGGATTGCCTTGATGAAAGACGGCGAAATTATGCAAGTGGGGACTGGGGAAGAAATATTAAAAAATCCAGCAAACGATTATGTAGAAAGCTTTATTGAAGACATTGATCGTTCGAAAGTCTTAACAGCAGAGAGCATCATGATTCCAGGAATTACCACCAATATTGATGTTGATGGGCCTAACGTGGCTTTGAGTCGTATTAGAAAATCAGAAGTTAGTTTATTAATTGCGGTTGACCGTAAACGGCAGTTAAAAGGATATGTTACCGTTGATGATGCGTTAAAAGCTCAGAAAGAAGAGTTGTCATTAGCTGAAGTCATGCGGACGGATATTATCGCGATTGACCGGGATACGTTACTAAATGAGATTTTTGACTTGATTCACGACTCACCTGCACCAGTCGCTGTTACTGATAATGGTCGGTTATTAGGCATTATTATTCGAGGCGCAATTGTAGCGGCTCTGACTAAAACAAATGGGGTGACAGGAAATGACTAATACAAGCATGATGACAAAACTCCCTGTCGCTAAATGGGTGACCATTTTTGTGGACTGGTTAACAGAAAGTTTCGCAGGATTCTTTAGAGTGATTCAGGTGGTGGGACAGTTTATTATGGACTCCTTTACAGCACTGTTGGTAATGATACCGCCCTTTATTTTTATTATTCTGATTGTCGTTGCTGCATACTTCGCTTCTGGCAGGAAGTGGGGACTAGCGGCTTTTAGTGGGATTGGCTTATTGTTTATTTATAACCAACAACTTTGGCATGATTTAATGAATACTATTACGCTGGTTATTGTTTCAAGTTTGGTGTCAGTGGTTATTGGGGTACCTTTGGGCATTCTCATGGCTAAAAAAGATAAGGTTCAAACCATTGTAACCCCCTTTCTGGACTTTATGCAAACCATGCCCGGGTTTGTTTATTTGATTCCGGCTGTTGCCTTTTTCGGTATTGGTGTGGTTCCTGGGGTTTTTGCATCGGTTATTTTCGCGTTGCCACCAACTGTTCGCTTTGCAAATTTAGGCATTCGTCAAGTACCGACTGAATTAGTGGAAGCCTCTGATTCCTTTGGCAGTACGGGCTGGCAAAAGCTGTTTAAAGTAGAGCTCCCACTGGCAAAAAATACAATTATGGCAGGGGTTAACCAAACGGTCATGTTGGCCTTGTCGATGGTCGTTATCGCTTCAATGATTGGAGCTCCCGGACTAGGTCGCGGTGTTCTTTCAGCTTTACAGCGGGCGCAAGTTGGGAATGGCTTTGTCAGCGGTGTGGCCATCGTTGTTCTGGCTATTATTATTGATCGCTTTACGCAATATTTGAATAAGGATAAATATGAAGGTTAGAAGGAGTTTTTTTGTGAAACGAACTAAATGGATGATTGGGTTGTTTTGTCTGCTGACTGTGGCTATTAGTGGCTGTAGCCAAGCGGAACAAGGCGATAGTAAAGGCGATGTGTCTCTGGTTTATGTGGAATGGGACACTGAATTAGCTTCAACTAACGTGATTGCTCAAGTGATTGAAGAGATGGGCTACAATGTGAGTTTAACTCCTCTGGATAATGCGATTATGTGGGAGTCAATCGCTAAGGGCGAAGCGGATGGAATGGTAGCGGCCTGGTTACCCAATACCAGTGGGGCTCATTATGAGAAGTTTAAAGATAAAGTAGATAACTTAGGGGTTAACTTGCCAACTGCTCGTGTAGGCTTAGTGGTGCCAACTTATATGGAGGTGGATTCGATTGCCGATTTGGATGAGCAAGCCAAAAAAACCATTGTCGGTATTGAACCGGGTGCTGGGGTTGTTATGGCGACTGAAAAAGCATTGGAAGATTACGCTAATTTAAAGGACTGGACAATTGATACTTCTTCTTCTGGCGTTATGACAGTGGCTCTTGATCAAGCGATACGCAATCAAGAAGAGATTATCGTAACAGGCTGGTCGCCACACTGGAAATTCGCTAAACATAAGCTTAAATATCTAGATGATCCTAAAAACAGTTTTGGTGGCGAAGAGTCGATCAACACGATTGTTCGTCAGGGATTAAAAGATGATTTACCAGAAGTTTATCAGGTGTTAGCCAATTTTCAGTGGGAAGAACAGGATATGGAAGAGGTTATGTTGCAAATTAATAAAGGGGAAGATCCAGAAGTTGCTGCTAAAAACTGGATTGCTAAAAATCCCACCAAAGTGGCAAAGTGGAAAGAATAAAGGGCAATCATTTTTCTCAATGAGAAAAATGATTGTTTTTTGCCTCAAAACGAATGTCTAATTAGTCGTAATTATGATACAATATACAAGTGTTTAAGGATAAAATGCTTGTAGAAAGAAGGTTCGTCGATGAAAGAGCATCCGAGTAAACTTATTTCCTCCCGCGCGTTTGCCTATTTCTTACAGCTCGCTGAAACGCTAAATTACACTAAAACGGCTCAGCTTTTAGGGATTACTCAACCAGCCTTGACCCAACAGATAAAGAAATTGGAAGGCAAGCTGGAAGCTAATCTTTTTTATACAGTCGGCAAACAACTTCATCTAACAAAAGCGGGTTTAATTATGAAAGAAACCGTTGAGTCAATCTATGATGTTTTATTAGAGGCGACCGAACGAATCCATGATGAAAATTCCAGTACTCGAGGAAAAATAACGATTGGTATTTCAGCTTCCGTTGAGGATAAGGTCTTCACTAAATTCATCACGGAGTATTTCAAAGAATATTCTGGCATAGCGGTGACCTTATTTATGGTAGGGCGAAAAGAAGTCTGGGAGTTTCTGGAAAAGAATCGCATTGATATCGCCATTCTTTATCTACCAACAGGTGTCTTATTAAAGCATAAAGATTTTGCTTCGCGAAATATCATTCATGATGAGTTGCTTTTTTTGCATCATCATGAAGAATTAAGTGAGAAGACGAGTATTACGTTTAATGAAGCACTGGCGTTTCCTTGGGTTTCTTACCCAAAGAGCTATTTTGTTTCTCAAGTGATTCAAGCTGCTTTTGAAAAGCGTGGGTTAACATTGCCTGAGAGTGTGGCTCATTTTACGAAACCCGATCAAATGTTTCGCTTTAGTAATGAAACAGGGATTAACACAGCGTTACCACGTTCATTTTTCCAGGCACATCAAGGTGAAGGGATTTTGAGAGCCATTCCATTTGAGCCGCCAATTCAGTTGGAGCTTGCTTTTGTTTATCGCAAAGAAAAGATTGATGTTCCAAGAATTAAGCATTTTTTTGATAAGTTCGATCAATATGTAAACAATGAGAATTATATTTCTCGTTTAAAAAATAAAGAATAAAGGAGTCATATTTATGTCTAAAGTTTTAGTTTTCGGGCACTCAAATCCCGACACTGATGCTATTACATCAGCTATTTCGTTTGCCCATTTACAACAACAATTGGGGGTTGATGCGGAAGCTGTCGCACTCGGCACACCAAGTGAAGAAACTGATTATGCCTTAACTCATTTTAAAACAGCTGCACCTCGTGTGATTGAAACAGCAGCTAATGAAGTCTCACAGGTTATGCTGGTGGACCACAATGAAGCACAGCAAAGTGTTAGTGACATAGATGAGTTGGAAGTGTTAGCCGTTGTCGATCATCACCGCATTGCTAATTTTGAAACAGCTAACCCGCTTTATTATCGTGCAGAACCAGTTGGTTGTACGAACACCATTATATTAAAATTATTTAAAGAACATGGCATTGAAATTCCGCAAAATATTGCTGGTTTGATGCTGTCAGCGATTATCTCTGATTCTTTATTGTTTAAATCGCCGACCTGTACACCAGAAGATGTGTCAGCCGCTAAAGAATTAGCAGCGATTGCCCAAGTCGATTTGGAGGCTTACGGCTTGGAGATGCTTAAGGCAGGGACTAATCTAAGCACGAAAACAGAAGATGAGCTTCTTAATACCGATGCCAAAAATTTCCCGATGGGTGATAAACAAGTTAGAATTGGTCAAGTTAATACCGTTGATGTGAATGAAGTACTTGCTCGTCAATCAGCATTGGAAGCTGCTATGGCCGCTCAAAACGCTGAAGGTGGCTATGATTTATTTATCTTAGTTGTAACTAATATTTTAGATAGTGATTCTGCCATCGTTGTGGTAGGGGATCATCAGGCGACTGTTGAAGCTGCTTTTGAGACAACGTTAGTCAATGGTGTGGCTCATTTACCAGGTGTTGTGTCTCGTAAAAAACAGGTAGTACCTCAATTAACAGAAGCTTTTAAATAGCGAATCGAATAAACTGGCAACTTGAATTTTGAGTTGCCCTTTTATTTTTTGAGATGAGTCACACATAATAATATTATGTTAACTAGATGGAGTGATAAGATGTTTGAAATGATTAAAGTGCCTTTTTTAAAACAGACAGATACATTTGAACTAATTAATTTCGAGCAGCTGAAGACGTTGCATAACTGGTTATCTACTCAAAGGGATGGAGCTAGCATGCAAGAAATAAAAAGAGCGATCCCTTGGTCAAAAGCTGATCGAGAAATGGAATTATTTGTGAGTCGTCAATTAATCGAAAGAGATAAGAAAACCTATCACACTCTGGTTCCAGAAATTTCTACCGAGCTGCTAGCTGAATTGTCTGAACAGGCTGTCCAATTAACGCAGGAGCTCCATGATGATTTATTGGCAAACATTCCAACTGTTCAAGATAATCCCTGGCTAATTACTTATAGCATTGCTCGCTTAAAACAACAGACTTTTTCACGAGTGGTGGCATTACCTGAATCAGCCATAACCCCAGTTTTTTCGACCTGCCACAAAAGTGGCCACTACTTATTTGTTGATGTAGATAGTCAAGAAGACCGTCCAGTTGGACTAGCTAATTATTTTGCAGATGTAAAGGGAACTGCAAAAAGTCAACAGTTATTTGCAAAAATTGGCGATGTAAATGATCACTATTTTATGGAGATGACTGGTAAACAGTTGAGACTCATCCATGATGGTCAGCAACCTCGAAGAAGCCGTGGCAATATTTTTATTGAGGCACTTGAACTGCTTGGTTATATCACTGAGGCAGATGGATTTAAATTGACAGGTGAGCTCACTTTTATTGACTCTATTGAGTTGAATCATGGGCTTGATTTCGTCGAAAATAAAATTAAAGAGACGCTTACTGATCGAAGGGAAGATGAAGTGGAACAAGATGTCTTGCAAGCGTTAGTTTTCAATCAATTATTGATAACCCTCCAAGGAACAAAAGAGGTTATCCTAGTAACCAGCAGCAAAACTAGTCAGTAAATATTTTGACTGCTGGTTAGTCATTTAATTCGGATTTGTAAACGTTTTTTTATAATTCGATTAAATAAAACGAAAAATTATCATTGACTTTTAATCTTAAGTCCAGTAATATTGTAAAAAAGACAAGCGATGAGAAAGATTAGTAATAGTGAGTTGATTTTTAAGAGAGCTAACGGTGCTGAAAGTTAGTAAATCATCATTATGAATGGACTTTTGAGCTAAGTGTTGAACAGTAGTAGACACTTTCGGATGATTCTCCGTTATCAGAGTCATTAAGTTGGATTGACTAGTCAATCAATTAAGGTGGTACCGCGGGTTTCTCGTCCTTATTTTCATTCGAAAATAAGTGTGAGGGCTTTTTTATTTTATCTAATTGAATACATGAATGCGTCAAGCAGGAGGAGTACTTTTTAGTAGTTGTTTTCAGAGAGTTAGCGGTGGTGTGAGCTAATAGCAATACGAAGAGGAATGGACCTGTTAGTGAAATCTTGAAGTAATAGTAGGGATTTACGGGAGCTCCCGTTAACGAGCAGGTTATTGTTAGATAACTGTAGAGATGGATAAGTTTATCCAAAATGAGGTGGCACCGTGAGTGAAATTCGCCCTCAAATGATTATTAATCATTTGAGGGCTTTTTTTGATTTTTCTGGCGGTTCACAGAAAAATCCGGTTGATTGAGATAAAAATAGAAGGGGTGTTTTAGTAATGAGAAAGATTAAAACAATATCGGCTGATTGTTTAACAGCTATTAGTATTTATTTACGACTAAAAGGGACAAAAAAGAGTTTGCTTGAAAGCATTCCTCGGGATAAAAATCAGGCTCGCTATTCGATTATTGGCGTTGATCCGGTTCATGAGATTAGTTCTTTTGGTCATGAGTTAAGCATTGATCAGCGCGTCGAAAAAGTGGCGGATCCTCTAAAAGCAATTGAATCGTTTTTAAGTCGTCAAAGTGAACCATCTGAATCTGATCTTCCTTTTGAAGCGGGTGCGATTGGTTATGTCGGCTATGACGTTTGTGCTTTATACGAAAATATCGGCCCAATACCTCATGATGAACTGGGGATTGCCGATTGCCACTTCTATGTCTACGAAAGCTTTGTCATCGTTGATCATCTAAAGGAGCAGGTAACATTCGTTCAGGACAATCTGTACTCTCAACGCAGTGAGGCTGAATTAGACAGGTCATTGAAAGAAATGGTAGCTCAAATAAAAGTCCCTCATGTAGCAGAACAGCGAGAGCTAACTCTCGAAGCGTTATCTTTTACTAGCAATTTAAGCCAAAGGGGTTATGAAAAGTTAGTGCTAAAAGGCAAGGAGTTGATACAAGCTGGTGATCTTTTTCAAGTGGTTCCCTCCCAACGGCTATCAGCCCCATTTACTGCTGATAGTTTTGATTATTATCGGGGGTTACGCCTAAGTAACCCTTCTGCCTATTTATATTATCTTGATTTTGGCGAAACCAAGATAATCGGTTCTTCGCCAGAGAGTTTGGTCAGTATTCAAGGAGAGAAAGTGTTAACCAATCCGATTGCTGGGACTCGTAGGCGAGGGCAAACAATTCAGGAAGATCAGGCATTAGCTGAAGAGTTAGCTCAGGACGAAAAAGAGTTAGCGGAACATAAAATGTTAGTTGATTTAAGTCGCAATGATATTAGTCGGATTGCAGAAGTTGGCTCTGTGACAGTGCCTGTCTACTTAGTTGTTGAAAAATATCGTTATGTGATGCATTTAGTATCAGTTGTTGAAGGACGCTTGCGTTCTGACGTTAGTGCCATGGACGCTCTTAAAGCTACTTTACCAGCAGGAACGGTCAGTGGTGCTCCCAAGATTCGGGCGATGCAACGAATTTATGAAATGGAACCTGTTAAACGGAATGTCTATGGTGGCGCAGTTGGTTATTTAACTCATTCAGGTAAGGCGGACTTTGCCATTGCTATTCGCACGATGGTGTTACATCAGGGGGTGGCCCATGTTCAAGCTGGAGCAGGTGTTGTTCATGACTCAGACCCAACAAAGGAATATGAAGAGACGTTACATAAAGCTAAAGCTCTATTGGAGGTGTACAACTATGATTTTACTCGTTGATAATTATGATTCATTTACCTACAATCTGCACCATTATTTAAGCCCTTTTGGTGAGGTGATTGTCCGTCGAAACGACGCTGAGGACTTGTTGGAAATTGCGGAGCAAGCAGATGGCATTGTTTTTTCTCCTGGACCTGGGAGACCGGAGGACGCTGGAGAGATGAAGGACTTGATTGCTCGTTACGCTGAACTAAAGCCGCTGCTAGGTATTTGTCTAGGCCATCAAGCTATTGCACAGCATTATGGAGGATTAATTACCCAGGCGAAAGAAATTCGGCATGGTAAAGTTTCAACTATGATTTGCCAAGAAACAGACACACTATTGAAAGGTCTTCCGCAAGAGTTTGCAATTATGCGATACCATTCATTGATTTTGCATCCTGATACATTGCCGGCATCGCTAATGGTTATCGGAGTGGCAACTGATGATCAGGAAATCATGGCCTTGAAACATCGTGAGCTACCAGTTTATGGCTTACAGTTTCATCCGGAATCCATCGGAACAAAGTATGGACAAGATTTACTAAAGAACTTTATGACGTTAATTATTGAGAAAGAAGGAACAGCAAATGGACCTATTAACGAAATTATATGAACAAAAAGATTTAGAGCTTGAAGAGATGAAAATTCTCTCCCGTCAGATATTTCAAGGAGAACTGAGTGAGGCTCAAATTGGCGCCTTATTAATCGGGTTAAAAATAAAGGGAGAAACTGCGGAAGAGATGGCAGGGTTGGCGGAAACGATTCGTGAATTTTCTGTGCCAATTGATACGGAGTTAACAGATACAATCTGCAACTGTGGGACAGGAGGAGATTTATCCAATAGTTTTAATATTAGCACGACAGCCTCCTTTGTACTAGCAGCGGGGGGGATGAAAGTAGCTAAGACAGGAAATCGTAGTATTTCAAGTAAAGCGGGGAGTTTTGATACTTGCGAGGCTTTGGGCATTGACTTTTTGGTTTCAGCTGAGCAACAAGCGCAACAACTAGCTGAAATCAACTTAACGTTTTTATTCGCGCCCCATGTTCATCCGCGAATGAAATATGTGATGCCTGCTCGCAAAACATTAGGTACACCGACAATCATGAATTTGATTGGGCCACTGACCAATCCGGTCCCTTTAGAATATCAGCTAATGGGAATTAATCGCCGCAGTTTATTGGAAAAAACAGCAGAAACAATAAAAAAACTAGGACGAAAACGGGCGATTGTTGTTAATGGTCCCTATGAAATGGATGAAGCTTCCTTAGCTGGGGAAACTCATTATGTACTATTGGCAGATGGGCTGATTACGCGTCATGTTATCACCCCAGAAGATGTTGGGTTACCTTATTACGATTATGAGGCAATTCGTGGTGGCGATGCAACTGAGAATGCTAAAATTCTCTTAAATGTCTTAAAAGGTGAGAAAAGTGCTTATTACGATACTGTATTACTGAATGCTGGTTTAGGTTTATTTGCCGGTGGTAAAGTAAGCTCGGTTCAGGAGGGAGTTCACGAAGCCAATCAGCTTCTGCAAAGTGGTGAAGCTTATCAAGTTTTAACTGATTTATTAGCGTTTCAAGCAAATTTGAAAGTAGGGAATAAATGATGGAAGATTTTTTAGCAAAAATTATCGCTGTTAAAAAGGAAGAAGTGGCATTATTGGAACCGGAGGAGTTAGCTGTAAGAAAAAAACGTCCTTCTTTTTACGAAAAGGTTAAAGGGAACTCCGGGCAGATGCACTTAATTGCTGAAGTCAAGCGAGCTTCGCCTTCAAAAGGGAAAATTAAGTTAGATGTTGATTGTCTCCAACAAGCAAAGGCTTATGAACAAGCAGGTGTTAGTGCCATCTCTGTTTTGACAGATGAACAATTTTTTAAAGGTTCCCTTGAGGATTTAAGAGAAATTGCTGATGAAATTGAACTGCCTATTTTGTGTAAGGATTTTATGATAGATGAAAAACAACTTGTACGAGCATTTAACGCTGGCGCTTCAATTATCTTGTTGATTGTAGCCGCACTTAATAAGGATTTACTGTATCGCTTGTATCAAGCTGCTACGGATTTAGGGTTGGAAGTCCTTGTTGAGGTTCATAATCTGGCAGAACTGGAGACTGCTGAGGCTTTGGGAGCAAAATTGATTGGGATTAACAATCGAAATTTAACCACCTTCGATGTCTCTTTGGAGGTTAGCCATGAATTAGGACCGAAATTCCAAACATCGGCTCTGTATTTCAGTGAATCTGGTATCCGTGAGCCGGCTGAAGTTGCAGAATTAGCCCCCTATTTCAATGGTGTATTAGTGGGAGAATCCTTAATGCGAGCTGCTGAACCAGAGATTGCGGCTAAACAATTACAGGTGTTGAGATGAAGGTTAAAATTTGCGGATTACGCCACAAAAAAGATATTGAAGCGGCTGTTGAAGCAGGGGCGGATTATATCGGCTTTGTCTTTGCTAAAAGTCGCCGACAGGTTAGCTTAGAAGAAGCGCATGATTTGGCTACGGTTATTCCTACAAGTGTTAAAACGGTTGGGGTGTTTGTCAATCCTTCAATGGCTGACGTGTTGCAAGCCGTGAAGGATGTGCCGCTTGACATCGTCCAGTTGCATGGTCAGGAAAGTCCTTCCTTCGTTGAGACGTTAGGGGTACCTGTTATAAAGGCAATAACACTTTCAGCTGGCACGGATCTTTCAACGGTTAGTTTATATCCGAAAAATGTTCACTTTTTATTGGATGCACCTGGTAGTGCCTATGAGGGCGGGAGCGGCCATGTCTTTGACTGGCATGCCATTGAGCCAAAGACTCTGCCAATGGGACGAGTCTTCATTGCAGGGGGCTTAAACATCGAAAACGTTCATCAGGCGGTGATTTATTTTGACCCATACGGTGTCGATGTTTCCTCAGGTGTTGAAACCGATGGGCAAAAAGATGTGTCAAAAATAATGAGATTTATCGCAGAAGCGAAAGGAGACAAATAAATGACTTACGAAGCACCGACAAAAAATGGTTTTTACGGCCAATATGGCGGCCAGTTTGTACCAGAGTCACTGATGAAAGCAGTGAAGGAATTAACTGACGTCTACGCAGAATCAAAAGAGGACGCAGCATTTCAAGCAGAACTTAATTATTATTTAAAGCAGTATGTGGGCAGGGAAACGCCTCTTTATTTTGCAGAGCGATTAACGGTTGCGGCTGGTGGAGCTAAGATATATTTAAAGCGTGAGGATTTGAACCATACGGGTGCTCATAAGATTAATAACACGACTGGTCAGGTACTGTTAGCTAAACGAATGGGCAAGCAAAAAGTAGTTGCTGAAACAGGCGCAGGTCAACATGGTGTGGCGACTGCTACTGTCGCTGCTTTATTCAATATGGAATGCACTATTTTTATGGGAGCAAAAGATGTTGAGCGTCAAGCCTTAAATGTTTTTAGAATGGAATTATTGGGTGCTACTGTGGTCAGTGTAGAGTCAGGCAGCCAAACCTTGAAGGATGCCGTTAATGAGGCTTTGCGGTTTTGGGTGGCTAATGTGGAAGACACTCACTACGTCATGGGATCCGTTTTAGGGCCTCATCCCTTCCCAGAAATTGTTAGGGACTATCAAAGTGTGATCGGCACCGAAGCACGTCGTCAGTTTTTAGAATTAGAGGGTCATTTACCAGATGCACTTGTTGCTTGTGTTGGCGGTGGCAGCAATGCTATGGGGCTGTTCTATCCCTTTGTGGATGATTTAGAGGTCTCGATGCATGGCGTGGAAGCAGCTGGATTGGGCTTAGAGTCAGGTCAGCACGCGGCGTCGATCACCAAAGGCAAAGAAGGCGTTCTTCATGGCGCTTTGATGAAAGTATTACAAGATGAAAATGGCCAAATAGAAGAAGCTTTTTCCATTTCTGCTGGCTTGGACTATCCTGGCCTAGGACCAGAACACTGTTATTTTGATGAATTAGGCCGAGCGCGTTATGTCAGTATTACGGATGATCAAGCTCTAGAAGGCTTTCAGCTACTTTGTCAAACGGAGGGGATTATTCCTGCTTTGGAAAGTTCACATGCGATTGCTTATGCTGTAAAGCTAGCTGCAGAATTAGGACCTGATAAGTCAATGATTATTTGTCTTTCTGGTCGAGGAGATAAAGATGTGGCTCAAATAAAAGAGCAGTTAGAAGGAGGAAAAACGCATGGTTAAGACGTTGGAAACTCATTTAAAAGGCATCCGAGCTGAAGGGAAAGCATTAATCGTTCCTTATATTATGGCAGGCGCTCAAGGACTGGATCAACTGGAGGCGGAGTTACAGTTGTTAGAGGAAGCAAATGTCAGTGCCATTGAGATCGGCATTCCTTTTTCCGATCCCGTTGCCGATGGTCCAGTGATTCAAGCGGCAGGTTTAAAGGCATTAGAAGCAGGCGTTAGCTTGAAGGGCATTATTAAAGTGATTCAAGAAACCAAAGTTCAGACACCGTTGGTTATTATGAGTTATTTTAATCCGATCTATGGAATGGGGATCGAGACGTTTATTAATGAATTAAAAGAGACAACTGTAAAAGGGCTGATTATTCCAGATTTACCGGCTGAACATCAAGATTACATCCAACCATATTTAGCAGGGACGGATATCGCTATTATTCAACTAGTGTCCTTAACTAGTCCAGAAGCACGCATCAAAGAATTGGTGAGTCAAGCAGAAGGATTTATTTACGCTGTGACAGTTAATGGTACGACAGGACAACGACAAGACTTTGATTCATCCGTTGGTCAGTACTTAATGAAATTAAGCCAACAAACAGAGGTGCCAGTATTAGCAGGTTTTGGGATTTCTCAGAAAGAACAGGTGGAACAGTTTCTTAAAAGTTGTGACGGAGCTATTATTGGCAGTAAAATTGTCAACCTTTTTCTGGAAAACCGTCAGCAAGAGGTTAAAACCTTTATGACTGAGGTATCAGCTTTAACAACGTAAAAAAACAGCCACCTCCAAAACTGGGAGGTGGCTGTTTTTAGGGAAGGTCTTTGGTTTCATTAAAATGAATAATCGCGCCTAAAAGATTGGCATCATTTTTAAATTGGCACAATTGAATATTAGGCTGGGGTAAGTCTTCCTGATTATTAAAGAGCGTTTTAAAAATAGAGAGTAATCCGCTCTCTTTTTCCAGTAAGTTTGTGACAGCTTTTTTTAAGTTAGGCAAAAGTTCTTGATTGTTACTGATGCCACCACCAATGCCGATTAACTCTGGTTTAAATGCTCCGTTTATCGAGATGACAATTTCAGCTAGCGATGAATACATGGACATAACTTCTTTAGTAGCTATCGGATCACCGTCATTGGCCAATTGAAAAACATCTTTGCCATCAATCGCAGAGGGCATTTTTAATTTTTTTAAAGAGACTCTTCGAGCAATATGAACTGGTGAGACTTTACTATTGTTAAATGCTTTGACACCATCTGCAACGAGTTTATCCAATTGATCAATCTTTTCAGAGGTTTCCATAGCTATTTTCCCATTGTGCACAACTGCCAAACCAACTCCTGAACCGATTATCAGAAAAACAGCTTCCTGATGGCCAACGCCAATTCCCATTGTCATTTCAGCTAAAGCAGCGCTATTGGCGTCATTAAACATCGTGACTGGCAAGCTGACGGCTTCAGAAAATTCCTGTTGAAATTCACCTAAGTGTAAAAAAGGAACGTAACTAATGCCGTTAACCATGCCAGTTGTTTCATCGGTGTCTCCAGGACAGCTGAGGGCAACGCCAGAAAAATGATACTTGCCCCGATAGTTGTTTATTAGCTCATTAATTGCTTCATAAAACGACTTTCGGGTTAATGGGGTAGGGAAGCTGTCTTTTTCGATTAAGTTATCTTTATGCCAAATAGCGTGTTTCACTGCTGAACCACCAATGTCTAGTGCTAAAAGAGTCAATATGTTCACGTCCTTTTCTGTAACTTATGTACAAATAAGCAAGTTAGCTTTAGTCTTATCTTAAGCGATCTCAATGAGAAGTGCAATGACTATTAGTTGAGGTAAGGGACTAGAGGGATGTTATTTGTTTGAATCCAAAGATATTCAAAAACTGCATATCATCATGAAGAATCTGATTTGGTTAATATTGTTTAGGATGTTATATTAAATATGTAAATGTTCACAATAATTTTGTTTAAAATTTTTTTCATCCTATGGGGGGAAGTAGCGGAAACTACTTCCCTTTCTTTTTACGGATTTTTTTCAATAAGAGAGCTTTAATAAAACAGAGGCTAGAGTTGAGTGTTTTGACATGTTACAATACACATAAATAACTTATTTTATCAATCGATTTGTAGGGAGGAGGACTTTCAATGACTGAAAAACAATTTAAAGAATGGTTACGTGCCTCTAACGAGTCAATGATGAAACAACAACAACTAATGTTGTATCTCCAAATTGTTTTAACCTTTTCCCTGGTATTATACGTTATTCGTTGGTTACCCGTTATCTTGATGATTCTCGGGTTAATAATAGCAATTGGTATCTATAAGAAATCCTTTGATGAACCGGCATATATCAATTTGTCCCTTTTTTCGCTTGATGATAATCTTCCCAAAGAGAAGGAGTCCTGGTATTATAAAGATCCCCGATATCCTTCTGGTGTGATGTTATTGAAAAGCAATTTAACCCAAGTAATCAAATATAATAATTACTTGGGTTACCGAATTTTAATATATATCTTATTAACGATGATGTGGTATTTAATTAGCTAAAATCGAGACACTCTTGATTACCAAATGGTTAATCGTTGTTCTGGAGCTGTAAACATTGGGTCACCTTCTGTAATATTAAAGGTGGTGTAAAATTCAGACAAGTTTTGAGGTTGAATATTTGCTCTCAACTTATTAGGAGCATGAACGTCAATCGTCAATAGTAAATCTGTATATTCTGCGGAGGCCTTCATGCGCCAAATAGTAGCCCAATTGGTGAAAAACTGATCTAGGTCAACCTCGCGCTCACTTTTAGCAGCTTCTAGAGCACAGCTTAAACCACCAGCATCTGCGATATTTTCAGAAACAGTTAAAGTTCCGTTAACTGTGCCACTACCAATGGGTAATCCGTCAAATTGTAAAATCATTTTTTGTGCTAAATTTTTAAAGTATGCTAAATCTTCATCTAACCACCAATTACTTAAATTGCCATACTCATCAAAAGAAGCCCCGTTGTTATCAAATGCATGGGATATTTCATGAGCTATCACCGCACCGATTCCACCATAATTTGCACTGCTACTTTGGTTTAAGCTATAAAAAGGAGCTTGAAGAATAGCAGCTGGAAAAACAATAATATTTTTAAACGGGTGATAATAGGCATTGACCATATCGGGACTCATTTCCCACTCTAAACGATCCACTGGTTTTCTATATCTAGCAAACATATCCATCTGACGAATATGTTCAAATCTCAGAGCATTACTCAGAAGAGTGCCGCCAGATTCAGCAGGTATGGTAATAAATTTTTTGTATACAGCAGGTAGCTTATCAGGATAGCCAACTTGAATGCCAAGTTTGTTCAATTTGATAATCGCTTTGTTTTTCGTGGCATCATTGAGCCATGTATTTGCTACTAGACGTTTTTCGTAAACAGAGACCATCTTTTCAACCATCCCTAGGACGTCTTGTTTGGCTTCTTCTCCAAAATATCGTCTGGCATAATAATTGCCAATTATCTGGTCAAAATAATGACAAGCTAAGTAGTAAGCCGCTTTCTCTTGCTTAGTAACTTGTTGGCTCCCGGAGGTTGCTTGGTCGAAGAGTCCTGCTGTTTGACGAATTTCTTCGCTTAGATAGCTGCTTAAGCGACGCGTTTCGACAATTACCATCCAACTTTTAAGTTTGGAAAAATTCTCTGGTACCACGATTTTGTCGAAAGCTTGGAAATAGGCAAGATCTGTCATGATTAAATCAGTAGGTGTTTCTCCAACAAGGTCCGTTACTATTTTTGTGAAATCAAGATAGGAACTATTCTTGGCAAATTCATTTATAGTTTGTGGATTGTAAGAAGCCAGAATATCTGCTTCTTCTTCAGAACTTTTCGAATGAGGCGCCAATAATGCATCAAATTCAATTGCTTCTTTAATAATTTTTCTAGCTTGCTCCTCTGTTTTACCTGCAAACTTGAGAAGTTGAAGCATCATATCTGTAAAAACGTTCCTAAGTTTCTTGCCAGATTCGTTACTTGTGTCATAATAGGTTTTATCTGGTAAAAATAATTGTGGAGCTGAAGCAAAAAAAAGATGCTGATTTGTCTGTTTCATATCCACATCGATCGTTAGAGAAAAAGGTGATGGCCGACTTTCTAAAATCCATTTTGGCAAAAGTTTTGAGAACTGCTCTAAATTAGTTAACTGTTCTATTTCGGCTAAATAAGGGAGTAGTGGGGTAGCGCCAGCTAAATCTCGCTGTTTGTAGTCGGTAGCCAATCGATAAAAATTGATAAAATGGTTGAGTTCAGGTTCAGGATGATCTTCTTGATTCTGCAAATATCCTTCAAAATCTGTCATTAAAAGTTGTTCAACTTCTTCTGCGAGTTGCTTAAAGCATCCAGTTACGGGTTTATCTGCTGGAATTTCTGCGGTTTCTAACCACTTAGCATTGACATACTCGTAAAAGTCATTTTGTGGGGTCAGTGATGAATCTTTTGCCTTCATTTTGTCCTCCTAAATAAATGTATTGGTTGTTCTCATTTATTATACCTCAACACTAAAAGAAGTGGGGCTTAGGTCAACAATATCGGACCGAGAAATAAAATGGCAGAAACGCTCAACGACTGGATAGCTTTGTGTTATAATCATAGGAGCTAGCTAATGAAGACTATATTGATAAGTTAAAGGGAGTAAATCATGAAACAAGCACGTCAACAATCAATAAATCAAGTAAATGAGGGGCAACACATTCAGCACGAAGCAAAAGACAGTTTACGCTTAAATAAGTTTATTAGCGATACCGGCCATTGTTCGCGTCGCGAAGCTGATCGTCTTATTGAAGCTGGTAGAGTTACTGTCGATGGTGAGTTAGCAAGTGTAGGTCTTAGGGTGACTTCTGGCCAAACAGTGGCAATTGATGGCAACCCAGTCACTTTAAAGACTGAAAAAGTGTACATCGCCTTACATAAACCAAAAGGCGTCACAAGCACAACAGATCAGGCGATTCCTGGGAATCTAACAGATTTTATGAATTACCCCGAGATGATCTTTCCTATCGGACGTTTAGATAAGGATTCAACAGGACTAATCTTACTGACTAATGATGGAGATATCGTGAATAAAATTCTTAGGGAAGAAAATGGTCACGATAAAGAATATCAAGTCATGGTTGATAAGAAAATAGACAGTGAGTTTGTTAAAAATATGGAAACAGGTGTCATGATCTATAATCCTGTTGCGGATAAACGCCAAATAACATTACCTACTAAAATTGAACCTATCGGGAATAGAAGTTTTAATCTAACCTTGAAACAAGGTTTAAATCGTCAAATCAGAAGAATGTGTCAAGAATTAGGCTATCAGGTCGTTACATTGAAGCGCAAAAGAATAATGAATGTTCAATTAGGGAATTTGGCTGAAGGACAATGGCGGTATCTAACAAAAGAGGAACTTATCAGTATCAATGAGGCAATTAATCGAATATAGACTTTCAAACTTTTCTGACGATTGTTGGAAAAGTTTTTTTGTGACACGGTACTAAGTTAACAATATAAATATTATGTAAACTAGAGTTTTGAATTTACACTTGTATAATTTATGGTGTGGATGAAGAAAAATCATTCACACCTATTTTAGTGCAAAAAAATAGAAACCTATGATATCAATCGCGTGCTCATACAATTCAATTGCTTGTTCAAAGATGATTTTACTCATTTATCTGCCACTTTTCTTTTGACGAAATCATATCGACTAACCGATTCCAGGGAAAATATGCTTTATTTACATGGAGTCGATTAGCCATTTCATTTAAGATATCTCGGTTATCAACGTTATGTGATTTTTTTTGCGTTTTTTTCTAAAGGTATGTTTTAAGTACGATCTTTAAAATACAGCTCATCAAAAGAGTGGTTTATGGGGTACCGAAGTTTTTGGAACTGCAAACGTTGCATCTGAGTTAGCTGTAATTTTATACAAAAAAAGAAGCCCTGTCATCATCGACAGAGCCGCTTTAATTACAGATAATTTCGATTAAATTCTAGCTATCCACATCATTTGACGTAGAGTTACTTAAGGGCTGTCCCCGCGGTTCTCATTTTCAACCATTTTATCTAGGGGATAATCAGGATCGTTAGTTAAATTTATCATGTTCTTTCTAAACCGTTCATAGCGCATGTCACAATAATCCAAAAAATTATCGCCACAGTAATGACGAATCAAAGCCCAAACAGTCCACAGTAAGTCTTGTGCCAGAATATATGCCTTCATTTTTTGGATAGCGTCTTCTGGGATCTGATTTCCGTAGTAGTTTTCTAACAATTGATCAATCCCATCTTTTGTCAACCGTGTTTCAACGATGTAGGCCGCCAAGTCAAAATTTAAATCATTCAAACCAGAATATTCCCAATCAATTAAATAATAATTATTTGCATCATCAACCAAAAAGTTTTCTGGGACAGTGTCATTGTGACAGGGAACGAATTGGACATTTGTGACATATTTATCAAAAAAGTCATAGAGTTTGGCTTTTAATGAGTTATAGTCAAAAAATAAAGCGCCATTTATTGATTTAATGACGGTTTCGTATTTTGCTAACTCACTTTTCCAATCAAAGGTTGTGCCAAAAGGCGTTGTTGACATGTGAACTTTTTTTAGCAGTGTTGTGACTGCTTTAAGGCTTTCTGAACTGAAAGGATTCGTTTGGGCTAAGTTCTGACTATTGGGAATAAACTTGCTAATTTTAATTCCTGTTGTCGCATCAAAATAGATACATGTCGAGTTGATACCAAGGTTAGAAATAGCCTTGGTATTTATTTGTTCAATTGAGCGATCGATCATGATGTCCGTCAATATTCCTGGTTCTCTGATGACATAATCATTTCCTTGAATGTGCATCCGATAATTGTAATTTGTTAGTCCGCCAGTAAAGATGGATCGATCAAAGGTTAAGGTCGGGTCTTCAAAGACTTCTTGTAATTTTTCGTTTATCAGTTCATCTATATTAGTTGATTGTCGTATTTCATCTCTGTTTATCATCACATTACATCCAATCGCATTTTATGGAAAGCTTACTTTATCAACAATTATACTCTATTTCACTTGTGAAAAAAAGTATAAGGCATGACTTCAGTGAGGGAAAGTGGAAATGGTGTCTATTCTCCAAGGAAATAACAGAAAAATCCTAAAAAAGCAAAATAATCCAATCCTTTAATGGAAATCGGTTACAAAAGTACCACATAAATAAAAGAATCTGCGTTTTTCTAAATTAGCGACATGCTACTATTTAGGTACTTAAGCAATGGCGTGTTTAACTAAGTCTTTGACAATTAGTCAAACACAAACAAAAATGACAAAAAGGAGCAGTTAGATGGAATATCACGGTGATGAAGCCTTAGGCCTAATTGAAACAATCGGCATGGTGCCTGCGATTCAAGCGGCAGATACAATGTTGAAGGCAGCAGATGTAGCGCTAGTTTCATATGAAAATGTCGGATCGACATTAGTGACGGTCATGGTTAAGGGGGATGTGGCCGCTGTCACTTCGTCAGTTGCAGCAGGTGTTGAGGCGGCAAAAAAAATTGGAAAAGTCACTGCTAGTAATGTGATGCCAAGGCCAATTCGTCCTATTGGGCATATTGTCATGGCTCATGATATTGATAGTGGAGGGATTGTCGAATGATTAAAGCGCTAGGTTTTATTGAGACATTTGGTTTAGTGTTTGTTATGGAAGCAGCTGATGCGATGTGTAAATCAGCAGATGTGGAATTAGTCGGTTATGAAAATGTGGCATCAGGTTATATCTCTGTCCTTGTCAAAGGAGATGTTGGCGCAGTTGAAGCGGCGGTTGCAGCCGGTGTTGAAGCAGTAAAAAATATGGGCGCAGAAGTTTACACTCAAAACGTGATTCCACATCCTCATGAAGAAATCGAAAAAATTATTGCGCGCTATTCGTTTGACTAAGGTGACGCCTAAACATGTGATGCTGCACCAAAAGGAGAGTGATAGACATGTACAAGGTTGACAAAGATTTGCTAGCAATTCAGGAAGCTCGCATCCACATTGAGGCGGCGAAAGAGGCGGCGATTGAGTTGCGAGACTTTTCTCAAAATCAGCTAGATGAAATTGTCGATCAAATGGCGGTAGCGATGATTCCCTATTGTCAGGAGTTAGCCGAGGCAGCGGTGGTGGAAACGGCTTATGGCAGATACCAAGACAAAGCGTTGAAAAATCGTTTTTCTTGTGAATTTGTGAGTAAGAAATTGTCAGGTAAACAGTATGTTGGGGTTATTGCCGAAGATCAGCATAATCAGACTTTAGAAATTGGTGTGCCGCTGGGTGTCATCGTGTCATTGATTCCAGCTACAAGTCCAGTATCAACGACAATTCACAATGTTTTGATTGCTATAAAGTCAGGCAATTCAATTATTGTCTCACCACACCCACGAGCCAAACAAACGATTCAGCAAACGGTCAAACTTTTGAAAGAAGCTGCTTTATTAGCGGGATTACCAGATGGCGGAATTAATTGCATGCAGTTGGTTTCGACCACAAGTACAGATGCTTTGTTGAGCCATGAGGAAACGGCTCTTACAATTGTCACGGGGATACCTAAGTTACTTCCTAAACTCTATCAGATGGGAAAACCGTTTATTTATGGAGGTAGTGGTAATGGTCCAGTATTTATTGAACGGACGTGTAATCTTAAACAGGCGATTCATGACATAGTCGAGAGTCGAACATTTGACCATGGTATTGTTTCGGCAGCTGAACAATCAATTGTTCTAGACGGTCCAATTTCCGAACGAGCTAAAGACGAATTAAATCGACAAGGCGCTCATTTTTTAAGTGAAGCAGAGGCACAACGTTTGCTAGGCGTTTTAATTAAAGCTAACGGTGAGTTAAATGCTGAAAGCGTTGGCTGCTCGGCGCAGGAATTAGCCAAGCGAGCAATGATTGAGGTCGCAAAGGAGACACGCATTTTTATTTATGAGCAAGACTATGTGTCTGACCATAACCCTTTCTCTCAAGAGTTCTTTAGTCCAATTGTGGCGTTGTTTGTAGAACCTAATTGGCAAGAGGCTTGCGAGAAGTGTATCGAATTATTGATGGAAGGGGGCAAGAGTCATACATTGGTCATTCATTCTAAAGATGAACAAGTCATTCGAGAGTTTGCCATGAAAAAACCAGTGGCACGAGTGCTTGTTAATACACCGTCTACGTTAGGTGGCATGGGAGCAACCACTAATTTATTTCCATCCATGACCTTAGGTAGTACCTCTTTAGGGATTGTCCAAGGTTCTGACAATATTTCACCAGAACATCTTGTTAGAATTCGAAAAGTTGGGTATGGTGTTCGACGTTTTGAGGAGTGCTTTCCTAGTCAAAGAGAGAATCATTCAGTAACGGCAAATGAAGGGAATACTCAACCATCAATTGAAGTGATTTTGCGGCAGATTATTAATGAGATAAAGGAGTGAGAGTGATAATTAATCAATTCACCTTAAAGACTAAAATTGTAATGAACCAAAGGTCGTTAGAGACCTTAAAAACTATTTCAGGTCATTCTGCATTAATTGTGGCAGACAAGATTATGGATCAATTGGGGTATTTAGAAAAAGTTAAAGGGTACTTAGCTGAAGCAGGGATTCAGTCACAAATCTTTAGTGACGTGAAACCTGATCCAGATACAGCAGTGATTGCGGCGGGTATAAAAGTTTATCAGGAATTTAAGCCAGATGTGATGGTTGCCATCGGAGGCGGTTCAGCTATTGATGCTGCAAAGGGGATTTTTTATGCGGTGCAAATGAGTCAAGAACCACTAGCAAAACCTTATTTTATTGCTATTCCCTCTACAAGTGGAACTGGATCAGAAGTAACTGATTTTTCTGTGATTACCGCTGCCGATCAAAAAGTGGTCATTGTAGATGACTCTTTAAGTCCAGATCTGGCAATTCTTGATTCTAGCTGTATAGACCAACTGCCGCAACAAGTAGTAGTTGACACAGGACTGGATGTATTGACCCACGCGACGGAAGCTTATGTGGCAATTAATGGAACGGATTTTACGGATGCCTTAGCTGAAAAAGCTATTCGTTTGGTGTTCCAACATTTGCCGATACTATATGAAGATATTGGCAATGATGACTCTCGAGATCGGGTTCATAATGCCTCCTGTATGGCAGGAATAGCTTTTAATAATGCTGGATTAGGCATTGTTCACAGCTTATCTCATGCTATCGGTGGTCGTTTTCATTTACCACATGGCCGTTGTAATGGGCTGCTGATAGAAAAAGTAATCAGTTATAACGCTCAATTGGCTGGTACAGCTGAAACGAAGGCAGCTGAAAAATACGCTCAATTAGCCAAAATGTTGGGTCTACCTGCTAGGACGATTCGTGAGGGGGTAGTCAGTTATTTAGATGCCATCAGCCAATTGAAAACGCAGTTAGGCGTTGAGTCTGGATTAAGTCAGTTAGGCCTTAAGGAAGAAGACTATCAAGTAGCGGTTCCAGAAATGGCAAAAGTGGCTTTAGCAGATCGCTGTACGCCGACTAATCCTGTATCACCGACAACGGCTCACTTGGAAGCCATTTATCAGATGATTTACTAATAAACGAAAAGAATGAGAGGGTTACAAATGAATGTAAATGAAATTTCTGAAAAATTCGCTGATGCAACTAAAAATATGACATCAGACGAAAAGACAGCAATGTTAAAACTGTTCCAAGGTATTTCTCAAGAATTAGGCAAACCAGATGGTGTCGTCAATACCTCATGTGCCACAAATCATTCGGTTGCCAATCCTGATATTCCAAAGGATGGAAGCTATCCTGAAGGTATGACGGAGCGCTTAAAACGCTTGAAAGATCATTATTTAACGGCAGTGCCGTCGATTACCATTCAGCGAGCTTTGGCCTTTACTGAGGTAACGAAAGCAAATCCAGGTTTACCGCAAATTATGCTAAGAGCAAAAGCATTTAGAAAAGCTTGTGAAACAGCACCATTGCTAATCCAGGATGATGAATTAATTGTTGGTCATCCAAATGGGGCACCACGGGCTGGTTCTTTTTCACCAGATATTGCTTGGCGCTGGACTCGCGATGAGTTGGATACGATTCACAATCGCCCACAAGATCCATTTTATATTTCTGATGAAGATAAACGCGTGATGAAAGAAGAACTGTTTCCGTTTTGGGAAGGCCGTTCTTTGGATGAAATTTGTGAACAACAATATCGGGAAGCAGGACTTTGGGAATTTTCTGGCGAGGCCTTTGTCAGTGATTTATCTTATCATCAAATTAATGGTGGTGGTGATTCTAATCCGGGCTATGATGTGATTTTAATGAAAAAAGGAATGAAAGATATCAAACGGGAAGCCTTAGCTCATTTGGAACACTTGTCAATGGAAAAGCCAGAAGACATTGATCGTATTTATTACTATAAATCTGTTTTAGACACGACTGAAGGGGTTATGATTTACGCAAAACGATTGTCGGATCATGCCTTTGAATTAGCTGAAAAAGAAAACAATCCTCGTCGAAAAGAGGAACTACGAAAGATTGGCGAAGTCAACGCCCATGTACCAGCCAATGCTCCAAGAAACTTTCAAGAAGCATTGCAATCAGTTTGGACAGTTGAATCGCTGTTTATGCTTGAAGAAAATCAAACTGGGTTATCTGTTGGTCGTATGGACCAATATATCTATCCGTTTTACGAAGCAGATAAAAAAGCCGGCCGTTTAACTGATTATGACGCGTTTGAAATGGCAGGTTGTTTCCTTATTAAGTGTTCTGAGATGATGTGGGTTTCCAGTGAGGGGGGATCAAAGCATTTCGCTGGCTACCAACCATTTGTCAATATGTGTGTAGGCGGGCTTAAACGAGAAGGTGGTGATGCCACCAATGATTTGACTTACTTGTTGATGGATGCCGTTCGCCATGTTGGCGTTTATCAACCGTCATTAGCATGTCGTGTTCACAACCAGTCGCCACAAAAGTATTTGGAACGAATTGTTGATGTTGTAAGAGCGGGTCTGGGATTCCCGGCAATCCATTTTGATGATTCTCATATTAAAATGATGTTAGCTAAAGGCTTTAATATGGAAGATGCTCGTGATTATTGTTTAATGGGATGTGTAGAGCCTCAAAAATCAGGTCGTTTGTATCAATGGACGTCAACTGGCTACACCCAATTCCCTGTTGCCATCGAATTTGTCTTAAACAGAGGTGAGATGTTATGGTGTAAGCTAAATCCAGGGCTAGATTTAGGTGGCATTGATCAATACAACACCTATGAAGAATTTGATGAAGCTGTAAAAAAACAAATTGAATATATCACTCGTTTGTCAGCTGTTGGTACTGTTATTAGTCAACGGGTTCACCGCGATATTGCACCTAAACCTCTGATGTCATTGATGATGGAAGGATGTATGGAAAATGGGCGTGATGTTGCCGCTGGCGGGTGTGTTAACAACTGGGGGCCAGGTTTAATTTGGTCAGGTTTAGGTACCTATGCAGATTCAATGGCTGCAATTAAAAAGCTAGTTTTCGATGATAAAAAATACTCATTGGATCAGATTCGTGATGCTACTCGAGCTGACTTTGTTGGATATGAGCAAATTCGTCGCGATTGTTTAGATGCGCCTAAATACGGTAATGATGATGATTATGCGGATTTAATTGCAGCGGATATCATCAACTGGACAGAACGAACTCACAGTAAGTTTAAGACTCTTTATTCAATCTTTAGTCATGGTACACTATCGATTTCAAACAATACACCATTTGGTGAAATGTTAGGTGCTAGTGCTAATGGACGCCGGGCATGGACACCACTTTCTGATGGTATTAGTCCAACGCAAGGCGCGGATAAAAAAGGGCCAACTGCGATTATTAAATCAGTTTCTAAGATGGATGTAGCTGCGATGAACATCGGGATGGTGCACAATTTCAAGTTGTTGAAAGGTATTTTAGAAACGCCAGAAGGTCGCCAAGGATTGATTACGCTGTTGCGGACTTCTTCAATTTTAGGAAATGGTCAGATGCAGTTTAGTTATGTCGATAATGAAGTCTTATTAAAGGCTCAAGAAGATCCGGATAATTACCGCGATTTAATTATTCGAGTAGCAGGATATAGTGCTTACTTTACAGAGTTATGTAAGGAAGTCCAAGATGAAATTATTAGTCGGACAGTCTTAGAGCATTTTTAATCGGAAATATGACGAACAAGGGTGAGTATAATTGGAAAATATCATGCAAATTGAGCGGAAAGCGCGCATCTTTAATATACAAAAATATTCTATCTACGATGGTCCAGGTATTCGCACCTTGTTCTTTTTTAAAGGTTGTCCATTAAGATGTAAATGGTGTTCGAATCCTGAAAGTTTAGAGCGAAAATATCAAGTCATGTATCAGTGTAAAATGTGCATAGATTGTGGTGAATGTGTCAAGGTTTGCCCATTAATGATTCATAAAATGGATGAACAAGAAGGCGTTCACTATGTGGATCGTAGTATTAATTGTAGTGGTTGTCGTTTATGTGAAGAAGTTTGCCCGAAAAAAGCTCTCTCAATTGCTGGTGAAGATCGCTTAATATCAGACTTATTGGCGATTGCCAAAGAGGATCTGCCTTTTTACCAAACTTCTGGTGGTGGTGTTACATTAGGGGGCGGAGAAGTCGCAACCCAACCGGACTTTGCCGCAAATTTATTGATGGAATGTCAAACAGTTGGCATTCACACAGCGATTGAAACATGTGGTCATGCACCATTAAAATCATTGCTAAAAATTGCTGAGTTTTGTGACTTGTTTTTATATGATATGAAACATATTGATCCTGATAAACATTTAGAATATACAGGTGTTAGAAATGAGCGGATTTTGGAAAATTTGATGGAATTAATTGAGCGGCGGTATCAAGTTAAAGTAAGAATGCCGCTGATGAAAGGGCTAAATAGTGATTCTGAGACAATTCGTCGAACGATAAATTTTTTAATGCCATTTAAGGACCGTAGCAACTTTCAGGGAATCGATTTGCTGCCTTATCATAAATTAGGGGTTAATAAATACGATCAATTAGATAAAATTTACACGGTCAAGGAAGACTTGAGTTTATCCGAAGAAGACTTAGATGTTATTGAGGAACAAATTGCAACCTATGATTTTCCAGTAAAAGTTATTCGACATTAAGGAGGGGCAGTAATGGAGCGAGTTATTCAAGAATCAGTACCTGGAAAGCAGGTGACTCTTGCTCATATTTTAGCGTCGCCGATGTCAGATATTTGCGAAAGATTAGGCGTAGCTGAACTTGGTGCAGTTGGAATCATGACATTTACGCCTTCAGAAACGGCAATTATCGGTGCGGATGTGGCGACAAAAGCAGGGGCAGTTGAAATTGGCTTTTTAGATCGTTTTACTGGTTCCTTGGTGATTACAGGTGATATCGCTAGTGTGGAGGCTTCTCTGATAGCAGTTAATGAGACACTTCAACATTTACTAGGTTTTAGTGTTGTGAAGGTCACTCGAACATGAGAAAGCAGATTATGATTATCGGTGCTCAAGGCAGCGGCAAGTCATCAGTTGCCAATTGGCTAAATGAGACAGAAAAACCTTTAAAGAAGCGTCAAGATGCCATCTACGGTCAGTATACATTGGACATACCGGCTGGTTATCTAGAAAATCCATCGATGTATCGTTACATTTTCTCTTTATCTCAAACTGCTGGCCTAATTTTATTGTTGGCAAATGGCAAAGATACAATTAGTGTTTTTCCACCGAACTTTGCTAAAAGTTTTCCTTGTCCTGTTGTTGGGATGGTTCGAGGAACTAACGAGGAAGAAAAGATGTTTGCCGAGGAAGTGTTACAAGCAGCGGGGGTGACGCCGCCTTATTTTCTCTTTGATTTAACGAATCGGGAATTAGCTGATATAAGGCGGAGATGGGTGGCACAACTTGACGACTAATGTCATCAGTAAAAACTAGCGGAGGAGGTCAGCGAATGTTATTCATTACGGAGGAGGTTTTAAAAGGACAGTATCGTCAACGTCCTTTTGAGACATTTCAATTGCAGCTTGAGACGCGCTTAACACCAGAGGCTCGGCAGTTTCTTATTGATCGTCAGGTAACAATAATCCAAGAGAAGAAGAGGGGGGCCACTCAGTCAGTGTCGAATGTTAACAAGGAAATTCTCGCTTCCTGCAAAAAAATGTCTTCCTTTTTTTTATTAGGTTTTAGCTTATTACTCGACAATCATCTTACCTTGGCTGAGGAAGTAATGGGTTGGCATGAGCATTTAATCAGCGTACAAAAGGCATATGAAAGGGGACAGCCAATTCCCAAAAGTGATTTGGTTAGCAGTACTGAGCTTGGGAGTGCTTGTGAGATCAGACCTTTTCATGTTCAACTGCCTCAAGGAAGAGCTTTAGCGATTTTAAATTGTTTTAATGCTTCTTTAGCAGAATTAGTAACTCAGATTACGTATCAATTAGAGATCACCGAAAATGTGGACTGTCAACAATTACAGACAGAGCTTTGTAAAATTCAAAGTGCCATCGGTGCAACCATTATCAGACTGCTTAGGAGTGAGACTGAATGACGATTAATATAAAAGAACCGATTATATTCTCCAATCAACTTATTGCGGCATTTGAAGAAGTAATTGTAACGCCGAAAAGATCTAAAACTGAGAGTTATTATACAGGTGTCGATTTAGGTACATCCTGCATTGTGTTAGCGGTTCTTGATGAAAATCAGCAACCTGTTGCTGGTGCTTATCGCTATGCCAATGTTGTCAAAGATGGCATGATTGTTGACTATCTTGGCGCCATTCAAATTGTTAAAGAACTAAAAATGGAGCTTGAACAAAAGCTTGCGACTGAGTTGCATTATTGTGCAGCAGCTTTACCTCCAGGAACGGAAACACTAGATTCAGGTGTTATTCGCCACGTGGTAGAAGCAGCTGGTTTTGAGATTACGGCACTGCTAGATGAGCCGACTGCAGCTAATGGCGTTTTAAACATTCGGAATGGGGCAATCGTCGATATTGGTGGTGGAACGACGGGGATTACGATTTTGGAAGAAGGACAAGTAATTGGTGTAACGGATGAAGCTACAGGTGGGACTCATTTTTCGCTTGTGGTTTCAGGTGCCTATGGTTTGTCTTTTGAAAAAGCGGACGAATTTAAACGAAATGCTCTAAATCATCAGGAGTTACTGCCAATATTAACACCTGTTATTGAAAAAGTTGCCAGTATTGTTAATCAGGCAATTAGCTCTTTCAATGTCAGTCGGATTTATTTAGTAGGTGGTACTTGCTGTCTGACGGGAATAGAAAGCATTATTGAAAAAGAAACGCAGATTCCGACATTTAAACCGGACAATCCGATGTTTGTAACACCGATTGGCATTGCTTTAAGTTGTACAGAAATTGTTTTATAGAAAGAGGGTAAGGACATGGACTATCGTATAATTCAATCTCCTTCTGAGGGCGCTTTGGACATTATTACCAGACGAATGGGTATGAGTCAGTCTGCATCTCAGCAATTTAGAGATTATGATGCGATTGGCTTAATTCAAGGTAAATTGATCGATATGGTTTATGTAGCCGATTTAGCAGAGAAGGCAGCTGGAATTGTGGCGGTTGATATTCGCGGTAGTTGTCCCCAGAATATGATATTGTTGGCTCTGTTTGGTGATACGGCTTCGGTAGAAACGGCATTATCAGATATTAAAATTAACATGAAAAAAAGTAGAGGCAGTGATTAGGATGTTAGCAGCGAGATTAGTTGGCAATATATGGGCAACGCGAAAGATCAACTCACTCAATGGTCTGAAGTTTATGTTAGCGGAAGTTATCAATAATCAAGAAGAGAAACAGCGATTAATTGTTGCAGACACGATTGGCGCAGGGATTGGCGACCGCGTGATTATTTGCACGGGCTCTTCTGCCAAACTTATTTTTGAAGAAAGAGCGATGCCTGTGGATGCAGCTGTTATTGGCATTATTGATGAGGACTGCCACTTTTAAAAGAGAGTAGGTGAGGAAAGATGAAGCAACTTATCTGTGTCGCAGATATTCAACAATTAATCGATGACCAGAAAAATACCTGTCATATTCCAATGGAAACCATTATTACAGCAGCTGCAATGGATTTAGCTGTGGAGTCGGGAATTCGTTTTATCAAACAAGAAAAAAACAAGTTGGCTTCTGGAGACATCAGCATGATAATGGCTCGGCTTTGTTCAGATCAAGAGCTGTTACAGCAAATGATCAATGTATTAAGCCGACAAGAGCCCTTTAAAAGTCAAGAAGATTCATCAGGTTTTCAGTTAATCGATGGTGATTCGATTTGTTTCGAACCAAGTGATTCTAAACAGGGAATAGCTAAACAAACTCTTTTTGCCAATTTTAATCAATTGAAAGTTGAAATAGTGGATTTAAATAAAGGAGTTGTTGACAGCTCCTTCTCAGAGGAAGCCATCTATTTTGTCTTGGAAGGTGAACTAGTAACAACCATTAATCAAAAGCAATTTGAAAGTAAAAAAGGTGATATTCATTATTTTCCTCCTCAATTGGAGCGAAAAATAGTAATTAAAGAGGCAACTCAATTATTGGTAATCAAGAAAATTTCTATAGATTAATTGAGACACTTATAGCAAAGGAGGGATTAGATGAATGCAATTGGGTTAATTGAAACAAAGGGGTTAATTCCAGCAATTGAAGCAGCCGATACAATGTTAAAAACAGCACAAGTCGAGTTGCTAGAACGATCTTTTGTAGGTGGTGGTTTGGTGGCAATCACAGTTACAGGTGATGTCGGAGCTGTTAAGGCGGCTGTTGATGCAGGTGTGACTGCTGTTTTACAGTTTGGCCCGAACCATTTGAAAACCCATCATGTGATTCCACGACCACATAGTGAAGTAGAGTCTCTTTTTCTAAGGGTGAAGGCGATTGATTTGCCAGTAGAGAAGAGCAACTTACCAGACATATTGTCAGAAGAAGTACTTAGTCATCTATCAGTTAAACGACTGCGAGAGCTAGCGACACAATATGACAATCTCGGTTTGTCAGAACAAGCACTAGCTATGGCAAATAAGGCGACCTTACTCAAACGATTTAATGAGAAATTAGCCGAGCGTGAGTAGTTAAGCTGTTGTCGTCTCATTTGCCAGTAGATAAGAAGGAGGAAATCAGTTGGAAGTCTTTGATAATGACTTGCAGTCTATTCAAGAAGCCCGGAGTTTAGCTCGGGCGGGTAAGAAAGCCCAAGAACAACTCGCTCACTTTGATGAGCACCAAATTGATCGAATTATTAGAAACATGGTTAAAGTAGCAGAAGAGCATGCTGTCGAATTGGCAGAAATGGCTGTTTCAGAGACAGGATTTGGTAAGGTTTCAGATAAAACATTTAAGAATCGTCATGCTTCAACTGAGCTTTATCGTTTTATTAAAGAGATGAAAACAGTCGGAATTATTAAAAACGATTCACAATCCAAAGTAATCGAAATTGCCGAACCGATGGGCTTGCTAATGGGGATTGTGCCGTCTACTAATCCGACGTCAACGGTTATATATAAAGCGATTATTGCCATCAAAGCCCGTAACGGAATTGTTATTTCCCCTCATCCCTCAGCGTTAAAAGCAACGATGAGGGCCACACGGTTAATGAACGATGCAGCTGTTGAGGCTGGTGCCCCAGACCATATTGTGACATGTATTTCTAAACCGTCAATGGCTGCCACCAATGAATTAATGCACCGACAAGAAATTGCCTTGATTATTGCAACAGGTGGTGCTGCGATGGTTAAGTCAGCGTATAGTGTTGGCAAGCCGGCGTTGGGGGTTGGACCAGGTAATGTTCCAGCCTATATCGAACGAAGTGCAGATATTCCAAAAGCTGTAGCGAATATTATCGCCAGTAAAACTTTTGACTATGGCACGATTTGTGCTTCTGAACAGACGGTAATTGTTGAAAAAATCATTGAAGCGGAAGTCGTTCGTGAGTTTGAACAACAAGGGTGTTACTTTATGACTGCTGAAGAAACAGCAAAAGTAGCCTCAGTTTTATTTGTAAAAGGACATGCGATGAATGCGAAGCTCGTTGGGCGTTCACCAGAAGTAATCGCTGAGGTAGCAGGTATTAAAATACCTCAAGGAACGAAGGTGTTATTAGGAAGACAGCAATCTGTTGGAGCAAGTGACCCTCTATCTTATGAAAAATTAACAACAGTTCTAGGATTTTACACAGTTGAAGATTGGGAAGAAGCATGTGAATTGACTATTTCGTTACTTAATAATGGTGGTATTGGTCACAGTTTTTCCATTCATACTGAAAATCCTGACATTGTCATGAAATTCTCTGAGAAACCTGTTTTCCGAATCTTGGTTAATACAGGATCAACACATGGTGGTGTTGGTGTCAGTACAGGACTTTCTCCGGCCTTTACTTTAGGCTGTGGAACTTGGGGAGGTAGTGCCACCTCTGATAATGTGACGCCTCTACATTTGATAAATATCAAACGTGTGGCATACGGAATTAAAGAGTGTCCGCAATTGCCAGATTTACCTTCGCACTCATCTGAGTCACATGGATTAGTGGATTTAGTATCGGAGTTAGTGAGATTACTACAGAAAAGTGGTGGCGATTAATGACAAAATCGACAGAGTTTGCCAAGCTTTTTGTTGATATCTTAGCGGCAGACTTAGATGGGCAGTCAGATGAAGGGATTCCATTGGGGATTTCTAATCGGCATATTCATTTGTCTGAGCTAGATATTGTTCAGCTATTCGGCCAAGGATATCAGTTGACTCCTTTAAAGGAATTGTCTCAACCAGGACAATATGCCTGTAAAGAGACAGTCTTAATTGCTGGAGCAAAAGGAGCCATTGAAAAAGTACGTGTTTTAGGCCCTGCAAGAGTAGAGACACAAGTGGAAATTTTAGCAGGTGACTGCTTCAAACTAGGTGTGAAAGCACCAGTTAGGCAATCTGGCGAAATAGATCAAACACCTGGACTGACCATTATTGGTAGTAAAGGAACGATTATTTTAAAACGAGGAACCATCATTGCTCAGCGTCATATTCATATGACAAGATCTGATGCGAAACACTATGGTCTGGCAGATCAACAAGAGGTTAGCTTGCGATTAGTTGGAGGGCGTGGCGGTGTACTAGAGAACGTTGTGGTACGAGTCAGCGACTCATTTAGATTGGAGTGTCATCTTGACACTGAAGAAGCGAATGCTATGGGATTATCTTCAAAATCCAGAGTATATATTAACTAACACACTATTAGGAGGAAACAAACATGAAATCAGAAGCATTAGGACTTATCGAAACAAAAGGATTAGTAGGATCAATAGAAGCGGCGGATGCCATGGTTAAAGCAGCAAATGTTGTTTTAATTGGTAAAGAATTAGTCGGCGGTGGTTTAGTAACGGTTATGGTCCGAGGGGATGTTGGAGCAGTAAAAGCAGCAACCGATGCTGGAGCTGCAGCAGCACAACGGATTGGTGAGTTAGTTTCAGTTCACGTGATTCCACGACCTCATGGTGATGTGGAAACCATCTTGCCAACAAAGGCTTAATTTAATGGCACAATGATTGTGATAGACTTAAGAGGGAAAGCCTCTTAAGTCTATCATTTTGAGTTTGTAATTGTCTTAATTATATAGTATGTTTAAATAGGTAAACGCTTTATACATCAACCTTTAGCCCGACAGTTAAAAGTTGTAAAACTATTTAAGGTGGTGTCTTCAGTGGACAGTGTAGCGAACCCTTTACATCAACTAGTGGACAATAAGTTGTACAGTCGGTATAGTAGTTTGATTCCCATTTCTAGTGTCTCGCTAATATTAGTCGATAATCTAGGGGAAATATTAATGGAATTTAATCCAGTACCGGATTTTTGTAAAATCGTTTGTCAAGAGCGTAGTAACCAAGTTTGTGATTATTGCTTAAAATGCCTACATGAACAAGTCGATAATCGTTATGTCTGCGACTATGGCTTAGAAAATATTTATATGCCGATTATTGTTGAGGAGCAGATTTTGGGATATGTTATTGGTATTCAAGCTTTTTCAACAGAAACAGAGTATAAGAAATTTTTACTTGATCTGCCTCAAATTGAACAGGAGACAGGGGTTGCAGTCGAAAAAATTGCCAAGGCTTTGGCAGCTCTTAAAACAGTCGACCAAAAAGAAATTCGAATCTATGAGCAAATTTGTGGGCATGTGGCTAACAATATCGCATTGGATATTAAAGAAAAAATAATCGATGGTCACCATGACCTGGAACGAATGTCGATTGAAAAAGAGATACTTGAAAAAAAGATTGTCGAACTAGAAACGAAAAATGATTCCCTTGTCATTAATCCTCACTTTCTCTTTAATACTCTGAATTCGATTGCCAGAACGGCGTATTTTGAAGAGTCTCATACGACAGAAGAGTTGATTTATTGCCTATCAGATATTTTACGTTATACATTGAAGCAAGAAAGTCAAGTTCATACAATTGAATCAGAAATTGACTACATAAAAAAATACCTCTATATTCAAAAAGTGCGGTTCAAGGATCGGTTGAATTATAAGATTGATATTCCGGATCATCTTCGGTCCCACTATATTTTAAACATGACACTCCAACCGATCGTTGAAAATGCATTAATTCACGGAATAACTCCAAAACGTGATGGTGGCACGATTCGTTTGTGGGCAGAAGAATCAGGTAATCACATTATTATTTCAGTAGCGGATGATGGCAATGGTTTTCCTAGAAGCGTTTTAGAGGAGATAAAGGCTAATCGCGATGATAAAATGAGTTTAGGATTTCGTAGTACAGACCGTCGACTAAAGAAATATTTTGGTTCAGACTTTGGTCTGTTTATCACGAAGTCGGATTATAGTGGTAGTACGATTGCGATAAAAATCCCGAAAAATAGTTGAGGTGAGACAAAATGAGTGGCATATTAATCGTTGAAGATGAGGATATTGAGCGTGAGTTTTTAGCGACAATAGTAGAAAAGGAAGTTGGAACAGCATTTGACGTTTGGACATGCATTACTGGTAATCAAGCGATCGAATTAGCGAAAGAGAAGCAACCTAACATTATTTTTATGGATATTTTAATCCCTGAAAAAGACGGCTTAAGTGCTTTAAAAATCATTAAAACATTTTTACCAGATGTAAAAGTTGTGGTTTTGTCGGCTTTTTCTGATTTTTCTTATGCTCAAAAAGCGATTGAGTTGAACGTCAACAAATACTTATTGAAACCCGCGAATCCGAGAGAAATTGTGGCTGTATTAGTGGAACTCATTGCGTTAACATCTTCAGAAATGCCTAAAGAAGAGCCAGAGCAAGCGAACTATCAAAGTTTCATTAAAGAGGCGATACAGTTTATTGAAGACAAATATCGCACACAGTTAACATTAGAAATTGTTGCTGCCCATGTTTTTATGACGCCTCAATATTTTAGTCGTGTCTTTAAAAAGGAAGTAGGTGTTTCATATACCGACTATGTCAATCACCTTAGAATCAAACTTGCTTGTAAGCTTCTAAAAGAAACCAATTATCCTTCTTATCGGATTTCAAGCGAATGTGGATTCAATGATCCTTCGTATTTTAATCGTGTGTTTTGTAATCAAATGGGAATTACTCCGATTAAGTACCGAAAACAATTGTGAGCCTAATATGTAGCGTCTGGGAGTAGCGCCCAGACGCTTTTTTTGGAATATAGAGAAAGTATTCTAATTATTTTTCGAGTCACGATATAAATGACTTTGTCTTAAGTTAAACGCCATTTCTTTGGTAAGTATTTGTTAATGGTATCTAAGCCATCTTGATTGATTTGATAGACGATTTGCAAGTTACCTTCTTGATTTAAGTCATAGGATGCTTCGTCAATTAAGCCGTTTTCTTTAAGCGAAAGAAGATGGTCTAGAAAATTGGCCTCGTTAAATTGACGCTCTGTTCCATATTCAGGTTTGAGACCAGCCATGACTTGTTCAATGTCGGCTTTTTTTTGGGTAGCAAGAAAATGCAATACCCGTGATCTAATTGGTAGTAACATTGACTAAGCCTCCTTTTTCTTAATAAAGTCTAAGGGGTTAACGGAAACGATGATCGCTCCAGCTGTGATAATAACGGCCCCGATAATCATCATTGGGCTTAAAGTAGTGTGCAAGAAAATTGCTGAGAAAATAACACCCCATAAAACATAAGTGCTATTTAAAGACATTCCCGTTGCCACACCAACTTTACTGTTGGCAATATACCATGCTAAAAATGACACGGCGGCGAATAAGGCACCAATCGCAATGACAATCATGATTTTTGGTGAAGAAAGAACAGCTGTAAACAACCCAAGAGCTTTGAAGATTGGTAAGACAACAGTAATAAATAAAATACCAGAAACACCTTGACGAATAGTGATGGCAATATTGGAATCAATCATTGACATACCAAAAGCTGAAAAGACGCCTTCCAATCCCCAGCCAACTGCTGCAATTAATGCGCAGATAATTCCTAAAGTGAAATTAGTCCCTACATTTCCACCACCGTCGAGGGAGATTAAGATAGCTCCAACAATACAAATGGCCATACCAATCCCCACTCGTTTAGAGATTTGCTGTTTTAAAAACATCCTGGCAAAAATTGCACCGAACATTGGAAATAAGGCTGAAATTGGGATGGCAGCAGCACCCGCTGAAGCAATTCCGATTAAATAAGCACCATTGGCAATAGGTCCTCCAAAAACAGCGCCTAAGATAACCATTAGACCTGGAATGGTACAGAGACTTCTGCCGATTTCTTTAAAGCGTCCTTTAATGGTATTGAAAATCACTAACCAAATCGCAGCGATGGAATCATTGATCGCTGATGCCACAAAAGGAACTGCAAAGACACTGGCAATGCCAACCATCGGTTCTAATCCCATTGCATAAGCAGAGACGGTACTGTAGAGCCCAAAAGTAATGGCTGATATAAAACCAGCAGCAATACCTTGTTTTACGAATGATGATGACATTTTTTTCTTTTTATCTAGAGCTAGTCCGCTCCCGACATTTAGTTTTTCTTCCATACATTTACACCTCTAATTAATTATTTGACAGATTGATTGCACGCTCAGAAAGCGGATACAACTAATCTGCTTCGAGATAATTGCTACTCCTTTATTATAAGTGAAATATGCGGGATAAAATTATACAATTGAAAGATTTTATTGGACTTATAAGCGTATTTTTATTTCTGCTTAGGATTATTTTTACTTTTATGGATTATCTATCATAGAAAACAAGTCAATAAACAAGGTTTAAATCGTCCAATTAGGAGAATGTGTCACTTATTATACTATTAGGTCGTTACATTATAGCATAAGAGGATAATGAACGTTCAACTGGGGAAACTACCTGAAGAGCAGTGGAGGGACTTAACAAGTGAGGAACTTATCAGCATCAATAAAGCAATCTATCGAGCATAGGTGTTCAAATGTTTTTGCCGATTGTTGGAAAAGTTTGTTTAACGGGGGATCTAAGTTAACAATATAAGTATTATGTAAACTACCATTTCGGCTTTACGCTTGTGTAATTTACGGTGTGGATGAAGAAAAAATATTTAAACATATTTTAGTGCAAACAATTAGAAACATATAGTAGTTTCCAACTAGAATGAAATCGACTAAAACCCATTCAGAAAGGAAAAACTATATGTTTCATAATGATTATATCCGAATTCCTCAAGAGTGTAAAGAAAAAAATTACTGTAGATAATTTTGAGTTATCCAGATCATTTGAAACATGCTGAATTGATTATTTTTTAGTTTTGAGGAGTAACGGATTATATAGAATTCAGCGACAGATTACTCGAGGGGAGAAGAGAAGCGTTTGCTGATTTGGGTATCTTGAAAATATTTATTTCTAGTTTACATAATATATATTATACAAAGTAGTTTTTAATGAAAGAGAGAGAGCCCAGTCATAGCAAGTGTTTGAGAATGATTGAGATTTGAAAAAAAATGACTGAAAAATTATGATTGGGCTAATCTTGCTACTTTAAAATAAAAGTTCGCCAGTTTCTTTATCGTATTGTTGAAAAGTTCCGTTGAGTTTCGTATGATTATCAATTGGCATATTTGGCAGTTCGCCATAACGACTTATTAATGTTTCTAAATGTTTTTGTGTTGCCAGCTGTTCATCAAATTGTTTCTGGAGCATACGTTTTTGTTCGTCGAGATCTCTTAACTGATTTGAGACTAACATTTCAGATTCAATCTCGACCATATCTATGTAATCAATTGGCGAAATGTTCATAGAATCGTCACCAAACACTTGATTTCCTTTAGTTAGTACCTGATTTAAGCTATCTAACATTTCACCTTTAACCATTAATTGTTGGTTCAAATCAGATTTAAAGCCCTTAGCAAGCTCTTTTTGTTGGTCTGTCATTTTAGCTTTTCCAGTCTTTAGTAAGTATTCTAAGAACAAATTATCATCGTTAAACGCTTCGTATAGTGTCGCAACTGAACCAGATACTTGAGAATCAATCCAATTTTTCGTC
This sequence comes from Vagococcus allomyrinae, assembly GCF_017829975.1. Classification (GTDB taxonomy): domain Bacteria; phylum Bacillota; class Bacilli; order Lactobacillales; family Vagococcaceae; genus Vagococcus_D; species Vagococcus_D allomyrinae. The sequence continues at coordinate 32,409 of NZ_JAEEGA010000007.1, read as the reverse complement.
CGTAAAATGGTTTTATCGGCCACGTCTTGAGTTAAATAAACTTTTTCAACCTTTCCAATAAAACGTTTCCACCAACGAGCCGTTTCCCAACGTGATTTAATTTTATCATTGCCTTTAATTTTGAAATCCAGATAACGGTTTAACACGCCTTTAATAAATTCCCCCAGCTCATCAGGTCGTCTAACAATGGTCTCAATTGCTTTATTAGCACGCTCATGTCTAAGTTGTATCTCAGTCCGTTGCCAAAATGTGATATCTTCCTTGAGAGCATACCCTTTATTAATCCGCTCTTTATACTTGTCATAAAAACGAATCATAACGTCTGATTTTCCAAAATAAATCGTTTGACCGTTAGTCGAACCGTCTTCTAACAAATGTTCTTCAAAATTACGTGCTGTCCTAAAAATACTAGCAACACAGCCGGTTTTTATCTTATTTTCAATCTGTTTCAACGTGAAATACCCTTTAAAATCGTCTAACGCAAGGTCTAAGCGTGTGATTTGTGTATCATAACCAAGCACATACTCAAAAAAATCTGACCATGACCATTGATTTTCCTCAAACGTTGATTCAAATTGACGGCACCCTTGCCCACTCATATTTAATGACATACCCATAGTATCAGCATGGGGTTCATAGTAAATTTCAATATGATCCCATCTAGCACTTTTACGATAACCATTTAACCCTTTTTCTGACTCAACAAATTGACCTGTTTTAAGTTGCATAATTCCGCACAGTTCTTGCCATTTTTGTGCAGAGAAAAAAGTGCACGTAAACCAGTCAACGCAAGCACTTAGAGTTTTTGGTGATGATGTCATAACCCCCCTGTTAGAGGAGGGGGTTATTTTTGGATTTTCGTTTGTCATTTTGTCACTCCTCAAAAATTAAATAACAACAAAGTCAACATTTTCTTTGAAAATGGCGACCACTTTAAACAAAGGTGTAGTACTCCTCCCCCGCACAAAAATTTCTAAACGCAGGCGCACCCTATCCCCTTTTTTTAGATGGGGGACATTAACATAACGATTAATAACAAAGCATAACTTTTGTTTTGAGTGTGGTAGTTTAATCGTTAGTAGTTGGTGTTTCCGGTCAATTCGTTTTGATTCATAGCGTTCAAACTTCTCGACAATGACAAAGTCAAAATCAAAGAACAAAAATATCACCCCCTTAAAAGATAAGTTCAAAAGAAGTAAACAAGGTGGTTGGGCATGGTGTATTTAGCAAGTTTTTGACGTCACCTTATTATTACCAGTAACTTTTAATCTCCCTTGGATTGCGCCCCACGGTTGGGACGGTCAGGGCAAGCCCTAACAACCCTTATGTTTTTCAATCGACTCTCTATATTCTTTATCTACTTCAAGCCTAATTGCCTTCATGATTTCGTTTGCCAAATCCTCTTTTTCTTTTGCGATTCTATCTTGAAATACTAAATTAATTAGCGGTTTAAACAACACAATCAACGCCCAAATTAAAATAGGGACTAATATAAATACCAACAGTGCATCTATCATTTTTCGACACCGCCTTTATAGATTTCTTGTTTATACCGCTCATTTAGCAAGCTAGTGAATAAATCTGTTTTACTGTACTTATTCCAATGCCGATGTTCATTGAGTTTATCTAGCAAATACAACATCCGTTCATTTTGTAGAGGTGTCAACGTGATTGAAATTCTAAAATTATTGTCTTTAATAGCCATGAGAAAACCTCTTTCCTATTTTTTTGCCCCTGGAGCAGTTACACACTTTCACACGTGCAAAAGTTACTCACCTTACTACAGTAAAAAATATAGCCAGGCTAAAAGTTACACACCTTTACTGCAGTAGCAGTTACACACTTTAACCAGGCTAATTAATAATTATTTGACAAATTGTCCTAAAATAAAAAACATGACAATGATAAACAAAACACTAATAATTAATTCTTTATCAATTCCCAATTTGCGCCATATCTCCATGTTTAATCCTCCTTATCCATGAACTTAAAGTAAATGATCGCAAGAATAGCTACCACAATGTAAATAAACCAACAGGCTTTCACATAATCTGTCATTAAACTTCAACCCCAATCGCAATTACTTGTTTTTTATCCTCCTGTTTCACTTTTTCGTTTAGAGTTTGAATGACTAAATAAGAATCGTAGCAACCACGTAAAAAATCAGTTTGAATGAAATTATCACGCTTTTTACAAGATAACCGTTCTTTTCGTTTATCAGGATTGTCAAAGTATAGTTCGTACTCGTCAGCGTCATAATAGCGGTTAAACGTCCATCTACCAGCTAATGTTTTACACTCGACAACTTCATAAGTCTGTTCTCTAATCGCCTTAGAAACGCGTGTAAAGACTTGAGACGTGGCTAAAATTTTCACGCCTTGTTTTCTCTGTTGGGTAATAAATCTTAGAATCTCAATTGGTGTCTTTGAAAAGCTGTCCACATCATTTTGAATCTCGTCCCAAAGGACTAGCACACCGATAGAATCACGTAATTGAGCTAATTCGACCACTTTTAAAATGTCTTTAAACGAATTAAGGCTAAAGTCTTCAAACTCATATCCGAAGTTACTAGCAATGAATAGCCCCGTATATTCGTCTCTTAACTCATTAGCTCGTTTAACTAGGCTCATTGTTTTACCCCCACCCTGTCGACCAGCGTATAATGTCATTCCATACTCAGTAAATGGTTTACGTCCTTCTTTTTTTAAAGTAAAGGCATACTTGGCATCCACATATTTATATTTGATAAACTCAGCAAGTTTCATTGAAAACTCCTACTTTCTTAATTTATTAATGGTTTGAACCGGTTCATTTGAGGTAACTATCTTAGGTCGGCCCTGCTTCACAAGTGAAGCTACGCCGAGCCTAAAAATAAGTTATCCTAAAAATGGAATCTTTTTCCAAAGGAAATTAAATATTTTTAACCCAAATTGTGAGTTTTGGAAAAGGAACCAAATGACAAGAGCTTGAACCAACGTCTCAACAGGGAATACCCAATTAATCGCCCCTAAGATCTGTCTAAAATAAGTCGTATCAGGCAAACTAATATCAAAATTAATCGTGGGGATTAAGTTCAAAAATAGACCAACGAGCCCTACAATTAACTTGAATAACAACTCAACTATCATTAATTAAATCCCCTTTCCCAGTTACTTTACGATAGCAACCGATAACGCACAGAATCCAGATAATGATTTGCATTAAGACTCTAAATTTTGACGCATAGGGGTCTAATGATCGCTTAGCTTGGTTCATATCTGCTTTGGTGCCCATATACTCAAAACTCATTGAATCGAAGGCATTCGTTTCTATCGGAGTGAATAACGCCTTAATATCACCACTTAGTTTAAAGACAACCTCAAACTTTTTATTGAATTTCTCTGACAAATCCTCAAAACCCTTGTCGATAAAATCCGTATTATCAGGAACAATTAATTTCAATAGTTCTTTCATGATATCCCCAATTAGATCCGCCAGTACCTTGATAATCTCAGCAGTTGCCTTCACAATTTCTTTTCCTAAATCAAAAATGCCATCCGTTAAACTGTCCAATACGTCCCAAATATTTTTACCAGCTTCGTTAACGGTATCCCCAATATTTATTTTAAAATCAATCTCTTTGAGTGCCTTTTTAAGCATTTTCTCAAGCTCGTCTAAGGTAAAACCACCCGTAGACGGTTTAATCGCTTTAACAGCCGATAAAATCTGTCTCACTTGATAATTAAGCCCCACGCTTGAACCTTCAGACCCTAAATTTGTATATATATGCCCCAAATAAGTCGCTGAATCTTTGACATACGTCATTATTTGTCTCACTTGATAATTTAACCCTGTGCTAGAAGTATCTGTACCAAGATTTGTATAAACAGCACTTAAAACAGTACTCACACTTTTCAATTGATTAACTGCTTGTCTCATATGATAATTAATTCCTGAACTTGAGGATTCATTTCCCAAACTTGAATACATCAACTGCATATAATTAAGTGAACTCTTAACATTACTCACCAGTTGTCTAATATGGTAATTTATCCCCGTACTACTTATCTCACTACCAAGGCTATTATTTATCGCTGTAATATAACTATTCGTACTTTTTAAAACAGTTAATGACTGTCTTAACTGATAATTCAACCCACTAGAACCACTATCAGTGCCAATATAATCACCTACACGAGTAACAGCAGTAGTAGCATTTTTTATATTAGTGTTAACCTCAGTCAATCGTTCTGTTAATTTCCAATTAGTTATCGTATCAATAACCGTAATCATACGAAGTTCAAACACACTTTTATATGTCAAAAAATTTTCATGAAGCAATTTCACATGATTAGTAATTGATGCCATTGCTTTTAAATCAGCTTTGACAAACCGCAAGTCTTCCCTAATATCTGTCAACCGCAAATTAATTTCTGATAATAACCCTTTTTGACTAGTAAAAATGGCCGTCATATTGGCAAATTCGTCTCTCAGGTTATCCCACATTTTAGTAAATTGACTCGTAATACCATCTAACAGCCAATCTAAAAGATCTCCTATCCATCCGTTTTCGTCTTCCGCCCTAGTTTCTGCAGAACTCTGAAATCTGGTTTCACTCCCTTGATGCCATAAAACGCCATTGTCGCCCCAAACCGAATCACTGCCAGACTTACTCCCATAATCAGCACTGCCAACGCCAACTGAATCAGACCGCCCGACAGCAATTGAATGAGTGGGAGCAAGATATAAGCTAAAAAAACTAGCCCAACGATCGTCACCCATTTACCAATTTTTTTCAAATTAATCATTTTCCGTCACCTTTCTATTAGTTAATCAATAAAAAAAGCTAGGCAATTAAGCCTAGCAAGTCAGGCATGAGCCTTAACATCAAATTACCCTTTAAACATTCCACGAATAAACGCAAAACCTTTTTTAGCGCCACCCACAACAACAAAGTAAGCAACACCCACACCGATACCGATTGGGACGAACGCTTTAGCTGCATCTACAATTGGTTCAAACATTTCAGCTGTCCAAGTCATGAAAAACCCCTCCTTCGATTATTTTTAATTTATATTCAACTTACATCCAATGAAAAAACCAATCTAATGCTTTATACATAAAAATTGCCGGAAAGATAAACCATAAAAAAAACATGATGGAAATATCTGCATAAAAACTAGAATTTTCAATACTCTCACTAACATTAGTGTTCATTTCAATGGTCTGTAAGCGTGAATCAAGCGTTACAAATTGATCCATATAATTAACGGGTTCCAATTTGTCGATAGACTTCATCAGATTAGCTCTAAACTCAACTAATTCCTGTTTTTCCAATTCCGAAGTCTCGTTAAACAATGTTTCTTTCTCTTCTTGTGCTACCTTCTCTTTAGCAAGTATTTCAGCTTGCTTAGAATCGACAACATCCTGTTTATCACGTTCAATACTTTCACGCTCTAGCTCACTTTCATACGTTTCTAAAAGCTTTTTGGTAACTTCCAAAAGTTCTTTATCTGTCAATGTTTCAGGCATAACTTACACCTACTTTTTATTAACAGCTAAAGCAGTCATATTTGTTGAATAGCCTTGACGAGTGGCTTTCAGGACTAACGTACATTCTTCGCCTTTGACACAATTCACTTTCAAATCATTATCAGCGAAATATTCAAGACGTTGATAGTCCAATGGGTCAATAATATGGACTATTCTGTAAGGATTCCCCTTAGCACTAGTTTTGTCTTCTACTGAATCGAAAATTAATTTACCTGTGTTCTGAAACATGAAAATCTCTCCTTTCGTTTGATAATCTAATATATAAAACAATCCTTTTGGCACATAGATAGGACTGGTTTTATCAAGTAGTAAAGATTCTGTATCAATGTCTGAGTCTTCTAAATAATAAGCATCGTCGCTGTTCTCAACAGCAGGCACCACATAAGCGCCAATCATTTGACAACCATCAACGTGGACATTAACAGTTGATTCTCGTAGTTCTATGGCTAGCCCATAATCAAAGTAACCTTCGATCGTATTTGAGTGGAACGTTCCGAACTTTGTGCGATAACAATAAATGACTTGATAACTCTCTTCTTTGATAATTTTTGACATTGAAACCCCTCCTTAACCATACTATATATCGTATTTACAAACATATTGTATACGATATATAAACCATTGTCAACTATAAATCGTATGAAATGCATTTGATATATCGCGCATTTGTATATATTATATAGTTTAGAGAGTAGGTGAAGTAATGGTTGATAACCAAAAACAACACAACGTTCTTGTTTCAAAAAGAATCCAAGAACTGGTTAATCAAGAAAAAATAACTCCCAATCGTTTAGCAACATTAGCAGACTTGACCCCAAGCACTCTTAACTCAATCTATACAGGTAAGAGTAAAAACCCGACGATAAAAACAATTACAAATATATGTGACGCTCTAGATATTTCAGTAAGAGAATTTTTCGACTTCCCTCCTTACAATTTGAGACCTAGTCAAACAGAGGAGAGCCCAGAAGAACTTATGAGATACTTAAAGCAACTTTCAAGAGAAATCCAACAAATAGAAAAAAAAATACAAAAAAAGACTAGCTAATTTAGCTGGTCTTTTCTTAATTTGATCAGGCGGTGTTTTCTTAACTTTCGATATGAAAGCTTTGTGTAGTCTTCTTTTCTTAATAGTTTTAAACAGGTATTATAATAAAGGATAACTTCATTTATTTGTTCGATATCAAAATTATCATATCTTTTAAACTGTCGATCAATTTTTAACTCTGTTTTAAATGTGTTGATTCCTTTACTTAAAATAAATAAGATTTCTGAATTATCTACATCCATAAAATTATAACCGTTTATTCTGCTTATCAATTTCATCTAAAAGATGTTTTAAACAGCTTTCACATACCGGGTAATAAACAAAATCAACAGCTGGTCTCATGTCACAATCCTCACACATATTTTTCACTCTCCTTTTTATAAATTCATTGTATCAAAAAGAAAACACAACAAGAATCCGTTTATCGAACGATAACGGTTATAAAATCAATTGTTTACAGACTATATATTATACAAAGTAGTTTTTAATGAAAGAGAGAGAGCCCAGTCATAGCAAGTGTTTGAGAATGATTGAGATTTGAAAAAAAATGACTGAAAAATTATGATTGGGCTAATCTTGCTACTTTAA
>NZ_JAEEGA010000007.1:0-25146 GCF_017829975.1 Vagococcus allomyrinae | reverse complement strand
TTATAAATTCATTGTATCAAAAAGAAAACACAACAAGAATCCGTTTATCGAACGATAACGGTTATAAAATCAATTGTTTACAGACTATATATTATACAAAGTAGTTTTTAATGAAAGAGAGAGAGTCCAGTCATAGCAAATGTTTGAGAATGTCTTGAAATTGATAACGTATTGATTAAAAAATTATGGTTGGGCTTTTTGATGATTATCTTTTGTGTGAAATCTAAGTTGATTGGATAGATTTTAACAAAAAACATGTTAAGTTCATCAAAGGCTGTCTGGTTAATGCGAAGCCTATAAATTGAAAAATATTTATCTCACAATCGCAAGCAATTCCTCTATTTTATTGATTTTATAAGTTACCTTATTAGAATGTGAGAATAGTTCTCTATCATAAAAATATGTAGCTTGTGCTGTATCAATGTTAAGTTGAAATGCTCCTAATAGTTCATCGTCTCCGCCGTCCCCGACAAATAAACAACGTTTATTGTCTAGTTCAAGTTTGTGCAAAATATAATTGTAAAAACGTAAATCGGGTTTTGCATAACCGACATTACATGAAAAAAAGACCTCATCAAACAATTGACATAAAGGTGATTTGATCCAACCTTCTATATCCAATACATCTGCATTACTAACTAAAATAAGAGTTTTATTATTTTTTTTAAGCTCATGTAAGGTGTTTATCACTTCAGGACTAACATGAATAAGTGATTCGCTTATTCGTTTTAATCTCTGATTCGCAAGATTTTTGACCAATGATTTTTCACGAGGGATACCTAAACTACTTAAGATATCTTCAATTATTTCGAATTTATTGTGAACCCCACCAGTAATTCTTTTGTAGTACAAAGAGTTGTGCTCCGCATGTGTTTCCCATTTTTCCATAGAGATACCCAGAGCATCAAACTCATTTTCCCCTGGTAAATATTGGGGTTCAACTAAAGTAAAGAACAGATCGAATAACAACACATCATATTTTGTCATTTAAGTACCTACTTTCTGATGTCTTTTTTATGGTTCGTACTATTTTAAAAGCATAAAAGGGAAATCTTTTTTTAAATACTTTGACACTATTTAATTATGACAGCTTAATATGAGTCAATAAATAAGCTGTCATTAACATAAGCTACTTTCAAATAAGTTACTACCTCTAAAACTATTTCTAATTATGTTCGGTCAGACCGTAAAATGCTATAAACTGCCACATCAACAATACCTTGATTATTCAGCCCAGATTCACGTAAAATCCCTTCAAAAATCATCCCGGATTTCTCCATAACTCGGCCAGAGCTAGGGTTTTCTACATCGTGTTCTGCTTCAATTCGATTCACATCAGTTGTTTCAAATAAAAAATCAATGACTTTTGTTAATGCTTCGGTCATATAACCTTGATGCCAGAAGTTTTCTCCTAACACATATCCGATTGTTTTCGTTTTTATTTTAAGTTTATCTTCGATAACAGCAATATTTCCAATCAATTGGTTTGTTTCTTTTAACACTATGCCCCATCCAACACTGTCATTTTTTTCTTGAAAAGTTAACCAATCTTTCGTTGCCTCTACTGATGAATGAGGAGACCAAGTTAAATACTTCGCTACAACCTCAGAACGTGTCCAATTCTCAAATACTTCAGCAGAATCATCAGCAGTAATCTTCCTCAATTTTATACGAGGTGTTTCTAATGTTTTTACCATGCAAATCAATCTCCTCTACCTATTCGCTTAACAAAAATAATAACTTAGTTATGCAAAAGTTATATCTGTTCTATACTTATTAATTTGAAACAAATGTTTCTCAAGCGTTTTGTAAATCATAAACCATCATTTTTCTGATCCTTTTATAAATTATAGCATTATTAAGCGATGATAACCGGACATAATGACTAAAAGTTGTATTAAATATAAAAAAATAAGTGATAGTTTTTAAATAGTCTATTTTTCGTCAAACATGAACTAATTTAAGTATCGGGTCTTTTTACATCTTCCGATGATTCATAGCTACTTTTACTGCAAATTCACCACTTCCTATGTCAACTAAAAATTTAATCTTCTTTAGTTGACATAATATTATTATTGTTTACTAGATGTTGATTGTTGGAACCGAAAAGATGAATTATGTCTAGAGAAACTCATCTTTTTCTGACTGCAGTTTCATCAATTAACTAGAATCAACTATGCTTGAAACTGACTTTGATACAATTTAGAATATAGACCTTCTTTGTCTAATAATTCCTCATGATTCCCTTGTTCCACGATGGTACCAGCTTTCATGACTAAAATTAGATCAGCTTTCTCAATAGTCGATAGACGATGGGCAATAACAAAACTTGTTCTCCCTTGGGTAACTTCCCTCATCGCTTGTTGGATTTCAGCTTCTGTGCGAGTATCAACACTTGAAGTTGCTTCATCTAAAATAACAACTGGTGGATTCGCTAATACTACTCTAGCAATAGTTAATAGCTGTTGTTGCCCTTGAGAAAGTGCCCCACCTTCACTTGAAATAATCGTATCATAACCATTTGGTAACGTTCGAATGAAGTGATCGCATTGAGCAACTTTAGATGCGGCTATTATATCTTGACGAGTTGCATCTTTTTTTCCATAGGCAATATTATCAGCAACTGAACCTTCAAATAACCAAGTATTTTGCAAAACCATCCCAAACATGGCACGTAAATCTTTTCTTGATAATAATGTGATATCTTTTCCATCAAATGTGATACTTCCGTCATTAATTTCATAAAATCTCATTAATAAATTGACTAATGTCGTTTTTCCTGCTCCTGTTGGTCCAACAATTGCAATCATCTTACGAGGTCGAGCGACAAAACTAACATTTTTCATCAATAGATTGTCAGGAGAATAGCCAAATTTGACATCATTAAATGCTATTTCTCCTTCAGTATCATCAATCGCCAACAGGTCCTGCCCCTCTGCTTGCTCTTCTGGTTGATCTAAAATAACTAAAACTCTGTCCAATGAGGCCATCGCCCCTTGGATCGCATTTATGACATAAGAAAAGTTGGTAATGGGCTCAGATATTTGGTTGACGTACTGTAGATATGCTTGGATAATCCCAATTGTCATTCCTCCCTGAATCACCATTCCAGCCCCAATAATCGCACTTACGATAAATGCTAACTGATTTAAAAAACGAATAGCAGGATAAATAGCATAATCAAAAAATTGTGAATCCTGAAAAGCTTTTGCATGACGACTATTGGTAACCTCAATCGTTTTAGCAGTCTCATTTTGTTTATTAAACGTCTTAATTTCTAAATTCCCTGAGAAAAATTCCTCTGTTTGATTATTTAGTATTCCCAACTCAGCTTGATTTTTATCAGCTAGTTTTTTATTTTTGCTCGCCACCCAAGTCGTTACGACAGAGGAACCGATAATGAGGATTAAGACGATACCAGTTAATTTGATATCGATAAAAAGTAACATGCCGATTCCCAAGACAATGTTGACGATTGAAGAAAACAACTGATTAATTCCCGTTAGTAATACTTCTGCAATTCGATTAATATCGTTCGTTGTTCGACTTAAAATATCCCCTACTTGATGATTATCGAAAAATGCCATTGGCAATACTTTGATTTTCTTGGTTACTTCTTTTCTCAGACGCAAGGTGATTTGTTCACTTAAAGAGGCCATCGTTCGTTCTTGAATGTATGATATTCCTGCGCTTGTAAGGGCCAAAACTAAGATCACTAGAACAGGAGACGCGAGAACTTCAGTTAAAAGTGATGTTGACAATGGCGTGCCATTCCCAAGCTTAATTGCAGACAATAAACGATCAATTGCGATCCCCATAACAAAAGGCATGGCAGTAATCAAGGCGTTGCTTATAAGGCTGCAAAATGCTAATAAATAGAAGTGAAAACGCTCTGGTCTAATGAAGGCTAAAAAGCGGCGGATACTCGTCTCCTTAGTTAATGTTTTCATGTACATGTCCTCCCTGTACGCTAATTCCTTGAGATACAGCAAATTCTTGATAAATTTGATTGTTCTTTAATAAATCTAAATGGCTACCCTGCCCAACTATTCGACCTTCATTTAACACAATAATCAAATCGGCATCCTTAATTGTACTCAGGCGCTGGGCGACAATTAGAAACGTACTACCTTCCATTTGAGAACGTAAAGCCTGACGTAATCTTGCATCCGTCTGATAATCTAGAGCCGAAAAACTATCGTCGAAAATATATAAATCAGCTGGTTTAACGAGTGCTCTGGCAATACTTAGTCGTTGTTTTTGACCACCTGAAAAATTATTGCCTCCTTGAGCAACAAACGCTTGGTAGCCGGCTTCTTGATCAGCGATAAAAGGCTTCGCTTGAGCAAGTTCTACTGCTCGTTCAAGTTCTTCTTTACTGGCTTCAGGATTCCCCATCCTTAAATTACTTTCAATTGTACCACTGAACAAAAAAGCTTTTTGGGGCACATAGCTAACTTTATTTCGCAGATCTTTTTGAGATAAATTATTTAGCATAACCCCATCAATCAAAATTTCGCCACTACTAATGGTTGTCAAATTTAAAAGCACTTTGGCAATCGTACTTTTCCCAGAGCCTGTTCCCCCAACAATTGCAGTTGTTTGGCCTTTGGCAATATTAAAGGTAATATCTTCTAAAACGGGCTCTGCTCCGTTATAGGCGAATTGAACTGCGTTAAAACTAACAAAATTCGAGGTATTGTTTGTTGAAATCGCAGTGAAATCTTGTTTCTCATCGTTAATTTCAGGGATTGTCGCTAACACTTCTTCAATTCTTGTTAATGATGCAAGAGAACGAGGCAAAGTGACAATTACCATAGCTGCCATAATTAAATAAGCTAGTGTTAACATTGAGTATTCAACAACTGCTGTGACAATCCCGATTTGTAGTGATCCTTGTCCTACAAGTAATCCTCCAACCCAGATGATTAGGGCGAAAACTAATCCCATCAACATGTAGGCTACTGGTGTTAAATAAGCAAAAATTTTATTCACTGTTATCATACTCTGAGCATAATCACTAAATCGCTGATTTGTTTTCTCCTCTTCCTCATCTTGATTATCAAAAGCACGAATCATGTTGATACCATTAAAAAACTCTCTTAATTTGACCATAATCTGATCTAATCGATGTTGAATCTCACTTGATAATGGCAGTCCTTTTTTTAATAAAAAACCGACTACCATCAAGTAAAGAATGATTGACACTAATGGTATTAAGGCTAATTTGGGTGAATTGATATACGTCATCAAGACAGCAAAAAGACATATGATGGGCGCCGGCAAGATTAATTGTAAGAACATACCTAGAGAGCGCTGAACATTTGTGACATCATTTGTCATCCGTGTTAACAGAGTAGCTACGCCAAAAGATTCAACATCTTGCAATGATAGTTGTTGGACTTTCTGATAAAAATGTTGGCGGACTTCATATCCGTACGTTGCAGCTAGTTTCGCTGATAGGTAACTTCCTAAAATAGCGGCACCACCGCCAACTAAAGCGACGACTAACATTTGACCACCAATTCTTAAAACGATAGACGGATTACCAGAAGCAATCCCCTTATCAATTAGTTCACCAATTAAAAAAGGAACGGCTAATGTTCCCATAATTTGGACAGCTAAACTAATAGCCGTTAAGATACTTATTTTTTTGTTTTGGCTAAAGAAGCCTGTCATACTTTTCATGGTTATTCTCCTTTTTCTTGTAAACATCCTTCTGCTTATGAAACATCAAAAATATACTGCGAGATTCATTCTATACCTTCAAGTTACTTGAATGTCAACAAAAATAACGGTATACTTTCTGTATATACAAAAAGGAGGATGAACATGTCTGAGGAACAGCGTTATTCCATTGGAGAGATAGCCAGGCTTTTTCAGATTCCTGCCTCGACTATTCGTTATTGGGAAGAAAAAGATATTTTTAAGATTAAGCGAAATGATGAGAATGAATACCGTGAATTTGATATACAAACCACAATTGAACTGCTTGATGTGGTATTTTATCGAAATTTGAATGTTCCAATTCAAAAAATGAAAGAGTTCAATCGTTTGAGTCCTGAAGCTATTTACAGTATTTTGAATGATACCGAGCTACAGGTTCAGCAAGAATTGACAGAACTCAAGAAGAAATTAACAGGCATTGCTGGCCGTAAGCAACAATTGGAGAACTTATTCACTTTAAAAGAAAATAGTTATCAAGAAGAAATACTTCTCTTAGAGAAAATTGTCGCTTTTGATATGTATAACCCTCAAGACATTCAAGTTCAACTGGCCGGGCCAACTAATTTTGTTTTATTTAAAAAATCGCCTGCAGCAAGGGAATTTCAAATGGGGCTAGCCGTCCCCCTTAATTATGAAAATGGTAACGAAGAACTTTGGCGAAATGAAAAGAACATGGGGAAAAAATATGTCACTTGTCTGCTTGAAACGAATTCGGAAAACTTAGACGAGCACAATTACCAACACCACGAAGAGTCGTTAAGTAAACTTGGGTTTCATGTTGGGCAAATCATCGCCCCCTACCTAGCAACAGCGTCTAATGACCGACAAAAATCGGTTGATTATTATAAGGCATGGTTAGAGGTGTCCACAAAATAAATGCTTATGAAAGACTTAAAATATCAATATTAATAAAGGAGTGGTTAAATGGCTGATTGTTTAATTATTATTGACTTGCAAAGAGGATTACACACTGATGAAGCCCCCTTGTATCGACTTGATAATGTTTTGAGGATTACTAACGAGCGAATAGCAGATTATCGCCAACAAAAACGACCTATTATTTTTGTTCAACATGAGGATCAAGAATTAGTTCCTACAAGCGAAGCTTGGAAATTAATGGATCAATTAAATAATAGAGGCTCAGACTATTATATTGCTAAAACTCATGCTAATTCATTTTACCAAACCATTCTAACCAAATTACTTACAGACTTAAAAGTGAGAGAGATAGAATTTTGTGGTGCTCAAACTGAATATTGTGTTGATACTACAATCAGAGTAGCCCATGGATTAGGCTATAAACTTTCTATGGCACAAGGGAGTACAACCACTTTGGATGGAACTGAATTAAGCGCTGAACAAATTATCCGGCACCATGAAGCAATTTGGAATCAACGTTTTCTAACTTTCTTTAATCGTTAGTCTACACACAGTTTAAGATCTAAATACCCCATCAGCATCTTGCGCTGATGGGGTATTTAGGCATATAAGTGACATGCGATAAAATGATGAGGTTCTACTTCAGTCAATTCAGGTTGAATGTATTGACAAATTGGCATTGAAAATGAGCATCTCTCAATAAAAGGACAGCCTAATTTTTTAGAAGCTACAGTGTGATTTTCTAAAAAAGGTTTAACTTTTGTTCTTACTGCTTGTTGCGTCCTGTTAGCTAACAAATACTTAGTGTACGGATGCACTTTGTTCCCTTTAAGAAAGCTGCCATTAGTTAGTTCTACTAAAATTCCAGACCACATTATGCCAATCTGATCAGAACTATCTTTGATAGCTGACAAGTTTTTGGAAACAAATAAATAGGTTAGTCCCAATTCTTCTTGCAAACTCTTCAATATGTAAATTAGTTCATCTTGAAAATTGGAATCTGAAGATGAAATAGGTTCATCACAAACGATAAGTTCTGGTTCCGATGCTAAAGCGAGAGCGATGTCGATTTTCTGTCGCTTATCATCCGCTAATTGATAGATCTGGCTATTAATCTGTGACTGGTTAAAACCAAGAAAGTATAAAAGCTTCTCCATTTGTCTTTGTTGAGCTTCTATACAACGAGCGGGAAAAAAAATATCGATTCGCTTTTTGATAATTTCACTGATGGTCATATGAGGTTCAAGAGCGGCATATGAATTCTGAAAAATGATTTGAACTTTCTTTCGCAAATTAATTTTTTCTCGATATGTCATATCAAGAATATCTTTGCCGTCATAAATAATTGTTCCTTCAGTAGGTGGAAAAGCATTAACTAATGTTCTCCCACATGTGGTTTTACCACTACCTGATTTCCCTACAAGGCCAAATGTCTTTCCCTTTACTATTTTAAAGTTGAGCTTCTCTACAGAGGTTATTTTAATGTCTTTATGAATAGTAAAGTATTTTCCAAAGTTTTTTAATTCTACTAATGCTTCTTCATCCAATCAATCATCTCTCTTTCTTAATTGACTAACCCACTATAACATAATTGGAAAAATTCTAAGCTACGTTTCTCAAAAAAGCTCTACTCCATTTGCCCTTTTTTTGAGAACGTATAAGGTATCATTTTTTTTATTGTATAATATTTACCTCTTAATGTAAACGCTATATTCGCTGTTTTTTCCACTAAAAAAAGCCTGTTATATGAATTGGAAGAGAAATAATTTATGGAAGTTGTTTTTAAGTATAAGAAAATCCCCACATAAGCATTTTCTTACATGGGGATTTTCTTATATTAGTCGTCTAATTCAGTTTCCAAAATATCCCCTGTTTGGGCATTTAGTTTCACACTTGACTCAGAACGACCAGATTTGAATGTTACTTCCCAATAGGTAATGGTTAGTTCTTTGTCTAAAGACCAATCTGTCGCTGTTTCTTGGGTTACTCCCAACGCTTCAGCTGCAAACTTTGTAGCATCGTCTATTGAAAGAATATCCTTTAAATTTAAGGCATCTTCCGCTTTTTTTACACCATTCTTTTCGTCAGCATCCAAATTTTCTTCTCTCTCTTTGGTTTCTTCACCAGTTTCAGCGTTGATTTTTAACTCATATTCTTTATTGTCGTCTACACCTTGAACCTCAAAATAGTAAGCACCAAAAGATGTGTCTAAATCAATCGATGTAATTGACGTGTCAGGATAAGCCTTTTCAAAGGCTGCTATGGCCTCTGCCACAGTAACTTTTATTGATGGAACAGTTGCTTGAGTATCCGCTTTTTCTGGGTTACTACTTGTTGATTCATTGGAACTAACTGAAGTTTCTGGTGAAACAGAGTCGCTAGGTAATGTATTACTATTGGTTGTACACCCTCCTAAAACTAATCCTAGTGTTGCCAGACTTAACATCATTAATTTTGTTTTCATAGTATCTTCTCCATTTCTTATATTAGTTTCACTGCTTCAATTGCCAGTGTGTTGTTATTGATTATCACATCATGGTGTTGCACTCCATCAGTTACACCTATTTTCCAAAGGTCTCTTCCACCCTCGTTTGTCAATTGCCAAGATGTTGCAACGCCTTTTCCTGCTGTCATTTCTGCAATAATAGACAGATTTTGTATTAAGATATTTTTATCTAACAAGAGGCTATTTTCTTGATTAGCAGCTATCGTTATTGATTCTTGACTAATCACCTCTGAACTATCATTGATCTGCCAGCGATACGCTTGTTGATGTTGTTGGCCTATAACCTCATAGAGATAACCTTTATCCTTCTGAAGCAGTTTGATTGAATAAAAGTTGATATGTGAGTGACCGTCGATTTGATAAATGACCGATTTAACTGAAGTTAATTGCTTTTCTTTAGCAGGCCAGAAGATAGCACCTAGACCACTAATAAGCATAAGCAATATCAATAAAGACGTGTTTCCTTTGTTCATTGATGACTCCTTTCCTTTTGATTTGATTGCTTAATATGATGATACCAACAATCAAAGGAAAGATAACGATTATCAAGTGAAAAGAAAATGAAGACTTTTTCATTTATTTATTTGATTGATAATAATACGGTAAAGACACTCCCTGAGGGATAGTTATCAGATACGGTAACACTGCCTTGATATTGTTTAACTAATGATTGAACAATCGATAACCCGATCCCCGATCCTTTTACGATACTAGAACGTGACTGATCGGCTCGATAAAACCGTTCAAATATCTGCGCTTTATCCTGATCAGAAATACCAATCCCTTCATCCATGACTACTAACTTGGCAGTATGATCGGTACTGGTTAACGTCACTGTGACTTTATCAGTTTGTTTACTATATTTAAGCGCATTTTCGATTAAATTGCGAACAATTTGATAGAGTTGTTCTTGACTACCTATTATTTCAACTTCTTCTATTTCTAATACGATTTCCTGAGAATGAACCATTTGAAACTCATGGATGGTTTCTTTCACGAGTTGTGACAGATCAACCAAATCAGTTCCGCGCTCATGTCTTCCAAGGGTTAGCAATTGTTCCACTAAGACTTCCATCCGTTTAGATTCTTTATCAAGATATTCAATGGATTTGGGGATTATTTCTGGATGTTTTTCCCCCCTTCGTTTAATTAGGTTAA
The DNA here is from genome assembly GCF_017829975.1 of Vagococcus allomyrinae. Classification (GTDB taxonomy): domain Bacteria; phylum Bacillota; class Bacilli; order Lactobacillales; family Vagococcaceae; genus Vagococcus_D; species Vagococcus_D allomyrinae. The sequence goes on along the minus strand of NZ_JAEEGA010000007.1, from coordinate 14,876 downwards.
CATGCCCGCGAATGGCTGTTAAAGGGGTTCTCAGCTCATGAGACGCATCTGCGACAAATTGCTTTTCTCGTTCAACAGATGCCCGTTGAGCAGCAATTAAGTGGTTGAAAGACGCAGAAATATTGGCAACCTCTATTGGTTTCGTTGGTTCAGTTAGCCAGCTTTGCTGATCATGTTCAGATAAGTCCATAATTTCTAAATTCATTGTATTCAGTGATCGACTGATAGTTTCAGAAAACCGATAAGTAAGAATGCCACCAATCACAATCATAATCAATGTCAAAATTATGGTAAATGATAGAATTTGACCAATAATGTCAAAACTGTCTTCTAGTTCAACAAGTATGCTAATCGCGACTCCATCTATGGCAGTTGATTGATAGTAATAAGGTTCTAGTTCTTCATCCCAAACAATATGTTTAGCGAAGATGATTTGTTTGAATTCGGAAAAGTCCTTAAACAGATCTCTCGCCTCTTCAGAGTAGATTGTCTGACCATCTTCTAGGGAGATCCGAATGAAATTAGGTGAATTATCATTCGGAATATGAGTATCTAACAGAGATTGCCACTCATTTTCAGTATTGGCCCCACTTTTTTTGAGAGATGTTAATAGCAAGTCTGTTTGATCCTTTGTTGAGTCATAGATAGAAAAAAAGGTCATAGTGACGATTGCTGTACTTAAGACTACTAAGGCAATCACTAGTAAGCTGACGAATCTTACCGTTAATTGGTACTGCATTGTGTGCCTCTTATTAACACTCACTTTTGATTTAGTCATAGGAAGTCCTCATGACATAGCCAACACCACGGACTGTTTGAATAAGGCGTTTTTCCGGCACATAATCCATCTTATTTCGAAGAGAGCGAATGTAAACATCCACCGTGTTTGTTTGCCCAAAGTAGTCATACCCCCAGACGGCATTTAGCAACTCATCGCGAGATAAGACCTCTTCCGGACGCTTAATTAGTGCTAAAATCAATTCAAATTCTTTTTGCGTTAACGGTATAGGTTCTCCAAACCGCTGGACTAGGTGTTTGGTTGTGTCCAAGACCAGGTCTTCATATTGATAAATAACAGGTTGTTGCTTCAACTGAATCAATTGTTCTGCCCGACGTAAGATAACGCGAATACGGGCCAATAACTCTTCAATATCAAAGGGTTTCGTAATGTAATCATCTGCCCCAGTATCCAATCCTGTGATTTTGTCCGTCACCTGATCACGGGCAGTCATCATAATAATTGGGATTTGACTGTTCTTGCGGATTCGTCTAGCAACAGTAATACCATCATAAACTGGTAACATCCAATCCAAAACAATCAACGTTAAGACAGATTGATTGTCCTCGTATAAGGTTAAGGCCTCAGCACCATCTTTTGCATGAATAACTTGATAACCTTCGAAAGTTAACTCTTCCGAAACAAAGTTAGCTAAACTGTCCTCGTCTTCAACAAGTAATATTTTAACGGTCATTTTTATCAGCTCCTTTAGTTTAACGATAACATCTTATCAGAGATGTGCAATCAAAATACCATTAAAATTTTTTCATTTTGAAAGCTAACAAAATCCCATGGCAAAAAAACACCCGCAGAGGATGTTTTTTATTATTAAAATGTTCAGTAGTTATTATTATCCTGTCGTCAGCAAGTCTCCTCTTCTTTCTGGTCTTTTACCGAGATAACGTCTAATAACTAACCCTATTTCTACGATTATCACAATTTTTACTAAATTCGATTATGTAAAATTTTATACCTGAACTGATCAGCTCTGGCCACACTTAGAGTATACTCGATGACTTCGTTAGTGAGATTATAGGTTTTGCGGACTAAATTTAAAGAAGCAGCACCATCAGGAACATCAATCAATAATGAATCCTTTGCACTCACAATGCTGGCATAAAACTCTTCTTCTGCATATTTAATAATCTCATGGTAAGTATCTTTGAAAATGTCATACATTGGATAATTATGTAACATTTCAATGCTTAAAGTGTCAAATTTTTTGTAAGGCAAATAACTTCTTTCGACCATCATCGGTTTACCATCTGCTAGTCGTAATCGTTTGATTTTGATTATGTCACTTCCTTGGTGCACATCTAAATTGTCACTAAAATATTTATTTGCTTTAGTGACATTAAATTCCAAAATTTTTGTCTCTGGTACTTTTCCTAAAGATATCATTTGTTCAGTAAAGCTATAAGCTCCTGACAAATTTAAGATACTATCAGTGATGCTAGATACAAATGTTCCTTTGCCATGTTTCTTATAGATAAAGCCTAAGTTCTCCAATTCTTGCAAAGCCAACCGAACAGTTGTCCGACTAACGCCATAAATATCGGAAAGTTCTCTTTCAGAAGGCAATAAGTCATGTGGTTTTAATTCTGTTTCAATGGATTCTCTGATTGTATCCACTAATTTTCCGTACAAAGACTGTTTTTTATTTTCCACTTCTGCTCCTCCCAACATTCTGAACAACTGGTACTTACCACTATTAATTATCGAATAGATCCTTCAAAAAGTCAACTATGACCCTCATTTGGAACAACTTCTTTAAGCTTGATTTAAGTTTCTCTTGGTAACCTAAAATTAGAGTTAACACTCAAGATAACGAAAAGGAGCAAACAAATGAGTAAACTAAACAAAGGATTATTAATAACCACTGCTGTGTTGACAGCATCATTGATTTTAACAGGTTGTTCGACTCCTTCTCAATCGTCAGCCTCAAGCAATCAAACGGCCACTGCTTCGGCGACAGATTTTTTTACAACAGATACTATTCATGAAATCAGCGTTGATTTCGATGAGGCCGACTATCAAACCATGTTAACGGAGTATACCAATTCTGGCGATAAAACCTGGATTAAAGCAACTGTGACAATTGATGGCACCACGTTTAAAAATGTGGGAATTAAACTTAAAGGAAATTCTACTTTAAGAGGACTAAGTAATTCTGCGACTAAAACAGAATCAAAAACTACTAATAAAACAGAATCCACAGAAGCGACTACCACTAGCACAGCAGAGGAAAAAAACGTGCCAACTGGAGAGCCAAGTTCTTTAGATTCTGAATCGCCTGAGACTCTTCCGTGGGTCATTCGTTTAGACAAGTACGAAAAGGACGTTGCTTATAAAGGAAGATCTTACTTCGTCGTTCGGGCTAACAACACCGAAACATCACTAAATGAAGCTGTAGCCTTAGCTGTTTTAAATGAAGCAGGTGTGGAAGCTGAGAAAGCCGCCTTTACAAAATTTTCTGTCAATAATTCTGAAGAAAAATTACGCTTAGTTCTCGATGTTCCTGACGATGATTTATGGACAGAAGAACATTTTGATTCAACAGGACTTCTATATAAAGCAGATGGTAATGGCGATTATTCATACCGAGGTACCGATCCAACTGACTATGTGGATGTTTTTGAGCAGAAATATGGTGATGATGATTTAACACCGTTAATCAGTTTTTTAGATTTTATTAACAACTCTACTGACGAGGATTTCGCCGCTGAACTAGATGATTATTTGGACACTGATGCCTTTGCAACTTATCTGGCTAGTCAGGAGCTTATTCACAATACTGATGATATTGATGGACCAGGTAATAATTCCTATTTATACTATGATGCAACAACTAAGAAAATGACAGTTGTTGCTTGGGATCATAATCTAGCTTTTGGTGGCATGGGCATGGGTGGATTTGCTGGTGGAAAAATGGCAGGTGCCCTGGGTAAAAATGATGGCATGACGCCTGCAGATGCTGGTCAAACCCCACCAGAAGGGATGGAAAATCCCCCTGAAGGAATGGGCACCCCACCTGAAATGGATGGCAGTCGACCAGAAATGCCTGATGGCGAACAATTCCAAGGTGATGATAACGAAAAAACTGACAGACCAGCTGGTGGTATGGGCGGAATGGGTGGCAAAGAGAATATCTTAGTTACGCGTTTCCTTGCCAATGATACCTTTAAGGACCTCTATCAAACAAAACTAGATTCTCTAACAACCAGCGTTATCGATAATGATTTTGGAGCATCTGTATTAAGTGATTATCAGGAATTATTAACTAAAAACGTCAGCGATTTAGTTGACTCAGAAACAATTGTTAGTGAAGCAAAATCGATCAGTGACATGCTTCAATCTGAGCCCCTCCTTACATCAGAAAGCAAATAATAACAGTAAAAGTCATCCGGCAGGATGGCTTTTTACTTCATGAAAGGTTAATCTTTAGACCTGCTAGTTGCTTTCTTTTCTTTATCTCACTGTTTAATGCTCCTTATCATCATCAAGAGAACTTAGATTAGCTAGTTCCACTACTTCTACCTTCATTTTTTTTAATAGGTCAATTGATAAATCATCTAAAAGCTGATCTAAGTCATCCAAAAATTCTATGTAAGCTTCAACTTTATCATTAAATTCGACTGATTCTTCAGTTGTTAGTTTAACTTCTAGCAGTGCTAAATGATCCCGGCTTCGTTCAAATAGGACCACAATTTGTTCGATATTTGGTTGATAGTTATGAAAATAAATACTGAGTAACTCGATATCATGAATCAACTTCTCGCTTTGGTTTTGATTTTCTAATAATTTATTCATCATTTGTCGTTCGTCAACAGTTTCACGATTGTATTTTATCAGGCGGATGGATTCTTCATTTTGATAAATACACGTATTTAGTTTCGCATATAAATTTTCAATTTTTTGAAAGAGCATTTCCCGATAAAGGAATTCTGCTTGTATCGTTCGTTCTTTACGAGCATTCAATTCAATTTCATCACGAATCGCTTGATTTTGTGCCTTATTTTCACTAAATGCTAGCATAACGGCAGCTAAAACGCCAAAAAACGAACCAACAAAATTATACATGCCATCAATTGTTAAATTAGGTTCAATAGCTCCCTGAAACAGGGGGATAATGACTAATAGTCCACCTATTATAACAGTTAATACTAAGATAGAGTGATTCTTGATAAATTTAAACATACCCGTGAGTCCTCCTAATTATCTTTTCTCTTCATTTTACCCTAGCTTTAGCTTTAGCGCTATTCTTAGCCATTCATCTGTTATTGGATAGATCTCTACTAAAAGGTTTTAATTTGTGTTGCAATTGAGAATGATTATCATTTATAATATTATTAAGTAAGAAAGGAGTTAATATTGCATGATAATTAAATCTGTCACATTTGAAGTTGAAATAGAGAATGAAGAGCTGTTGAAGAAAAAATAACAAAAGATTTAACTAGTTTAAAGAAAACGGAGATGTGTTTATCCGTTGAAGCTTGGCACCAAAAGAACAAGCAAATAGTGGCTTACACCTTGGTTTCAAAATGGGCAACAAAAAAAGACTTTCAAGAATGGTTGAAGCGTCCTGATCATCTTCAACAACATCGACAAGCGCATTCGGATAAAGAAAAAACACCATCTAAAATTTCTCGAACAAAGATGGAAGAATTTGAAATGTTTGACTTAATAGTTTAGACCATCCAAAAAAGTGAAGCTGCCTGATAAATGGCAGCTTCACTTTTTTGGATATTTCTAAGATAAATTCCTTTCACGACGACGTTTTTCTTTATATAAGTAGCCGGCGCCGATAATAATAACTAATCCTTGTAAGGCGCTATTAATCGCCACTTCTCCGGCTTGTGGTAAATATTTTTTCTTCTTAGTAGCGGTCTTATTTCCAGCATCATTTGTCCTACTACTATCGCTAGAACTGCCGGTATTTCCAGAATTATCAACTTTTATTAACTCACCCATCGTTTTTTCTAAGGTTACTCTAGCAGAATCAATTGCTTGCTGCTCTATTGTAGAGTCGAGTTTAGTTGTTGGGAAATTTTGACTATTGCCTTGTGCTAAAATGGATTGAGCATTTTTTAATGCATCTGAAAATGGTTGCCACGTAGCTGATGTATAGTCTTTTTCTTTAAGCGTCAGGGCTTTTTCGATCGTTACGGCTAAAGCCTTAACATCTAAAAGTTTCCCTAACTTCCCTATCGCTATATGTAATTGAGCGGTGGCTTCATCAACTTCAGATTGTGTGACTGTTGTGTTAAGTTTTTGAGCGTCTGTTAATACTTTCTTAGCATTAGCTAATGCTTTGACCAATTGTTTCCAAGAATCCGCCGTATAATCGGTTTCTTTTGGTATACTTGCTATTTTGATTGCGGCTTCGAGATCAGTCAAATCAAGTGATTTAATTGGTTGATTTTCTGTTAAGTCTGTTTGAGCATCTCTTAATGTGTTTGTTGCTTGATTCACTTCATCCTGGCTAACAGTTGGTGGTACCTGTAGCCCACTTGTTAGAACAATTTTCGCCTCAGCCAATGCTTTAGCAAAGCGGCTCCAGCTTTCTTTCGTATAATCAGTTTCTTTTAGTTTATCCCCTGCTTTAATTGCGGCCTCCAGTTGAGACAGATCCAAGGTCTCTGGTTTTTGTGCCTCAAATTCGGCTTGAGTCATCGGGATAATGCGACTATATGGAAATGGCTCTGAGTAATCAGCTAACTGATAGTTACTTGCCGTGAGCGGAACAACTTTAGTCCGTTTAGAGCTGGCAATCTCCTGTAGGAATTCTGTGAAAATAACATCCATTGACTTGCCTTCTTCACGTTTCCCACCTAACATGGTATACCCATCACCTCCAGCAGCTAAGAAGTCATTTGTTGCTACTTTATAGACAGTGTTTCGATTGATAGCTTCAAACTTTTTAGATACTCGATTGAGAACCTGAACTTCAAGAACCCGTTGCCCCAGAACATTTTTTTCCGGTACAGCGCCTTGCAGATTAGAGTCGTAGATGATTTTTACAGAATTTGAAACCTGTAAATAGCCCCCATTGCGACCCAACATCGGCAGACCTTTTTCATCTAAAATAATTTTTCCAGCTTCAGTTTTTTGAGCTTCTGAACGTAACGAATGTTCAAACATATCATATATTTGCTGACCGGTTACATCAATTTGAGCGATTGTATTGCCAAAAGGTAATACAGCTAAGATGTCTCCTTTAGTGACTTTTCCTTTCTCAATTGGAACGCGAATACCACCGCCATTGATCACGGCAAAATCGGAAGGGCTGCTAAATGCAGTTTGGCCATAGTTGTATAAGGCATCACCAATGATATTTCCTAGATTTGTTTCCCGTGTTCGACCATAAGCACCATCTCCTTCAAAGTAAACAGGGTTGTCTGCTAGAACAATTTCATTCATTTCTTTTTCAAATTTAGCTTTTGTCGCTTCGACAATTTCCTTAACCGCTGGATCATCCACTACATCATTAAGTTCTTTTGTCGGAACAAGTCGAGCGTTAAAGTTAGCTTTGCCGTCTTTAATGGTCACCTCAATATTGCCGACATTGTTTAAGTAGTTGCCTGTTTGAGCGAGCAAGGTATTGCCGTAGACCTGTCCTTCACGGAGTTCACTGTGAGAGTGTCCGTCGATGATGACAATCGTCTCATCTGGATAAGCGGTTGCCAATTCTTGAGCCAGTGTATCGCCACGCCAAGCTTCTGGAGTTGTTTTATCAATACCTAAGTGAGTGACAAAAATAAAGGCATCAGCTTCTTCTTTTAATAATTCAAGTTGTTCTTTGGCGATTTTTATCGGCTCTTCAAATGTAACCCCTTCGACATTTTTAGGATGTGTCTTAAAGGCCGTTTCGGGAGTGGATAAGCCGATAATCGCAAATTTCTGGCCATCTTTTTCGACGAATTTATTCGCATCAAAGGAGGGGTTGCCTTCCTTAATCGCATTTGCGGAAACCATTGGCAATAGTTGTTTAAAAGCCATCGCTCGTTCATAGCCAAAATCAAACTCGTGATTTCCTGCTGCGACACCATCATAAGGCAATAAGCTCATGGCTTTTGCCATGTCCATTCCTTCACTAAAATTAGAAATAGCCAGTCCTTGAACTGAATCACCGCCGTCTAACATCAACGTTGGGTTAACAGAATCTTTATAGGTTTTTAATTTTGCCATTCCCAGAGACTTGTCTTTTTCAAAATCTAAACGACCATGCATATCATTCGTATGCATAATTGAGAAGCTGAAATCTTTTGAAAGCTCCTCTGATTTTTTGGGAATAATCCGTTCAAAAGTTAACTCTTCGGCATATTTTGCCATTCCCGCTTTATCGAGATTTCGCAAGTAAGGTAAAAAGGCTTCATCTAGTGACGCCCCCTCCTCGACAGGTTTGCCGACTAACATGGAATAGCCATCGCCACCAGCAACCAGAAAATCATTGGTTGCTAAATAATAATCTTTTTTAGCTTTATCTACGTCAACAAATTGACCAGTCTGTTGGTTTTTAATCTGAATAGAGGTAACTCGCTCACCAGCAATTCCCTTGTCAGGGTCAGCACCAGTTTTAGTTGAATCATAGGTGATCTTAATGGAATCTGACACCTGTAAGAAACCACCATTCTGACCTAACATTGGTAAGCCTTTTTCATCTAAAATCACATTTCCATCAACATCTTTAGCAGTTGAACGAACAGAATGTTCAAACATATCATAGATTTCTTGTCCAGAAATTTGGACTTGACTAATGGTATTGCCGAAAGGCATCACACCCACAATATCTCCTTTGGTAACTTCACCAGTCCCAATGTCCTGACGAATACCACCACCATTCACTACAGCAAAATCTGATTTTTGTTTAAAACCAGTTTGTCCATAGTGATAAAGGGCATCTCCGATTAAGTTACCTAAGTTGGTTTCTCTGGAGCGAACCACTTCTCGCGTTCCATTAAAGCGAATGCTATTATTCTCAATTACCACTTCTTTCATCACTTGATCAAAGTTGGCTCGCGCATCATCAACGATTTTTTGCACGGTTGTGTTTGGCTCTAATGTTTTCAAGTCTGTAAAAGGAATAAGTTTGGCAGATCTTACGGTATGTTCTTCCGTATAATTGGCAGACATCAGGCCGACGTTGTTTAAATAATTTCCTGTTTGCCCGATCAACACATTTCCTTCTTTAAGCCCATTAGCTAATTCAGAATGTGAATGGCCGTCCGCAATAAAGATTTTTTCTTTTGGATAAGCTTTGGCTAGCTCCTTAGCCAAATAAGTACTGGTCTCATCTTCAAGAGTGGTCTCATCAAACCCTAAGTGTGTCATAAAGACATAGGCATCGGCTTTATCGCCAATCTCCTTAATCGTGTCAATCGCAACAGGAGCAGGCTTTTTAAAGGTGATTCCTTTAATGTTGTTCGGATGCGTTTTGACGCTTGTCTCTGGTGTTGTTAACCCGATTAAAGCAAACTTCATTTGGCGATTGCCAACTGTTTTTTCAACAATCGTATAAGGTTTAAAAACTAATTGATCATTTTTATACACATTAGCAGAGACAATCGGAAATGTTAAATCTTGCTCGTATTGTATGGCTGTCTCAATCCCGAAATCAAACTCGTGATTTCCCAAAGTCATGGCGTCGTATCCAACGGCATTCATCGCTTTGACCATATCAGCTCCTTTAGTCAAATTGGAGATGGGTAAGCCTTGCATCGCATCTCCTGCATCGACTAATAGCGTTGGCTTTTTGGTATCTTTAAAGGTTTTTAAACGCGCCATCCCGATTGACGGACTGTACTTGTCTTCTAAATACTCTAAACGCCCATGAATGTCATTTGTATGCATGATGGTAAAGCTATCACCTAAGTATTTGTCAGGTATTAAGCCTTTGTCAATCAAATCATAGATGTTGATTTTCTCAACATTGGGTGTTCGACCATCTGCAGAATCTTTCACTAGATCAGTAAAACCAGCTGTTCCAGCCTTAATTTGCTGAATCACATAATCTCGTGCTGGGTGACTGAAATCCGTGCCAATAATTTCAAAATTGTCAACCAGTTCTTCTTCAGGAGCAATCGTCCCCTTTCTGAAATATTTGATATACTTAACGATTTCGCCACGTAATGTATCTGGATCAGATTCATAATAAGGCTCTGGATCAACAAAACCGTCTTTGACCATTCCTTCAAAACGATAGTTGTTAATAGCAATTTTTAACCTTTGATCATCTGTGACAGGTTTTCCTTTAAACGTTAAACCAACAATTCGTTGACCTTCTGGTTTAGAAATGTCAATTTTATAAGAAACCCCTGTTAACGTATCATAGTTATACACTCTAATTTTTGGATTAAAAGCAATTGCTAAATCGCCTTCTTCAAACTGTTGATAGTAACTAGCTTGTTTTTCCATAAAGGCTTTCAGCTGTTTGCCATTCATTGTTGCCCCAATTAAGGTATTGGGGTATTTGTAAATATTAAAGATATTGGCAAAGGTGACAGGCCCTGCCTTTAAATCACTGTCAGCTCTAAACAAGGCGCCAGCTGCAATATCCGCTTCTGTGGCTTTCATTTGAACGTTGTTTATTAAAGAGATCATCGCAGTTGGGCGCAACTGGGCTTCAGGAATTCCTGGAATCTCATTCTCAGGCAAAAAGTCTGCTGTCGCAGTGCCAATCACATCTTTAACATACTCTTGAGTGGCAGTATGGGCCTCTGCAGTGGCTTGTCTGACACTCTCATCAGTTGCGACCCCCTTTGATGAGATGATACTCGGCGTACTCTTAGTAACTGACCATTGACTTTCTTTGTCGTTCGGATCTTTTTCAAGTTCCAGATCAATCTTGACCACACCGGCTCCCGTGTCTTTTACAGCCGCAGCAGGTTTTAAGGTGCCTGTCTTATCTTCGATCATTTCCGCGTATTCTCGGTGATCATGACCTAAAACAAAGGCATCGATTTCTGGTACGTCTAGAATCACATTTCGAGCTGCCGCACCAGGATCGCTATTGTCTAGTCCTGCGTGAATGGCAGCCACAATAACATCAGGATGATGTTTATCCTTCATCTCTTTGACTTGTTTAGCTGCTTCAACATTTAAATCTGTAAAATACAAACTATCAACTTTATCTCCGTCCCACATCGCGACATGAGGAATGGTCAAGCCTAAAATCCCGACCTTGACACCGTCCACATCTTGTATTTTATAAGGCGTAACAAAGTGTTCCTTAGTCTTCTTCACATAGGTATTGGCCGATAGCAACGGAAAAACAGGAGCGGCTTCTTCCTCCACTTTTCGGATTAAGTCTAAGCCGAAATTAAACTCATGGTTTCCTAAAGACATCGAATCGTATCCAATAGTTTTCATAGCAGTGATAACTGGATGTTCTTTAAGCAGATACTCTGGATCAGTACTGTATAAATCATCTGTCAGCAATGTTCCTTGTAGATTATCTCCAGCATCCACCAAAATTGAATGAGGATTTTTGGCCCGTTCTTCCTTAACAATTGTGCCGATTTTAGCAAAGCCCAAATCAGCAGGTGCGTCATCTTCATAAGACCAGTCCCAGATATTTCCATGAACATCAGAAGTCCCTAAAATGGTTAAGGTTTTAGTTTCTTTAGCTAGTGGAACTGATGTGGCAATATCTGATGGTACTTGCTCACTAGTTGTAGCGCTTGTCGCCTTTTTTGACGATTCGGTGGTTTTAGTTTCTTCTGTTGAATCGGTAAGCGGTTCCAAATCTTTTTGCTTGATAACCTCAGAAGTACTGGTAGCAACACTACTTTCAATTGTTTCTGCCAGTGCTGAAACCGATGGTACAAAAGTGCCTAATAACAATAACCCTAACATCATGACATTAGCTAAACGCGATCCATTCTTTTTCAATCTTTCCCCTCCTATTAAATAATATCAAAACTATTGTACAAAAATAACATGTAAACCGTTTTACTAAAAGCAAACATAACCCCCCGATTAATTTTTCTGTTACAGTATATTGTTCGTACAATTCAATTTTACCAAAACCCCCAAAAAAGTCCACCCTTTCCCTAGTATTTTGTACAAAAAAACCAAACTTTTTCTAGTTTGGTTTTTTTGAGGCAATTAAAGTAGCAATTCCATTTGAATTTGTCTAAGTTCTTCCGTAAGTCCCAAGCTTATTAACTCGGTAGTTATTGGCCACTCACAATCGAAATTACTGACATTGAGGTCAATTTCGCCGTATTTTTCGTACAAACAACTTAAGGTCGCCTCTACTAGATGAGTAGCATCACTATACAAAACAAGTTGTTTAATTGTCACCGCCTTAACTTGCCCCTCTTGTGCTAATTCCGAACAATATAAATAACCAACGGCCTGCTGTTCAATGATTAATTCCAATAAGTTTCCTCTGCTAATGAACAGATTCTGCCATGTCGTCTTAGCTTTTTGGTGTTGCCACAATTCATTGTCGACTCTCCGCTCCTTTAAATGCAGGTCAACTTTATTTTCCCATGTGGCCCTGAGTTTACCCTTACAAAAAGAAACGTAATTAAGAACTTGAAACCCTAATTGGCGGTACAACGCCTCTGCGTGCTTGTTCCCACAAATCACCTCTAATAATAGGCGGTTTACATTCAAGTCTTTTGAGGTACAGATGGCTTCTTGGATCAACCCTTTTGCCACACCGTGGCGTCGATAATCTGGGTGAACCCCCATTCCGCCAATCCAAGCTATTTTTTCCTCATTAATACTATGATTGCCATACAACATGATTCCAGTTAAGTGGTGATCTGTTTGCGCAATTAGTGAATTTGTTGGCGATAAATGCAAAGTACTCAAACGATGGGTCAAATCGACTTCTGACATTTTGATTGGTATCAAATAATCTGAAAAACAGTCATTCCATAAACTAGTCGCTTCATTCAGTGGTACATCCTTAAATGATACATACTTTATCAAGCCTACCGACTCCTCTCATTTTCCTCGCCTTTTTTCCTTAGCTTTCGCCACTCTTAATTCATATGTTCTTTGAGCTCTCGCCCGTTTTTGGGCTGACCGAGATTGACGGCGGCGTTGTTTAGTTTCATCTAAAGCCGCTTGCATGGCTAGTTGAGATTTTGTAGATGTTCCTTTTTGTTTTACTTCCTTGGCGATTTGTCGTTGACGCCGTTTTGGATTGATCCTTTTGATTGTGTTTGAAGTCTCAATTTTGATGCCCTTTTGTTGGGAATGGCTTAATACCTTTGGCAATAGCTTATGAATAAAGCTCCAAATTTCAGCATCTTTAGGTTCACTGCCAAAAACATGACGATAGACTTGTAAGCGCTCCTCATCCTGAAATTCTATAATCCCAACCCAATACTGACCATCAAAGTAAACAATTAACGACATGTTTACCCCTCCTCCTTAGTTTTTTACTAAATCACAACTGGACGACCCGAGGAGGGAAGGTTACTGATGAGCGTCAAAATGATGCTCACATCCGGACTACCTACCGAATTGTGTTTTTGATTGTGATTACGCTAGTATGTCTATTATATCGTAAATTCTTTCCTTATTACAATCATTTATTCCTTGTATCATGAATAGAAGAGCTCCCAATTACCAGGAATCGGAAGCTCTTTTGATCATATATTGTCAGACAGCTAGCTTAAGGATCAGTCGTTAAATTTTCTTTTCCTGGTAAATCCAAAGAAACGGCTCCAGAAACAAATAGATCAATTAAGTTTGGAGGTAAGCCAATGGTTGCCGCACTCTCGATCGTAATTTCCGTCATAATTGTGTCAGCTTCCCCCTTTTCAATCTTAGCAGCAAAGGCTGGTTCAATTAAAGCACTTCGTCCTAAAGCAACAAGATCTCCATAGTTTAAAGCATCTAAAGCTTCCTGGGCGGTGGTGATTTGAGAGACAATAACTACCGCAGCACGATTTCCCACAAGTTCTTTTACAGCTTGCCCATAGGGTTTTGTTGAATGAGCAGCGTGACTGTCATAGCCAGTGAAAAGAGAGAGATGGAGATAATCTAGCTTTTGATCAGCGATCACGTCGATGAGTGATAAGGCCTCATCAAAACTGTAACCAAGCATGTCATTGCTGATTTCTTCAGGAACTAAACGATAGCCGATGATAAAATCAGACTTTGCTTTGGCTGTTGCGGCTTTTTTAACTTCTTTAATGACAGCTAATGGAAAAGCCATTCTTTTTTTCAGATTACCTCCCCATTCATCCTGTCGCAAATTGGAAGAAGCAGAGAAAAATTGATGAATTAAAAAGTTATTGGCTCCATGGATTTCCACCCCATCAAATCCAGCATCAATTGCTCGCTCAGTTGCCTCGCCAAATTGTTTAACAATTGATAAAATTTCGATTGTTGATAGTTCACGAGGTTCATATGGAAGATTGGTGAGAGTGTTCTTACTAGGGGCTACAACTTCTCCAAAAAGGTTGTGAGAAGCAGCAGCTTGTCGGCCGGCGTGATAAATTTGCAAAACGGCTTTGCCTCCATCTTTTTTCATTCTTTTGGCAAGTTCCCGAAGACCATCAATATGTTTATCTTCTGCAATACTCATCTGACTTTCAAATGCTTTGCCTCGTTCATTAATTGTAGCTGCCCCAGCAATCAAAAGGCCAGCAACTTGAGAACGTCTCTCAAAAAGTGTTAATATAGCCGGCGTAATGGTACCATCTGGTGTTGCATCAGTCACCGATGTTGGGGCCATTGCCAATCTATTTTGAATAACAGCTCCATTCGTTAATGTAAGTGGAGTTAATAAGGGCTGATAGTTTGTCATGGAGATCCTCCTAATGGTTTTGTGAATTTTTGTACTAGTTCATTATAAACCATCTCGTAGTAAATCGTCAGCTATTAGTTTTGAACCTCTCATGACTAAAGTCACAAGATTCTTGGGAAAAAAGCATACTTGACAGCGTATTTCTTTACTATCAGCGGTGTCTTTTATTTACCAAGCTATCCCCGCAGTTCCTACGGTTAGTGAGTTTATCTAGGCTAATCTTAGACCTTCGGTCAAGATATTGACACTGGCATTAATATCTCGATCGTGATGAGTATGACAAATAGGACACGTCCATTCTCTCATTTCAAGAGATTTCTTGCC
>NZ_JAEEGA010000006.1 GCF_017829975.1 Vagococcus allomyrinae | reverse complement strand
TTCTCTTTTGACTATCTTTTGAGATACGCTCATATTTTCATCATTAACACATTCAGAAACATATCTTTCGTGCATTCGTGGTTTAGAAACACTATAAATTGTTCAGTCCTTCATGAAAAAAAAATTCACTACTATGACGTCAGCTGACTTCTCACGATAAACCTTTTTCGACCGATTTTCTTAATAGGGGACTCCTTAATCGTCCGTGAGACCTCCCAGGGTAAGACAACTAACTTTCATCTTTTACTCGCCTGATTTACTAGATAAGTTTACGCACATCTTTTGGACTTTGATTTGTTGTGGAACCTCGTCCACTTATCCAGCCTTAATATCAGATTTCTGTTCGTCGAGCCAAGAGTTTGATACACGCTTCCTTCAGCTACATTCTCGCGAATGCCACCTTGCGTTTCTCTAGCGATTGGTCGATGTGTACCCTCGCAGTGGACTTTCACCACCTAGTTAGTCGCCATGCCTGGCGCACACAAAAAAAGACCTGACAGCAGGTCTAAGAGTCTTCGCCTTGCAACAACCAATTAACACATCTGACTACAAAGTGGCTCTTAAACGCCCTACTTGTAACTCTACAGATGTTTTAATTGGCCACCGCAACGGCAACTGTATTTACGAATGTTTATCCGTCGTTTGCGCAAAATCAAATTATGGCATTTAAGGCACTCGTACTGTTGATAATTTTCTGGTTTTTGTTCTTCTAATGGTTTGACAAAACGACTACCGCCCGTCTTTTTCAATAGATTCTTAAAATCGGCATCCCGATGCTGAAAGCCACGGCCTTCTAAATGAAGATGATAATGACACAATTCATGTTTGATAACATTAACCAATTCTTCCATGCCGTAACGCTCGTATACTTTGGGGTTAAAATCTAAATTATGAGAGTTTAGATGATAACGACCACCAGTCGTCCGCAAACGACTGTTTAAAAAGGCTTGATGCTTAAATTCCCGATCAAATTCGTTGGTGGAGATCAACTCCACCAACTCTTGCAAACGGTCATCAGTTAATTCTACGATATCGTCTATCTCTTCCAAATAGTTAAAATCTTCATACAGCGCGCTGAAAACCATCAATACCCTTCTATCCCTTCTCTTTGGCTGGTCCTAACATATTTAAAGCAATTCGTCCTTTGCGAAGATCGATCTCTTCCACCCAAACCGTTACCACATCTCCAACTGCCACAACATCTGTTGGGTGTTTAACAAATTTATTGCTTAATTTTGAGATATGAACCATCCCATCTTGTTTTACGCCAATATCCACAAAAGCACCAAAATCAACGACATTGCGCACAGTTCCTTGTAATTCCATCCCTGGTTTTAAATCTTCCATACTTAAGACATCTTGTCGCAAAAGTGGGGCTGGCATTTCATCTCGCAAATCTCGACCAGGTTGAATCAAGCCAGCGATAATATCCGTTAAAGTCTCTTTCCCAACCTCTAATTGAGTCGCTGTTTGATTAGTGTTTAACTGCTCTAAGACCGTTTTCGCCTCTATCGACCCTAGTTCTTTGGCTCCGACTTTCGCCTCTGCTAAAACAGTTTTAGCGACTGGATAACTTTCCGGGTGAATTCCTGTATTATCCAAAATATTTTTACTTTCAGGAATCCGTAAAAATCCAATGGCTTGTTCATAAGCTTTAGGACCTAACCGTGGCACTTTTTTTAGTTGTGGTCGACTGGTAAAAGCACCATTTTCCTCCCGATAAGTGACTATATTTTGAGCGGTCGTTTTATTTAATCCTGACACATGTTGCAATAAAGCTGGACTGGCTGTATTAACCGTCACTCCCACCTGGTTAACTGCTGTTTCAACGACAAAATCCAATTGGTCCGCTAACATTTTTTGTGACACATCGTGTTGATATTGACCGACCCCTACAGCCTTAGGATCAATCTTAACCAGTTCTGCCAATGGATCTTGCAGACGTCGCGCAATACTGACAGCACTGCGTTCCTCAACTTGCAAGTGAGGAAACTCCTGACGAGCAATATCACTCGCTGAATAAACCGAAGCCCCAGCTTCATTTACAATGACATAAAAAACATCTCGCTTAATTTGTCGTAATTGTTGAGACACAAAAAGTTCTGATTCACGACTAGCTGTTCCATTCCCAATCGCAACCATCTCAACTTGATACGTTTCAATTAATTGATTAAATTCACTAGCAGCTTGCTTACGTTTCGCCTCATTCGCTGGTTTATGAGGATAAATCACTTTAATTCCTAAAACTTTACCTGTTTCGTCAACAATGGCCAATTTGCAGCCTGTCCGATACGCTGGGTCAAACCCTAATACCACTTTTCCTTTTAAAGGTGACTGTAATAAGAGATTCCGTAGGTTTTCACCGAAAATGGCAATCGCTTGTTCATCAGCTTTTTCGGTTAACTCATTGCGAATTTCCCGTTCAATGGCCGGTCCAATAAACCGTTTGTAACTATCTTTATAAGCCTCAACAACGTAAGATTTTGTGATCGCAGATTGATGTTGTCCCACTAGCTGGCGATCCAAATAGGCCATAATTTTATCTTCGTCAACCGTAATACTAACTTTTAAAACATCTTCTTTTTCACCACGATTCGTGGCTAAAACACGATGAGAGACAATCCGGCTAACCGGTTCCGCGTACTCGTAGTACATCTCGAAAACTGATTTCTCATCTTTTTCTTTGTTTTTAACCGTACTGACCAGTTGGCCGTTCTTTTGAGTAAACTCGCGAATCCACGTCCGGTATCTAGGCTCGTCCCCTACCATTTCTGCAATAATCTCATGAGCTCCTGCTAAGACTTCTTGAGCTGTCGGCAGTTCTTCATCCTCATTAACGTACTGATCAGCCTCACTGATAACATCGCCTGTCAACGGAAAGGACAATAACCACATGGCAAAAGGTTCTAAGCCGCGCTCTTTTGCAATTGTCGCTTTCGTGCGACGCTTTTGCTTATAAGGTCGATATAAATCTTCTACCTGCTGCATCTTGTTACATTCTTTAATAGCCGCTGACAGCTCAGGCGTTAATTTATCTTGTTCCCCAATCAAACGCAAAACTTCTTCTTTGCGTTTCTCCAAGTTTAGTAAGTAGTGATAACGTTCTTCAATTTCTCGGATTTGTACTTCATCTAAACTGCCAGTCATCTCTTTCCGATAACGAGCAATAAAAGGAACGGTATTTCCTTCACCTAAAAGTGACAAGACCGTTTTAATTTGTTTTGGGCTGAAGCCTTTAAGCTCTGCTTGTAGTAAAGTTAATATATGTTGATTCAATCCTTCATCCATAGACATTGGCTCCCTCATTTAATCATACTGTACTATTTTAGCATACTTTCACCCACAATTTCCAATAAGACAGCAAAATAATCTCTTAAACAAGGGTTTTTCCTCTTAAAAGATAGAAAAGTCCCCACTCTCCCTCAGAAAGTAATCCATTACCTAAAAATCCGGTTGCCACGGTCCGATAAAATTCTGGATTTCGATGTCTTGAAGAATCCCTTGCTGATTAAATATCACGCCATGTACGGAGCCGCCATAGATCCCACCCCCATCAATGCCAATTTTATGATCGGAGATCCAAAGATCCGTGGTTTGATTGTCGCCATGAAGAAAAGGCGTAATAGTATGTCCGAAAACGATTGTTTTCCCTGTGTTATTTTTGCCCTGATGAAATGGCTCTCTAATCCAGACAAAATCTTGCTTGCTAGTCTGATGCCAGTCACTTTTAGTTAGATCGACGCCAGCATGAACAAATAGATAGTCATGCCATTCATAATAAAGTGGCAATTTTTTAAGAAACTCAATTAATTCCTCATGATAGCTTTGAATTAGGATACTCATTTCCAAGGGAGAGTATTCTTCAGTCGCTCCCTGATGAATTAACCCGTTAATGGTACTACTGCCTCCATTACGCAGATAATTATTATAGCGTTCCTCTGGTTCTTTCAAAAAGTTCAATAGGATATCCTCATGATTGCCTTTTAAATAAATCGCGCCTTCATCTTCAACTAATTTTTTTCCTAACTCCAAACACTCTTTTCCTCGAGGCCCCCGATCTGCTAAATCACCAATTAAAACCAGTTGATGACTCTTGCGATCATAGTCCTTCAATAGTTCAACAAAGGTCAAGTAATCGCCATGAATGTCACCAATTGCATATAGTAATTCTTTCATTAACTCCCCTCCTCGTAAAATATGACAGCTTTTGTCTATTATACTACGTTTTCTTTTCAATCGTTAGTCGCATTTTTTTACTATCCCGTATTATTTCCAGTTAAATAATCATAAAATAGATCAGTCACAAGCTGTTTACCTGATAAACAAAAAAACAAACTGTCAACTATCTAACAGTTTGCCGATGGCTCTTGATTTCCTTTTTTATTCAGCTGATGCTTCTGGTGTACCTGGTTCGTTGGCAAAATTCAACTGAACACCTGGACGATCTAAAGCTATTTCCGTGACATCATAAGTCAATCGTTCAATCATAGAAAATAACGGTCGCATTAATTCATCCAATTCTGATTGTGCCAAATCATCAGGATTGTCCACTTTACGATCACTTAACGTGACTAATTGGCGAACAGCGCCAGTTACCGCAAATTCTTCAAAAACAATTTGAAAAATAACTCGCAATCCCAGCACTGAACTCACGTCTGTCGGAAAGTCAGGTTGGTCGCTCATATCGAAGGGTTTTACCTCCACACGAATTTCGGTTTCTGCTTTGGTTTCATTTTCGGGTGTGTTCATATCATAATGAAATGCTTCCACAAATTCTGGTTGTCTAATAATATTCATTCTTATCATTCCTCCTACGAAAAAAGTATAGCATAATTTTGTTTCCTACACGATGGCTTTTGTTAATTTTATCCTGAATATTCCGATTTTAAGCGAACAACTAAACACTATTTGCTTCAATAGTTCCTTATTAACTTCAATAAAAAAAGCAAACAACCTTTGAGCTTTTTAATTGAGCAAGACTACTTCGTAATTTTTTTAGGTTCTTGGGCTTTTTTCCAAACAATTCCCACCAAATTTTCCTTGGGAATTAAGCCAATGTAGCGACTATCTTGTGAGTTCTGGCGATTATCCCCTAAAACTAAGAACATGTCTTTAGGAATTTTTTTAGTCCCTTTCGCTACACCAGGAATATTTTCCAAAAGCAAATTCTTTGTGTAAAATTCTGTCTCTGAATTTGCTTCCGCTTCAAAATTCTCACGATTTTTATCTAAATATGGTTCTTCATACATTTCACCATTGACATACAACACGTCGTCACGATACTCAATCGTGTCTCCTGGTAAACCAATAATCCGTTTCACATATTTATCTTTTGAACCATCTGGTGGGTAAAAAACTACCATCTGAAAACGTTTAGGCGAACGGCCGTTGATAATGATCACTTTTTCATTGGTCATTAAGGTTGGTTCCATCGATCCGCTTATCACCTCTGCTCGGTCAACTTTTACGTAAAAAATAACCATTGAGACGAAAACCGCCACCAATAAAATACCAATCACCCCGTCAACAAAAGAGCCTTTTTTCTTTTTATCATAGGACCTATTTCGCAAAGAATCCTCAAACTCTTCTAATTCGGGCTTCTTAATACGTGAGCGTCTTGTCTCACGTTGAATAACCGCTTCTGTCTCAACTGGCATCGTTTTTTGAGGAGTGGTTGTTTTGGGACTTTTCTCCAACAATGACTTATCCACAATATCAGGCATTTCAATTGGTTTATGGACTTTCTTTTTCCGATGACTACTACCGCCAGAGCTTGAACGCCGCTTCCGTTTTTTCGGTGAAGAATCAGGTCGTAAAGACTCATCAATAAACTCATCCATAATATCACTGGAACTGCGTCTTTTACGTTTGCGCTTTTTTTCAGATATCTTTCTCACCTCTTCACCCTCTGTTTTTCTCTTTCTATTCTAAACTAAAACAACTCATTTGTCATTTGATTATTCTTTTAAATCACTCCTGAGAGCGATTCATTTCTGCATAGTCCATTTATCTTGTTTGTTTTACAGGACTTTTTTATTCACACTTCGCCAGCTTACCCTTTAAATCGAAAGGTTTTAGGGGCAACACGCCAGACAACGATCAAGCCAACAGCGACATAAAGCAAACTGAGAAGGGATACCAAAACAACATACGTTGCTCCCATAGAACGCAATTGCATGTTCATATAGGCAATCCAATAGAAAACACCTGCTACTACCTTGTAGACTGGATTAACGACTTCCAAATCACTGGAAAAGGGCTGTAGTATGTAATAGACAAAGAGTTCATGAAATGAAAATAACAGAGATAAACTCAGTAACAAAAAACCAAGAATTCCAAAAAAACTGAAACTAAGAAAAAAACCGTTGACGCTATTAATCAAAAGCACCATCACAAACATTCCGAAAGAGACAATGCCATTGTAATAAAAGGTCTTCAAAAAACGAAAATAAAAACCCTGCAAAATCGTCTTCGGTTGCCGATAGAAAGGATAAAAAAGCATCGAAGAATCACAGTTGATAAAGACCATCTGTACCACCTTTTTACCAAAAGTAACAAAGTACATCACAAAAAATAACGCAGGCAACAAACTGATGACTTCTTTTTCCGATAATCGGGGGAGATCAGTAAAAAGACTGATGGCGACAATTGTCAAACCGACACCGGCAATCCCCAACAAGCGCCACTTCAATTGACGGGTTAACGTCGGGCGATAACGGCTAAACAACAAACTGTTTAAATACTGATTCCCAGTTAAATGAGTGCCTTCTCCTTCTACTAATTTCAACTCTTTTTGCATTTTGAGGCCTTCACCTAAATAAGAATGACTGCTTTTTTTGGCTGTAGCCATCGCTTCTAATTGTCCAACAGACCGCTCGATCAACCAATAGTTGTACCGCTCTTCTCCCTGATAATTAAATAACAACCAACTACTTGTAACTAACAGAACTAATGACAAACCTAACCCTGGCCAGCCAAATCCCCATTGAAACAATTGAGAGAATCCATCTCGCCAAACAAGCAATCCGATCAGGCCTCCGATCGCCACATAGCTCAACCAATTACACGTCATTCGAGCAGCATTAGACCAAGAACTGATACAGCGGCCAAGATAATAAAAAAGAAACAAACCACCTAAATAACAAAAAACACCAACTAAAGGAACGAATATTGGACGACCAGCTATCGCCCCAAATACTACTAGCGCCGGCAGATAGGAAAGCCCATCATAAATGGTTTCCACCAACATACGGGAATGAACAAAAAATTTATTTGACACTAGAAAATTTGCAATAAAATCGGCATCGTGTTGGCTGAGTCGTTCTCCAAACCCTGCAAAACACCCTACTAATAAAGGAACCGTTAGCACCCACAAAACCAAGCCATTTTCTACAACATCTCCCTTAAGGTTCAACATAGTTGAATAAAGACTGATAACACCCAAATTGATCCCAATCCATAAAAATTTCATGACTAATTTCATCACAATACCTAAAACAGTCATCAGAACAAATAAAACCTTTTTCACTTCATAGTTACGGTAAATAGAGACCGAAATCCTTTTACCCACAATTGGTAATTTCCGCAAATAAAAAAATAATCCATTAATTTTGCGTGTCTCGCCAGCGCTTTTAAAGAGCCAATAGATGCGCCATTTTTGAATAAACTCGGTCATTCTCACTGGCCTCCCTCTTGTAATAGAATACTATTCAAGGTGTTGTTTTCAGCATGACTAGTGGACAATAATTTAACTACTTCCTCTTCAAAATCAGCATCGTGAATCCGCTCACTCGGTATCCCTGTCAATTTGCCTTCATGCAATAGGACGATTTCATCACACAGGTCTTGAGCTAATTGTAAAATATGAGTGGAGAAAATCACTACTGAATGATCTTTTTGAGAAATAATCAGTTCTTTCATCTCATGCGCCACTACCACGTCAAAAGAAGTTAAAGGCTCATCCAACAATAGAACTGGCGATTTAACTAACATGGTTACCAACATCTGCACCTTATTCTGCATACCGTGAGAATAATCTTTTAACAAGCGATGTTGATCCTTACTTTCAATACCAGCACGAGCTAGGTAGACCTGAGGATCTTCAATAACTGCCAAACGTTCCTTATTGACGTCAACAAAAAATTTAACAAATTCATAACCTGTCATAAACCCTGGCAAATGAGGCGTGGCATACACGAAACCAACGGATGTATTGTCATAATTATCGTCTCGTTGATCTCCTTCTTCTATGGCGATTTGGCCATTATCAAGTTGTAAATTTCGTGAAATACAGTTAAATAACGTGGTTTTCCCTGCCCCATTACGCCCTAGTAAACCGTATATCTTTCCCTTTTCAAATTCAAATGAAGCACCTTCAATAATTGCCTTTTGATCAAATTTTTTCGTAACGGTTTCCAACACTAGTTTCATTTTTCTCCTCCTACAACCAGATTATTTGCTAATTATACCATATCTGTTTTTAAAGACGGAGAGGACTCAGGTATAAAATAACACAAAAGATAATTCCACTTCCTTAAGCGAATGGTTTATACTTAAAAAGTAACCACTTTATAACTAAGAAAGACAGGTGAAACGCTTTGTCACATCAACCAGAATTTATTAGCGACCTCAATCTTATCAGTAACTATTTGGCACAAAGGGATTTTCCAAATTTAAACAAAGAAACCCTCTTAAAACAAGGGCTTGACGGCTTTGATTTAGTTATTCTGTTCGGTGGAGCCATTCCAGCGGCAGCTGATGTGTTGGGAGAACTTTGGCAAGCTGGCTTAGTCAAAAAAATCATGGTAGTAGGGGGAATCGGTCACACAACTGATCATTTGCAAGCGGCCTTTCAATCCAAAATAGCTAACCAACCAGAGGCCATCCTCTTTGCCGATTATTTAACAGCAACTTACCATGTCCCAGTTGATTCACTGCTCTTGGAAACTATGTCCACTAATTGTGGTGAGAATGTTCAATTTGCTTTAGACACGTTATTGGCATCAGATTATTCCCCCAAACAGACACTTATCATGCAAGATGCTGCTATGCAACGACGAATGGGAGCCACCTTTGCTAAAATATGGCCGACTAAATTAACCCAGATCTATAGCTACGCTCCCTACCTCCCCCTTTTTAGCCAGTCTCAAGACAGCTTAAAACTCGAACCAACGATCTGGGGCATGTGGGAACCCAAACGCTACATTGAATTAATTTTAGGAGAAATCCCCCGCTTAAAAGATGATCTTCAAGGCTACGGTCCTCAAGGGAAACAATTTATCGCCCACGTTGACATACCTGAAAAGGTCTTACGAGCATTTGAACGACTAGCCCATCAATTCCCCAAATTAGTTCGGAAAGCCTACCAATCACCTAATAAAGACGCCTGATATCACATCAGCCGTCTTTATTTGATGAAAAGTACATAATTGATAAAAAAGCCAACGATCACTGGCAAAGTAAAAAGAAATACCAACACCCCTTGATTAATCGAATCCACTAACTCGCGCTGGCTCCATTTATTCCAAGGATGCTGGCGCTCTCCATTACTAAAAATCCCACTTAAACTCCCTGCTAATAGCCCCCCTATCAAAATCATTAATCCCAGCACTTTTTCACCACTGTAACCAAACAAACCTGCTCCAACGATAACACAAGCAGTGACTAAAGTCCCTGCTAAAATAGCTTTCAGATATACCAACTTATCTCCTCTCCTACTTTCCTTCTATATCAAACCAACTGTCTTTCAACAAATTGTTTTATAAACCCGCTATTGTTTGATTAATCGTAAACGATTAACGATCCGATGTCAAATTAGTTCCAATTTTTGGGAGCATACTAAAAAACTACCTTTCACAGATTTCTCCATGAAAGGTAGTTTACAATCAATTAAGCGTGAATTGGTAAACCTAAAGCTAATTCAGCCGCATCCATAACCGCTTCGGCTAATGATGGATGAGAGTGAATCGTCAAGGCAACATCTTCAGCGTTCATGCCAGCTTCAACTGCTAAACCTAGTTCAGCAATCACATCACTTGCACTTACACCGGCAACTTGTGCACCAACAATCACGTTATCTTCCTTCGTTGTGACTAGACGAATAAATCCTTCTGTTTGATCAAGTGAAATGGCACGGCCATTACCACCTAATAAGAATTTAGAAACTTTCACATCTAAGCCTTGTTCCTTAGCTTCTGCTTGGGTCAACCCAACTGTTGCTAATTCAGGATCAGTAAAGGCAACTGCCGGCATTGCACGGTAATCAACGGCTACTGGTTTACCAGCAATCGCTTCAGCCGCAATCTTAGCTTCATAACTTGCTTTATGAGCAAGAGCAGCACCAGGAACGATATCACCGATAGCGAAGATACTCTTCACGTTGGTACGTCCTTGGTTGTCAACTTTAACTAAGCCACGATCAGTCATTTCAACGCCCGCAACTTCCAAGCCAAGCTCATCGGTATTTGGACGACGACCAACTGTTACCATCACGTAATCAGCTTCGATTGATTCAGCTTTACCGTCAACTTCATAGTTAACTGTGACGCTGTCACCATTATCAATCGCTTCTTTAGCCATTGCTTTAGTGACAACTTTAACGCCTTTGTCTTTAAATGATTTGTCGACTAATCTTACCATGTCTTTTTCAAAGGTTGGTAAAATTTGCGGAGAGCCTTCAAGAATCGTAACTTCAGCGCCTAAATTAGCATATGCGCCGCCTAGTTCAGCGCCGATAACACCACCACCGACGATTACCAATTTTTTAGGTACTTCGGTTAAGTTTAAGCCGCCAGTTGAATCGATGATACGACCGCCAAATTTGAATCCTTTGATTTCGATTGGGCGACTACCAGTTGCCACAATCGCATTGTTGAATTCATAAGTTTGAGCTGAATCTTCATGAATGACGCGCAATGTGTGCTCATCGACGAAAAAGGCTTCGCCCATTAACACTTCAACTTTATTTTTCTTCAAGAGACCTTTAACACCAGTTGTTAATTTGTTTACCACAACATTGTCTTTCCAGTCTTGTGTTTTAGCAAAGTCCAGTTTAACATTTTCAGTCGTCACACCAAAGACTTCAGAATCAAGTGCTTCTTGGTATTTATGTCCAGCGCTAATTAGCGCCTTTGAAGGAATACATCCAACGTTTAGACAAACACCACCAATATATTCACGCTCGATAATCGCTACTTTTTGTCCCATTTGAGCGGCACGAATAGCTGCTACGTAACCTCCAGGGCCAGCACCGATTACGACTGTATCTAATTCTAATGCGAAATCTCCTACTACCATTAGTTTCTCACCTTATCCTTCCATTAATAATAATTCTGGATCCGCCAATAAACGTTTGATATTGTTCATAGCGTTTTGAGCTGTTGCGCCGTCAACGATGCGGTGATCAAAACTCAATGATAATTTCATAACACGACCAACTGCTAACTCACCATCTTCATTGACAATTGGTTGTTGAGCAATCGTCCCTACACCTAAAATCGCAACTTCAGGGTAATTAATAACTGGTGTAAACCAACCACCACGGGCTGATCCAATATTACTGATAGTAACAGTGCCGTCACGCATTTCTGCCGCAGCTAATTTACCTTCCATGGCTTTACCAGCATTTTCAACGATTTCATCAGCAATTTGGAACATGCCTTTTGAATCGGCGTGTTTAATGTTTGGTACAAATAAACCATTTGGTGTATCTGTTGCAATTCCGATATTGTAGTAGTTTTTATAAACAATCTCTTGGGTAGCATCATCGATAGACGCATTTAAGATTGGGAAATCTCTCATTGTCGCCACAAGTGCTTTCACCACATATGGTAAGAAGGTTAATTTAGTGCCTTTAGCGGCAGCTGCATCTTTAAATTTCTTACGGTGATCCCACATTTTAGAGACTTCAACATCATCAAATAAAGTCACGTGAGGCGCTGTGTGTTTGCTGTTAACCATTGCTTTCGAAATAGCTTTACGCATTGGCGTTAATTTTTCACGTGTTTCTGGTTCGCCACTGCCAACATACGGTTGTGCTGGTGTTGCTGGTTTAGTAACTGTTGCTGTTGCTGACGCTTCTGTTGCTGCTGGTGTTGCAGTTGTTGTCGCTGGAGCCACAGAGCCGCCTGCAAAGGCATCAATATCTTCTTTAAGGACGCGGCCACCTTTACCAGTTGCCACAACAGCTGTAATGTCTACACCTTTCTCACGAGCGTATTGACGAACTGAAGGCATCGCTTGAACACGTTTGTTCGGATCAGCGGCTGTTGGGACAGCGGCTGGCGCTGCTGAAGCAGTTGTTGCTGTAGCTTGAGCAGCAGGTGCTGATGCTGAAGCAGTATTGTGCCCTGGAGCGTCAATTTCAATTAACACGTCACCAACATTGGCAACCGTTCCCTCTGGAACCACGATTGACACGACTTTCCCTGTCACGGGTGATGGAATTTCTTCCACTGATTTATCGTTTTGAACTTCTAATAAGGTATCATCTTCATTGACTGTATCGCCAGCTGCAAAGAACCATTTAACGATTTCGCCTTCTGCAATTCCTTCACCAATATCTGGTAATTTGAATTGGAAAACTCCACCAGTTG
Source organism: Vagococcus allomyrinae (assembly GCF_017829975.1). Taxonomy (GTDB): domain Bacteria; phylum Bacillota; class Bacilli; order Lactobacillales; family Vagococcaceae; genus Vagococcus_D; species Vagococcus_D allomyrinae. The sequence goes on along the minus strand of NZ_JAEEGA010000006.1, from coordinate 283,974 downwards.
CAGCCGGTGCGGCTGGTGCAGGAGTTGAAGCTTCTGCAGGTGCGGCTGGACTCTCATCTTCGTGACCAGGGGCGTCGATTTCGATTAAGACGTCGCCGACATTAGCCACTGTTCCTTCTGGAGCCAAAATGCTAAGAACTTTCCCTGTCACTGGAGATGGAATTTCCTCCACTGATTTATCATTTTGAACTTCTAATAATGTATCGTCTTCATTAACTGTATCGCCGACTGCGAAGAACCATTTAACGATTTCACCTTCTGCAATGCCCTCACCGATATCTGGTAATTTAAATTTAAATGCCATGATCGTATACTTCCCTTCTTTTCATCAAGTCTGATAAAAGTTGAGCGGTGCAAACCTAAAAACCATTGAATAATCGGTTGCCCGAAGAATGAAATGGTTTGAAGTTTTAACAGCTCAGACTCTGGTCATTACTATCTGCTAAAGGAGTAAGCTTGCGCATACTCCTTTTAGCCATTATCAATTTGTTTAATGCATTCAAAGAGGTTCTTAAAATGCGTGGATTTCTCTTACTTTTGCTTCGATATCTGTCGCATTTGGTAACCAAGCATTTTCAGCTTGACCAAATGGGAAAATAGTATCTGGTGCAGAAATGCGACCGATTGGTGCTTCTAATGACAACACAGAACGTTCTGAAATTTCAGAAACAACTTGAGCAGCAACTCCCGCTTGTTTTTGAGCTTCTTGAACGACAACCACACGGCCAGTTTTTTCAACAGACGCAATAATGGTATCAATATCAAGTGGCGCAACTGTACGCAAGTCGATAATTTCAACAGAAATTCCTTCTTCAGCTAATTTGTCTGCAACCTTGATTGATTCACGAACCATCGCACCGTAAGTAATGATCGAGATATCAGAACCTTCACGAGTCACTGCCGCTTTATCTAAAGGAACCGTGTATTCGCCATCTGGCACTTCCTCACGGAATGAACGGTATAATTTCATATGCTCAAGGAAAACAACTGGATCGTTGTCACGAATCGCTGAAATCAATAGTCCTTTGGCATCGTATGGATTACTTGGAATAACGACACGGATACCAGGAGATTGAGCGATCAATCCCTCTAAGTTATCAGCATGCATTTCAGGTGTATGAACACCTCCACCGAAAGGCGCGCGGATGGTGATAGGCATCGTACGAGTGCCACCCATACGGTAACGAGTACGCGCCATTTGACCAATAACCTCATCAATTACTTCAAAGATAAAACCGAAGAATTGAATTTCAGGAACTGGACGATAGTTTTCCAATGCCAAACCAAATGCCAAACCACCAATTCCAGACTCAGCTAATGGTGTATCAAAGACACGATCTTCGCCAAATTTTTCTTGCAAGCCTTCAGTCGCACGGAAAACACCACCGTTATTACCGACATCTTCACCAAAAACTAAAACATTAGGGTCTTTTTCAAGTTCAATTGCAAGTGCATCTGTAATTGCTTGAATCATTGTTTTTTGTGCCATTGTTATTTCGACTCCTTCGCTTCGTAGATTGCAATTTGTTCTTTAATGCTCTGTGGAGAAACTTCAAACATGTTTTTCAAGAAATCTGAAATCTTTTGTTTTGGTTCTGCATCGGCTTCCTTAATTGCATTTTTGATTTCTTCTTTAGTTGCTTCAATAATTGCTTCTTCTTTGTCTTCAGTCCAAAGACCCTTTTCTGTTAAGAAAATACGTAGACGAGCCAATGGATCACGTTTTTCCCAATAATCTTCAATATCTTTGGTACGGTAACGTGTTGGGTCATCACCAGATAATGTATGTGGACCATAACGATAAGTTAATGTTTCGATTAGAACAGGGCCGTTACCAGCAATTGACCAATCTCTTGCTTTTTTAGTAACAGCGTAAACAGCTAAGGCATCCATACCATCAACTTGAATCCCTGGAATTCCAGCAGCAACAGCTTTTTGAGCTAATGTATTAGCAGCTGTTTGTTTTTCGCGTGGTGTTGAAATGGCATAGCCATTGTTTTGAATAAAGAACACTGCGTTTGCTTTATAAGCGCCCGCAAAGTTAATGCCTTCGTAGAAATCACCTTGTGATGAACCACCATCACCTGTATATGTAAACACAACATTTTTCTTGTTGCGTTTTTTAAGTCCTAATGCCACACCAGCAGCTTGCACGTATTGCGCGCCGATGATAATTTGTGGTGGTAAAGCTTTTAATTCTTCTGGGTAATAGTTACCAGCAGCATGGCCACGAGACCATAAGAATGCTTCTTTTAATGGTAATCCTTGTTTAATTAATTGCGGAACGTCACGGTAGCCAGGTAATAGATAATCTTCTTTATCCATTGCAAATTGACTGCCTAGTTGACTGGCTTCTTGTCCAGCTGTTGGAGCGTAGAAACCTAAACGGCCTTGACGGTTTAATGCTGTCGAACGTTGATCTAGGACACGAGCCCACACCATATTAGTCATTAATTCAACCAATTCTTCATCTGATAAATCTGGCATTAAATCTGGGTTAGTCACTTTTCCATTCTCATCTAATACTTGTAAAGTTGGAAAATCAGCGTTGATATTTTCTAACAAAGCTTCAAAATCAACTGGGCTATTCTTTTTAGTCGCCATTGTTACACAATCCTCTCTCTTTTGCATTATTAGTGTTCGTTTCCAAACAGTGCAAGAAATCTGTATTAGTATTCCTTGCGAGCACATTCTTAATTTAACACGAGAAACAGACTATTGCAAGCAAAGCGGCTCAAAAAATCACTTTCTCGCAAAAATAGGACAGCTCCTACGTCTGTAGTATATAGTGAATCAATTCACTAATATAATCACCGCTTTCATGGTTTTATTTTCATTTCTGTTCGCTCCTGTTACATTCTGTATAAGTCAGTTCTTTAATCTGTTATACAACATCTTAATTATAATTTATATCACGCTGATTTATCAACATTTATGCTGTCCCAATTTAAGACATCCTTCATTTTCACAAAGACCCTCAGTTCTTTTTTCTGCATAAACAACTCACCACGCCCAACCAATCGTCCATTTTCAAACTTTTTCCAACGCTTCTTTTCAATTAGTTAGTGAAATAAGTATTTTGTTCGCTAAACGTTTTTTTATTATCCTATCCGTTATTACCAAACTTTTTTGCTATTCTAATCATTTTTCGAGTTAAAACACGAACTTTCTTTATTTCATGAAATCTTAACATAAAGTAAAAATGAGACTGGCCTTTAGCACCAGTCTCATTTTAATTGTCACCTTATAACCATTCTCTATTTACCCGTATATAAATCCGTTTGGCGATTTCAGTTGTAATAACATAGGCAACTAAAATACCAACTAACCATGGCCAATAAGCTACTGGTAAAGCTGCAAAATCAAACCCCTTCCTAAGCGGGCTTATGACTAAAACTAAACCAGCCACAATTGCCACGACGCTAGATAAAACTAGTGGAAGACTGGCTCTACTTTGAATAAATGGCAACTTTTTGGTTCGCACAATGTGCACGACCAGTGTTTGGCTGATCAATCCTACCAAGAACCATCCCGCTTGAAACACCCCTTGTTGCGCCACTGTATTGGCGCCAAAAACAAACCACATAACTAAGAAAGTCGCAATATCAAAAATACTACTAACAGGTCCGATACAGAGTGTAAACTTCAATAAACCAGTTGTTTCCCAGGAAACTGGTTTGATGATGTCCTCTTCATCCACATTATCCCAAGGCGTCGTCAGTTGGGCGATATCATAAATCAAATTTTGGATTAATAATTGAATGGACAACATCGGTAAGAATGGTAGAAAAGCACTTGCCACTAACACTGAAAAAACATTACCGAAATTAGAACTAATGGTGATTTTAATGTATTTCATCATATTGCTAAACACTTTACGGCCTTCTAAAATACCGTGTTCGAGCACATTCAAACTTTTTTCCAATAATATGATAGAACTGGCATCTTTGGTAATGTCTGCTGCTGTGTCAACCGAAATCCCCACATCCGCTTTTCTTAAAGCCGGTGCATCATTAATCCCATCGCCCATAAACCCTACTGTGTGCCCGTTAACTTGCAGCAGGTCAATAATCCGCGATTTTTGCATTGGTGATAATTTAGCAAACAGATTGATGCCATCAACTTTCTTTCGCAGTTCTTCATCAGACATTTCCGCTATTTGCAAGCCATTTAACACCTCGTCGACTTGAATCCCCACGTCTTTACAAACTTTGCGGGCCACTATTTCATTGTCCCCGGTCAACACTTTGACATTAACACCATGTTGATGAAGGGAAGCAATCGCTGTCACAGCCGATTGTTTAGCCGGGTCTAGGAAACCGACAAATCCAATTAAAGTCATGCCCGTTTCATCTTTCACTGTATAAACAGGCTCACTGTGAACATCTTTTCGGTAAGCCACCGCAATCACGCGCATCCCTTGTTTATTCATCTTAATGTTGACATCTCGCATTTGCTTTTTTAGTTCTTCAGTAATTGCCACTAGCTCTCCATTGATTGCCACGTGAGAACAGCTGTCTTCCATCTCTTCAACCGCCCCTTTGGTCACCATGACATGGTGGCCGTCCAATTCAACGGCTACTGTTAGGCGACGACGAGAAAAGTCAAAAGGAATTTCATCCACTTTTTTCACTGTTTCAAAGCTTTGTTTTTCAGGATAGGTGTCATAGTAATTAAGGACAGCGTGATCAATTAAATTTTTCCATCCGGTTTGGTATTTTGAATTTAAGTAAGCCATGTCTAAGACTGCCTCATCCACTTCCCCTAATGGGTTGACATGCTTTACTAAGACGACCCGATCCTCAGTAATGGTACCAGTCTTATCGGTACATAACACGTCCATGCTACCTAAATTTTGAATCGAAGCCAACTCTTTGACAATCACTTTTTCCTTTGACAAGCTTAAGGCCCCTTTAGCCAAATTACTGGTGACGATCATCGGCAACATCTCTGGTGTTAGACCAACTGCCACCGCAATCGCAAAGAAGAAAGCTTGGCTCCAATCGCCTTTCGTAAAGCCGTTTAACAAAAGAACTACTGGAAATAGAACCGCAACCATTCGCAATAACAATTTGCTAACTTTGCTAATTCCGACATCAAAGGCCGTATCACCACGCTTCCCACTGGCACTTTTCGCAATGTCCCCAAAAAAGGTGCCTTCACCTGTCCGTAAAATAATCGCTTTCCCTTGGCCACTTAGGACGTCAGTCCCCATAAAGACTAAATCTTGCATATCCAATGCTGTAATATCATCAGACTGAATTTTTTGGACGTCTATGCCTGCATCGACAAATTTTTCAACAGGCATTGATTCACCCGTTAAAGATGACTGATTGACGAATAGATCATTGGTCCAAATCAACACCGCGTCAGCCGGAATCATATCACCGGTTGATAACGTCACAATATCACCTGGTACGACTTCATCCATAGGGATCTCCGTCGTGACACCATCACGAGTAATGGCACAAGTATTTTCAATCATTTCTTTTAACTCAAAACTGGCTTTTTGAGAACGAAAGTCTTGAATAAACTTGATAATCACACTACAAGAGATCATGATTCCCATAATCACCGCCGCATCATAATCGCCAGTAATAGCTGATACAACTAATAATAATGCCAAGACATACACAAAGGGATCTTGAAAGGCGTGAAACAATAACTTCCAAGCAGGTATCGGACTTTGAGCTGCAATTTCATTGGGACCATGTTCCTCTAAGCGCAGGGCGGCATCAGCTGTTGTTAAACCGTCAGCTGATGTGCGAAACTCCATCATTAATTCTCTTTCTGATAAGGCTGCTAATTTTTTCAATTCTGAATCTTTTGCTTCTTGCCGGTTGATTTTGATTGTTGTTTTTTTATTTTTACTTGTATTCATCATTAATTTTTCCTCACTTTCTCGCGAAGAAAAAAACTTAGACATTTTTCTACCATTCCTTAAACGTTGGTATTCACCGATAATATAACAATAATAACGTGTTTCAGATCTTATATTTAACTAGAATGTGTCAGAAAATGACTTAACTCTCTTCTTCGCCATCGATCACTTCCAGGCTCAGTTGGTTCTTGAATCAATTGTTGCCTCATTTTCCTCATCCTTTCCCGTTACCTCATTTAAAATAAAACACTTTAACATTGTTAAATGTTGTCTAAAAAAAGACAAAAAGCACTTCTCGGCGTGAGAAGTGCTTGCTAAATAGGCCCTTAGACATAGCAAAAAAGTAATCTCAACGTCGAGTTTTAGCACTATATGGCTTAGACATTACTGTCAGCTACATTAAGAAGAGCCTTTCTCGACAATTCCAGTTGACCCATTGGCATCTCTCGATGTTTTTGGGCAGCAGCGTATTTCCATATAGGAGCCTCACCTAACAGATTATTTGGTTTTTATTTTAGGTACACCTTAACTATAGGCTCTAAAACAAGAACTGTCAAATAAAAACCGATTTTCTTTCTCACTATTCACAAATAACGGTCAAATAAACTAGTTAGTTACTTTAAAATTGATAATTTCCTGTTATAAAAACTTTTGATTTTTGAGTACTTTTTCATAATTTGGTATTGTACTCTTCTCAAAATAATCGGCAAATTTCTGGCTCCAAAGTTTTGTTTCCCGAGCCTCACCAAATTTTTTCATCGTTTGATCATACTCAAGAATGTCTTGATAGTTCAAAGGCTGATAGCGATCATAATGAATAACCGCCTGCTCAGGTAAACGCGGTTTGACTCTCATCTCCACTATTGGTTTGCCAATAGCAAGGCCAAATAATGGCAAGGTATACTCCGGCAGTTCAAACAAGTCAATGATCTCTTGTGAATGCTTACGAATGCTGCCAATGGCACACCCTCCTAAACCGAGACTTTCAGCTGCTATCAAACAGTTTTCAGCCGCTAAGGCGGCATCTGTTGTGGCAGTGATTAAGGCGTCAAGATTACCTGTTACTTGATATTCCTGTTGATAATGTTGGCTCACTGCAGATGTTCGCTGGAAATCGGCAATAAACATCACAAAAATAGAGGAGTTTAACATATGTGGGTTCCCAGGATTCCACTCTACTAACTGGCGACGTTTCTCCTGATCACGAATAACTAAAATACTATAAAATTGTCCATTCATCCAACTTGGTGCTTGGCGTGCTGCCTTTAAAATACTCCTTAAGTCTGCCTCAGGTAACTCATAGTTCTCATCAAAATCTCGATAACTACGATGGGCTTGTAAATGATCGATAATCGTTGTCATATAACTCTCCTTTACTTTTTTTCTAGTTCTATTGTACCTTTTCTTCCACCCATTGCCAATTGGCTATCTAAAAAGCCACGTCGATCGACGCGGCTTTTAACGGTAGTTAAATTACCCCTGTATCATTTAGCGCTTGAAATTCTTCTTCTGTATATCCCAGAATGTCACAATAAACTTCTCGATTGTGTTCCCCTAATAAAGGCGCAGAATTTTGGGAAACTTCAATACTGGAAAACTTAGGCGCAAAAGCTGGGGTTGGATAGTCGCCTAAACCAGGATAAGGAATGTTTATCAGCGATCCTCTAGCCTTCACATGAGGATCAACCATCACTTCCCTCAACCCTTTCACTGGTGCACAAGGAATGGCTTCTTCCTCAAGTTTTTCAATCAGTTGACTCATCGTCAACGTCAGAGTCCACGCTTCAACAATTCCTTCAATTTCACCTTCGTTCTTTTTTCTATCTTTGGCTGTGATAAATCTCGCATCAGCCAACAGATCTGTACGCCCCATCACTTTGACTAAAGACTCCCAGTGACTTTGCTTCGAACCAGCAATATAGACATAACCATCCTTTGCTTTAAAAGAATTTACTGGAGCGTAGTTAGCTCGCCGATTCCCCATTCCCATCGGCGCTTCACCAGTGTAATGAGTTTGAGCAAAAAAAGCATCAAAAACAGACATAGCTGACTCCATCATCGAAACATCAATGTATTGTCCTTCTCCTGTTTTTTCTCTGTGATGTAGAGCGCCTAGCGCTCCCACCGCACCGTAAATTCCAGATAAAAAGTCCGAAATGGCTGGGCCGGTTTTCATCGGATGTTGGGGCTCACCATTGACTGACATTAACCCACTAATAGCCGCAATCGTCATATCATAAGCTGGTGCATTAGCATAAGGCCCGCTCTGACCAAAACCAGAAATTGACACCATAATCAATTTGGGATTGATTTTTTTTAGCTCCTCATACCCAAAACCAAGCTTTTTTAGTAACCCTGGGCGGTAGTTTTCAATAAAAATATCCGTCTCTTTAATCAACCGCTCCATAATCTCTTTTGCTTCTTTCGCTTTTACATTCAACGTAATCCCCTTTTTATTGCGATTATAGGTTGGATAAATAATACTAATTCCTGCTTCATTTTTCTGAGCTTCCTCACGGTAAAATTCGCCAACTTTTGGTCGCTCGGCTTTAATGACATCGGCCCCTAAATCCCCCAATAACATCCCGCAAAAAGGCCCTGAAATCACATGGGTTAATTCTAATACTTTCACCCCTTCAAGCGCTTTGCTCATCTTTCCTCACCTCAATTATTCTGTATTATTCTGTATCAGTTGCTGATAATGGTACTCCTGTGTCTTCTTTCTTCATGCGTTTAGCAATTTCGTTAACAAGAATAAAGGCGACCGTGGCTCCAATTAACCCAGCATATATCGGGTCAAGCTCAGTTGGTTTAAATAGATTCCAGACTAAGTTGACCGTCGGCCCTACTAAGACAGCCGCGATTCCCGCTTCATTTGTTAAACGACCCTTATAGTAAAAAGCAAATAACATCGGCACTAAAAACACACAGGTTCGCAAACCAAATGACAAGAAGATAAAGGTTTGAATCAATTCTCCGGCCTTAGTGATGGCAAAAATACCGGCAGCCACCGCAACTATTACCATGATAATTCTAAGGACAAGGAGCATTTCTTTGTCATCGGCATTTTTCCGAAAGACTTTTTTGTAAATATCTCGACTCACGGTGGTTGAGATACCTAATGTTAAACCAGCATTACTACCTAATGCTGCTAGCATCAATCCGCCAATACTAATCCCTGCTAATACTGGTGGAAACTTCAATATTAAAAATTGCGGAAAAGCCTGAGCCGGATCGATTGATGGAAAATTTTGTCTCATATAAAAGCCCACCAAGACGCCGAACAAACCAATTGGGAAACCGATAAACGCAGACAAAATGGCACCATCACGGGCAGCTTTAGCATCTCGAGCCGATAAAACTGCTTGGATATAAACCTGTGTCACAAGCACTCCTAATGCAAACCCTAAGCCGATGGCAATATCTTTAGAAACACCACGAGAGAATAGATTTAACCAAGGATCAAAATCGAAACTACTCTTAATCCCTGAGATACCACCTAAACCAGAAAAGGCGATGATGGCACAGATAATCAATGAAATCAAAATAATGATCATTTTTAACATACCACCAAGACTTGTTCCAAAAATTCCGCCAAACAGAACATAAGCTAAAACCAAAGCGACACAAATGGCTGATGCTGTGACAATCGGCACCGGAATAAAGGACTGCAACAAAGGAATAAATCCTTTTGTTTGTGATAAGATGGAAAAGAAAACCGCAATTGCCCCGAATAAACTAGTAATTGGCCCGACTTTGGGTCCATATGTTTTAACCAAGACTTGCGAAACGGTTTCGGTTTTGGTTTTATAGATATGTTGTGCTAAAAACAGACCTAAAATTAAGCAACCGACTGCAATTCCTAAAGATTGCCACCAACCAACAATACCGATTTTAAAGGCTGTTTCTGCTGTTCCGACCGTCGCTCCTGCGCCGACACAACTCCCTAAAATCGTACTTGCGATCATCACCGGTGAAGCTGAGCGTCCTGCTACGGTGAAATCAGCCGAGTTTTTAACACGACGAGACGTATAGATACCAATCCCGACCATACACGAGAATGTAATGAGTATTCCAACGATTAACCATGTATTATTCATTTTTATTATTTCACTCCTTAATTGCCTAAAAATTTAGGTTTTCTTTTGTCTAAAAATGCTTGCATACCTTCTTTTTGATCGACAGTTCCAAAAAGTGCTGACCAACTTGTTGCCTCATTCTCCATTCCTACTTCTATCGTTGTTCCCCATGCGTGATTGATAGCTGCTTTAGCTTGTTTAATGGCAAGTGAAGGTTTGGCTGCCAATTGACGTGCCCAACCAAATGCTTCCTCCAGCAAGTCATCAACTGCCACTACTTTGTTAACCAAGCCTAAATCCAACGCTTTTTGAGCATCGAGGCGTGTCCCTAAAAAAATCAGCTCTTTAGCTAACGCCGGTGAAATGTGTTGCACCAAACGTTGCGTTCCTCCGCCACCTGGAAAAATCCCCACATTGATCTCAGGCAGAGAGAACTGAGCATTAACGGCCGCAATTCTTAAATCACACAACAAGACGTTTTCAAAACCGCCCCCAAACGCATAACCTGCTACTGCAGCAATCGTTGGCTTCGGCATATCCATTAACGCTTTTTGATAAGCCAAGCCGCGAGCTGAAAAAGTCATGGCTTCTGAAACATTAAACTGCGAAAATGCAGCCAGGTCTCCTCCAGCGCAATACGCCTTTTCATCTCCGGTAATAATCACCACCTTAACAGCTTCATCGGTGCTTAAATGAGAAAAAATGGCCAATCGTTCCACGCTCATTTCGATGTTTGCCGCATTTAACGCCTCTGGCCGATTAAATCGAACCAAAGCAATCCCATCATCATCCAGACTAACTTTCATGGTTTGATAATCCTTTGCTAAATAAGCTTTCATCTCCATCTCTCCTCCTATAAATTTAAATCCTTCCGCTTGCGTTTTTCACCAGATGTATAATCGTACCAACCTTTGCCAGTCTTTCGACCTAAATCTCCCGCTTCCACAAGTCGTTTAACGGTTAAATTCGGGGCCCACTTAGGATCCTTAAAGCCATCGTACAAATTTTCAATCGTCGCCACACCGATGTCTAACCCAGCAAAATCATTCAATTCAAAAGGACCTAAAGGATGGCCTAACCCTAATTTAACTGCTGTATCAATGTCTTCCAGACTTGCGACGCCTTCTTCTAAACAGGCAAATATTTCTTGTCTAAAGGCATGCATCACTCGATTGACCAAGAAACCTGGGCCATCCTTTACAACTACCCCAGTTTTACCCAGACATTCAACATACTCTTGAATCACTTGGCACGTGCTAGTTGCAGTTTTTAACCCTTGTACAATCTCAACTAACTTCATAGCTGGTACTGGGCTAAAAAAATGTGCTCCGATAAACAGTGCTTCCCTTTGTGTGCTAGTTGCCAACGTGCTGATCGGTATCGCCGAAGTATTACTGGCAAAGATCGTCTCAGGTCCACAAATGTCATCTAGCTCTTTAAACAAATTAGACTTGACAGCCAGATCTTCAATGATTGCTTCAACCACCAAATCAGCTCGCTTACCTTCTGTTAATTGACTGATTGGCTTAATCTTGGCTAAAATATCGAGTTTTTCAGCTTCTGTTAATTTATTTTTAAGAATGCGTTTATCCAGAGACGCCGCCACGTTCGCTAAAGCTTTCTCCGTAAATGACTCTTGAAGATCCCATAATAAAACGTCGTAGCCAGCTGCTGCTGACACTTGGGCAATCCCCGTTCCCATAAACCCTGCCCCTGCTACCAAAACCGTGTTAATCGTCATTAATTATCCTCTCCTCTTGATCAGTAAAGTCATCGTTTGTCCGCCATCACATTGTGTGATAATTAAGCCTTTTGTTTTCTTTTTCTTTTCTAAATAATCTATAACATTTACACATTGAATTGGACTCGTCGCACCACCAGGAATACCACTTTCCAAAAAACTACCGTAAGGATTGATTTTTTCAGCAATCTCTTTAACTTTTCCAAGAGTTGCCAGCTCCTGCCTAAAAGCTAAACCATAAGCTGCCGAAACTTCTGCTAAATCAATGACATCAAGGTCTGTTAGCTCGATACCCGCTTGTTCTAGGACCAATTGAACTCCTTTGACATCAACGACGCCACTTTCTATCGGATGACCAGCAGTCTGTTTTAAACTCAATACTTCCGCCAATATCGGCAATTTTCGAGCCTTTGCATAGGTTTCAGACGTTAAGATCAAACTTGCTGCCCCGTCTGCCGGTGTAGCAATCAACTGATGATTTCCTAGATAGTCTTCAGCAACATAGTCCGTTGTTTTTCGTAGCTTAACGTCAATTGGGAAGAGTCGCTTAACAACTTTGCTACGTTCTTTGGCTTTTTCATTACAAGCTAAGCGGTGAGCTTCTAGTTGGTCTGACGTCAAACGGTAATGTTCCGTCAGCTTTTCGGCTAATTTTACGGTTCCCCAAATCCCGTAAATGTCCTTCGGCTGGGCCTCTTCTACTTGACGTTCAATCGGTTCGAAGATTACGTCACTCTCTCCATTAAACACAAACCGAGATTGTTGAATCTCTATGGGAATTTGGCTCATACTCTCCGCTCCTCCAGCCAAAATCACCTCACTCATCCCGCTTTTTATTGACCAGTACGCTTTAGCTATAGCTTGCCCTCCCGAACCATTATGTCGCTGAACAGTATAAGCTGGAATGCTGACTGGCAACCCCGCATCCAACATAGCATAACGTGCCAAGTTGGATGGATCACTTGTTTGTTTGCTATTACCAATGACGATTTCATTCAGTTGATCGTCGAGTTTTAACTCAGCAAGAAGCCTGCTTAGGGTTAAGCCACATAAGGTTGATTCGGACAAACTTTTGAGACGCCCATTATACTTACCAATTGGGGTACGGACGGCACCAATAATCACAACTTTTTCCATGTCTTACCCCTCCTTGACTTTCTCAATGATAACTGAAACGCCGAGTCCACCAGCACAACATAAACTTATCAGCCCATAACGATGAGACTCAATTCGTTGCAGTTCATACATGCACTTAACCGTTAAAGCCGCTCCTGTGCATCCTAGTGGATGGCCATGAGCAATAGCTCCACCATTGGGATTAATTTTTTCCCTCAATTTTTTTTTCGATTGACTCCACTTTGACCACTCTTCAATTACAGCTAGCGACTGAGCCGCGAAAGCCTCATTTAGCTCAATCACGTCTAGTTGATCGATGGTCAAGCCCGCTTTCTTTAAGGCAATTCGAGTCGATTCCACTGGACCAACCCCCATGATCAATGGATCACAACCGCTGGCCCCAATACTGATAACTTTTGCTAGTGGTTGATACCCTAATTTTTCGGCTTTTTCTTGAGTCATCATCAAAACGGCGGCGGCGCCATCATTACGACCTGACGAATTGCCTGCTGTCACACTGCCGTCTTTTTTAAAGACCGGCCTCAAACTACCTAGCTTTTCTATACTACTTAAAAATGGATGCTCATCTTGGGCCAATACCACGTCTCCCGTACTATTTTTAACAGGTAACAATTGCGAGTCAAAATAGCCTGATGCCATGGCCTGAGCCATTCGTTCTTGACTTTCTTGGGCGAATTGATCTTGGGCATCTCGTGAAATATCATATTGATCAGCTAAGTTTTCAGCTGTTAATCCCATAGGAAAATTTCCGAATTTCTTAATTGGGATAGAACTTGGACCACCGGCAATTAAAGAGTCTTCGATCCTAACATTTCCAGAACTACCAAGACCATTTTGAGTATTGCGAATAAAGTATGCCGATTGGCTCATGTTTTCGACTCCACCTGCCACGATGACTTCCGCTTCTTCCGCCTTAATAATTTCAAATCCATCCATGATCGCCTGCAACCCAGAACCACATTGTCGGTGTACTGTAAAACACGGGGTTTCTTCCGCTAACTTGGCTGCTAATGACACATTACGAGCCACATTGGCAAGACTGGCATTTTGTTTCACTTTTCCCAAAATCACATGATCAATCTCATGAGGATCAAGATCCGCGCGCACATGCACCAATTCTGCCAGAACTTGTTTTCCTAAACTGATATCGTCAATTTCTTTTAAGGATTGTCCAAACTTGCCAATTGGCGTTCGCACACCGTGAGTGATGACAACTTCTCTCATGTATTTCCACCTCTCTCATCACGTTTTATTTGTTATTTTCCGTTAAACTCAGGTTGTCTTTTGTCAATGAAACTTTCAACCCCTTCACGATGATCATCAGAAAGGTAGCAACTACTTTGAAGACTTGCTTCTTGCTCAAGAGCCGTTTCCAAACTCTGATGCCAGGATGCTTCCATATTTTTTTTAATAATCCGGATGGCAAAGGGACTACTCATTAAGACTTTGTTTATATAAGCCGAGATAAACTCATCAAGTTCTAACTCAGGCACCTCGTAGTCAATTAAATTGATGGCTTTGGCTTCTTGGGCTGAAAACGTTCTACCTGATACTGATAGCTCGATGGCTTTGGCATATCCAATCACTCGGGGCAAATAGTAACTAGCCCCCCAATCGGGAATCAGCCCCCGTTTGGCAAAAGGCAGACCAAATTTTACATGACTGGCGGCGATTCGGATATCACATAACAAGGCAAGGCTACAGCCAGCTCCAAAGGTGGCACCATTTAATTTCGCAATCAGCAATTGGGGGATACTTTTAATAGTCTGAACCATTTCAACCACATCTCGTCGATAAGCCATCAAGCGATCCTCATAAGGAATTTGTTTATCGATGTTCGCTTTCATAACATTGATATCACCACCAGCACAAAAAGCTTTTCCCGCCCCTGTTAATATGACAATTTGAATCTCATTTGATCGCTGTAAATGAGCCACTACTTGTCGAATCTCAGACCTCATCTGATCAGATAAAGCATTCATTTTTGCTGGTCGATTGAGAGTGATCGTGGCAACTTTGCCTGTTTCTTCATATATAATGTCTTGATACATTAAAAATTCTCCTTTTAAAAAAGCAAAGAACCAGTCTTTGCTTTTTCAGTTAGTCTATTAAGAAAAATTAGTTAGCAATCAAATGTTCTGTCCGGTCAATAACATCTTCTTGCAACTGCTTACTCAATCCGCAGAAAAAGGCACTGTATCCTGCTACACGCACAATCAAATCTTGATGTTCTTCTGGATGTTCTTGAGCATGACGCAGTGTTTCTACATCCACAACATTGTATTGCATATGCCAAACCCCAGCTTCTAAAGCTCCTTTAGCATATTGAGTCAAATGAGCCAAACCGTCTTTTCCGGCCACCGTTAATGGATTAAATTTCACGTTTAAGATAGAACCGCCGCTCATCCCTTCATGATCTAATTTACCAGCAGAAATCGCGACTGCAGTTGGTCCTTCTTTATCCACATGATGACTAGGCGAACAACCGTCAGCCAACGGTACAAATTCTTTACGACCATTTGGTAATGCTGCAACAGCTGTTCCATAAGGTACGTTAGAAGACACTGAACTAAAGCCTGGGTGGAACTTGCCTCCAAATAAACTTTCGTGCTTATCTGTTTCGTTCACGTAAATATCTACCGTACGCATGGCCATTTCATCTGCTAACTCATCGTCATTTCCATACTTAGGCGCTTTATTAATCAACAGTTGTCGCACTTCTTCTTGCCCTTCAAAATTTGCTTCTAAAGCATCAAGCAATTGCCCCATCGTTAATGTTTGATCGTCAAAGACCAGTTTCTTAATCGCGGCTAATGAATCGGCCACATCTGCCAAACCAATTCCTCGTGGCGTCATTCCAGAGTTAATCAAAGCACCGCCATTACTTCTATCGCGAGCGCGACCGATACAATCTTGAACAAAACAAGAAATGTATGGTGTTGGAACACCGTCACGATGCGCTTCTTCAACTTTAACCGCAGTCTTTGAATACACGTCAATCATCATACCTAATTGCTTTTCAAACGCCCCAATGACTTGTTCAAAGTCAGTGAACTCACGTGGGTCGCCTGTGTGTAAGCCCATTTGACGATCACCTTTCTTCCAATACCCATCATGCAAAGCAAACTCTAAAGCACTAGCAACATTGATATACCCTGCATTATGAGAACCTTTATCCTTTCTTGTCGGCTGAATGCTGGCGCAACCAACTGATGAATAATCCCGAGCGTCTTCTAACTCGATGCCTTTTCTAACCAGAGCTGGCACACAACGACGATCATTAAAGAAGGATGGATGACCCGTTCCTAATCTAGCCAGTTCACACGCTTTAGAAATCAGACTATCTGGTGTATCCTCGCAGAATCGAACAGAAATACTCGGCTGATGTAATAACGTATTAATTGAAGCTTGAATTGCCATATAGCTCAGCAAGTTAGAAGATTCCTTTCCTTCAGGTGTTTGCCCACCGACGATGATTTGCTGTTGAGATGGGAATCCTGAGGCGATATGAGAGTAATACTCAGAGTTAATATAATTGGTTTCTGGAAACTTCATCCACAAACAATCCAATGCTTCCTGAGCCTCAGCCATCGTAATCGTTCCTTCGTTTAAGTCATTTTCTAAAAAAGGATTTAAATACTGATCCAGACGTCCTGCACTGAAACACCGTTGGAACGCTTCCATTTGAATCCCAACAAATGTAAACCAAACGGCCTGAAGTCCTTCTTTAAAGTTACGAGGTGGTAGCGCTGGAACACGATCGCAACGTTCAGCCATTTCGAGTAACTCAGTTTTACGATTTTCATCGGTTTCTTCAGCTGCCATCCCACGGGCTAAATCAGCATAACGTTTTGCGAAATTAGCAATGGCATCACACGAAATAATCGCCGCTTCTAAGAAATCAACGCCTTCTTTATCGCCTTTTTCTTTAGCCTCAATTAATCTTTTTTCCGCCCGCTCTTTGATTCCCAAAAAGCCTTCTGCCATAACGGTTTGATAATCAGGTGTAATATGACCTGCCGGGCCATTTAGCGGAACATCCAAAGTGAAGACGTTGGTTCCGCCAACGATACTAGTTTTCGGATGCATTAAAAAGAGATTTTTTTCAAAGTCATCCATGTTAGGAAAAATTTGTTGTCGTAGAGAATGCTCATGCCATCTTGGTAATAATTCTTCCAAAATTAAGCGGTCCTCCTCTGCATAGTCAAAACTATCAATTTCTCTCGTAGGCAACTTGCGATACTCATCTACTAAATCATCTCCAACACTTTCAGGATAAATAGGAAAAGCTCGAGCTTGTTTTCCAAATGATCCGGCGAAAAGCTGGTCATCCTCAATATAGATCGTGCGTTCGTTCAAAAACGTGTAAAAGGCTTTAGCACGAGCGACAATTAAGGGATCATTTGCCAATTCATCCGACTGTTTAAAGACGCGATCGTAAATCACAGCACGTTCGATATCAACATTCGGACGAGTTTTCATAAACTTGTCTCTCAGCCGTTGGACACGATCGGTTCGAGAGAACTCTTCAAATTCCACATTACTTGTTGCTTCAACTACTTTACTCATTGAAATCCTCCTATTGTTTTATAAATTCAACATAACGACCATGTTCTTACCATGTCATCACATTAGTTTTTATGCCTAATTGATTAAAACGTTCTAAGTATCTCGAATAGTTTTCTTCCCCCATATTTGCCACTCCAGCAAATTCATAAGTCTTGCCTAATTGACGATATTTAGATTCGCCAAAGTTATGAAAAGGCAACAATTCTAAATGATCGTAAAAAGTCAGATTGGTTTTTAAAAAATCAGCTGTCTCTTTGATGTTTGATTCCGTCACATTTCTCCCCTCAATCATCGGGATGCGAATGATTAGTTGAGGGCGTTGAGCCACTGACATTTCACCGATCAGCCTATCTAAAGCGATTAAGTTCTTGATAATCTTATCGTTGTTGACCGTTGTTAGCTGGCGATGCAACTCCGCATCCATGGCTTTCAAATCATAATAAATCGTGTTGGTGACGGTTGCGATTTGACTGAGCCACTTCCACTTCCCATTTCCTGATGTTTCGATAGCAGTGTCAATGCCATCTTCTTTACACGTCTTTAAAATCTCAAAAGCAAAGGCAGGTTGAAACAAAATCTCACCGCCACTTAACGTGACGCCACCACCAGAATTAGTAAAGAATGGAAGATCACGTTTAATCATTGCCACTGCTTGGGTGACCGTTCTAATTTGCCCAATTGAAGTAATCGCAGTAGTTGGGCAAGCCTCCGCACACAGTCCACAATTCGTACATTTTTCACGATTAATGATATAGGTATTCTGTTTTTTATCGAAGTAGATAGCATCCTCTGGACATGCTTTTTGACAAAGACCACAACCGATACATTTGGTTAAATCTTGAAAAATATCAACTTTTCCTGAAATACTTTCAGGATTTGAACACCAGCGACAAGCTAAGGGACATCCTTTCAAAAACAGAACCGTTCTAATGCCTTTTCCATCATGTAAAGAAAAGCGTTGTATGTTAAATATCACACCTTTTGTTTCAGTCATTCCTTGCATCACCTGACTCTCTTTTTTTCTTCTTCCATCATAGTATAACGCTTTCATTTTTTCGTTGTTTTTTTCTACAAAATAAACTGTTTTTTTCGTTTATTTTTACAAACCGCTTTTTTCACAAAAAAAAACCTTATTAAAGACTGCGATAGTCACACTAAGGTCTTTTCCCTGTACCTATTTTACAGCAATTTCCACAACTTAATTTTAGTTAATAAATGCGACGCATAAAAATTGTCCTCAAAATCTATCCGTAAAATATCTTTCATTTTTTGAATGCGATAGCGCAGTGTGTTTTCATGTAAAAATAACCGCTCCGCTGCTTTTTTAAAATTTTTCTCTTCTAAATAGGTTTCCAAAGTCTGAACGATATCATAAGAATTTTTCCCTTCCTCCTGAAGTAAACTTTCAATCTCAAAGAAGTTTAAAGACGCTAATTGCTGAGGAGAGGCAAAAGCAAACAAGGCAATTTGATCGTAAGCAATAAATCCTTGATTGGGATACGTTAACCTGCCGATGTTCAGAGTCTGTTGAGCTTGTTCATAACAGCGTCGTACATCGTTTAGCCCAAGATAAAATTCGCTGATCACAACCCGATCCCCTAGTTTTTCATAAAAACGCTGAGCCACTCGCTGAAGAGCCTCGTGCAACTTAATACTGCCCACCAAATGTTCCTCACGAATTTCTATCAAAACAATCAGCGACTCATGGTCATTACTAAACTGTAGATGGTGATGAAATACCACATCTTTTTTAGAAAGTTCTTGATAAACATACTTTTTAAACTGATTAAAAATAGTGTAACTGTCCTTATTTTCAACGATTGCAATGGCAGAATAATAGACATCTTGTGTTTGATGAATTTCTTGAAAATGGGTTAACTCCTCTGTCGTCAGTGTTTGTGTCGCTAACTTATTGAGAAAAAAACCATACTCTTCATCGATGGTTGTATTCACATCATCATTTTTCTGAAAACGATCCAACATCACAATGACTTCTAATACGCTCTCTAATAGCATCCTATTATCACTACGGATAAGGATAAACAACGATTGATTTCGCTCAAATCCTCGCTTAAATAAATAGGAATCATTGTCAACTCGTTCGATGTAACGATTTTTAAATCGCTTTAAAAAAGCCTGATTTAGTAATTCACTGAGCGGTTTATTGTTCTTTTGATGATGTTCGAACAGTATCTCCTGTTTGTAATTAAAGACCAACACTTCGCAATTGATTAAAGCCGCAAGATCTTTAGCAAATTGACTGGTTCCCCACTTAGCCGAAACATACAAAGCATAGATATCTTTAGAAGCAATTTGGTGAACGCCTCCTTCTTCCTCTTCTTTTAACGAGTAGTAAATAGAAATCACATCAGACCACACACAATGATATGGAATTAAGACCAGCGAAAAGGAGTGGTGATTAGCTAACGCAATCACCTCATCAGATAATTGCTGATGATAACGATTTAATTTAATCCCCAAGCCACTGGCATTGACTTTAATCAAGTATTCGATAAAAGTGGTCAATTCTTTGTCGTCTTTAAAGATGTAACCTGAAGTCAGAACTAGTTCGCCTCCTTTCAACCAACTGGGACCATCTGGTGCATCGAGAACTGTTACAGTGCTAATCTCCCGTTCCAGATGCTCTTCTTTTGTCATGACGAAAATATCCGCTAGTCGTGGATGGCTGATTAATTTTTTGATAGTCAGTACCACTTTCTTCCCTTCTCTCTTTACTTTGATATACCCTTTTTTCAGTTTTATTCGCGATATGGTTCATTCTAACACAGGTCATAAATAATTAGCTACTGGATTTCAGTGTTATTTTCCTTGCTTAACCCACGTTATCCCTCGGTTTACAGCCGATAATAAATAACAATAGAGAGAAGACAAAATAGCCTTCTCTCTTTTCTGCATATTAATCCTTAATTGATAAATGTTGCTTTTAATACTCGAACCAGTTCCAAAGATTCCTGATCCGACAATCGAGCAAAATTGATTCGCAACCCTTGATAATTGGCTCCGAATACAAAACTCGGCATGGTTAATATGCCCCGTTCTAACAGTTGCTCAAACTGCTTTAACTTAATTTTATGGCCTGAAATCTCCAACCACAAATAATAACCTCCTTCTGGAATAACATAACTTACTGCCTCACCTAGATGCGTCTGTAAACAACGAATTAAGACATCTCGACGATGCTTTAATTCCTGACGTAACATACTAATTTGGTGATCGAATTGCTGGTTAGTCAGAGCCGATAGCGCTAAAACTTGAGGAAAGATACTTAAGGTGAAATCCATTTCACGACGTGCTTCAGCCAATTTTTCCGTTACTTTGACAGGCGCACTTAACCAGCCAATCTTAGTAGTCGTTCCTAAGATTTTAGACAGTGATCCAATATAGATCACATTTTCACTGTCTAATTGCTTTAACAACATAGGTTTAGCTTTTTCTGAAAAATACAATTGACTAAACACATCATCTTCTACAATTGGAATCTGATAATGTTGGCATAGAGCAATCAACTGTTTTCTGCGAGACAAAGACATGGTCGTGCCAGTCGGGTTCTGAAAATTGGGATTCACCAAAACCATTTTTATTTTCCGCTTGATAATCATCTGTTCTAACAATTCCACCTTCATGCCTTGACTATCGATTGGAACACCATACAAACGAATACCTGCCGCTTGAAAAATCGGCAGAGGATAAAAAGAAGAGGGTTCTTCAATGGCCACTGCATCACCACTTTGAAGCAAAACTTGAATAATCAAAAATAGGGCTTGCTGAGCTCCGGAAGTTAACAACAGCTGGTCGGTCGTTAGCGCTAAAGAACGTTCCCGGTTGAGAACTTCTACTACTTGTTGCCGTAATGGCAGATAACCTAAATCGTCCTGTAAACTTTCTTCCAGTAAAAAATCATTCCACGATACGCTCGGTAATTCCAAGCTGGGAATTAATTCTAAAGGAAGTTCTCCTGTATAGGCGTCGATCACTTGATTTTCCGCCGTTTTAGCCAATTGACTGACTTTTTCCAGATAAGGGTCACGACGATTAAAGGCACCAGACAAATAACTTCGCCAATTAGTAGCTGCCCCAGTATAAACGCCCCATTTGCCTTCATTGATGATGGTCCCGCTCCCTTGTTTACGAATAATCACTCCCATGGCCGCCAATTCATCTAATGCATGAACAACCGTTGAGCGATTGACACCAAGGGTTGTGGCCAACTGACGTTCTGGAGGTAATTTTTCACCTGGTAATAGTCGACCTAATTTTATCTGTTCAATAACCAATTCAACAATACTTTGATAAATTGGCTTGGTTTTCTTCACTGGCAATTGCCACATCTTTTTCACATCCCATTAATTGGATGAGTTAAAAATAACCCAATTGGCTGTTTTTGTCAATCAATGAATCGTTTATGATAGAGATATCAAGAAAATGATGGAGGCTAACACAATATGATTCCTAAAGTATTAACCATTGCCGGTTCTGACTCAAGTGGCGGAGCTGGCATTCAAGCAGATTTAAAAACATTTCAAGAATACGGTACCTTTGGTTTTTCAGCCATTACAAGTTTTGTGACCATGGATCCTGATGACAACTGGTCTCACACCGTAACCTCCGTCGATTCAGACATCGTGGCGAAACAATTAAAGACCATTTATGCTGGCGCTCCATTAGCTGCCTTAAAAACAGGCATGCTTGGTGAAATTAGCACCATTGAAGTCGCTCGTCACTACATCGAAGTTTTTAACCAACAAAATGTGGTGATTGACCCGGTCATGGCATGTAAAGGCACAACGGAGTTATTACAACCTGAAAACGTCGCAAAGATGACAGAGCTACTTTTACCTGTGGCAACTATCACGACGCCTAATCTGATAGAAGCGGGTATTCTATCTGGTCTAGGAGAATTACACACGATTGAAGATATGAAAGAAGCGGCGAAGCGCATTCTCGATTTAGGTCCAAAAAATGTCGTGGTGAAAGGTGGTAAACGGATCGCTGGCAATCAAGCAATCGATATTTTTTATGATGGGCAAGAATTTACCACTTTAGAAAACGAGATGTACTTAACCGATTTTAATCATGGAGCTGGCTGCACATTTGCCGCTTCTATCACTGCAGGATTAGCTAAAGGATTTACGGTAAAAGAAGCGGTGATTCAAGGAAAGGCCTTTGTAGCAGCGGCCATTAAAGATGGCTTAGAAATCAATCCTTTCTTAGGCCACGTGTGGCACGGTGCGTATAATCATGCCGAGGCACGGCTGCCTCGGCCTTAATCAACTAGTCATGAAAGCAGGAGATTAACATGGAAAAAAAGAAAATTTCAACGGCAGACATTGTCTTAACAGGCCTTTTCGCCACCCTAACATTTGTCGGAACCATGATTCGCATCCCTATGCCAGCAGCTGTAGGAGCTCCTTTTATTCACTTAGGTAATTCAGTGTTATTGCTAGCTGTTTTAACACTTGGTTTTCGTAAAGGTTCCCTTGCTGGTGGCTTAGGTTTCGCTATTTTTGATGTAATGAACGGTTTTGCTGCAGAAGCACCTTATTTCATCGTAGAGAGCTTTGTTGTAGGCGGTGTTGCCACCCTTACTTATATGGCCTTCAATAAAAAGGATGATCACATCTACAAAATTATCTTAGTAGCTGTCAGTGCGGTTATCACCAAACTTGCAATGACCTTTTTAAAGAGTACTGCTATTGCCATGTTTGCTGGTGCTAGTTTGAAACCTGCTGCCGTTGCCGCTTTCCTTTCACTGCCTGCCTCTCTCGTAAACGGTATCTCGACACTCGTAATTGTGACTGTTGTCTACTACCCAGTTAAGCAAATTGTCACTAGTTTTTATAAACGCACAACCCCTAATTTTAACCAGAATTAATCATTTTTCGACATGATTAATTGCTTGTGTCACACAAAAACGCCTTGAGGAAACAATCCTCAAGACGTTTTTTATTTTTTATCAGTAGGCACAATCCCGATAAGGGCCTTTATGGCTTCCTGTAAAATTCCTGCTACCATAAAAATAATCCAGCTATACGACCATCTCATCCCTGATCCAGTAAAACTCCAAACTAAGTAAATAACCACAACAATTGGCCAGTAAACTGCTTCAAACAAGTGATCCACACGACTATAGGCCACTTCCTGTTTAGTCGGTTGATGAGATTTTGCATTTTTTAGCAGCGTGTTAAATGCCAATGTAACATTACCTGTATAAACTAAGAAAATAACCCCCAGTGAAGCAATCACTAAAATTAACCCCAACCCCAAACCAACAAAATTATCATCGTATGGACGGAGGAAAACGATCATAAAAAAAGGCACGACCGAGACAATACAGGCTGTAACACCAAGAACAATCGCCAAAATATGCGTTTTCTCATAGGCCTGCTTTTCATTTTGAATGACCTTTCGAGAAGCGCCAGTCATAACAAAGTCTCTCTGCAAATATTGAAAGGTGTTATTTTTATAACCGCTGACTATAAAGAGACCAACGCCGATTGCAGCTAAAATCATCATTGGCACTATTCCGACAGGTGAATCAAATCGCACCGCAATCGTTAAAAAGATCGCTAAGCCCAGCGCGCAAAAGAATACCCCAATGCCAATCCCTAAGCCAATTCGCTTTTTAGCTTCTACATAGCTAAGAGCCTCCGTTAAATCCACCACAGGAATACTTTCTTCCACTTCTTCTTCGCGATAGTGAACGTTCATCTCTTCCAATATTTCATCAATATTCCCAAATTCTGAGATAACAACACCAATGGCCTCGTTCTCACTTTTCCCTGCCATCTTTAACTCGTTATATTTATCTTCCATATTTGCATACAAATCATACTTCAGTTGCATGATGTCAGAAGTTTCAGGTAAATTGATAAACATTGTTTCCAAATAATCTGCTATCGTATTCATTCGCTATCTCCTCCAATAAATTTATTCACAACTTCTTTAGTAATCTGCCACTCATCTCGTTTAGCTAGGTAAAACTCTAGTCCGGCCGGCGTTATTTTATAATAAGTGCGCTTCTTGCCAAAGGTTTCATCCCCTGGATAAGAATCGATGTAACCATTTTTTTGCAAGCGAGTAAAAGCAGAGTATAACGTCGTTTCTTTAATGATATATTTTTCATCTGAAATTTCTCTAATTCGCTTAGAAATTTCGTAGCCATACGAGTCTCCTTCAATTAAAATCGATAAGATCATCGGATCGTTATACCCACGAATCACATCACTACTGATCATCTGCTCACACCCTTTCTAATCTTCAGAACTATTTTACTACGACTGATATACTACGTCTGTCGAAGTAATTCAATTTTAGCATTATTACTACGACAGGTCAAGTAATAAACCAATATCAGAGAAAATAAAAAACGACCTCTCCGCCAAGGAAAGATCGTTAAAAAGGGATTAAATAGAATCTCCGTTAAAAATTGAGTTTTTAACAATGACATAATCAACTTTTCTAATCGCACCGATGTCCTTACCACCAGCATAAGAAATAGACGATTGTAAATCTTGTTGCATTTCCGTCAAGGTATCAACTAAAGCGCCTTTGTATGGCAATAGCATTTTCTTGCCTTCAACGTTTTTCTTTTCACCTTTTTGAAATTCAGACGCACTACCAAAATATTCTTTAAATTTCACGCCATCCACGACAACTGTTTCACCTGGTGATTCTTCATGGCCTGCAAATAAGGAACCAATCATCACCATGGTAGCACCAAAGCGAATAGACTTGGCAATATCACCATGAGTTCGAATACCACCGTCTGCAATCAATGGTTTCCGAGCGGCTTTACTGCAGCGACGCAAGGCCGCCAACTGCCAACCACCTGTTCCAAAACCGGTTTTTATCTTAGTAATACACACTTTACCAGGTCCAATTCCAACTTTCGTCGCATCAGCACCGGCATTTTCCAATTCACGGACAGCCTCGGGGGTTCCCACATTTCCCGCTATAACAAAGGTATCAGGTAAAAATTGTTTTAAATGTTGAATCATATTAATCACAGCATTGGAATGACCATGGGCAATATCAATGGTCACATAATCAGGAATCAATCCTTGAGCAGCCAATTCTTCTACAAACTCATACTCATTTTGCTTAACACCAACGCTGATTGATGAAATCAAGTTTTTTTCAGTCATTTCTTTGATAAACGGAATTCGTTTGTCCTCTTCAAAACGGTGCATAATATAGAAATAGCCATTAGATGCTAACCATTCAGCAATGGACTCATCAACGATTGTTTGCATATTAGCAGGGACAACGGGCATTTTAAAGGTGTGTTTTCCTAAAACCACACTTGTATCACATTCTGAACGACTTTCTACGATACATTTGTTTGGAATCAATTGAACATCTTCATAATCGAAAATTTTCATGTTGATAACCTCCTGTTGAGTTTAAACTCATTATATTAGAAAGAAAACACGAACATTAACAATTAATTAACAGTTCTACGTTTGCTTCCTAAGATAATTTACCTTATATTACCAGAAAAAGCAAGTCATTTACTGATATTTTATTATATTACTATTAATTGAAGCATTTATTGTTCGTGTTTTACTCATTTATTTCACATAACTGACGAATGACTCCCTTCTTCCAGCAGGAAATTTCCTTTGACCCAACCATCGTTCTCTCATCATTTTAGAGTCCAACGGATACATCGAAAACATGTTATAATGAAAAGACATTTAGTGATTAACCTTTAGTCGTTCATCAAACCGATCCTAAAAGGAGGAACTTTAATGAAACATCGGACGCTAACACGAATAACCAAACATAAATTAGCATTAACTATCTGGGCTACACTATTTATGACAGCAAGTATATGCCTTGGAATACTTTTTGGATTCACCTTAACCTCTTTAACGCGAGTCTCGATAGGAAGTTTAAAGTTCTCTTTAACAACTTTAAAATCCGCTAGCGGACTACTGATTGGTCTATCTATCTTTTTCTTGATCCTGTTTATCGCCACCATCGTTTATTTAATGGTTGATAAACGAAAAATTTCATTTACCATATCTGATAACAGCATTGACGTACATAGCCGAAAAGCTTCCTATACGGTTAATTTGAATAATGTCGATTTTATTCATCTTTTACGTCTGCCCGACGCTATGGAATACGGTTTCAGAGATGTCGTCGCCCTCTACGAACACAAAAATTTTTCCTGGACCGTTCTCTCTCCTTATTTAAGAGATAAAGAGGATAAAAAAATGCCGATTGGCCTGATTCAACAAGATATTATTGAGCATTTTAACGCCCTAAAGGGCCGTGAACTACGTGAGAAACTCCAAGCTGGTCAAGCTATTGTGTTCCCCTATTTAGCTAAACATCACGCCATTTCGGTTGATACAAGTCAGCAAGAAGACTTTGATCGTGAATTGATCATTGAAGAAAGCAAAGGAAATCTACCAGTCTCTCAAATTATGCCCACGGGAGCTGAAATCGTCTGGCAAGGACACCAATTGACCATCGATGGCACACCGGTTGACATGTTTGACATTGCAGATGTCCAACTGCATCACTTTTCAAAATCGGCTTCTCGTAAAAAAGATCGTTTATCTTGGCATTACGGTCAACAAGTCAATCTCTTAGACAGTGATAACACCATTTTAGCAAAGATCTATTTGCCAAGTCTCTTAAACGGCGATATTTTCCTTGAACTGCTACTAGAAGCCATGTCACTTAGTGAAGACGACACTGGAACATAAAGTCCTTTTGTCCCACCCACTAGATCCGCTCCGATATCCCTAATCTCTAAAACTAAAGTTTTATGAATTATGAATTGATTGAGATGGACGGACCCAGCTTTCACTTAACCGAGCAATTGATAAAAAATTCGTTTTCACTTATCGCTTTTAACTTGATGAAGCGTTTAAAAATTACAAATGTGCTAATTTCTTTATCAAATGTGAAAATAACATGAATTTTTTGTTGTTTTTATGAGTAATTTAGTCTTTTTTAACAAAAAATGAGTTATTTATGAATATTCATATTGAAATCATCAGGCAAGTATCGTAAGATAAGGGTACTAAAAAAATACAACTAGATTTGGTGATTCTTTTTGTATAAGAAATTGAAGGTGAATTTTCATGGAAGCAGATTTAATCGTTGTCGGTAACACATATCAATGCGCAAGTCCCTTACTTGAAGAATGCTTTAAAGGAAAAGTTGAAAAGTTATATGATTTATCAGCTTTAGTAGAGGTAAGAGATTCTTCTCAAATTGATACCACTCGGGTTCAGGAATTAAACAAACGGCTTGTCATTCCATTCTCGCAAATCGTTGAAATATAATTTTGACACTAATTAAACTAAAAGACGCCTCAAATTGTCATGCATTTGAGACGTCTTTTATTTGGTTTACAGCAAAAAGGTAGTTCTCCGTTGAAATGATCGTCTGCGTGTCACCTCTTCGTACCACTGTAAAGGTAACCATAGACTACTTAAAACCTTTAGCCAACCATGATATTTTCTTCCGGATAGCGAATCAGAGTATCGTTATTTTTTTGACGGCGAGCCACGGCTAATAAGAACGTATAAACCCCTACTCGTCCAATAAACATCAATAAAATAATGACGCCTTTTCCGATTAGGGTCAGTTCTGGTGTTAAGCCCATTGTCACACCAACCGTTCCAAAAGCTGAAAAAACTTCAAATGCCACATACTCAATTCCAACCCCTACTGGAATTGTTTCTGTCATTGACAATAAGGTGATGGCACAAATTGCAATGGCCGTTGAGATAAAGAAAAGAGCAAAAGCCCGCATGATAACTTTACGATTAATTGTCCGCTCCCGATAAACAGTTGCTTCGCGACCGTGAATACTCGCCCAAGCATATAGCCCTAAAACACCGAGAGTTGATGTTTTAAGCCCGCCAGCGGTTGATCCCGAGTTCCCACCAATAAACATCAATATCATCGTCACGATCAGACTGGCATCAGATAAGTCGCTATAAGGGATACTGTTGAACCCAGCTGTCCGTGGTGTCACCGTTAGAAAAAAAGTATTCACTAGTCGTTGCCCAAATGATAAGTCCTCACTATAGGCAGCTAAATTCTTCTCAATCAACAAAAACAATAAGAAGCCACCGACTAGTAAGCCCCCCATGACGTTAAGCGCTAAGCGCGAATGAATCGACATTTTTTTCGTCTTAAACCAGGTTAAAACTTCTCGCCAAACGACAAACCCGAATCCACCAGCAATAATCAACCCCGCTAAAACCATCATGACATAACTGTCCTGTCGCATGCTTTCTAGACTGTCACCAAACAAATCAAATCCCGCATTACAAAAAGCTGAGACAGCATGAAAAAGACTGTACCCTAGACCCTTCCAAAAACCGTATTTAGGGCCAAAAGAGACCAGCAATAAAACTGTTCCAACTAGCTGAACAGAAAAGGAAAACTTTAGTACATAGAGGCCTAATCTTAACACACCCGTGTGTTCGTCAAGATTCAGAGCCTCTTTTAGTACCAAGCGCGTTCCAAAATTAATTTTTTTGCCAACCACCATTGTAAAAAAAAGGGTCATCAGCATAAAACTCATGCCACCAATCTCAATTAAACAAAGAATTACCCCTCGACCAAATAAACTCCAATGAGCAGCCGTATTAACCGTCGTTAAGCCAGTAACGCAAACCGAGGAAGTGGCAACAAATAATGCGTCTAATAAATTCGTGTCGCCAGTCGTTGACGCAATTGGCAATGATAATAATAGCATTCCTATTAGTATCACGCCAAAAAAACTCAAAACAATGAATTGAACCGGCGATAATTTCTTTGGAAACCTGCTCTTTTTCTTTTCTTTCAATATGCTAACCTCAACTTATCATCCATTTTCACCACGTAGTTTAATAACAACATTGTATCACAGACTAGCTTATCCAGCTTGTAAGTCTTCAATATTCACAATTCTATCCACTAAGTTCTCATAAAAATCAGCCTCATGAGAAACGATTAACATCGTCCCTTCATAAGCATCTAAAGCTTGGCGAAGTGCTCGTTTGGTATCTGTATCTAAGTGATTGGTTGGCTCATCCAAAATTAATAAGTTGCTCTTGATCATCGTCATGATACAGAGTTTCACCTTCGTTTGCTCACCTCCACTTAAAAATTTCATTGCTTTTTTTACATTGTCATCGTGAATACCACTGCGAGCTAGTTGAGTTCTGATTTCTTTATCTAGTAATGTAGGATATGCTTCTCGAACGTAATCAAAAGGGGTCAGACTCTGGTTAGGCCAATTTAACTCTTGAGAAAAGTAATTAATTTCCAATCCTTCTGGCAAAATGACATTTCCCCCTAAAGCTGGTATCTCACCTATTAACGTTTTCAGCAAAGTTGACTTACCAATTCCGTTAAACCCATTAATCGCTATTTTTTCGCCTCGCTGAACAATTAAATCGATAGTAGGCAACAAGGCATGCTTATAACCAATTGCTAAGTTCTTGGTTTCGATCAGATAATTTGCCAAAATTGGAGCGTGAGGAAATTCAAAAGCACTTTGATACACTCGCTCAGGTGCTGATAGACGGTCAATTTTATTTAATTGTTTTTCTCGACTTTTGGCAATGGTCGACCGGGAACCCGCTTTGTATTTTCGGATATAATTTTCCAATTTATCAATTTTCTCCTGTTGAGCATGGTATTCTTTTAAATAATTCTCATTGGCAATTTCCTTCAGCTTCAACGCTTTCTTTAAATTACCAGGATATTTCTGTAGGCGTCCGAATTCAATATCACAAATACAATTGGTGATTTCATTCAAAAACTGATAGTCATGAGAAATAACCAAATAACTACCAGCAAAATCGTTTAGGAAACCCGCTAACCACTGAACATGAGTATCGTCCAAATAGTTGGTAGGTTCATCAAGTAATAGCACATCCGGCTCCTCTAATAACAATTTTGCTAGAAAGACCTTAGACTTCTGTCCGCCACTGAGTTCGCTCAACTTCTTCTCCATGCCAATCGCTGCAATTCCCAACCCAAAGGCCATCTTTTCGATTCTTTGTTCGATCGCATAAAAACCACTTTGTTCAAGTATTTCTTGTTTCTTCCCTGCTTTTTCGAGCAGATCATCAGCCAAACTTTCTCCATAATCAGCATACAAGCCTTCGATCTCTTTCTCTAAATCATAAAGAAATTTAAACGATGTGCGCAAAAATTCCCGAATAGTCTGACCTTCTTCTATCAATAAATATTGCTCAAGGTAACCTAATTTGACATGGTTTTGCCAAGTAATTTTGCCTGAATCGGCTAAAACCTCACCAATCAAAATTTTAATTAGGGTACTTTTCCCAGCACCATTTTTACCAACTAACCCCATATGTTCCCCTCTATTTAGAGTAACATTGCCTTCTTGGTACAACACTTTATCAGGTAACGCATAGTTCAAATCTTCAATTGTTAAGATACTCATTGTCATCATTCCTTTTTCAAAATAAAATAAAGCAGAGTTCAGTAGTCACCTACCAACCTCTGCTTTTTCATACAAAGGCCACTAAATACATCCTAGCAGCCTGATAAAATCTGTTTATCCTCACTTAATTTAGACAACTCAAATAAGACTTTTGCAAGCCTGATTTTTTCCAAAAAAAGTGATGAAGAGTCTATCGTTTTTAATGCTCCATACAATGCTTCATCTAATTCATTTGTAGGGAGCCGTTTCGTCTAATATATGGCGTTGCTTTGTTCATTATCATTACCTCACATTCGCTTATATACTTTATCACACCTCTGGAGATTTGTAAAATAGTTTTGCTTAATAAAATCACATCACTCCACTGTTTCATCTTGACATGGTATGATAAACATAGAAAGGAGGTTACTATGACCAACTATCTCTTAATTTTTGGCGGAAGTGGTTTTATTGGTCAAGCGATTTGCAAGGAAGCTGTTGACCAGAAAATTCCTGTTGTCAGCATTTCTCGAAGAGGAGAGCCCCAAAACCTGTTTTTGCGCAACCATCCTCTGATAACTTGGGTAAAATCTGATATATTCACTGACAAGAACTGGCAACAGTACGTGGTCAACGCTTCTGGTGTCATTAACTTAATTGGCATTTTACGAGAAAACCAGAAAAAGCGTCTAACCTATCAAAAAATGATCGTACTGGCTAATCAACTGATCGCTGATCAAGTAGCTCACTATCCCCAAATACCGTATGTCTTTCTTTCAGCCAACGCCAATGGGCCATTGATTCCTAAAGAATACCTTGAACATAAACGACTAGCAGAAAACGACTTAAACAAACTGACAAATCCAGTCACTATCGTGCGACCTGGCTTAGTAATCGGTGTTGATCGTCCTCTCTCTTTAATTGAAGGCGGTGCGGTTTTTTTTCTAGCCCACCTTCCAATCCTTCGCGTTTATTTTAGGCCAGTCTTTCCCATTAATGCTCAAAGACTAGCTACCCGGGTTATTTGGGAAATTCGCCATCCCAGCACATCCTGCATAACACCAGATGACTTATGAATAATCCTCTCTCTTCGATGTCCTAAACTTCTACGCATTTTAAATGCTAGAGTTAAGGCTCTTCGATGTCCTAAACTTCTACGCATTTTAAATGCTAGAGTTAAGGCTCTTCGATGTCCTAAACTTCTACGCATTTTAAATGCTAGAGTTAAGGCTCGGCACTTTCGCAAAACGCGAACAAGCGGAACAGCCGGTTCGCTTGGAATGGTTTTACCAGATCGGTCTGAGCATGTGTGTATCATGAGTAGCTTTAGGAGGAAAAAAAGGGACTTTAGCGCTCAGCTTTCAGACTATGACTGGTTAATCCAGCGACTCTCCAGTTTTATTTGAGTTACTTCTTGATCAAATAAACTCTTAAAGGCTAATTTGCCCATTTCTTTCAGTGGATGTAAAATGGTTGGAAATCCCAAGATGCGACTTAGTAATTCATTTCCTTGCCCAATAATTCCAATCCCTTGTCCTTTTTGATAATAATCATAAATACCTGCTGCCACCTCATCACCGTTTGCAAACACTACTTGTGGCGGATTGCTTTGTTTGGCAAAAAATTCACCCGCTGCCATGCCTTCCTCAAACGTGCGACAATCACGAAAAATAACCGCTTGGTCTAACGAGCCAAAAACTTCAATAAAACTTTCAACTGTTGTTCTCATGCTGGCACTTTTGCGCTCATTCCGACTTAAAGTTAAACCAACTGGCATTTTCCCCTCCGCCTTAATCTCTTCAAATACTTGTTTGTACATTTTTTTGCGCTCAATGTAAACACATGAAATATTAAATTCACCCGTATCTTCACAACAGACAATTGGCGCTTGCTGGGCATATTCTTCGATTGTTTCTAAAGACATCCCACGGGATAAAATAATCAAACCATCATAAGCCTTTGCCAACAATTCTGTTAAAAAATGATGCTCTAATTCTCGATTATAATTGGTTGGCAACAGCGTCACAGTATAGTTCGCTTTAGCCGCCTCGTCAATAATCCCACTGATCGTTTGTTCAAACCATGAATTGTTGGTCAGTGGGAGAACGACGCCGATATTCAATGATTTCCCATAACTCAAATGACGGGCTTTAGTATTAGGGATATAGTTAATTTCATCGATAATCTCTTGGATTTGTTGCCTCTTTTCTTCAGAGACATAAGGGTGGTTATTCAATACTCGGGAAACCGTTGATACCGAGTATCCTGATAGCTTGGCTATATCTCGAATTGTTGTCATCTAATCAATCCCTTCCAACTTGTTAAGGTCATTATAACGAAACTGACACACGGTCACAATTTCTTGTCAGTTACAACTCCGATTTAAGGTAAGCCGCATTGACTGCCTACTTTCTATAGAATAGTCTATGAAACCAGTCCCACGTCAATTAAAAGACTTAGGCAGCTTTCCAAGCAAAACACCAAAACCTGCCCTCTCGCGAGAACAGGCCATTGATTATGATTATGGTAAAATATTGCCAGCAGCGCGATAGATCTCATACCACTCTTGACGAGTTAACACAATATCTGACGCCTTAGCCACTTCTTTAATTCTGCTTTCTTTCATCGTTCCTAAGATTGTTTGCATATTAGCTGGATGTCTCGAAATCCAAGCAGTTGCTATCCCGGTATTCGTCACATTATATTTTTCTGCTAAAGTATCAATGGTCGCATTTAACTCAGGGAATTTCTCATTTCCTAAAAATACACCTTCAAAAAAGCCGTACTGATAAGGGGACCACGCTTGGATTGTCATGTCATGTAAACGAGAATAATCCAAAATACTGCCATCATGATCCACACTGGCATCATCTTTCATATTAACATGAATTCCTTGGTCGACCATTCCTGTTGCCATAATGCCAAACTGTAGCTGATTCACTAATAGCGGTTGGTTTAGACTCTTTTTTAACAGCTCAATTTGCATGGGCTTTTGATTGCTAACACCAAAATGACGAACTTTTCCTGTTTTCTCTAACTGGTCAAAGGCAGCAGCTACCTCTTCTGGTTCAACTAACGTATCTGGACGATGCAACGCTAACACATCTAAGTAATCAATATCTAACCGTTGTAAGATTCCATCAACTGAAGAAAGTATGTGCTCTTTAGAAAAATCAAACATCCCTTGACGAATGCCACATTTACTTTGAATAAAAATATCCTCACGTTTGATTGAACTATCATTTAGTGCTTTACCGAATAACACTTCACATTCACCAGCACCATAAATATCAGCATGATCAAAAAAGTTAATTCCTTCATTAACCGTTGTCTCAAGCAATGATGTTGCCTCATTTTGAGATAAGCTGGTCATTCGCATGCAACCTAAAGCCACTTGCGACACTTTCAACTCTTCATTTCCACCTAAATTAATGTATTCCACTGACACTTCCTCCTTTTATTTACAGGGTCTCACTGACACCTTTCTCCCTTGGTTCTAGCCAAAATTGCTAAAACAGAAACAAACTGTAAGACTCCAGCCATTGTTGTCATTAATTAATTCTTTGTGCCTTCACACATCTTTCATTATACATGTAACCACTTACGATTCATACTTATTTAATTGTCCCACGTCTTGTTTGTCTATTACTGCCAAGACTAAGTGATTGATTAAAATTCTTATTTCGCGACGACCTTGAGGATACTGTCCATCTTCTAAATACCCCACTAATTTCTTTAAATGATAAAAAAACAGAAGGGGGGCTTCTTCCTCTGGCAATGTTACACCGACGAAATCGGTTTCCAACACACCTTTGATAATCCCCAACAATAATTGTTTATAGTAATGATTAGATTGCTCACTTAAGAGCAATTTGAATAAGTCCATTTCCATGCTAATAACCGTTTCTCTTGGTTGCGTATCAATTCCTTGAGAAATAAATGTTAATTGTTCAACAATCTGGTTAAAAGGCAGTTGGTTCTTCTTTGTCTCAACCTGAAAGAGATACTGGATAAACAATAATTCAAACACCTTTAACTGCTCAACATAGGTTTTACTGTCCAATTGTTTACTTAACACGACAGCTCCCTTGTAAGGAATCAATTTAATGTATCCTTCAGATTCTAATCTAAGCAAAGCGCTTCGGACTGGCGAACGGCTGACTTCGAGTTGATAAGCCACATCTTGTTCGACTATTTTGCTATTTGGCCCAAATACGCCTTCTTCGATTTGAATTAATAAATAATCATAGACCTTTTTCTCAGTTTTTTTTATTCGCATAAGTTAATCCTTTTCTTTCATTCACTGCATCCAGTATACCAAACTTTTCATCATTCAGAAAAACAAGTAAACATCTCCTTAGC
This sequence comes from Vagococcus allomyrinae, assembly GCF_017829975.1. GTDB lineage: Bacteria > Bacillota > Bacilli > Lactobacillales > Vagococcaceae > Vagococcus_D > Vagococcus_D allomyrinae. Next base: position 248,773 of record NZ_JAEEGA010000006.1, on the reverse strand, counting down.
TGTCATAAACAAAAAGAGAGAGACGATCATCGTCCCCCCTCTCACTTTAGCCTAAACCAACACGATCAAAAAGTGTCTCAACATGCTTCATATGCCAATGATAATCAAAAGCTTCATCCAAATCGGCGTGGCTTAAGGCGGCCATAATGGTTTCATCCGCTTCCAACAGCGGACGGAATTGGGTTTGATGATCCCAAGCATAAGCGGTTTTTGGTTGAACTAAATCATAAGCTTCTTCTCTAGTCATCCCTTTATCAATCAATTGTAGTAAGACGCGTTGACTATAAATCAAACCAAATGTCGCATCCATATTTCGTTTCATATTCTCTGGAAAAACTGTTAAATTTTCGACAATTGTACTGAAGCGATTTAACATATAGTCAAGTAAAATCGTAGTATCAGGAATAATAATCCGCTCTGCCGATGAATGAGAAATATCACGTTCATGCCACAAAACCATATTATCCATCGCCGTTAGGACATGACCACGTATCACGCGAGCTAGCCCAGTCATGTTTTCAGATCCAATCGGATTTCGCTTATGAGGCATCGCCGAAGAACCTTTTTGACCTTTAGCGAAAAATTCTTCCACTTCACGAGTTTCCGATTTTTGTAAACTCCTAATTTCCGTTGCAAATTTTTCAATACTAGTGGCGATAATCGCCATAGCTGAAACGTATTCTGCATGCAAATCACGCGGCAGCACTTGCGTCGAAATATCTTGTGCTCGAATCCCTAATTTGTCACAGACAAACGCTTCAACTGCTGGTGGCGTATTGGCAAACGTCCCGACAGCCCCACTTATCTTGCCCGCTTCAACGCCTTTAGCCGCATGCTCAAAGCGCTCAATATTACGTGTCATTTCTGAGTACCACAATGCTAATTTCAACCCAAAAGTAGTCGGCTCAGCATGAACACCATGGGTTCTCCCCATCATAACTGTAAATTTATGCGCTCTCGCTTTTTCGCCAATAATCTCAGTAAACCTGGCTAAATCACGACGCAAGATATCGTTGGCTTGTTTAAGCAAATAGCCATAAGCCGTATCAACGACATCCGTACTCGTCAAACCATAATGCACCCACTTGCTTTCATTTCCTAAAGATTCGGAAACGGCTCGCGTAAAGGCCACCACATCATGACGGGTCTCTTGTTCAATTTCTAAAATACGAGGAACGTTAAACGTGGCTTTTTCTCTGATTTTCTCCACATCTTCTTGTGGAATTTCGCCGAGCTCTGCCCAAGCTTCAGCAGCCAGAATCTCAACCTCGAGCCAAGCATTGTAGCGGTTATCATCTGTCCAAATATTTCCCATTTCCGGGCGTGTATAACGTTCAATCATTTAACTATCTCCTCTAATTTTATTAGTCAACTACTTTATCTGTAATCTGAGTTTTCTTCCCAGATTTGAATCCCCTCAAGATGAACCAGTTCTGACTCAACGTCGTCCGTTAAAATCGTTATGTGACCCACAGTATCATTTTTACTTAAAGAGGTTGTGCCATAATAATGGTGATACCAATTTTTTTCAAAAGGGATGTAGCTGATTGTTTCAATTAACTGTTCACTTGCGACATTCATCATAATAGCTGCTGAGTAAAGTTTAATATCTGGCAATTGCCACCCGCAAATGCCTCTGATATGAGCGTCAAACTGAGATAAATTACTGGCTTCTAAAGAATAGTGGCCAGCACTATGTGGGCCTGGCGCTAAAGAATTAACATAGATCATGCCGGCTTCTGTGACAAACATTTCAATCGTTAAAATACCTTGGACGTTTAACGTGACGGCAATATCATCCGCAATACGATAAGCTTCCTCAGTAATTTCATTTGGCAACTCAGCTGGCACGATCCCTTGAGCAAACCGGCCGTCCTTATGATAACGGGTCTCCACAATTGGAAACTTGGAATAATCATGATTGCCATTTCCGACGATCATCACAGTGATCTCTTTTTCAAACGGAATCATCGCTTCCAAAATGCAAGTTCCCTCTCTCACTAATGGCAAACAGCCTCTAATATCAGAGATACGTTTCATCACATGCTGGCTTTCAGCATTTCCTTGGCCTCGATCGCCTTTTAAAATACAAGGAAAGCCGATTGCTTCAATATTTTTTTCAATATCGCCAATCTGATTGATTTGCGCATAAGGGGCTATGTTAATATTACTGGCATCCAAAAACGTTCGCTCTAATAACCGATCTTGAGGAAATTCCAATAATTCTAAACTTTGAGGAATTGACACTAGCTCATCGACTTGACGGATTAACGAAAGATCATTATCCAAATGTTCAAAAGTTAAAACATCACACTTTTCAGCCATCCGAACCATCGCCAACTGATCTGTGTAATCTGCTACTATCTGCCAATCAGCCACTTCGGCTGCGGTACATCCTTGCTCTGGAGCTAAAATACCGACATGAAACCCTATGGATTTAGCTGATAGCGTTAATAATCGGGCTAAATGACCACCACCGATTATACCAATTGTCTGACCAGGTATAAATAATTCTGACAACGTCATCTCCTGCTTTCTTTAAGACTAGGTAAAGGCGTTTAGGGCAACCTTCCTTCCTTAGTTTAACAATGGCAGGAGCTAGTGTCAAAACTTTCAGTCAAATTTTTTGACATTCTTTTAAGATATACTTGACGTAAAATCAACCGATTAGGTGACACCTCTTTTTAATGGCTTATCTTTCGGCTTTTTATGCCCTTTTATCTGCTACAACTGATCTTGTTCCCTCTAAATTGCCATAATTAAACACGATGTTTAGCAAAATAGCCGTAAAGCTACTCATCACAATACCGTTCCCTGTAAACATTTGTAAAGCTGCTGGAAATTGTGAAAAGACCGTCGGAACCATATTAAACCCAAGACCAAAGCCAATTGAAATGGCTATAATCAATAGATTCTTTTCATTGGACAGATCGGCTTTAGACAACATCTTCATTCCCTGTACAGCCACCATCCCAAACATTACTAACATTCCACCACCTAATACAGGCTCAGGAATAATTTGAGCTACTGCACCAGCCTTTGGCAACAACCCTAATGCAATCAAGAAAAACGCCGAAAAATAAATCGGCCGTCTTGAACGAATGCCTGATAATTGAACAAGTCCGACATTTTGCGAGAAACCGGTATATGGAAATGTATTGAAAATGCCACCAAGTATCACAGCCAAACCTTCAGCACGATAGCCTTTTTTTAATTCTTCCTTCCCAACTTTCTGGCCCGTAATATCTCCCAGAGCGAAATAAACACCTGTAGATTCGACCATACTGACAATTGACACGATAATAATAAGTAAGATTGACATTAAATCAAATTCTGGGAACCCAAAATAGAATGGTTGCGGTAAATGAAGCCAAGTAGCTTCCTTTACGGCAGAGAAATTAACCATACCAGTTACTAACGCAACCAAGGTTCCCCCAACTAAGCCTACTAAAACTGAAATAGATCGAAAAAAACCTTTACCAAAAGCTTGTACCCCTAAAATAAGAGCGATCGTTAAGAACGCCAAACCAATATTCCGTAAATCACCAAAGCCTTCGGCACCTTTAACGCCTCCACCAATTTTTTCAATCGCAACAGGTATTAAAGTCAAGCCAATCACCGTAATAACCGTCCCTGTGACAACAGGCGGGAAAAACTTCTCTATTTTAGAAAAAACACCGGAAATCACCACGATAAAGATCCCAGCCACAATAATAGCACCATACATCGCCCCAATACTTTTAGTTGAGCCGATTAAAATCAATGGCGAGACAGCCTGAATCGCACAGCCTAAAACAACAGGCAAGCCAATCCCAAAGTATTTATTGACAGTTAGTTGTAACAAGGTGGCCACACCACACATAAAAATATCAATCGAAATCAGGTAAGTCATTTGTTCTGTATTAAAGCCCAGCCCTTGACCAATTAATAACGGGACAGCGACTGCACCAGCATACATCGCTAGCAAATGTTGTAAGCCTAAAACTGCTGCTTTACCATTAGATGACTGTTCCATGCTAATTTTCCTCCACAAACGCTACTTGATTATTTTCTAACGATGCAATACGGGCTAAAGATTCAACTCGCAATCCTTTACTAATTAATAATTCACGACCGTCTTGAAACGATTTTTCAATCACAATGCCGATACCGTTAACCTTAGCGCCTGCTTGACGACATAATTCAACTAAGCCTAGGGCAGCTTGACCATTTGCTAAAAAATCATCAATAATTAAGACATTATCTTCTTCATTTAAAAACTTTTGAGAAATTGACACATTACTTGTCACTTGCTTTGTAAATGAATAGACTTCTGCTGTCAGTAATTCTTCTTTCATAGTTAAACTTTTGGCCTTGCGAGCATATATGACAGGTACATTCAAAAATAGACCTGTAAAAATTGCAGGAGCAATGCCAGATGCTTCAATCGTCACAACTTTTGTGATCTGTTCAGCTTTAAATAGCTCAGCGAATTCCTTTCCAACAGCCTCCATTAACACTGGGTCAACTTGATGAGTCAAAAAGTTATCCACTTTCAATACACCATTCTCCAAAACTGTTCCATCTTGTCTGATTCGATTCTTTAAAATTTCCATCTTGTCCTCCTTAGATTTACACTGCTCCTAAAAAAATACAAAAAAACCTTTTTCTGCTATTTTTCATAGCAAAAAAAGGTCAAATATGCCTATTTCTGCTTATAGTCTGGTATTTACGGCACCAGGTAGAGACGATCAACCAATTATGATCATATACAAGCTTGTAATTTTTCAAAAAGTTTTCTTAATTATCTACCATAATTCCCATTATTTCAAGCCAAAACTTAATAATTTTTAATTTTCTCATTAGATTATTAAGATTTACAACAAAATAAGCTTTTTCATTTTTTAACATAAACATTTAATATAAAAATATAACTGATGATAATAGAACTTTTCGGACAAATTTCCCACTACCATATCTCAGAATTTCCGTTTAGAGTCCACTATTTTTAAAAGTTTAAATGCCTCACAAATAATACCATTGGCAATAAAAAAGAGCTAGGTCATCCCCAGCTCCTACTTCTATTTCTTTCTACGACGAATTAATACGATAATGATCACAATGACGATGATAATACCGCCAATGACTAAACCGGTTTTAGCTATTTCTTCACCAGTTTCGGGTAATGGTTGTCCAACATTGCTAGCTTCTGTAACCAGCCCTACTCCCAACAGACATATTGACACTAATAAACCACTTAAAAATCCTTTTATGACCTTAACATGCTTTCTCATCTGATTAACTCCTTTTATCATTCTGTTCTATTTTATTTAAATAGGTCATGTTAAACTAACTTGTTTTTCGATTTAAAGACATAACACCCTGAAATCAGTTCACTCTTTTGAAAATTAGCCTAACAGTTACTGAAATACCTATTATACCATGAAATAGTTTCAGTTCAATATTCCACCCTAAAAAAGATTTTAATCATACTTATTCAAATTATAGGTCTCAATGACACCGATGATTTTTTCTTGATAATTAGGATCGGTCGCATAACCGGCAGCTTGTAAAGCTCTGGCTGCTTCTTGGTATGTCGTTGCTTGAATAACACCTTGATAAAGATTTGGATTCCAATCCACGCCATTGACAAATAGTAAGGCGTGATCATCCATTGACGCCTGCCAATTAGGATAGACACGAAAATCAGCTTTGATTTCGATCCATTTACCATCGACAAATTCACTGGTTCCTAGATTAACTTTATCCGTGTTGCCATACGCCTTGATCCCGAATAAATTACCATAAGTCGCTGCCAATTGACTTTGCCCCCAATCAGACTCAAGAATTGCTTGACCCAAAATAATACTTGGTAAAATATTATGCCGTTCTTGAATCACTTTCGCGTGTGGGGCTATTTCATCAATAAACAGTTCTGACTGAGGAACTTGCGCGACCTCTAGCGGTCGCTCATAGTGTTCACTTAACAACGATAGGCTCAGGACAAAACAAAAAGTTAACATTAAAATAACCGCAATCCACAATGTTAAAGACTGTTTCCAGTTCTTTTTTGTTCGTCGTTGATAACTTTTGGGGCGTTTAGCCGGTCGTTTTTTTTGATTTTTCATTATTTACCTGCTTCTTTTAATACATCTAAATATTCTTCTAATACTAATTGATGGCTAACCATATAATTCGCACTCTCAGTGCCAACATAGCGTAAATGCCAAGGTTCGTAATTAATGCCCGTTATTTCTTCCTTATTTTTAGGATAACGGATGACGAAACCATATTTGGCACAATTTTGATCAATCCACTTACCAGCTTCTGTTTCAAAAAATTCTTCCTCTAATCCATTTCCCTGATCGTACCAGACTTGATCAACCACATCAACTGCCAAGCCCGTGTGATGCTCACTTCTTCCTGGATGTGTAACATATTCTTCAGCCTTTGCCTCAGCCTCTTGTTCGCTCAGTCCGCTTGCCAAATATTTGCTGACATCTGCGTCAAAAACCGCTTCTTGATCAGCGATTGATCGATAACTCGAAATAACTGTTAAAGAATAACCAGCTTCAGCCGCTGCTGCTTCCATTTTGTAGTAAGCATCATAAATTCGGTTATCAATCTGATAACCGTTTTTCATGGCCGTTAAGGTTTTAGGTTCTGCTGTTACAGGAGTGTCGTGGTTGACTAAAATCAGTTGCCAATCCGATCTTGATACATCTGGTAACTCACTATCTACTTCTTTTTTAGTAGCAACAGCAGTCGAGGTTGCCGTTTTAGTGTTTTTTTCTGACACGGCTTCTTTTCTTGGTTGCGTCTCAGGCGGAAAGAAAAAAATGATTACCATAAACCCAACCATCAGAACAGACAAAATACCAATTATTTTTTTGGTCATTACATCCCTCACTCTTGATCTTCATTGGTAACATAAGTATCGGTTAAATTTTCATTGACCCATTCAAGCAAATCTACAGGCGAATCTTCGATTTGTTTTTGAATAACAGCTGGTAAAGAGAACTCCAAAATATCATCATATCCCCACACACCATATTCCATGGAAACTTTCAAATTGATCATTTCCTTACTTTGAGCTCTTGGTGATTTTGAATAGGTATCTTTCTGACTAATTAACTCGACTGTTGCCTCACCAGATTGAAGCCACTTTTTGGCAATTAACGACTTAACTCGTTTATACTCCATTACCACATAATTGCGTTTCTCAGGAAAGAGAATCGTTTGTTTAATAATTTTCTGCATTAACATCCACTCATAATCAGAAAATAGACTTTTAATTTTTTGCATTTCTTCTGGCTGCATAGCAAGACTGCCACGTTTCCACTCTTCCCATTGTTGAAGAGGCACTTCTAAATAATCGCTACAAAAGCGATTCTCCGAATCAAATTGACTTAGAATTCGATCGATAATAATTTTTACCATAGCTTGATGCATTTTCATCACCTCATTCTCTATTCTACAACGGTCACTCAAAAAAAGCACCTTTCACCTATAATATTAAGAAAAAGTTGATTTTTTTTCAAGTCATACACAATTCTGCTATACTTATATTAGTCAGATGAGGGAATCATCACTTAATTATTCCCTCGCTTATTATTGAATTAATTCTTTAAAGATTTTGCCAGCAAGCAATCAGTGACGTTGCGCTTTTTAGTTTTGATTCAACTTTAGACAGTGATTAAATTTAGGAGGAAATTATTTATGACACATTACCGCTGGGCAATTGTAGGACTTGGTTCGATTGCCACTCAATTTGCTGAAAATTTCAACCCAGAATTAGGAGAACTTTACGGCGCGGCTTCCCGTGACTTAACGAAAGCTGAGGCCTTCACAAGAGCTCATAATATCACCAAAGCTTTCGGTTCTTATGATGACTTATTTGCTGATCCACTTGTGGACGTCGTCTACATCGCCACTCCTCACAACCATCACTTGGAAAGTATTTTGCCTGCTTTAGAAAATGGCAAACATGTTCTTTGCGAAAAAGCGATCACCATGAATTCAGTAGAATTAGCCCAAGCTAAACAGTTAGCTGCAGAAAAAGGCTTGATTTTAGCCGAAGCTATGACACTCTTTAATATGCCCTTGTACCTAACTCTTAAAGAACGCATTGACAACGGGGAATTCGGCAAGTTAAAAATGATTCAAGCATCATTTGGCAGTTTCAAAGAGCCCGATCCGACTAACCGTTTTTTTAGTCCTGAACTAGCAGGTGGTGCCATCTTGGATATTGGCACTTATGCTCTATCCTTTGTGCGTCTCTTTTTATCAGAACAGCCTGATTTTGTCCAGTCCACAATGAGCCCTTTTCAAACTGGTGTCGATGAACAATCAGTCACTATTCTTCGCAATCAGCAAAACGAGATGGCTACGATTGCGTTTACTTTCCAAGCCAAAATGCCTAAACAAGGTATTGTCGCTTTTGAGAAAGCCTTTATTACAATCAATGACTATCCTAGAGCAGATACAGCGATTATTACGTATTTAGATGGGGAAGTTGAAACCTTCCGCGCAGGAGAAGAAACGTTGGCATTAAACTACGAAGTGAGCAACATGAACCAAATGATTGACGGCACATTACCTAATGACTCATTGAACTTAACAACCGATGTTATGGACTTAATGGATCAAATGCGCACCCAGTGGAAGCCTTAAGTCCTGTAAAATAAAAAACTGATGTCTAACACCGACTCTCGAGTCGGTGTTTTACTTTCAACGTCCCCTCCCCTCATCACCCCTTCCGTAAATTTTTTGGCTCTACGGTTTTCAGACACTCTTCATCATGCGCTTTATAGTGTTAACCTTTTAGCCATATCTGTCTATTTTAACTAGCCGTCTTTAAAACAATTCTGAGGCATGTTCCTTAACCTTTACTTGTTAGACACAACTGACCATAAAAACTCTCTTAGTTAGTCCCAAGAGAGTTTCTTTTTTTGATTCTTAATCGTGTAATCAATTTTTATCTCAATGAACCGTTCAAACTCATTTAATAACTGATAAAGTCGTGCTCGATTTTCAAATTCTTCCCGTGTTTTAGGCAGTGGGGCATCACGATAATACGCCAAGGTTTCTTCGATTCGCTTACGAATCTCCAAACCATCATTTTCTTCTGCAAATGTTACTGCTGAAAATGTCAGTAAGGCTCTCATCTGTTCGGTATTTCCTTGCCGATAATCAATACGATTCACCAAATCGTTCATCTTACCGAGAACATTGACTTGCAGACGTCGCATGGTAAAATAATTAAAATAATAATCGTCGCTTGTCAACAACTGATTATCACCGTGACGTTGGGCTGTTTCCTCAGCCTCCGCCAAGGCTACAACAACTTGACTCAATAAAGGACCACAGGAGATAGCCTCCCCATCTTCCGCTAAATAATGACTCATGCCCAACAATAACTGGCGGATTTTTTCATCAATTTTTTTCTGACTTTTCTGTAAATTATGACTGATATCCGGCATATAACTATTGGCCAATAAAGCGAGCCCTACACCTATAAATAATAAGCAAAATGCATTACCAATCAGTCGATAATCTAAACTTTTTTCCACCAAATAATGAGTCACTAAAACTGAGCTGACTGGAATCCCCTCTGACATTTTTCCTCTGACAGCAAGCGGGATAAATAAAAGTAAATAAATACCAAAAGCAGCCGCGTTAAATCCAATTACTTTGAAACAAATAAATGCAATCCCAGTGGCTAAACCTAATGAACAAATTCGATAAAAACCTGTTTCAAAGGATGAACGTTTAGTATTCGTTACACTTAGGATGGCAATGATTCCCGCAGATGCCGGATAGAGTAAACCCAATTGTTGGGCAAGTAAAATCCCTAACGCTGCACAAACTGCGGTTTTAACGGTTCTTAAACCAATTTTAATTTTCACTTCATTCAACTCCTACCTATCTAGAATAGCATGCTTTAGCATTTAAACCGAGTGATTTTATAACCTTTAAAGCCAATTTTTTCACCCATTTATGGTATGATAGACAATAGAAACGTCTAAATACATCATAACATAGTAAAAAGGAGATTTTTTAGATGAGAAAAAAACCACTGTTTGGTTTTCTGTTGTTACTACTTCTATTTATGACTGCCTGTGGTATTACTGAAGAGTTGGAGCAAGCCAAAACCAACGTTGCTGATTTGAAATCAGCCCTCACGGAGCAAAGTGACAACTATCAGCAACTTTCTGCCTATATTGAAGAAATTCCTGAGGCGTTTCAGACAGATCGCGAAACAGACCCCGCCATGGAACTGTTTATTGATGAAACAGGTGAGGTATTTGATAATTTGCAACTACGCCAAGAACTACACAGCGTAATGACAAAGAACCAAAAAAACATTAAGACGATAAAAAAAGAACTAGATCGGATTGTCAAAAAAAATGGTGCAGATGTTAATAATGGGCAACTAACCTTAATCAGTCGAAGTTTGGAAATCGTCACAAGTAATTTTGATTCTTTAAACGTCTACGTTGAGACTAGTATCGCTCAAGAAAAACAGTTTTATGATGACTTGCCAATGGAAGATGATAATCTGGATGAAGAATTATCCATTATTCAACGAACATACGGGGCGATGGACATCGTTAGCGAAGAGGCCCAGGCAAACATTGATTATTCATTAAGCCTTATTAAAACCTTTGAGAAAGAAGCGGCTCAAAGTAAGGAGCGTGGAAAATGATAGCCGGTCCTATAAGATTTGGACTTAGAACTTTCAAAACAGCCCTAGCTGTCTTGCTCTGTATCTTGCTCTTTCAATTACTTCAGCGTGATGCCCCCTTAATTGCCTGCTTAGCCGCGGTCTTCGCCATGAGGGAAGATGTTTCATCTACCATTCACTTTGGCTCCTATCGAATCATAGGGAACCTTTTAGGGGGGAGTTTAGCACTGATCTATATCTACATCTATCGGATTTTTAATTATAGTTTTTATGCAGAGCTGATCCTCATACCTCTATTTGTCATTTTTATCATTATATTTTCTGATGCTCTCAACTTTAATCCTGGCATTGTCGGAGCCTGTGCTACCCTATTTATCATCGTTTTAACAGTGCCTGAGACTGAAACCTTCTGGTATGCTATCTCTCGTATTATGGACACTGTCATCGGCACGCTAGTTGCTTTATTAGTTAATCGCTTTGTTAAACCTCCTGATGCTAAGATAACACACGAGGTCACTCCAGATTTCCAAGAAGCCTTTCTCGCTCAAAAGCAAGAAATTGCCACACTTAAACGACAACTTGCTGACTATCAAAAACAAGATGACAACTTCCACTAAGTTCTGAGTAATGTCTGCTTTCCGCTCAAAAAACGACTGCGATTTCTCGCAGTCGTTTTTTCTTAATCTTCTTTTGCTTCCGTTACATTAACTACATTTTGACCATTCTTTTTAGCCATGTTTTGTAACATCTCTTTTAAATCCAAACCAGTGGTTTCTTTCAATGTTTCTTGAGAAGAAGCTAATAAATTAGTCGCATAGTTAGTCACACGATTAGCACCGCTTCCTTCGCCACCTTGGCCAGTGTCAACAACTGTAATCTTCTCGATATTGCCCAGCGGTTGTGACGCTTCCTTAACAAGGTTCGGCAACATTTCAACGATCATACTCATAACAGCTGCTTCGCCATATTGTTTAAAGGCTTCAGCAATTTTTTGTTTCGCTTCAGCTTCAGCAGTACCGCGTGCTAAAATCGCTTCGGCTTCCGCATTACCCTCTAAACGGACTTGAGAAGCGTTGGCTTCGGCCATAGCTTCCACACGGAATTTTTCAGCTTCGGCTTCCGCAACTTCGCGGGCTTTGGAAGCTTGAGCTTCTTGTTCACGAGCATAACGATCAGCATCTGCTTTTTTCTTCACTTCTGAATCGTATTGTTTCTCACGACGGATAATTTCTTTTTCTTCTAACTCAATTTGCTTTTGACGCTCAATAACTTTTACTTCCATTTCCTGAGCAATAACTTCTTGTTGAGCCTTCGCACTTTGCAAGTTATAGGCTTGGTCAGCTTTCGCCTTCGCCACATCTTGTTCTTCTTTATACAACGCTAATTTTAATTCTTTTTCTTTAGAGGCTTCTGCAATTTCAGTTTGACGCTCTAACTCTGATTTTTGAGATTCTTTTTCAGCTTGTGCGCGTTTAATACGAGTTTCTTTATCCGCTTCAGCTTCGGCAATATTGGCATCACGCTTCACTTGCGCAATTCTCGGTTTACCTAATGAATCTAAATAACCATTATTATCGCGAACTTCTTTGATCGTAAATGAAACGATAATCAATCCCATTTTAGCTAAATCAACACTGGCAACTTCTTGCACACTTTGGCTAAATTTATCACGGTTTTGATAGATTTCCTCAACAGTCATCGACCCTAAAATCGAACGTAAATGACCTTCCAATACTTCACGAGCTTCGTTTTCAAGTTCATCACGAGTTTTGCTTAAAAACTGTTCAGCTGCGGTGGCAATTTCTTCCACAGAAGAACCGATTTTAATGATCGATGTACCATCTGCCATAACCGGTACACCTTGCTCAGTGTATACTTCAGGTGTAGAAACATCTAATTTACTTGAAAGTAAACTTAAGCGGTTTGAGCGTTGAAAAACAGGCAATACAAATGACCCGCCACCACGAACAATTTTCACTTTATTACCAGACTCATCCTGATGAACATTTTTACTCCCTAAATAACTTCCACTAATAATCAAAGCCTCATCGGGTTTGGCTGTTTGGTATTTCGTGATAAAAACCACTAGTAACATCAATAAAATAAAAACGACTAATCCAATCGGTACTAACAATATCATGTTTCTTCCTCCTCTTTCTTTATAGAGACAGTATCACTAGCAAGATATAACCTTATGACAGTGATTCATCAAAGATCAGGCCCCTCCTAGCGACACTATAACTGAACCTCTTCTGTTGATTAACTAACGAGATTTCCTTCAGATAATTTTTATTCACCATTCTGATTAATCGACTGATCAATCCCTCACTTAGTGAAGCTTTCTTTATACGGCACCACATAGCAGACACGCTCTCGAATTTCAATAATCAACACTAATTCGCCATTAGCAATTCCAGCTTCTTGGGGCTCGTAAAAGCTAGCCGGTCGTGTAATAGAGCCGGTTACACTTTTAAATTGAACTTCCCCCATCCCTTTAATAGGAATTGGCGTCACCACTGTTGCTGTCCGACCTTCAAGATCTTTTTCAGAGGTTGAAATTGTGGCTTCAGAATTTCGCAATGGTACTACTATGTAAAAATTTAATAGGAAAACAAGCAAGGTTGAGATGCCGGCCCCTATCAAGAAAACCATCAAGCTATTTCCAACAAAAAACTTCTCACCGATATATCCAAATAACGACGTAAATGCAACCCACGGAACGATTAACATCGGATCAATTGGTCCATCAAAATCAAAGATATCACCAAAAATAAACAAGAGAACTGCCAAGGCTGCACAAACAATTAATGCGTAAAAATAAATCGTTTCTAAGGGATACCCACCAAGCATAAGTCTCACTTCCTTTCTCTTCGTACCCTGTTATCCTATTTTACCAACCTTTGTAACAAAAATACAGTCAATTCGTAACCTTTTTGTAAAAAATCAGTCTTCAGCCTTAGTTATATTTTAATCGTTATGTCCTTTTAACGCAATGTTTTTCGCATACGCTTGTTAATTGAACTGATCACCTCCCCACCTTTGCCTTTGATAAAAATTTCTTTCCTTCATAACTAAAACTAAAAACAATGCAACAACGACCTTGCTAACAGTCATCACTACATTGTTTTAGTTAATTTATCGACTCTTCCTTACTTTCACTAATCACTCTTTTTCAATTGCTTCATGCCGACTGTTGATATTGCCAATATCAACAGTAACATCCCTATTACTTGCCAGCTTTCTTTTGTTCCCATTTGTGGCAATCGACTGTAACCAGTAGGACTCACCTTATTACTAGCTGTGGGGATGGCTGGGACTGGCTCAGGCTTCGTTGGTTCTGTTGGATTTGTTGGCTCTGGTTTAACAGGCGGTGTAACAGCTTTGTCTGTCGCTACAAATGTCCATTCTGAAGTCGTTAAATAGCCATTAAACTGATTATCCAAACTTAGTGGAACAGTCAAATCCAGGTAGTATTCCTCATCTTGCCCAACTTTAAACTCACCTAATAGCGTTCCCGACTTCTCCGTCATCTGATGAATAGAACCAGAATAAAGGACCTCGGCCCCATGACTTAAGGTCAGGTTTAGCTGCTCTAAAAAAGCTAAGTCAATCGGATCAGTACTAACAATGCTCAGACTAATCTCAACCTCTTTGTCACTATCATTTTTGATGGTTAGCTTTTGCCGCACTTTATCCCCTGGCATGACGCCTTTAAACTTGGCTAACAAATCCTCCGTCTCTAATTGAAAAGTACCATTCCCTTGATAATTCAGCATACTATCTTCCAACTCCGCAGCTTGACCAATGATCGGTAATAAGTAGAAAAAACTGATTAGCAGTATTAGGATAGGTAAACGGTGTTTCCTTGGTTCTTTCATCTTTTAAACCTCCCTCAATACTCTAACTTATTTAGCTAATTCGGCCAGCCAGTTGCGTCTGTAACAGTTGTACCGTTATTATCCGCTTGGACCCCAACTGCCGTTACATCTACGTTAATTTCTTGGCTACTAAAACGATTATCAGCTAATAAATTCAACTTAACATGCTTGAAAAATGGTTCAGTTTCCGCACCTGGGGCTAATTTTTCTTGATAGTAATAATAACCATCCTTCTCAACCCACTTGCTCTGATAATCAACTTCAATTAAGCGTAATTCAGCTGGCTCAATATCAGCTCTTGGGACAACAAAATTTTTAACTACTTTCACTCGCACCCACGCAGCTTTATTCCCGACATTCTCAACGGATACCACTCGATTAATTTCATCACCCGGGGCTAAAATATCATTTCCTTGAACATAAGGAGCACCTTTAGCATCTTCCTCAATTAAAGCAATCTTCACTTGACCAGTAGTAATGATTCCTTTTTTTACTTGACTGTCGCTAAACAAAGCCAGTGTTGAATAAACAGCTCCTGCCAATAATCCTAACAGCAAAATAACTCCCGCTACTTTCTTTTTCATCGTTGTTTCGCTCCTTCCTAAACGTGATACAAGCCAATAAACTTGAGTATTTTCGACTTGTACCACAAACCTTGTAACAATTGATTGCCACAAATCATTCGGCATAGAATACTCTTTCATCCGTTCCAAAAATAGTGAATAAAAGCAAGACTTATTTTGATTTTATAATTACCTTCTTGGAACTTTAAAAAAGAATTAATCGCCTTTTATGCTGTTTTGTGGGCAGTTATCATTTAGATACTTCGCTCCATGCTGCCGTTGCGTCGGCAAAACCTGATGCTTGAATTGCATAGCCTGTAACGGTTAGTTGAGCTGTTTTCAATTCTTCAAGACTAGCTGCTGTTAACGTATTAGCAAATGTCAACTGACCAAAGACAGGAGCTAATACTGTATCAGTGCTTTTAGTTGGTACCGTTGTTTTATACACATAAATTTTCTTGTTTCCATCGGTTTTCAAGAGCGTCCAATCAGAGCTATAATTAATGGTCACCGCCGACTCATATTTAGCAAGACTATCTGTAAACGCTAGTTCAGCAAAGACGTAGGCCGTCTCGCTGTTCGCTGTCACAGTGATTGTTGGGTCTTTCTCTAAAACTGCTCCTGGGATGATTTTATGATTAGTTGCTGCGTCCCATTTAGGTTCAGTTAAGGTAATTCCCACTTTCCCAACTGTAAACGTGTTGACTTTAGGTGCTGTTTTATCTGTTAAATAAGCGAATGTGCCTGCAATTCCAACTAATAATAATAAACCAATTGTTAATAACCCTGCGATTTTTTTCCGATTGTTTGTCATGTTAATTACCTCCAAGTTTTTTAGTTACTAGGGTCTACGCCCCATAATTCCATTACTGCTTCAATTGGTGACGACTGAACACTTTGTGTGATAACTTCTAAATTGAAGAGTTTCTCCTGATACGCCTCAGCTAATTGCTCCTTAGGTTTAGCCGATTTCACCAAGACAGCCGTTTGTTCACCACTCATTACTGGTTGACGGCAATACCAAAAACCATCTTTTTCAAACCAATTCACTTCATTAAAAACGATGTCATAGGTATCAGTTGCCACCAATCCCACACTGTTATTGCCAGTTTTATCCAGCCACTGGGGAATAATTTTCACTCGAACAAAAGCTGTCGTGTTACCCGTATTCGTAATTTTCACATCTGTTTTTAAGTTTTTATCAAACTTTTCCTCAATTTCGTGAGTTACCTTACCTACTGTAAATTGATTAGCCCGCTCATCTGTTTTTGCTAACAGCCAAGCTTGAGTCTTATTGACTAATAGTAAACCGCCCGATACGAATATCACGATTAACATTAGTCGCCATTTGGACTGCTTGTTCATTTCATCTCCTCCCATCTCATACTTTAACTTCTGTTATAGTCGATTTTTTTGTCAGAATAAATCGACGAATCACATAAATTATTAGACTACTTATCACGATCATTAACATTAGCCACTTACCTAAATGACTCTGTAAAAAAACTAGGCCATAACCGAGATAAGGGACCCCGCTGGTTACCTTGCCAATGATATCTTTAGGTAAGACAACTTGCCCATCAGGAACTTTGTTGGCATCCCCTTGAGTTCTAGCAAAACCTTCCTGCTGATTGATCTCAATAATACGATGCGTCACCACTTTATTGTCTTTTCCTTGACTTCGAAAGGTAATGGCATCTCCAACTGTTAGTTCAGAAAAATTTAATGGTTTGGTAAAGACGACGCCACCGACGGGATAAGCAGGCTCCATGGAGCCTGAAAGGACGATAAACGCCCCCCTTCCCTGGGTTCTTCCTATAAAGAAGAAGAACGTTAACAATGCTAATGCCAATACTAGTAATGAGCCAAGTTGATTGATTAATTTAGTCACCTGACATCAGCTCGTTTCTTCGGCACTGGGTTATACTGATTCACTGCTTTCGTTTCATGACTCAACCACTTCGTATTCTTAAGGGTATTCTTAAATGTCGCTGTGCCTGGATTCTTGCTACTAATTTGAATATCTTTTTGTTTAGTATCTGCCTCATAACGACTGGACCACTCACTTATTTCCTTAATACTATAAGTACCTGCTTTCAATTCCATCAGCGTTGTTTGACCAGAAGTTTGATTCTCGTTTAGTGTGATCGTTTGATAATAAACTTCAACCTTTTGACCGTTTCTCCAAGTGATTTCAAATAAGAATGTTTCATCTCCGAAAGTTCTTGGGCCGTTGGCTATGACATCCTTTTTAATCGTCAAACGGCTCGTCGCCACATAAATCGTAAAGTGAGCACCTGCTGGTTTCGGAGTAGTGCCGTAATCAGCGTTTACGTGACTAGTATACTGACTAACATTTTGATTATTAGCCTTTACTAACCAAGCATAATTCGTTGTCTCGCTTGGACTGACAATCGCCGGTTCAATCTGGGAACTGCCTACTTTCTGAGGTTCTGCAGATACAACTGGTTCCGTTCCTTCGATGACGGTCGAAGTCGTCTTCGTATTTTTCCAAGAAGTCTTAACCTTTCGCTCTTGTAAGGTTGTACTGTCACCTAATTCAATTTGTTTATTGGAACTAGTAATTTCAGGTCTAAATACATAGACTTTAAAACCTAACGAAGGATTAAATTTAGCGTTATTTGACAAAGTCACTTCATTAAGACTGCCATTGACAACTTCTTCAGTCAGCAAATCCATAGAAGCAGCTTTGGCCCCTGTTACAGATGGAGCCGTTCCAGTAAAATCAAGCTGAGTCAACGTGGCAGCCTTTGGATGTTGCCATTCCGTAATGACAGGTAATTTATCGTTGATGTTCACGCTATTAGTTAAATAGATATGACGATCCGGTGCTGCTAGGAGCGGGTTAAAGACATAGACATTCACATTCTCCGATTTATTGAGTGACACAACACTTGGTGTAGCTGAAAGTGCTGGTACTACGGCATAACTGACTTTATAAATCACATCTTCTGTTTCATTTCGAATAGAATCAAACAGCGCATCTTGAAAAGCGGTTCCTGCTGGAATAGTTTTTTCAGCTAAAACACTGGCGCCTTTTTCTATTTTATACGTCACATTAACATAGCGATTGTTTTTACCATTGAGTTTTGCAAGATTGGTATAAAAATTACCAACTTGAGCGCTATTGCCTAAATAGATTTTTTGATCTTTGGCCTTAATGCCAGCATCTTTCAGCGGAATATTAACTTTCGGGATATCAAATACTTTCACCAATTGCTCGACACCATCACTTGTGGTATACGCTCCTGAAATCCCTTCATTCGTGATAACCTGATTGCCTCCCATAAAGTCTTCTTGAACTTTAACCGAAAAGCGAATAATCACTTTATTGTTTTTGGTGGCTTCCGTTGGCGTACTGCCATTAAAAATAACGGGATCTAAATTAACATTTTTGACATCCACTGTTTTCGTATTGATTCCATATGCCACCACTGCATTGGAAATCGGTACTAAAGAGGGAGCATAAGTCCAAGCCTTGTAAACTTTTACCGTGCTTAAGTCAATTGCAGTCGTTGAACTGGAAAAGAAAGGCTCTTCCGTTAGCACATCCCGAATGGTTAGGTTGTCAATTTTACCAATTTCAGTGGCAATCGATTGGAAAATGCTTGATAAACCACCAGCAGTTGTTGTCGTTAGATAATAGTTCGCTCCTTTGGGGTTAACACTATCTAAAAAGAGCGTCCCCTGATAATTATTAATATTAGAAACTGTTGCTTTAGGATAGTTACTGGAAATTCCATTTAGCATACTATTAGGGACATCTTGCGACCCGACAATCGTTGGATTAGCATTGTTCTGGATCCCAATACTATAAATTGTGGCGCCTAATTCCTGCTTGATTCGCCTAGCCGTATTGACCGCCCCACCGGCAATTTGCGAGACAGTCGCGTTATTATCGGCCGGCTCACCATCAGTAAACAATATAACAACTTGATTGGCGTTACGATTAGGGACCTTTTTATTTGATATAACGACTTCTTCAGCATTTGCAAGACCTCTATCCTGCCTAGTTGCGCTAGCAGTCGATAACCCATTAACCGTATTTTTAAAGTTGGTCACATTTGCGCTATTATCCGTTCTATATGTGGTTGGATAGGTCGCAGCATTTCTGGCATAAGTTACAAGTCGCATAGTATGATATTGACCTGTTCCCAGTTTTGTTTGTGACTCTTTCATTGAATCTGCAAAATTGGTTACCGCTGTTTTTAATGCAGCCAATTTCGTCACTTTATTTGAAAAAGTGTCGTCCATACTTAAAGACACATCTAAGACAAAAACCACATCCACTTGAGAGCTACTTGTGACAACTTCCCCCTTCGCATAAGCTTCCAATTGAAAATCAACTGCTTTTTGAGCCTCATTATACGTAGCTGTTTTGTTTAAGACTAAATTAGTATCTGCAGCAGCCAAGGTTGTAGATAAAGGGCCAGCGCTTAAAAAATTGGCCGCAGCACCTATATAAGGTTCTTCACCTTGACTCGCATCACTTGTGCTTGTTTCAACTTGTGATGAACTCGTGTCAAAGGTTTGGATGTCACTAGTGGGTTGACTGTCACTTAGCACAGGAAGTTGCTCAGAATCTTGGCTCACCTCATTAATAACGCCCTGATCCCCATCTGTTTGCTCGCCAGTCGTTTCCTTCAACGCCGCTAAACTACTTAATTGTTCCTCGGTTAACTCTGCTTCAATCTGATGACGTTCAACCTCAGTCAACGTTGCTAAATAGCTTTGTAATTCTACTCCTTTTAATTGTTCAATCCCCTCCACATTTTCAGTCGTCGCAGCTGTTGGAGTTTGTGCCAAAGTTTCGGCTACCACACTGAAAGGCATTAATTGTAGTGTCAATGTCAACATGACCAACAGTTTCACCATGAGATTGACTTGTCTCTTCATCTTCTTCACTCCATTCTCCTGTGTACTTGTACCGGCTACTGTTAGTTAAGCTCGCCTTCTCTGACGATAACTACCCTAAGTGTAAAAAAAAGACCTAACTCTCACAATCACCTGACAGTTAGGTTTCGCTTAATTATTATTTTCACAATAGTCTGACAATTCGTTATTTAACGTTATTTTTTTAGAAAAAAGGTGAGGTTTTCACTTTAAAAACATCCCTATAATACACTTTATGCAGTTTTTATGATTCAAAAATGTGTTCTTTTTTTAATAAGTTAGATATAATTCATCATAACAAGATGCTTTGTTTCCAAAGCTAATGACACACATGTTTATACTACAGGGAGGTAGTTATAAGATGGATAAAAAGTATATACAAAATGAAAAACTACTGTTCGAAACATTACCAACTAATTTTTTACCCCGTCACCATATTATCCGCTCGCTCAATGATGCAGATGATAAACGTATTATTCATTTTCAAGCCCCTGGTGGCTACGGAAAAACGAGTTCAACTGTCCATTGGCTAAATCATCGGAAAGAGCCTGTTTTATGGGTGTCATTAGATGAATATGACAACCTGCCTACCTTGTTTTATAAACTTTGTAGCCAAGCACTTTTAGGCGCTCAATCTGATAATCATGCTCTAGCAAATATCGTCAATCATTCTGACTTTCCCTCATCGCCTGTTGAATTTATGATTCTAGCCCTTTCAGCTTTTAAGACAGAAGAACAACCTTACACGATGGTTCTAGATGATTTCCATTTTATTACCAATCCTAAAATATTAAAGTCACTTCCTTTTGTGTTAAAACGCCTATCATTGTCAACAAAGATTATCCTGCTCAGTCGAGCGGCCTTGCCTTTGGAAATAGAAGAACATTATAGTTCGGATAAGATTCTTAAACTAACAGCCAGTGACTTGGCATTCACCAAGGAGGAAATTCTCAATTTTTACCAGTTAATAGGAAAAAAGGCTTCTAATGAAGAAATCACCACCATTTTCTCACAAACAGATGGTTGGCCGATCGCCATTCAATCTTTAGCAGCCAATCCGGTTCTATTGACCGCCCCCTTAAATCAAAGCAACCGTCTGGCCATGTTTATTGAGCGGCAAATGTGGGATAAATGGCCTGCAAGCACTCAGGATTTTTTACTAAAACTATCAACTGTCAATGAGATCACACCAGCCATTGCGCGACTAATAACTGGAAATGCTGACAGCGAGGCATTGTTAGCAGAGCTGTCTTCCCAAAGTATGCTGATTCATCAAACTAATGAAAATACATATCGTTTTCATCAACTTTTTCAAGATTTTTTGAGTTGTAAACTTCAATCAGCCCAGCATCTCAATGTTTCGTCACTTTATCAACTATTGACTCGTTACTATCTAGAAGTTGGTGATATCTTTAACGCCAGACAAGCCGCTATCAATAGTCTTGATGAAGATTTAATGGTTGCTAGTCTGATGAATGATACTCAATACGTTAATTACAAGACCAGTATTGAGGAATATGTGGATACCGTCCTCAAATTTCAAGCACAAAATCTACCTCTCTCCATCTATGAGCGAGAGCCGGTCTTTCATATTATTCCTGCATGGTACTATTACTTAACAGGCCAAGGAATAAAAATGACGCAACACGTTGACCAACTTTTATTGCAATTCGAAAAAATTGCCATAGCAGCGCCTTCTTTTATACCAGAAATAATTTTAATTTTAGGTCTTGACCCACGGCAAAGTTTGTTGGAAAAGATTATTTCCATCTCAAATGTTTTCAGCTTGCCTGAACAACCAGTGAAACCTGAGACGAATAAAGAACTCTCTCTCACTCTCCAACTACCATTTCTACACCGCGGCTTACTCGATTATTCTGAATTATCTGATGAAGCCACTTTCATAGCAGTTCGTCCCCATTTCGAAGAACTGTTACAGGATCAGGCTACTGCAACACTTGATTGTGTTTATGGCGGTCTGCAGCTTGAACGCAACGATATCTTGACTGCTTCACAATTCATTTATCAAGCTTATGCTAAAGTTGACGAAAACTCCACGCCAGAATTCTATTTTTCCATCTCTATGCATTTACTTCAGCTTCACTATTTAAAAGAGGAAGGCATCTACTTTCAAGAACGAAAAGATACACTAAAGCACTGGTTAAAAGAAACCAATAACTATTATTTATACCCTAACTTTTCTGCCTTCACTTCTCGACTGGCCATATGGGAAGGAGATAAAAAGAAAGCAAAGGCCTGGCTAGACAGTTACTATGTAACAGAATTCTCGCAAATCGAAGTCTATAAACTCTACCAACACTTAACAACCATTAGGGCACACATTCTATTGGATAATCGACATGAAGCCATTCTATTGACAGAACGTCTCCTCCGTTACACTCAAGAATTTAAACGGCCAGCTGATGAAGCAGAAGTAATGGTTTTGCAAGGCATCATTTACTGGCGACTTGGCAATCAAAAACAAGCCATCAAAATAATCGAAGAAACTCTCAATAAAAGCCTACCATTCCATTTTATTCGAATTTTTGCAGACGAAGGGGCAGCAATTTTACCGATTTTAAAAAAATTGAAAAATCAACTTAGCCAATTCAACGCGCCATCAAAAGAGTTTCAACATTATTTAAATGAAATTATCCTTGCAGCAACTCAAGTTTCATTAAAACGCTCGGGGATATTACCACCTCTCTCCACCGAATCAGTCCGTTTATCAAAACAACAACTGAAAATGGTCGAACTATTGGCGGCTGGTCATAAATTTAATGAAATAGTTGAAATAACAGGTTTGTCAATTAATACCATCCGCGCTCACGTCAACTTGGCTTATCAAAAATTAGGGGTTAACAACAGCAAAGAAGCTGTCTTAAAAGCAAAAGAACTCAAGGTCATTGCTTAATCGCAAAGTTGCAGTAAACGGCTCAAAAAAAAAGGACGACTCCCACCATGGGAATCGTCCTTTTCACTATTCTGTTGATTTTAACGCTTCAATCATGTCCACATTTCGCAATTTACGATGCATCACCCACATGACAATTAATGAAAATAAAAGAGTTAAGAGGGCCGAATACAGATAACTCATTCCGTGAATCGTCGGGGAAAACATCAGCATATCAACTTCAGCCGTTTCCAGTACGAAGCCATGCAACAGTTTCCCCGCAACACAGCCGATTAAAATCCCCAGTACCGTCAAAATATTATTCTCACGATAGACATACATCGTCACTTCATTATTATAGAACCCTAGAACCTTAATCGTCGATAATTCACGAATCCGTTCTGATACGTTGATATTGGTTAAGTTATACAACACGATAAACGCCAACGTACCCGCTGAAATAATCAACACCCAAACAACAATAGTCAAACTATCAATCGTATCGTCCATCGCTTTACTCGTTTGACTCAGGAAACTAACATTCACAACTTGCTCATTTTCCATCAAGCTTGCAGATATCTTGTCTTCTTCTTTGCTTGACGGTTTATCATCAAACAACAATAATTCTGAATTGTATTCTGGTTCTTTTTCAAAAACTTGCTGATAATAACTAGGTGTCATATAAACAAAATGCATGGCATAATTTTCAACAATATTCGCTATTTTAACTGGAAATTTACGATTATCGCTGTCTGTCAATTCGAAAGTGTCTCCGACTTTCAGTTTAAACATCTTAGCTAGCTTCTCATTAATAATAGCCCCTTGATCCGTTAATTTATACACCTCACCTGATTTTCGATCGTTAAACAGAACAAAATCAGCCAGATATTTAGTCTCTTTGGGAACATCAAGGGTAACCGTCTGAGTTGTTTTCCCTTTTTCCATGACCCGCATGAATTGTTGCGACAACACCAATCGCTTGTCCAAGCCAGGTACATTTTTAACGTCAGCTTCATAAGCAGCCGTTTCTTCTTTCGTTGCCTCATCATTATACGTCACAATTCCTTGATAGTGCCACAACTTACTAAATTGAATGGACACCACATCGGAGATAGAATCACGAACGCCAAATCCGGTAATAATCAACGCCATACAGCCAGCAATCCCAAAAACTGTCATAAACATCCGCTGTTTATAGCGGAATAAGTTGCGTGCTGTTACCTTATGATTAAAGCTCAGTCGCTTCCAAATAAAAGTTAATCGCTCTAAAAATATCCGCTGACCAGCCTTTGGTGCTTTGGGTCTCATTAAGGTAGCCGGTGTGCTGAATAAATCATATCGTAAAACAACCATTGACGAAATTAACGTACACATTAAGGCAACGATAATTGATTGGATTGAATAACTGGCATAATAAACCGTTCCCGCTGACGGCAAATTATAGAGAGAGCCATACGCATCGATAATCACTCGCGGAAAAACATTAAAACCAATTAACAAGCCTAGTATACTACCGATTAAACTAGCGGCAGTGGCGTAAACAATGTACTTTTGCGAAATTTCCCAATTGGTATAACCTAACGCTTTTAAGGCACCGATCTCACCACGCTTTTCATCGACCATTCTGGTCATGGTTGTCAAACTAACTAGCGCCGCAATCATAAAGAAAAACACTGGGAAAACAGTTGCAATTGAAGAAATACGTTTTGAATTCTCGTGATATTCAGAATACCCAGGATTGTCTTCCCGATCAAGATAGAAATAATCGGGTTCCTTTAAATCAGCCAACGCCTTTTCTTTTTCAGCCAATTCTTTTTTCCCATCAGCAAGTTTTGCTGATTCAGTTGTGAGAGATGCTTCACCATCTTTAATTTTGGCTTCTGCATCAATCAATTTCTGACGCCCCTCAGCAAGCTGTGCCTGACCTTCAATTTTAGCTTGCTCCAACTGCGCATACCCTTGATTTAAACTCACTTGACCTTCAGCAAGCTGAATTCGTGCGGCTTCAAGCTGAGCAACACCCGCTTGATACTGAGCTAAACCTGACTGGTATTCTGCATAACCTTGCTGGAGAGGGACTAACGTATTAATCAATTGCTCTAATGGCCCAGTTTGACTGGCAATTCCAGCAGCAGCTTGACTCAACTGAGGCGCAACACCTATAATCATTGGCCGTGTTTCCGGCGTCATCGGTACCCCAGAAACAGCCATAATAGCAGTAGAAATTTGACTTAAATCCACATAAGAGTTAACCAGAGAGCCACTCCATTGACTCAATTTATCAGCTGGTATTACCTCACCATCCGGCGTGTCAGTCGCAGTTGCGACCATATCGTTCGCTATGCTAGTCAAATAACCAGCGAACTGTTGCAAATTAGAGATTTGGCCTTGAAGTGTGGCAATCTCCATCCAAGGCTCAATCCCTTGTGCCCGCATTTGTTGCTCTGCTTGATCCAATTGCGCTTTCGACGTAGCTAGGGTTTGTTGAGCTGCCCCTAAATTCTGTTCTTGAACGGCTAATTCAGCCTGACCATTGCTGAGCTCTTGAGAACTACTAGCTAATTTCGCTTCACCATTTGCAATTTCTTGTTGATAAAGGACCTCGGCATTCGCTAAATCGACTTGTCCCTGATCTAAGTCAGCGCGTCCCTTTTCCAGTTCACTTTGGGCTTTTTTTAACTGTTTCTCGCCATCAGCTAGTTCTTTTTTAGCCTGAGTAATTGGCTCTGCTGCTTCTTTTTTTATTTCGGCCAAGCGGTCAGCCGGTCGCGTTTTAAAATTTTTCTTAACACCCTTAATCCCGGCCGCCACTTCTTTATTATAAGCCGTAGAATAGGCTTGCAAGTCACGCGTCCCTTTATACGTAAAATAAACCTCCGTATAGGTTTCCATATCAAAATTTGCTTCTGGGATAACGGCAAAATAATCAATGGAACCTTTGCCCACTTGAGTATTCCCCCGAGTCATATTTTCAATAAACATCGGCGAATTCACAAACCCAACCACTTGATACTCTGTTTGATTAAAATTATCAAGAGACTCTTTATCCCCCTGAATTGTTAACGTATCACCAAGTTTATATTCACCATATAGCTCTGCCAAACTATCCAGTGCGATTTCACCCTTTTTCTCTGGCAAATGTCCTTTAATCACTTTAAATTCGTTAAGATTATGCTTCTTTTTTTCTGGCAAGGAATAAAAACGAACCACTCGATTGTCACTAACCATGTTAATATCTTGACTGTATCCCGGTTGAACGACCTCGACTGCTTGATCCTTTTCTAACAGATCTAAATCGGTCTCTGTGATTCCCATCGTTGAAATGATTTTTCCATCCATCAAATTCTTTTCAGTAAAGTAGCGGTCAGCTGACTCGATCATCACTGGCCCCGTCGCTTTAATTCCTGCATAAAAACAAACTCCAAGTAAGATTATCCCGAGTATCGAAAGGAAACGCGCTTTTGACTGAAATATTTCTCGCATGATTGATTTGCGCAAAGCTCTCTTCTTCATTCTTTCACGTCCTACCACTCAATATTTTCCACTGAAATTGGTTCTGGATTAAGTTCCACACTTCTAACACGTGCATCATTAATCCTAATGACCCGGTCGGCCATCGGTGCGATAGCTGAATTATGGGTAATAACAATGACCGTGGTTCCCGTATTACGACAACTATCTTGCAATAGTTTCAAAATCTGTTTACCTGTTTCATAATCCAGTGCGCCAGTTGGCTCATCACAAAGCAAAAGTTTAGGATTTTTTGCGAGAGCTCTCGCAATTGCCACACGCTGCTGCTCTCCACCAGATAATTGAGCCGGGAAGTTCACCTTCCGTTCTTCCAAGCCAACTTGCTGCAACACATAATCAACATCTAAGGCATTGGGAGAGATCTGTGAAGCCAATTCGACATTTTCTTTCGCCGTTAAATTAGGAACTAAATTGTAAAACTGAAAAACAAAACCGACATCTAAGCGGCGGTAAGTCGTTAATTTGCGATCATTAAACTGGGCAATATCTGTTCCATCAACCATTATTTGCCCTTCATCACAAGTATCCATACCACCTAAAATATTTAAAACTGTAGACTTACCAGCACCACTTGGTCCTAAAATAACAACAAATTCACCTTTTTCGATAGAAAAATTAATATCATTATTAGCAGTAATGGTTGTTTCTCCCATCTTATACCGTTTAAAAACACCTGATAACTCAACATAGCTCACTGCGCCACACTCCTCTTTCTTATCGGTTCGCTCTTTCAACGCTAAGGTCTTTAGCATTTAGTATTTGCTGTAATGGAAGGTTATTTACTGCAAATCGCTTCTCCACTTGCTTATCAAGTCCTTTATCCTGATCTTTTAAAACCGATCACGAAAACGTCCTGTCACGTTTTTTTTAGTCACTTTATCTTAATCTAATCATTTAAACTTATTCACTATTAGATACTTAATAACAAACTTCTCAGCCAAATCACATACATGTTCTATTTTAACATAGTTTACTTTTCAACCTATGAAAAATCTTTGAATTATTCCTTGGAAGTTTTCTTTGAGTTCTTCTCCAAAATTTCGTATAATACCTATTGATGGAAAAATTGATGGGAACTACTGTTTTCGTAAGAAAATTCCCATTGATAAATAGCCAACAACAGAAAGTAGGAAATAATGGCGAAAAGAAAAAAGAACACACCAAAGCTTAATCCAACAATCACGACCATTATTATTTTGGGATTACTATTTCTAGGTGCTCTTGGCATTCAGGTGCCCGAAATATTACAAGATTACTTTGGGGTCGAAACTCCTAAAACGGTTGAAAAATACCCTAATCAAAAACCAGCGTCAGAAACTGGTGAAAATCCTGGGCCCATTGACCACGGCCTAGCAACTTTTACTCAAGAAGAACTAACGCCTTCTAGTACTGGATGGATTACCTATGGTAAACTAGATGGATTGGAGCGACCAACAGAAGCCAATGCCTTAATCACTAAAAAAATGATTAATACGGGAACCAAGGCTAACCGAGATGTTCGTCCTCCAGGATTTATTTCCGGACTCGAACCCCACGGTCATTCAAGAGGCCATCTCATCGGACGACAATTTGGTGGTAGTGGTGATGATCGCCAAAATTTAGTGACACTCTATCAAACACCAGTCAACAGCCCAATGATGACCGAATTTGAAAACCAAATTCGCCAGGCTGTTGACAGCGGTGAGACAGTCCGTTACCGAGTAACACCGATCTATAATGAAAGTGACCTAATGCCAAAGGAAATCCACATGGAAGCCCAAAGTATCGAAAAAAGTGGTACAATTAACTTTAATGTTAGTATCTTAAACCTAAAATAGGAGGTCCTCTTATGCAGCAAGTTTTTGTGACGTTACAGCATCTGTTAAAAGATAAAACCGTCGATACCTTTATCAAGCACTTCGATGATCGACGTATTTTCCAATACGACGATTACTTCCTACTTGATCAAGAGCGAATCGTTCGGATTTTCAACACCAATGTCGTGGAACTTCAATCCGACATCACCCTCTCCCCTGATTATTTTGACCCGGCAACTAAAGTTGTCGCAATGACGATTGACGGTGATTTTATCTTAGCCAATGACCAGCGAACCTATGTCATCCCTAAGAGTTTAGTGACATCAGATATCGAAGTTTTTGAACTGCCACTGATTGATTTTTTTGTTGACTACGAAGAGCAGCAATTAAACTCGACAATCTTACCAACCGCCACTTTACCTGAAGGAGAAGATGAAGCGATCATCATTCCAACTGAGGATGAAGGAACAACTGAACATAAAAAGGGCTTTTTGTCACGCTTCTTTAAATAGAAAAGCAACTCCTCAACCTATTGGTCAAGGAGTTGCTTTTTTAATCATTTAATCTTCCAAATACATATCTTTGTAATCATAAGAAGCACCTGCAGTATGAGAAACGTAACCTTTCATTTTAGGATTACGTAAATGGCCTTCCACAACTTGATAGACTGGAATAATACCTGCGTCTGTTTCCAACAATAATTTTTCGGCATCTAAATAATTTTGCCATCTAGCCTCTAAATCATTGCCATTTTTGATTGACGCTTCTTTAATCAGCTCATCATAAGCCGGATTTGCGTAACGGCCACGGTTATAAGGATTTCCAGTAACAAAAAGATCTAAGAATGATCCAGGATCGTTGTAATCAGCTCCCCAACCAGTTAACACCATATCGTAATCGCCAGCACTTGTCCGATCAAGACGGATTGGTTTTGTCACAGGTGTCACAGTGGTCTTAATTCCCAATACATCTTTATATGCACCTTGCATATATTCAGCGATCTTTTTAGTAGAATCATTGTCGTCTGTCATAATATCAAAAGTCACAGTTTCAACATTTAATTCTTTTTTAGCCTTTTCAAAGTAGTCTTTGGCTTTTTCTTCATCAAACTGTTTATAAACACCAGAATCCTCAACAAAATCTTTTTTAGTCACTGGATTTGTTGCCAGTTCCCGTGGGACGATCCCGGTTGAAACTGTTGACCCATCGCCTAAAACATTATTAACGATGGCCTCGCCATCAAGCGCATAAGACAAGGCTTTCCGTAAATTCACATTATCAAAAGGCTGAGTGTCACTTTCTTTATTCACATCAACATAAATGGTTCGACCATCGGATTCCGTCACGTAATTATCATCAGCACGGTACTGTTGAGCTAATTCACCGGTAATAATCACATCATCCAACTGGCCATCTTCAAATAAATTTAACGCCGTTGAGGCTTCTTTGACAACCTGAGCATTGACTTTCGATATTTTCACATTTTTAGCATCCCAATAATCTTCATTTTTCAAATATGACCATTGGAGATCTGAACCAACACCGTCAAACTCACTTAAAACAAAGGCGCCATTGTAGACAGATGTTTCGCTACTACTCGCAAATTCCTTGCCAAACTCTTCAACAGACTTTTGATTTAATGGGAAAAAGGTTGGAAAGGCCAACAAAGATTCAAAATAAGGCGTAGCTACCTCTAGGGTAATTTTCACTTCAGTGTCGCTGACCGCCTCAATACCCAATTCATTTGCCTTTTTGTCACCCTTGATTACGTCAGCAGCATTTTTAACTGGTTCAAGTAGGTAAGCGTATTCCGATCCTGTTGCTGGATCAGCAACTCGTTGCCATGCATAGACGTAATCTGCCGCGATAACAGGGTCACCATTTGACCATGTGGCATCGTCTCTTAAGGTTAGGGTGTATGTTAATCCGTCATCACTTTTCTCTGCTAATTCTTTAGCTCCTGCTGGAATCGGTTGATTATCTTTGTCCATTCGATAAAAACCTTCATAAATCTGGTTCAACAAACCGAAACTAACCTTATCAGTTGCGGTTGCCGGATCAAGTGATGCAACTTCTTGTGGTATGCCAAAGCTGACAACCTGCTCTGCAACAGAACTCTCTTTTTTCGAGCTACTGCTTGTTTCCTTATCTTTACTGCCACAAGCTCCTAACAGTAAAACAGATGATAAAATAATCACTGAACTTATCATTTTTTTCTTTTTCATATAAAATCCCCCTTAATCATATAGTTTTTATCATACGTCAAAAGTAAGGGGAATTCAATCATTTTTTCATTTTAAGTTCACTAAATTCTCACCAAAAACAAATAAAACGTTTACTGATTAAGAACAAAAAAAAAAGAAACCCTCAATAGGCTTCTTTTACAGCTTTTTATGCTTCGTAACGACATTTACCGTCTAAGTAAGTGGCTTCTAATTCCATTTTATCGGTTAAAACGATAAAATCAGCATCTCGTCCTTTTGCTATCATGCCACATTTATCATCAATATTACAACTTACAGCAGGAATCAAGCTTGCCATCATCACTGCTTGCTCTGGCGTAGCCATCCCCCAATCAACCACATTTTTTAAGGCTTCTTTTAATTTTAAGATGCTGCCAGCTAAATTTCCTGATTCTAAACGAGCAGTTCCTTCGGCAACGACAACGGGGAATTCACCCAACATATAATTACCATCAGGCATACCGCCAGCCATCATACAATCGGTAATTAATGCAATATGATCATGCCCCTTGGTCTTGACTAACACATCCATAGCATTTTTGTGAACGTGGTGTCCATCACAAATCAACTCAGCATAGACGTCATGCAATGTCATAGTCGCCCCAACCATTCCTGGTTCTCGATGATGAAGACCACGCATCCCATTAAAAGCATGAACAAAAACGCTCGCCCCTGCTTCGACTGCTTTTTGCGCTTCAACTAAAGTTGCATCGCTATGCCCCAACGCGACGACAACCCCTTGTTTCGTCACAGTTTCAACAAATTCTGTGACACCTTCACGCTCCGGTGCCAAGGCGATTTTTTTAATAATACCACCAGAGGCTTCCTGCCACTCATTAAACACCTCTAAACTAGGGTCCAAAAAATACCCAGGATTTTGTGCCCCTTTGTATTTCTCAGTGAAAAATGGGCCTTCAAAATAAATGCCTTGAATTTTTGCTCCCTGAACCTCTTGATATGTATCTCCAATTGTTTTAGCAACTTTCGTTAGCAGCTCACGAGATGATGTTAAGGTTGTCGGTAAATAAGAGGTCACACCACATGAAAGGAGCCCTTCTGACATCACTTTTAGCCCGTCTGCATCAGCATCCATCACGTCATGATTCAGATACCCATGAATATGCGTATCAACTAAGCCAGGAGCAATCCATTTACCACTATAATCCGTCACTTCTGCATTTTCCGGTATTTCCGCAACAACATTGCCAAACAAACCTGCTGTTATTTCTAAATAGCCAGGACCAACTACCCCACTTTTTAAAAAGAATTTGTCTGCTTTAATATAAGCTGTCATCTTAATCCTTCTTTCTATATAACTCTCACTATTATCTATTCATAGCCAGAGTGATATCCTTCTTTTATACTATCTAAATTACGCTCTTTCAGAAGAAAAGTCAAGATTGGTGTATACCATTATTTAAATAATAACTCTTTGCTTGTCGCAATTTCTTTTAACATTTCCGCCATTTCAACAAAGCGAATGGCTTCATCCAATTGATTGTGATCCTCCAAAATAATTCCTTTAAGCATCAATAGTTCTTCTAAAAAGTAATAGCTATTTTTTTTACGAGACCAAGAAATACCTTGATCAATCAATTCCATCGCTAAATCATAATTGGACACTTCAATACAAGCAGCGGCAGCGTTATAAAATATTTTCGTTAATTCGACTTGGCAACGCTCATCAGGAACGGTATAAAATAATGCCACACTTTTCTTAAAGTAAAAGTCACCTAACTCCCCTTGACCTAATTCAAAATAAACGCGCGCTAATTCGCTCAATAACAATATTTCTATATCTGAAACCACTTTTTTCTTCGTTGTATACGTGTAATTTAAACTTTTTTGCAATAATTCCAACGTACCTTCTAAATTTCCTTTTAAGTGATACAGACACATAGCGCAATAATAAAGATGCTTTTGCCGTTCCTCATCAGAATATAACTGCTTGACAATATATTCTTGACTAACTAGTTTATTTAGCTCATTAAATTGCTTTATTTGATAATAATAGGTCATTAAATCCAACCATTCATTATTTTTTTTAATCGTATTTGAATCTTGATTTAAAACTTGATCAATTGAAACTTCCAATCGCCTACATAATTGTTGCATGACCACTACATTCGGTACTTCTTCGTTGTTTTCAATACGGCTTAAGACACTTTGGGAACAAATACTTTCCGCCAACATCTTTTGCGTAAAATGGCGCTCTTTCCGCATTTTTTTAATAACCGACCCAAAATCGTACACTTTGACACCTCTTTTTTTCAATATGCTAATTCACATTTTAATCCTTTTTTTTCAATTTATCAACAATTTTCGAAAAATAGTTGCATATCTTAATATGTGAATTAAGGTTCAAAAAAAACTACTAACTTATCAGTTAGTAGTTTTATGTCTTTTTTTAGACTATGACTGATCCTCAAAAAGGTATTAAATAACAAAATTTATAAAAAACACTACCTATAAACTCTTTAATAGCAGCATTTATAAAATTAGTTTTTTTACTTATTTTGACAAAAACGACCTTTTGGGAAGCTAATCAGACTATGGGAAAGTATAAAACTTTCTCTATACTCTAATCGGCGTCTAGCTTATTAACCACTAGATAAATGACCTTGGCCTAAACACTACGCAAGGCTTCGATCTCAACAAACACTGAGTACTGCCGATGTTCTAGCGGTTTAATCCATGGAGACAAGAACATCAAAGTGAAGCAATAAGAAAAATGGCAACGATTCGCGAAGCTTTTCTTATTAAGCTTGTCGATAATTACTTAGAAAATCAGTCATGCTTGACGTCATCTCTTTCAGATCTTCTACTTTCGGTAAATAAACAACACGGAAGTGATCTGGTTCTGACCAGTTAAAGCCACCACCATGAACCATCAAAATATGGTGTTTATGCAAAAAATCCAAAACAAATTGTTCATCATTATGAATGTTAAATTTTTTGGTATCTATTTTCGGGAAAATATAAAAAGCTGCCTTTGGCTTCACTGCTGTAATTCCAGGAATCTCATTTAGAGCTCTCCAGATAAACTCGCGCTGCTCGTAAATGCGACCTCCAGGTAACAACAACTCATCCGCACTTTGGTAGCCACCTAAAGCCGTTTGAATAATTTGTTGTGATAGCACATTTGAGCAGAGTCTCATTGAGGCTAGCATATTAAGCCCTTCGATATACCCTTTAACGTGTCGTTTTTCCCCACTTAGAACCATCCAACCACAACGGAAGCCAGCAACCCGATGAGATTTAGACAAGCCATTAAAACTGACAACAAATAGGTCTGGTGCGACGGTAGCCATCGGTATATGCGTTAACCCATCCATGACAAGGCGATCATAAATTTCATCAGAGTAGATAATCAAGTTATTTTCTCGGGCAATTTGAGCGATCCCTTCCAGTATTTCTCTCGGATACAAGGCCCCTGTTGGATTGTTTGGATTAATAACCACAATCGCTTTGGTTCTAGAAGTCACTTTTTTTCTTATATCCTCTAAATCAGGGTTCCACTCAGCTAGCTCATCACAGATGTAATGAACAGGCGTCCCCCCAGCTAAAGAGACTGATGCCGTCCACAAAGGATAATCTGGCATAGGAATTAACACTTCATCGCCATTGTTAAGTAGTCCTTGCATACTCATGGTAATTAGCTCGCTAACCCCATTACCAGTATAGATGTCATTAATTGACACATTGGGAAAACCGCGTAACTGACAGTATTGTTCAATCGCTTTACGGGCAGAGAAGATTCCTTTCGAATCAGAATAACCTTCAGAATCGCGAACATTCATAATCAAGTCTCTAACAATTTCATTTGGAGCATCAAAACCAAATGGAGCAGGATTCCCAGTATTCAACTTCAAAATACTGATCCCTTCTTCAATCATTCGATCTGCTTCTTCCAGAACAGGACCACGCACGTCGTAACTAACACCTTCTAATTTCATTGATTTTTGAAATTCTCTCATTTTCCTCTTCCTCCCGTAAACACCTTTTTGGTTATAGCTAAAAATACACTAACAATCAGTAAATTGCAATTACTTTTTTGTTATCTTTAGAAAAAAAAGAGAAAAACCCACTAACAGGTTTTTCCCCACTATTGCCATTATAACAATCTGTCTCCAGCCGTCTTAACTCTTCTTAGTAACTTTTGAAGCTGGGTCTAATCGACGTTCTAGCATCCCTAGAAACCCATCAACGGCGATTGCCATTAAGGCCGTAGGTAAAGCTCCGACTAAAATTAAAGCTGTTCCATCAGTGGCATTCGTTCCTCTGATGATGATGTCACCCAATCCACCAGCCCCTACAAAGGAGCCGATGGCAGTAATTCCGATAGCCACAACTAACGCATTGCGAATCCCTGCCATTATGACCGAGATGGAAAGTGGTAACTCCACTTGAAATAACAACTCAAAGCGAGTCATTCCCATTCCTTTGCCAACATCTAAAACAGTCGAATCGACTTGTATCATGCCTGTATAGGTATTTGAAATGATTGGTAAAAGAGAATAAAGAAAGACGGTTACGATAACTGTATTAACCCCTAATCCCAATCCCAGCATCAGGATTGACAACATGGCGAGGGAAGGGACTGTTTGAATCACATTCGCTGCGTTAATCACCCATCGGGATAATTTCCGTTTCCGAGCAATTAGTATTCCCAAAGGGATCCCAACGATGGCAGCGAACAAGACACCATAAGCTGAAATTAAAAAGTGACGGCTAAACTGACTAAGAACATAACTGCCATTTTCATTAAAGTAGTAGAAAAATTGTTGAAGTACATTTAAGTCTTTCATTACTTATTTTCCCCCTCTTCACTAAAATAGCGATGCTCTTGTAAAAAGCGTTGAGCGACAATTTCAGGCTCTAATAAATTATCATCTACTTCAAAATTTAGTTTCTGCATCGTTTTAGTGTCAATTTTACCTGATAGTTTCGCCAAGATACCATCCAGCTCAGGGACTTTTTTCAACAGTGCTTCGCCAACAACGATTGAGCAATCATAGGGCGGAAAGAAGTGTTGGTCATCCTCTAAGACAACTAAATCATAGCTAGCAATCCGACCATCTGTCGAATAGCCTAAAACAACATCCATTTTACCAGCGTTCACCGCATCATAAACCAGCCCAATCTGCATAGGGAACACTTTACTAAAATCAAAACCATAGTCCGCGACAAACCCTTTGTAGCCATCACCTTTACGGTCTAACCAAGAGGTATCAACACCAGCCGTTAACTCCGATGCCACATTTTTCAAGTCACTTATTTTTTTCAAGTTATACTTTTCAGCCGTTTCCTTTTTAACCATAAAAGCGTAGGTATTAGCAAAACCATAAGAGGGATACCATTTTTGGTCAAAGCGACTCTTAAATTCATCTTGAACAATTTTTAAGGCCTTATCTGGATCCTTTTCCGGTTGTAGCTTTAAAGCCCCACTTAAGTCGGTCCCGGTATATCGAGAAGCCGATATGCTGACATCACCATTTAGCATCGCTTGATGCATGACTGTTGAGGAACCTAAATTATTAACCATATTGACCTTAATATCTGTATAATGCTCCACCATTTCTTTAACCATTCCAGCTAAAATCTGTGATTCAGACGTGGACATACTGCCAACAGAAATAGTCTCCTTACTATTGCCACTTGGTAGTCCAGGTAATGAACACGAACTTAGCATCAGTGTTACAACCAGAGTTACCATCATTACGCCAATTTTTTTTCTCATCATATTACTCACTCCTTTCAACAAGTGGAGTCAGTTTATCTTCCAGCTTTGTAAAAATAAAATCCGTTAACAACGCCAAGATAGTAACTGGAATTGTCCCACCTATAATAAGATTAGGCAAGTAATTGTTTAACCCACTAAAGATTAAGTCACCTAAGCCGCCACCGCCAATGTAAGACGCCAGAGTAGCCCAAGCAATCACATAAACAGCAGATAATTTAACCCCAGCCATAATGGTCGGCAAAGCAGCAGGGATCTCCACTTGAACAATCGATTGAAAATTCGTCATTCCCATGCCTTTAGCAGCATCTTTTAAGTCAGGATTAACACCGTCCATCCCAATAAATGTATTACGTAAAATTGGCAGAAGGGAATAGATAAACAACGCCACAATAGCTGGAACCTTGCCAACACCTAGAAATGGCACCATTAGGGCCAATAAGGCTAAGGAAGGAATGGTCTGTAATAAACTGGCAATCCCAATAACGATCCCTGATATTTTAGGTGTTCGTGTTAACAAAATACCTAAAGGAACTGCCACGACTACGCCTAAAAATAAAGCGATAGCTGACACGGTAATATGTTCACCCGTTTTGACAACTAGTTCACGCCCATATTCTTGCAAGAAAGCATCCATAATTATGCTCCCTCCTGACCGCTAGTTTTGTCCTCAATTGCTGTTTCTAAATAATCCTCATCGCCCCAGACAACATCATAAACGATGTCCACTAAAGAAGAACGAGTCACGATTCCGACCAGACGTTTCTGATCATCTACAACCGGTACATATTTCAAGCCCCGTTTCAAAATCCGCTGTAACGTATCTCTTAAATAGGAATCTTTGCGGACAAAGAAAACTTCATGGTGAATGATGTCACCGACGCTCGTTGCTGAGCGGCGATTGCGATTAATATCTTCCACATCGATAAACCCTTTTAGCACTCCGGTACCATCAACAACTAACAGCGTGTCAACCCGTTTTTCACGCATCAATTTAATCGCTTCTGAAATTGATTTTTCAGGTGTAATCGAAATGGCAGCTCGCAGCATGACTTGCTCCACGGTTGTTTCTTCCTGCCTGGCTTGCATTAAGCGCTCTTCACCAATAAGATTTTCGACAAATTCATTGGCTGGGTTCTTCAATATACTGCTTGGTGTGTCAAATTGAATGGCTTTGCCATCATCCATAATCAAAATCCGATTGGCTAATTTAATCGCCTCATCCATGTCATGAGTCACAAACACAATCGTTTTCCCCATCTTTTCTTGCAATTCTTTAACCAAATCTTGAAGGGACTCTCGCGTGATTGGATCTAACGCGCCAAAAGGTTCATCCATCAAAATCAAATCCTGATCTGCCGCTAATGCTCGGACAACGCCGATCCGTTGTTGTTGCCCACCAGACAGTTGGCTTGGATAACGATCCAACATTTCTCGAGGTAACTCTACCAAATCAATAAATTTTTCGGCAATTCGATTCCGTTCTTCTTCAGGCCATTTTAATAATTTAGGCACCATCACAATATTTTCTCGAATGGTCATATGAGGCATTAAGCCAATATTTTGAATGACATAACCAATTCCTCGACGCAACTGGACTGGGTCTTGCTTAGAAATGTCCTTGCCATCGATTAATATTTGGCCACTTGTTGGTTCAATCATCCGATTTAGCATTCTCATGGTTGTCGTTTTACCACTCCCACTGGTTCCGATAAAACACACAAACTCCCCTTTTTCAAAGGAAATATTCACATTATCGACGGCCTTTTTACCACCCTTAAAGACCTTTGTAACATTTTTAAATTCAATCACACTTTTCCACTCCTCACTCTGACCGAAACACTCATTTCAAATGCAATTTGACATGGCGACCTTATTGTTTAAGATTAGAAATTGACATAAGGCCTCGCTAAAACAAGCATATCGGCACTTTTCTGTATTGAAATAAAATGTTGCTTACTTTACCAGTATGGGCTATTACCCATAAAAATTCAACTTTGACAGTCTGAAAATGGCGTGTTTACGCATTTTCTCATCGCTTTCAGCCCTAGCCATCGTAGTAAAGAAACCGTTTTTATATTTTTTTAATAAAAGTTTGTTTTTCATAACAAAAAAACACCTAAAATCGGCAAATTCACGCTTGATTTTAAGTGCATTAGCTATCAACGTTCAGCTAAACGATACCCTATTCCTACCTCTGTCAAAATATAGTGAGGATCAGCAGGATTTGCTTCTAACTTGCGTCTTATGTTTGACATATTCACTCGCAGTGCTTGATTCTCATTGACATACGGGCCCCAAACGGCCTTCATGATCACATCATGAGTAAGAACCTTTCCATGATGCTGGGCAAATAATGTTAATATTTTGTATTCAGTCGGTGTCAAATGAACCTCTATGGCGCCCATTTTGACCTGTCGACGTTCCAAATCTATGGTTAACTCACCCGTTCGAAAAAAATTGAGGGGAGCATCAATTTTTTTTCGATGACGTAATGCTGTCCGAATTCGTGCCAATAACTCAGACGTTCCAAATGGTTTGGTGATATAGTCATCGGCACCTGCATCAAGACCAGCAACTTTTTCTTGCTCATTTCCCCTGGCAGACACAATCAATACAGGAACTTCGGACCAGGTTCGGATTGTAGTTAAAACTTCTAACCCATCCATATCTGGCAAGCCTAAGTCTAAAATAATTAAGTCTGGTGACCAAGTAGCTGCTAAAGATAATCCGGTAGTGCCGTTTTCAGCTGTCTGAACCTGATAGTCCGCTCCTTTTAAGACTGCGGTCATAAAATTTTTAATCCCTGAATCATCTTCAATCACTAACACTAGTCCTTGTGTCATTTCTATCCATCCTCTCTTAAAGGCAAGCTAAACCTTAAAACAGCACCACCTTGGGGATTATTTTCGCCCGTTAAATTGCCCCCATGGGCCGCCACTATTGTCTGGCAAATCGATAACCCAATGCCCAACCCTCGTTTATTATCCACCGGAATTAGCGGCTCTCCTTGAAAATTATTTTGCAGTTTTTCCAAAGTCATCTCAGATAAGCCTAACCCGTGATCGCTAACAGTAAAAACAGCCTCATTTTCTTTGCTTTCCACAGTCACCTCGATGGCTTCAATTGTCCCAGAATGTTTAATGCCATTCTCCAACAGATTAATCAATACTTGCTCAATCAACTTACCGTCCATAGGAACCAATAATAGCTCTGATGGCGCCACAACCTTAATTGTTTGGTGCTTAAATCGTTTTCGTATTCGATTGACTGCTGCGCCAACAATTTCTTCAACAGCTTCTGGTACCTTTTTCACCCGCATCGTTCCTTCATCAATCCGAGTCACAGATAACAGATTTTCAACCATTCGAATCAACCACTCAGAGTCCTCTTTAATATCATTTAATAACTGAATTTCCAATTCAGCAGAGAGCTTCCCCTTATTTTCCAGCATGGCAGAACTAGCCCCTAAGATGCCCGTTAATGGCGTTCGTAAATCATGGGAAATTGCTCGTAATAAGTTTCCCCGCATTTTTTCTTTTTCATTTTCAATCATAATTCGCTGTTGCTTATCTGCTAACTGTTGACCTTCCAAAGCCAAGGAAAGCTGTGATGTAATTAGCTTCAGGAAATTATGATTTTCGTGGCTTAGGGGACTTTCCTTTTTACTGAGAATCCCAATGACTCCCAAGACTTGTCCGTTTGACATAATAGGTAAATAATAGCCATTTGCACCCATTAAGGTATCACTGCCAAAACCAGCCACTTTTCCATTATTAAAAACCCAATTAGCCACGCCTCTTTCGTCCTCAGATGTCAAGCGGTCAACATCCTGAGACTGATACAGTTGAACCTCATAACTAGCATTTAAACTTTCAGGCTTTTCCGTGTAAAAGATAATGGTTTTCTCAAGCATTCGCCCTAAGTAACCAGTTGTCAAAGAGACAATGTCAGCCAGGTTTTCGCTCCCCAACAAGTGTTGGTTCAACTCATAAATCACTTCCATCCGGTGTTCTTTTTCAATGGATTCAACGGCTTGTTTTTTGACGCGAATCATCATATTGCTGGTAATTAACGCCACACTTAACATGATGATTAGGGTAATTGGATACCCCGCTTTGTAAACGGTCAGCGAAAACAACGGTTCTACAAAAAACCAATTAA
The DNA here is from genome assembly GCF_017829975.1 of Vagococcus allomyrinae. Taxonomy (GTDB): domain Bacteria; phylum Bacillota; class Bacilli; order Lactobacillales; family Vagococcaceae; genus Vagococcus_D; species Vagococcus_D allomyrinae. Next base: position 208,385 of record NZ_JAEEGA010000006.1, on the reverse strand, counting down.
ATAACAATACGCTAACGATTGAAGACAACGCTCCATAGACATACCCTGCGGTCACTCGCGAAATTACCAGCACCGTAAACAAATACACGATGATCACATTTTGATCACCTAATCCCCAGTAAAGAAAAAGTTCAGAAAAGAGTGTCCCTGCCACAAGTAACATTCCGCTTTTAAACAGATCCCTAGTAGACAACCAGTTCTTTAATTGCCAGTTCCTTTTTGCCCCTTGTAATGATTGTTTTGGTCTTTCTTCTAGGTATGGAATGATATGAATGTCTACGTCAGCTAGTTCACTAATTAAGACATCTTCCAGTTCTTTACGAAAAATAGGTCTAACCCACTTTTTTTGTTGGTTTTTACCGATAACAATATCGGAAATTCCCGTTATTTTTGCATAGTGAATCAAGGTTGACAGTGGATCATCTGAATTTAACGTCAATGTTTCTGCACCTAATTTTTCAGCTAATTCAAAACTTTCATTTAATTGTCTCTGAAGAACAGCATCACCTTCCTCATCTTGGATGGCTAGAGCCACCCAGTCCAATCGTAAAGCCGTTGCTAAACGAGCAGTCCAACGCAGGCATTTTTCGAAACCACCGCGAGCTTGAGGTCCTAAATAAACCAATAATTTCCCCTGGACTTTCTTTTTCATCGGCATCGCTTCCGGGCGATTGTCCAAGCCAATATGGTCAGCCGTTTTACGAATGGCAATTTCTCGTAGTAAACTTAAATTTTCTTCTGTAAAAAAATGCGCCATGGCACGTTTAGCATTCTCAGGCTGATAAATTTTTCCTGCTGCCAAACGACCTATCAATTCCTTAGGTTCTACATCAATTAATTTGATTAGAGCTTCTTCAAAAAAACTATCCGGGACAGTCTCACTTACATGAACACCCGTAATCGACTCTACAATATCATTTAAGCTTTCCATGTGCTGAACATTCATTGTCGTATACACATCAATTCCCGCTCGTAATAACTCCTGTATATCCTGATAACGTTTACGATTACGAGACCCCGTTACATTGGTATGGGCTAATTCATCAACTAAAATTAATTCTGGTTGTCTAAAAAGGCTTTGATCAAGATCAAATTCAGCTAGGGTCATTTGACGATAACTCATTTCTTTAACTGGCAGTTGTTCCAATCCATCTAACAGCGCAAGTGTTTCTGGACGAGCATGGGGCTCCACATAACCAACAACTACATCACGCCCTCCATCTTTTTGCTCCCAAGCTTCCCGTAACATGCTATAGGTCTTCCCAACCCCGGCTGCATAACCAAAAAAGACTTTTAATGACCCACGTGATTGCCCATTTTCCCGATACTTCATTAATAGAATATCCGGATTTGGTCGTTGTTCGTCCTTCACACTTATCCCTCCCAGAAAAATCAACAATAACCTTTAGCCCTAAAGCTAAAGCTTATCACCTACTTATTTAATCTTATATCCCTCTAATTCTAGATTCACACCTAAAACATTCACCCTAGCAATTCCTATTTTACCAAATACGTGACCACTTGTATGCTTTTCAATCACTTTTTTAACTTCCAGTGGCTCAAGCTGACGAGCAGTCGCAATTCGTTCAACTTGAAATTCGGCTCCTGCTAAGCTTATTTCTGGATCAAGTCCACTCCCTGATGCTAAAACTAACTCACTGGGAATCTCTTTCCCTTGTGGATTTGTTTTTTTTATTTCCGTTATCCGAGTCATCACTAAATCACGTTGCTCCTCACTAACAGGAGATAAATTGCTCGCTTCGTTTTCTGGTCTCCCATGTAAAAAACCAGCACCCATAAACGATTGTCCAATTAAATTCGAACCCACGATTCTTTTTTGACCAGTCTGATCACTTGCTTCGATAACACTTCCATTGGCCTGATCTGGAAAAATAACTTGAGCCATTCCTGTAACCAAAAAAGTATAAAAGCCACCACAAATGACCGTCATAATCCCTAACATTTTTAAGCTCACTAACCAAGATTGTTTGATTTGTTTCATCTGCCTATTCTCCTTTTTATCGTCTAAACGATCCGTTAATCAGTCCGCCTAAATTAAACCCATAACAGTTAACCCCATATCGATTAATTTAATTGCAATAAACGGGGCAATCAACCCACCTAATCCATAAACAAGCAAATTATGACGTAACATTTTGCTGGCCGGTAATTCTTTGTAAGCCACCCCTTTTAACGACAAAGGTATCAATGCAACGATAATCAAAGCATTATAAATAATCGCTGATAATATCGCACTAGTCGGACTCGTTAAATTCATTATGTTCAACTGATTCAATTGAGGATATATGCCAAAGAATAAAACCGGTATGATGGCAAAATATTTTGCCACATCATTAGCAATACTAAACGTGGTTAAGGCACCGCGGGTCATGAGTAGCTGTTTGCCAATCCTAACCACATCGATTAACTTGGTCGGGCTCGAATCTAAATCGATCATATTACCTGCTTCTTTGGCAGCTTGAGTCCCAGTATTCATGGCGACCGCCACATCAGCTTGAGCTAATGCTGGGGCATCATTGGTGCCGTCACCTGTCATGGCTACTAAATGGCCTTCCTGTTGGTAATGACGAATTAATTCCAATTTAGCTTCTGGTGTCGCCTCTGCTAAGAAGTCGTCCACTCCAGCTTCAGCGGCTATAGCCGCTGCGGTCATCGGGTTATCACCTGTGATCATAATCGTCTTAATTCCCATTCGACGCAAGTCTTCGAAACGTTCTTTTACGCCTGATTTCACTATATCCTTTAAATAAATCACACCAAGAACTTGAAAATTTTTGGCAACGACCAGTGGTGTGCCACCAAGAGTCGCAATTTTAGCAACCAGTTTATCGCATTCTTCTGGATAGATTGAGCCGTTGGCTAACACGTATTGTTTAATCGCATCAGCTGCTCCCTTGCGAATCTCATCTCCTTGGTAATCAATCCCACTCATTCTGGTTTTAGCGGAAAATTCAATAAACTTAGCATTGGTCTCCTTAAAGTTGCGAGCTCGAATATCAAATAACTCTTTTGCTAATATAACAATACTCCGTCCCTCAGCTGTTTCATCCGCCATGGACGATAATTGGGCAGCATCCGCTAAATCTTTTTCTGATGCGCCTCGGACTGGTAGAAATTCGCTAGCCTTTCGATTTCCCAGCGTAATTGTTCCAGTTTTATCCAACATCAAAATATCCACATCACCTGCCGCTTCAATTGCCCGTCCACTCATGGCCAAGACATTGGCCTTATTCAAACGACTCATGCCAGCAATACCGATGGAAGACAGTAGCGCCCCGATCGTCGTCGGTGCCAAACAAACAAGCAAGGCAATAATGGTCGTTAATGACAATGGCTTACCAGCTCCTGCTAACTGACTGGAAAATGCCGTATATGGCAATAAAGTAGCCGACACTACTAAAAAAATCAGCGTTAAGGTAATTAATAAAATTTGCAATGAGATTTCATTTGGTGTTTTTTTCCGTGAAGAGCCTTCTACCATAGCGATCATTTTATCCAAGAAACTTTCGCCACTTTCAGCTGTCACTTTAATGATTAACTCGTCAGACACTAACGTTGTCCCGCCAGTCACGGCGCTGCGATCGCCGCCTGATTCACGAATAACAGGAGCTGATTCGCCAGTAATAGCACTCTCGTCTACTGAAGCTGCGCCTTCTACTACATCGCCATCCATCGGAATTTGTTCACCCGCAACCACGTAAACCAGATCGCCACGTTTCAAGTCAGTTGAACTGATTTCTTGAAAATCTAACGGATTTTCTTTGACTTTAATCCGTTTGGCCGTCACTTCTTTACGAGCACTCTTTAAGCTGTCTGCTTGAGCCCGTCCGCGACCTTCTGCGATTGCTTCAGCAAAATTAGCAAACAAAATAGTGAGCCATAATATAATTGTAATGGTAAAAACAAACCAAGAAGCCGTGTCACGAATTCCTGCAAAACTTAAAAAGTAAAGAACCGTAGTTAAGATTGCCCCTAAATAAACAACAAACATTACTGGATTCTCCAACTGGGTTTTTGGTGCTAATTTGACAACTGATTGTTTTAGCGCATCTTTAAAAATAGTTGTTTGTGACAGTTCTTCATTCACGTTAAACTCCACTCCTCTTTCTTATTTCATTGTTAAAAAGTCAGCAATTGGACCTAAGGCTAAAGCAGGTAAAAAACTTAAAGCACCGACTAAAATAATGACACAAAACAACATGCCAACAAAGGTCCCATTGGTCGTTGATAACGTCCCTTCACTAATGGCCACCGTTTTCTTTTTGGCTAAATTCTCACCCAAGAAAATTACAGCTATCATCGGAATAAAACGCACCACCAGCATCGTCAAGCCACCGACTACATTTAAGAAAGACGTATCTGCCTGCAAACCAGCAAATGCACTACCATTATTATTGGCCAATGACGAGAAGGCATACAGAATTTCTGAAAAGCCATGAGCGCCACTGTTAGTCAGCATGCTTTCTGCTTGTGGCCAGAGCACAAAACTCATCGTCCCCAAGAGAGTCATTAAAGGGGGTGTCAAGACCACCAAGCATACCATTTTCATATCAAAGGGTTCAATTTTTTTCCCTAAATATTCCGGCGTACGCCCCACTAAAAGTCCTGCAATAAAAACTGTCAAAATTAAAAACGCAATTAGCCCGTATAAGCCACTACCGGCACCACCAAAAACAATTTCGCCTAACTGCATTAAAAACATGGGAATCATCCCTCCTAACGGGGTGAAACTGTCCATCATGCCATTGACCGAACCATTGGAAGCAGCTGTTGTGCTGACAGCCCAAAGCGCTGACCAACCAACACCAAACCGTGTCTCTTTCCCTTCCAAATTGCCCATATTGATCAACTCTGCAAATTCAGGACTTGTATGTAACTCGCTAAGAGTCACGCCAACTAACGCTAAGACAAAAATAATCATCGTGACGATAAAAAGTGTTCGTCCTTGTTTATGATCTTTTACAAAATAGCCAAAAGCAATTAGTAACGCCATAGGAATCAACAAGATACTGATATTCTCAACAAAGTTACTTAAAACGGTCGGGTTTTCAAAAGGATGGGCCGAGTTGCTACCAAAATATCCCCCACCATTTGTTCCCAACTGCTTAATCGCGACTTGACTAGCAGCTGTTCCTAAATAAAGCCAACTTTTTACACCTTTTTCCAGCGAATCATAGACGATAGGTCCCGAAAAACTTTGAACAACACCTTGAGAGACTAAAAACAACGCAATGACGATCGAGATTGGTAATAAAATATAGAGAGTTGACTTGGTTAAATCTTGCCAAAAATTGCCGATTTCTTTTTGTTTTTTCGCCATAAATCCTCTTAATAACACGAATAGAACAGAAATACCTATTGCTGCGGAGACAAAATTTTGAACGGTTAATCCAAAGATTTGACTAAAGGTCGATAAAGTCGTCTCACCTGAATAAGCCTGCCAGTTTGTATTGGTCGTAAAGCTCAGGGCTGTATTAAACGCTAAACTTAAACTTGTCCCCTTTAATTGAGCAGGGTTTAAAGGCAATAATCCTTGCAGTAACATAATAAGAAAGACTGCTAAAAAACTAAAAAAGCTAAAGGCGATAACTGCCACCCCATAAGTTTTAGCGGTCATCTTCTTCTGACTTTCTTGACCAATTAAGCGATAGGTCACCTTTTCCACTGGCTTTACTAAGCGATCGAGCCAAACTTTTTGCCCAGTCATAACCTTATAGCAATATTTTCCCAAAGGAATGCCTAATCCGATCAGCACCACGAAGAACAAAACATTATAAAAAATAATTGAGATCATTTTAAATCCCCCCAAAATAAGACATAAATTAAATAGCACAACAACAACAATGCCATAAATCCACATACAACAATAATTCCATTCATTATCTTTACCCCTCTATTCAAACTCTAGATATAGCCCCAAATACATTGGTAACTGATTGTCTTGTATCGGAGCTTTATCTATCCCTAGCATAACAACTTTTTAATAAAGATAGTGTTAAGAAAAAGCCTCCAGGTGTTAAGATTGCGTAAAGAAAAACCCCTTAATTAAGAGTATTCTCCTAACTAAGGGGTGGGCTACATGCTGCGCCAGCTAATATTGGCTTCTGCACAAAGTGTTCCGTCCAACTTAATGCGATGCTTACTAATCAGTTGTTCTCCTGAGGCCTCTTGCCAATGACTTGTCACACTGTTGCCATAGGCTAGTTCCTTATCAAAACGAATATTTACAAAAGTTGGTTCATGGCTGGTTAAAAATTTATAAGCCAAACTATCAACCATCCAATCCAGATAACGGGAATTATTGACATGTTTATTGCCATCAATGTCGGAAAAACGAACTCGATACTCTCTAGCATCTGAATCATCTTCTAAAGAACTAATTTTCGTTCCTCGCAAAATCTTAGTAATTTTTTCGCAATCATAAGCCTCAATAATATCTAACGGCACACTTGTCATCTTGCGTGTGGTTAAGTCCATTAACACAAACGTTGAACTAATCGCAACGCATTCCTGGCCACTTTCATCGTGAATCCAGAAATTGCGGTAACAAAAATACTTGTTATATGATGTGGCCTCCGTTGTGACTGATACTAGCTCTTCTGTTTTAGGTAAGCGAGTAATCGTCATCTCATGCTGAGTAATGACCCAGCCTAAACCAAGACTATTAACAAAATCAGACCCTCTGCCCAAGGCTTCACTTTGTGATTCAGAGGTTTTAATGACGATATTAAGAAGCATTGGTAAAGTCAGTTTACCTGTCACATCGCATTCGTAAAATTGAATTTCATGTTTTTCCGTAAATTTAGTTGCCATCTTAGTCACCCTATCTTCAGTTCAATACTTAATACTATATCATAAATAAATTGAAAATCACTAGCAAAACTAAGCCTTCTTTGACAATCGAACAAAAAATTCCACTGAATTAGGTTACGGATGGACACATTTAGCAATTTTCGACATCATTTGCTTTTTATTATAGGCTATACTATAACTAACACGTGGAGGTCAACATTATGGAACGCATTATCGCAGATTGTGTTAACTATATTGAAACTCATTTAAAAAGTCATTGGACAGTTACGGAATTAGCCGAGAGGTACCATTACTCTCCCTTCCACTTCGCTCGCCTGTTCAAAGAAATTACTGGCAGTACGTTAGCTACTTATATCCGCCAACGCAAACTTTGTCACACTTTATATGACATTTCTCAAGGCCAGCCAAAACAACAAGCTGCTCTCGATTATGGTTTTCAAAGCTATTCAGGCTTTTATCGAGCATTCACTCAAGTCTACGGGTGCGGTCCAAAAGTCTACCTTAAGATCCATTCCATCGACAAACCGGTTTGTCCAAATATTTTAGAAAGAGGACAAGTCATGTATACAAAAACAGAATTAATCAAGCTCATTACAACCAATTGGACGTTTCCTGCTATTACAAGTATTACTCCTTTGGACACCGAACACATTCGCCATCAAGTTTGGGTGATTAATCACGACTATATCTTAAAGAAAGGACAGTATGATGAACTGGACAAACACGCTCGTATTTGCGCCGGACTGATTAATGAAGGCATTGCCAGTCAAGAGATCTATTTAACTAACAAAGAGTGTCCCATTTTACAATTAGACGCCGGTGATTTTATCTTAATGAAAAGTTTAGTGGGCGAGCCATTAACAATGACTGCTCTTTTTTCAGAAAAAATGACACTCTACGCAAATGAGCAAGGCCGAGCCTTGGCTAAGCTTCATCGAGTATTAGGCTCTCTCTCATCGGATTTGATTGACACCTATGATTTAATCACAACTCTTGAAAACTGGGCTTTGCCAGAAACAACTAAAGTTGCCCTTCAATGGCAACTCGATTTGCCCAGTGGTTTTGCTGACGCTCTTTTATCAAAGGTGAACACACTATTTCCCAGACTCCCTCAACAAGTTATTCACCGAGACCCGAATCCAGGGAACATTCTTTATTCAGGAACAAAAGTCTCAGGATTTATTGATTTTGATATTAGTGTCAAAAGTCAACGACTTTTCGATCTTTGCTATATGGGAACAGCGATTTTATCACATTTAACGAAACCAAGTCACTATCGACAATGGCCTCAACTTTTTCAAGAATTAATTACCGGCTACCATCAAGAAGAGCCTTTAACAGAGGAAGAAAGGCAAGCCATTTTCCCGATGCTCTGTAGCATTCAAATGATTGCGATTGCTTATTTTAGTCATGTCAATGAATGGCAAGAGGTTGCCAGAGTAAACCGAGAGAATTTAGTCTATCTCTACGCCATTCAAGATGAGTTTGACATCCGCCTTCAGACGATGTAATCAAGAGGTTGGACAAAAGTCCTAGCCTCCAGTACTTTAACGAGCCTTGTGCAATAGACATGCTGCAAAAGTCTAATTACTTCGACCTTCACTTCGATGTCTCTTGTCTTTAATTGCTAAAGCAATAAAAATAACGGCAATACTTATCGCTTCAGCCTTTAGCAATTGACGAAATCCTAGCGAACTGTAGAGTCCTCAATTTCTACGCATTAAAATGCTAGCCGTTATTCTTGCAATTGATCGTCTGAGAAATAAAAGACATCGAAGAGTGTTGAGGTTTCAAAGCTTGCGTAGTACTGGGACCAAAACGACTTTATGTCCCAGCTTGTTGATGAGCCCCAAACACTCTTCCATTGATTAAAACTTAGGGAGATTATCATATTGGGAAAGCAAGGGGGAATAAAAATGCTTTTCTGCTGCTTGACGAGCTTCATGAGCAGCTTCACGAGTCTCGAAATTTCCCAAATGGAATTGTTCACCTTTGAAAGTAATGTCCGCTCGCCATTTCGAACTATTATGACAACGGCTGACACCTCGAAAACCACTGGTATTATTACTATTTACAGTGGTTGACTTAATTAATTCGATCGCTGTCCCATTGACAATCGTAAGGGGTGAGACAGCTTTTAAACAACCACAACTCTGAGTATGGCCATTTCGTAAATTATAATAATAGACAATTGTTTGATTCCCACAGTCACATTGACACAGCCATTTTGTCTGATTGCCTAGTTCAGTCATTGGTTGGATGACTTTCAATTTACCAAACACCTGTTGACGAATATTTAAGGAAGCCAACTTAATATGGCCACAATCAACACGATATCCTCGTATTAACTGCCTCCTTGAAAGTTTTACTTGTTTTCCACAAGAACACTCGCATAACCAAACAACTGTGCCTTCTTTTCGCTCCTCAGTAGCCCTCTTTACACATAATTCACCAAAAACTTGTCCAGACAAATCAAGATAGTGACACTTAGTGACGTTCTTCTTCCTTGTTGTCGATTTCAACTAATCATCCCTCCACTTACTTTTAGTCGAGAAAGTGACCCGCTATTATCTGCTAAACAACAGATCAGCTTATCTCTGACTTCTCTACGATTAATAGCTTTGACATAATCCTTATATCCATAATCGGTTAAACTTTCAAACTATTAAGTTAGCAACTAACCTACAAAAGTCCAAACAATCTCAAATGGATTCGTTTTCATGTCGAAGTTCTTGTCATTAAGATTGCGAGAGATGCGTAAAATCTGATAGAATAGATAATGAAAGTGAGGCCAAGTACTATGACTCCCAATAAAGAAGACTACCTAAAACTAATATTTGAATTAGGTGGCTATGATAAAAAAATAAATAATAAATCAATTGTAGCTGGCTTAAATGTCTCCGCTGCTTCTGTGAGTGAAATGATCTCTAAGCTAGAAAAAGATGGCTTTGTCAAACATTCCCCCTATCAAGGTGTGCAATTGACAGATGCTGGTTTGCAGCATGCTAGCACGCTTGTTAGAAAACACCGACTGTGGGAAGTATTCCTCGTCAACCATTTGAATTACGCTTGGAATGAAGTCCATGTGGAAGCCGAAGTCTTGGAACATGTCACGTCTGAAGAACTGGCTAATCGTCTAGAGGAATACCTCGATTTTCCAAAAGTTTGTCCTCATGGTGGTGTTATTCCTGGAAATAATCAACCAATTCAAGAACAAAAATTAAAATCCTTAAGTGAAGTCACAGTCAATCAACGTATTCGAATTGAACGAGTCATCGATGAAACGGAACTCCTTGACTATTTAGCAAGTATTAATCTCGGTATTCATGCCCTCGTTACAGTTAAAACAATTGGGGCTTATGAAGGCCCACTTACCCTCATCAATGATGATGGCCAAAAATTTCATGTCAGTTTTAAGGCAGCTCATAATATTTTTGTTAGTGAACAGTAACCTCGATCTTCGAGGTTTTTCTTTTTTCTGTTATTTATTCCCTCTTAAAATAAATAGCAGCAGATAAGATCGTTTATCCTTGCTTTGACTCAACTAAACCAGTAAAATATACCTAATGTAATAATTTTACAAATTTTCAATTAACTTATGAAAGTTTCAAATTTACTTATTTTCAGAAAGTGAGGCGGCGATATCTATGTCAAATGAACAAATCGCATTATTTACGATTTTCGGAGGAACTGGCGACTTAGCACAACGAAAACTATACCCATCTTTGTTTCGCCTATTTAGAAAAGGTTTCTTAAAAGAACGTTTCGCTGTTATTGGAACAGCTCGTCGCGAATGGAGTCACGAGTACTATCGAGACATCGTTCGAGGAACTATTCAAGAATTAGAGCCTACAGAAAAAGAATTAGCTGATTTTACAAGCCATTTCTATTATCAAGCTCATAATGTGACAGACACCGAACACTATCATAATCTTAAGGTATTAGCGACTGAATTAGATCGCAAGTATCAATTAGATAACAATCGAATCTTTTATTTAGCCATGGCTCCTAATTTTTTTGGTGTTATCACTGAACATTTAAAATCTGAACAAATCATCACAGAAAATGGCTTTAATCGATTAATTATTGAGAAGCCATTTGGGACAGATTATCAATCTGCTGAAAAGTTAAATAACGAGATTCGGGCTGTGTTTGAAGAAGATCAAATTTTCCGGATTGATCATTACTTAGGCAAAGAAATGATTCAAAACATTTCAGCCGTTCGCTTTGGCAATAATATCTTTGAATCCTTATGGAACAACAAATACATTGATAATATTCAAGTTACTTTATCTGAATCACTCGGCGTTGAAGAACGTGGTGGTTATTATGATAAAAGTGGTGCCTTAAAAGACATGGTACAAAACCATATCTTGCAAGTTGTCTCACTTCTCGTCATGGAGCCTCCCGCCATCTTCTCTGAAAAAACTATCCGAGAAGAAAAAGTGAAGGCCCTAAATTCAATTCGTGTCTACTCCGAAAAAGAAGCCATGAAAAATTTTGTTCGAGGTCAGTACGGCCCCGGTCAATTAGACGGCAAATCATTTATCAGCTATCGTGACGAAACAAATGTAGAGCCAGAGTCTCAAACCGAAACGTTTGTGGCTGGTAAATTGGTTGTTGATAATTTCAGATGGCGTGGCGTTCCTTTTTACATTCGAACAGGTAAACAATTAACCGAAAAGGGCACTCGAATTAATGTCGTCTTTAAACCAACACCGATTAATGTCTTCCGTGATCCAAGTGAAAATGCTTGTGACGCTGAAGATATCCCCCGTAATATTTTAACTATTTATATTCAACCGACTGAAGGCTTCCAATTGACGCTAAACGGCAAAGAGATTGGATCTGGTTTTAATATCGATCCGATTAAATTGGACTACCGTCATTCTGCAGAGTCTTTGGACAATAGCCCTGAGGCTTACGAGAAATTGATCTTAGACTGCCTCCAAGGCGATGGGACTAACTTTACTCACTGGGATGAAGTTGCTCAATCATGGCGTATTGTGGACGTGATTAGACATGCCTGGGACAAAGAAACACCTGACTTCCCTAATTACCCTAGCGGTACTATGGGGCCACAATGTGCCTTTGATCTCTTGTCAAGAGATGGCTTCGAATGGATTTGGCATCCGGACGAATGGTATCGTGAGCACGGAAAACTCTAACACCCCAAATAAGACCTGAACGAAAATTCGCTCAGGTCTTATTTTTTTGTCTATTCGAATCCTTCAGCAACTGCCTCTGGAAAATTAGCTTCAACAATTTCCGCACAACGATGACACAATGTTGGCAATTTTTCATGACTGCCAACATCCGCTTTGACAGCACGACAACGGTCACAGGTTTCTCCAGTTGCCTTTTCAACTAAAATAGCCATATCGTTAAAGCTATGGGCCCCTGCTGGCACTTCCGTCCCTACGGCAGTGACAGCCACTTGAGAAACAATCAACAATTGATCCAGTTTCGCATCCAAGGCATTAATCAAGACCTTAACTGGCTCGCTTGGGAAAATAGTCAGTTTGGCTTCAAAAGATTTACCAATCAATTTCTCATTTCGGGCTTCTTCTAGAGTTTTAAGCGCATTGTCTCTCAAATCCATAAAAGCGTCCCACATGTCCATTAATTCAGCTTGATTTGGAAATTCCTGATAGCCAGGTAATTCAGCTAATTGGACATACTCTTCTTCCTCTTTTAAATGACTCCAAATTTCTTCAGACGTATGTGGTAAGATTGGTGTTAACAATTTTGTCAGCGTAACTAATGTTTCATAAAAAACAGTTTGCATACAGCGGCGTTCTGCGTTATCTTCTGCTTCAATATAAACCACATCTTTAGCAAAATCCAAGTAGAATGACGACAAATCGTTCGTACAGAAATTCACCACCGTTTTATAAATAGTTGAGAAGGAATATTTGTCATACCCTTTTTCACGAATTTGCTTCGTCACCTGATTCAAGCGAACCATCATGTATTTATCAACCGAACGTAAATCATCGTACTTGATCCCGTGTTCTGCTGGAATAAAGTCAGTCGTATTGGCTAATAAGAAGCGCATCGTATTTCTGATTTTACGGTAAACCTCAGAGATCTGATTCAAGGTATTCATATCCACACGGACATCCGATTCATAATCAACACTCGCAACCCAGAGACGTAAGATGTCAGCTCCCATCTGTTTCATAACTTTACCAGGCTCAATTGTATTACCAAGTGATTTACTTTGTTTGCGACCTTGTGGGTCCAAAGTAAAACCTTGAGATAATACGGCTTTATACGGGGCCACACCATTGATTGCCACACTCGTTGTAATACTTGAGTTAAACCAGCCACGATATTGGTCAGAACCCTCTAAGTACATATCCGCCGGGAAACTTAAGTTATCACGCCCACGTAGAACCGCTTCATGAGAAGAACCGGAATCAAACCAAACATCCATAATGTCATTTTCCTTAGTAAACTGGCCATTTGGACTGCCTTCATGCGTAAACCCTAATGGCAATAATTCCTTCGCTTCACGTTCAAACCAAACACGAGAACCTTCTTTTGCAAAAATATCAGCCACATGTTCAATCGTTTCTGGTGTCAAAATCGGTTCGCCATTTTCGGCATAAAAAATTGGCAATGGCACACCCCAGGCACGTTGACGAGAAATAACCCAATCGCCGCGATCACGAACCATATTATAAAGACGGGTTTTGCCCCAAGGTAAAATCCACTCTACTTTCTCAACTTCAGATAAGATGTTTTCACGGAATTTATCAATTGAAGCAAACCACTGTGGCGTTGCTCGGAAGATAACCGGTTTCTTTGTGCGCCAATCATGAGGGTAACTATGAGTAAAGAAATCTAACTTCAATAAGGCGCCTTTTTCTTCTAACAACTCGGTGATCATCGGATTAGCTTTATCATAAAAGATCCCTTCAAATCCAGGCGCTTCCGCTGTAAAGATACCACGATTATCAACAGGGGATAAAATTTCCAAGTTATAACGTTTGCCCACTAAATAATCATCTTCACCATGTCCAGGAGCTGTATGTACTAAGCCCGTACCAGCGTCCAATGTCACATGATCACCTAACATCACTAATGAATCACGGTCGTAAAAAGGATGTTGTGCCGTCATATTTTCTAAGTCTGCTCCAGCGATTTCTGCTAACGTTTCAACGGCTTCCCAACCGATGGCTTCTTTAACAGTTGCCAATAAGTCTTTCGCCACGACAAACTTTTTACCATCCGCCTCAACCACTAAATATTTATAGTCTGGATTTACAGAAATACCCAAGTTAGCCGGTAATGTCCAAGGAGTCGTCGTCCAAATAACAAATGATGTATCAGACTCTAGCTTGCCTTTACCATCCTTAACTGGAAATGCGACGTAAATAGACGCAGACTTAACATCTTTATATTCAATTTCAGCCTCTGCTAAAGAGGATTCACTAGAAGGTGACCAATAGATCGGTTTTAAGCCTTTGTAGATATAACCCTTTTCTGCCATTTTTCCAAATACTCGAATTTGTGCCGCTTCATAATCAGGAGTTAATGTGACATAAGGGTTATCCCATTCACCAGCTACTCCTAAACGTTTAAAGTCTGCTCGTTGTGTGTCAACTTGTGTCAACGCATACTCTTCACATTTCTTCAAATACTCAGCACGAGACATTTCTTTACGGTTGACGCCTTTATTGGTTAAAACTTGTTCAATTGGCAGACCATGCGTATCCCAGCCAGGAACATAGGGAGCACGAAATCCTGACATGGATTTAGACCGAACAATGATGTCCTTGCTAATCTTGTTTAAAGCATGTCCAAGATGAATATTGCCATTTGCGTATGGAGGACCATCATGCAAAATAAAACTCGGTTTCCCTTCATTAAGCTTTTGACGTTTTTCATAAATTTGCTTTTCTTCCCACTCTTTTTGCCATTCTTCCTCTCTAATAGGCAAATTGCCACGCATTGGAAAATCAGTTTTTCCCAATTGCAACGTTTCTTTCATCTTCATAACTGTCTTCTCTCCTCTTTTTTATACTTGATTATTTTGGCTAAATAAACATGATTAGTAGCGCTACCCATGACTAGCGTACAAAAAAAGTACTTCTCCCATAATAGGGACGAAGTACTCGTGTTACCACCCAGATTTAGAACTTAACACTAAACATGTTAAATTCCCTCTATTCATTCGTAACGAGAATGACTCGTCAATTGCTACTTAAGTTCACAATTAAAGGCAATGAAGGATAATTCAATCAAAGAGGGTCTACCGATCTCACACCGTCATCGGTTCGCTTTAAGAATCATTTGATTGTTTTTTGTTTCATTGTTAATCTCTACGACGCTCACGACGTTCAGGCTTTTCACTTGTAGCAATCGTTGTGCTTAAATCAGCAGCCAAAAGTTCATCAGCGGCCTTGCTGATTTTTTCCAGATCAATTGCTTGAGTATTGCCCTCTAATTCTACATTAGCAGCCTTTTGTTTGTCAAGATGCTCATTGTCAAGCAAATCTCTAACAGCCGAATGTTGCGTTTCATCAACATAAGTTGAGAAAGGTTTCAATAATTCATCCCAATCTTTACTTTTGACGATTTCCAATTGCGATTCAAGTAACAACGCCAGACTACGATGAAACTCTCTAGTTTTTTTCTTTAAGTCATCTGTTTCATGAGCTAACTGGCTAGCCCGAGTCGTCGCTGAATCCATGACTTCTTTAGCTCTAATATTAGCCGCATTTATCGTTGATTCAGCTTCAGCCTTAGCTTGGCTAATAATACTCTTAGCATCAGCACTGGCCGTTGTGACCATCACATCAGATTCACGTGTGGCACTGTCTTTTAACTTATCTGCTGTGTCTTGAGCCACAATAATTGATTGATTTAACGCATCTTTTAGTTCATTGAAATAGGTTAATTTCTCTTCAGCATGTTTTAATCCCTTTTCCAATTCCCTTTTTTCACGTAAAACATCTTCATAATCGTTAATGATTTGATCTAAAAAATCATCAACTTCTTCTTGATTATAGCCTCTCATTTTCGTCGGGAAGCTCTTATTCTTAATATCTAATGGACTTAAAGCCATACTTTCTCACCTCTGCGTTATTTTCTTAGAACACCTATTTGTAATCGGTGTTTTTCTTTTTTTGTTTGACCGTTAATCTCTCGTACTTGAATTCGACCAAACCCACGTATTGAAATAATATCCAATAACGCTAGCATAAAGTCCGGGCGCACACTCTCCACCCAATTCACCTTTACCTTACCACTTTCAACCAGTGTTTTAGCTCGTTGCCGAGAGATATTAAACACGGAAGAAATGACTGTATCCAACCGCATCGAACTAACGGTTGTCTGTTCAATTTCCCAGCTATCTTTTGGTCTAAGGACCTCTGTATAGTTAACTTCTTCAAGGCGAATGGTAAACGAACCAATCTTTGTTAACTGAGCCTCTACGAAGTGGGCAATCTCCTTATTAACAAAAAACTGCCAACGTTCACCATCAGAAATAATATCTCCAAAAAACTCTCGCCGTATCCCAATATTCAGTAACGTACCAAGAATCTTTCCATGAGATAACTTGCCGAATTTAGTCGGATAATGAATCTCAAATAAGACAGTATCGTACTCATCAACTGTTGGTTGATAATAATCAGGGTAGATTAATGCCCGTCGTCTTTCGGCGCTTTCATAGCCGCCATAAAAAGAAAAAAGTAACTCACTATCGCTTCTTACAATTGATTCTAGTATAAATGCTTGTCTAGGATCTAAAAAATCAGTTAGATGAGGAGCATATTGACTTTCAACCTGCTCGATCCATCCTCCTATCATATCAACAAAAGGATGTTCATCTTTACGAAAATGTTGATAAACATTTACATTCACAGACACACATCCTTTCAATGATATTCTTATTGATTAATAAGCAAGGGTCAATAGTAGTCTGCCTAAAATTGTAACGCCCATTCTCAAAACAAAAATGGCAATAATAATCGAAAAGCCAATCCCGCCAATATTTAAGTTAAACCGATCAAATAAACTTAAATAGGGTTCACAGATTCTGGAAATAAGGCGACCAATCGCCGAGTCATAAGCTCCCGGAAACCATGACAATAACGCATAAATTGCGAGAAGACCAATATAAATATTAGCTGCATAAGAAATAAAATTAATTAAATTATAAATAATCAAAAAACCACGTCCTTCTAATAATCCCTAAATTGGGTACTTAGTAAGCTCTTAGCAGTTGCACTATCAATCTCAGTATTAGGAGGTGTTAAGATGAAGATTTCATCACCTAATCGTTGGATATCTCCATCTAGCGCATAAACTGCACCAGTTAAGAAATCGACAATTCTGCGAGCCTGAGATTCTTCTACCAAATGAAAATTAACAATCACAATTTCATTTCTAAAAACACACTTTGCGATATTTTTAGATTCGGTATAAGTTCTCGGTTCTAGTATTGAAATTTTCTTCACTTTTTCTTCTCCTATTGAACTTTGTTGAGATGAACTTTCTTTCTTACTCATTTGAACAACTTTCTGAGGAATCCTCACGTTCTCCAATGAAGGCTCCTCCGGTAATTCACGAGTGGGTTGTTTGATTGGTTGCTGCTTTTGCGGTTGCACAGGTGCTTGTCTGAATCGGGTATTCTCTGCTGTTCCTTCATCTTGAAAATATGAACGGTTTGGGCTAGAATATCGTGGTTCTGGTTGTTCAACATGTGCGGGTTCAGCAGTATACGACTCTTCGTAGTCGTCACTATCATTCAATCCGAAAAACTTTTGTATTTTTTCAGCTGTTGTCGACATATTCATTCTACTCATCCTTCTTATTTTCTAGTCTTTGAAAAAAGCAGTCCCAATCCTAACATGTGTAGCGCCTGCTTTAATGGCAATTTCAAAATCTTGAGTCATCCCCATACTTAACTCCTTGCAAGGGGCATGTTCCCAATTCAATGCCATTATTTCATCCCTTTTAATGGCTAGCTGAGTAAAATACTCCTCTATTTCTGTTTCCGTCCCATCGAAAGGTGCCATGGTCATCAACCCGACCACCTCGATCAGCGGATACTTAGCTAAAGCTTCAATAAAATCGTTTGTTTCGTCTAATAAGACACCTTGTTTTGCCTCTTCTTGAGACACATTGACTTGAACAAAACACTTGATAACATGTTCTGCCCGTTTTTCAATCTCAGCTGCCAATCGTTCGTTCTCTAAGGCATGGAAGTAATCCACTTGATTAATCACGTCTTTTACTTTACGCCGTTGCAAACGTCCTATTAGGTGCCAAGTAATGTCATAGTCTTTTAAAGCAGCTTGTTTCTCAAGCAAGTGATCTGTTCGATTTTCCCCAAAATCAGTAAACCCAAAAGGAATAAGCTTTTCAGCTTCCTCACTCGTAACCGACTTTGTCACGGCAATCACTTTAACTGAGTCTGTCTTACGCTGAACCTTTTGACATGCTTGAGAAACAGTTGTTTTTATTTGATTAATGTTGTCTTCAAGCATGCAAGTAGCTCCTATCTTTTTCTGCGGAAAAATGCAGGTGTATTTAATTCATCATCATCATCTTTGTCAATTGGCTCTTTTGAGAAACTCTCAAATTCTTTTTTCTCAAGCTTGTCGAATGAGGCTGGCTCAACGTTACCACGCTGGCTAGGTTCACGACGAATATCCCAATCGCCAAAAGCACTGTCTGCTTCTGGTTCAGCTTTAACCGGCTCTAAATCAATCGTTGGGCGTGGAGCAGGTGCTACCACTTGCGATTGAGTGTGTTGTTGCGTTGTTTGTTGCGAGGCTTGTCTAACGACGTTGCGGCCGCTCTTTTTTTTTTCGTTTTTTGTTGGGTCAATCCCTGTTGCAATTACCGTCACGATAATTTCATCTTTCAGGTCTTCATTAATTGACGTACCCAAGATAATATTAACGTCGCTATTAGCAGCACTTGTCACGATATCAGACGCATCTTGTGCTTCAAACAAGGTCATGTCCAACCCACCAGTAATATTCAATAGAACTTGTTCAGCTCCATCAATAGATGTTTCTAAAAGCGGAGAAGAAATCGCTTGTTTAGTCGCTTGAATCACACGATCCTCACCACTGGCTGAGCCGATCCCCATCAAAGCAGTTCCTTGGTTTTCCATGACAGTCTTCACATCAGCAAAGTCCAAGTTAACATAACCAGGTGCGGTAATCAAATCAGAGATACCTTGAACCCCTTGGCGCAAGACATTATCTGCTTCTCTAAACGCTTCAAGGATAGGCGTCTTTTTATCAACAATTTCCAATAAACGGTTGTTGGAAATAATCAGTAATGTGTCAACATTTTCCTTTAATTGTGAAATCCCTTCAGCAGCATAACGGCCACGCTTTGGTCCTTCAAAACTGAACGGTCGTGTCACCACTCCAACTGTTAAAGCGCCCATTTGTTTGGCGATACGAGCCACTTCTGGGGCCGCACCAGTTCCAGTTCCACCGCCCATACCAGCAGTGATAAAGACCATGTCTGCACCACTTAAAGCATCAGCTAAAAATGATTCACTTTCTTCCGCCGCTTTTTGACCGACTTCTGGTTGAGAACCCGCTCCAAGACCACGAGTGTACTTTGGGCCTAATTGAATGACTGTTTCAGCTTTACTGTCTTTTAATGCCTGGACATCTGTGTTGGCAACGATAAACTCGACGCCTTTAACATTTTCATCGATCATACGGTTTACAGCGTTTCCGCCACCACCACCGACTCCGATTACTTTTATTATTGCACCACTATCAATGTTATTATCAATTGAAAATTCCATCTCGTTATAGTCCTCCTATTTGGGTTTTAGTCAAAAATGTTAGAAATAAAATCTGTTAACTTGCTCTTGACATTTTTGCCTTTCGGTTCTTCTTCTTCGTAATCATCATAAACCACCGGCTGTTGAGTAATTTCTTGCTCAACTTGTTGGGGTGCTTCATAACGAACGTCATCATTCGTTTGACTAACAGAAAGTCTACCACCAATAACGGCTGCTTTTGAAATATGGTAGATATCATTTAACTGTGAACCATATTCAACAATGCTAATCGCATTGGAGAAAATTGGGTTTCTTAGGCCCATATGGTTAGGTACATGCAATTTCACATGAGTACCAAAAACATCGGCAGCCAGTTCAACAATACCGGGAATACTTGCGTTACCACCAGTAAGAATGACCCCACCAGGTAAGGTTAACGCATCAATTTCTTCCAAGGCTGCTTTTGATTTCGCTAAGATTTGTTCCATGCGAGCTTCAATAATTTCAGATAAATAACGTTCATCCACTTTGATCGGTTCTTTTTGGCCAATCACATCCACTGGAAACTCTTCATGAGAAGACGTTCTTTCTGGGTAAGCATCACCATAATTTATCTTCAGTGCCTCCGCATTGTTCAACGATGTGTTTAACACGACAGAGATATCTTTGGTAACGAATTCGCCACCTTCTTGTTCCACATAGGTGAACTTCAAATCATTTTCATACATGACCGCAGTCGTCGTTTGACCGCCACCCATATCTATGACGATTGTCCCAAAGTCTTTTTCCCCATCTGACAGGATTGATTCAGTCAAAGCCAACGGCGTAATGACAAGTTCAGCTAATTGCAAGCCTGCTTTCTCAACACATTTACGAATGTTATGTACAATAGTTTTAGGTCCTGTAAAGACGACCCCATTCATATCAAGACGAACCCCGATCATACCACGAGGGTCCTTAATGCCATCAAAACCGTCAACTTTAAATTCTTGAGGAATCAATGTGATGATTTGACGTTCTGGGGGCGTTGAACGAACAATAGCCGCTGAAGCCACATTGCGAACATCCTCATCTGTAATTTCTTTTGATTCTGTATTAACGGCGATCATGCCTTCACATTTTTCAACTTCTAATAAGTTAGCCGGTAAGCCAACGTTGACTTTTCTAATTTTAATGCCAGATTTTTCTTCTGCTTGACTAATGGCCCGCTTAATTGAGTCCACGGCTTTGTCGATATCAATCACGATACCACGACTTAATCCTTCCGCCTTAGCATTTCCGACACCAATAATATTAATTTGACCTTCGATATATTCAGCCACAACAACTTTAACTGACGTTGTTCCGATATCAAGGCCAACATAAATTCCTGTTTTTGCCATGAAAGGTATTCCCTCCTATTTTAAATTGCTATTCAATACTGTTTAGTTTCATGTTAATTTCATATTATTTAATCAAAATTACAAAATAATCCATCTTCATACAATTCTACCATAAATAGTAGACTTTACAAAAGGAGAATACATAATAATTCATTAATTATTTTGATTATTCTCTTCTTCAACTTGTTTTTCCCAATCCAAGCGTTCTTTTTCAGCTTGGGCCGCTTTTTTTTCTGCTTCAATTGACTCAAAAGTGGTAAAGAAAATCCCAGCTTCCATATCGACAATTCCTTTGCTAGGATTGTCCGCAATAACTTGAGGATAATAATTAATCTTGTCTTGGTAATCACGGGTTGAAGCGATAATTTGATTACCATCTTTCATGGTCATGGTCATTAAATACGCATTGGAACTTGATGGAGTACTTTTTATTTCCTTGATGTTAGCCATTACTTCCGGATTAATCTTTGAAAAACTAGCCATCAAATAATTTAAGTTATCTCCTTCTTTAAAATCTATTAAGACGGGAAATGTTTCATTTTTAATTTCCGTTGGTTCTCTCAAAATAGTACCATTTTCAAGGACCGCATGAATCGTCTGATTTTCTTTCGCATAAGCGACTTCTGCATACTCTGTGACTGTTACTTTTAAATTATTCAGTCGGCTCAATCGAATGTCGACATCTTTAATTCGCGGATTTTCTTTTTTTATTCTGGGAATCAACTCATTGTTGAAGTAGGCTGTCCAAATAAATTCCTTGCCCGTCAATTTAGTCGAAGCTGCAATTGCCTCTGAAGTCACCAGCTCGTTGCCAACAATTTCAATCTTATTAAGCTTACTAAGAGGTGACACGTAATACATCGTGCCGATAGCCCCTATTCCGAAAACACTAATAAGTAAAGTTAATCGTCTTTTCAAACGCTTTTGTCTTGCTTCTTTCATTTTTGGCAACTTGTCGGCAAACGACTTCGATTTAGGAAGATCTTTTACCGTTTCTAGCGTTGGTCCATCTTTGGTTCCCTCTTTAGCAGGCTCTTCTATTACCTCAATGTCTTCAGAGCCTTCAGCCGGTTGATCTTTTTTATCAACATTTTTTTCAGTTTCTTCAGCTTTTATCACGTTTGGCTCTTCCGTCGTTTTCCAACGAGGTTGATCGCCAACGTGTTCTAAATATTTCAAATTCTCTTTTTGCCAAGGTGTAAGCATCTCTGTGTCTTTTGACTCAGATGGCTTATTGATATCTTGATCGTCTTTTCCCATGATGCTTACCTCCTACTATTATATTATCTCTTCCACGACTGCTAGTAAGCGATCTGTTGCATCAGGAATTCCTTCTGCTAATGACGCTTCAGCCATTGATTCTCGGCGCTGATCATTTAACATGATAGCGTCCAGTTCACGAACCAATGAAAGGCCAGACAACTCACTATCTTTCAATAACTCCGCAGCCCCAATTGAGACTAAACTCATGGCATTTTTTGTCTGATGATCATTGGTCACATTTGGACTAGGAATTAACAAGGATGGCAAACCTAAAGCCGTAATTTCCGCGATGGTTGTAGCACCTGCACGACTGACGACTAGATCAATATTTTTCAAAACTAGCTCCATATTATCAATATAGGGTCTCACCACTAGATTAGGAGACGATATACCAGCTGCTGTCATAGCGGATTGAACTTGTTCAAAATAGCGTTCTCCCGTTGCACACAGCACCTGATATTCCCGTTTGCTCAACTCTGCTAATCCCTCAATTAATGCATTAGTCAACGATAATGCTCCTTGACTACCACCAAAAATTAGCACAGTCGGCAGATCAGATTTCAACCCATAATCTTCTAAAATAGCGGATTTTTCAATTTTAGCAACTTCTTGTCCTCTTGGATTACCCGTTAATTCAATTTTGTTACTTGGAAAATACTGAGCAGCATCAGGAAAACAAATCGCAACTTTATTGACATATTTCGCTAAAAACTTATTCGTCACTCCTGGTACACTATTTTGCTCGTGAATCAAGGTTGGAATGCCTTCTTTATAGGCCGCATAGACTACCGCCGCACAAACATATCCACCGGTTCCCATGACAACATCCGGTTTAAAATCGCGAATGATTTTTTTTGAGTCACTGATACTTTTCATAAAAAGATAAGCTGTTTTAACATTTTCGAAGGACAATGAACGACGAAACCCTTGTATCTGAATCGTTTTAAATGGAATCCCCTCTTTTGGTACAATTTTGCTTTCTAATCCGCGGTTCGTTCCAACATAAAGAAATTCAGCCTCAGGATGTTTTTCTTTAATGTGTTTAACTAAGGAAACTGCCGGATAAATATGGCCACCTGTTCCGCCACCTGATACTAATACTCTCATATCATTCTCACTTCTTATCATTTATTTGCTTAACTGCTTCTTTGAAAGTAGTACCACGGCTTTCAAAATTCTTAAATTGATCCCAACTAGCACAGGCCGGCGACAATAATATGTTATCTCCTGACTGACTTAGCGTCCAACTTTCCAACACGGCTTCCTGAAGTGTCTCGACTAATTTAATTTGGGCAATCCCCGCAGCTTCTGCAGCTTTTTTTAGCTTAGCCTGACTTTCACCATACAAGATAATTGCTTTCAAGTCCTTTATTGAGGGCACCAAATCATCGAATTCATTCCCACGATCAAGTCCACCTGCTAAAAGAATCGTTTGGGGATTTTCAAACCCACTCAACGCTTTTTCTGTCGCCAATATGTTGGTTGCCTTCGAATCGTTATAAAACTTACGGCCAGCAAACTCGCCAACATACTCTGTGCGATGCTCAACTCCGCCAAAGTGCCGCAATGTGTCGCCAATTGAAGCGTTGGAAACACCTAACAGCTTGGCAACAATCGTCGCTGCAAGGGCATTTTCAATATTATGCTCACCTGGCACGCCAACTTCGTTAGCGGCCATAAGCGACTCACCATTATAACACAGTTGCCCCTTATCTAAATAGGCGTTTGCCATAACATCACCTGTCGTTTTAAAAAAGATGACAGTCGCTTGAGTGGCCTTACTTAATTCAACTAGTTCCGGTTGATTACCATTTAATATTAAGTAATCATCTTTGGTCATATTTTTTTGAATGTTCCATTTCGCTTTTACATACTCTTCTCGACTACCATGGTAATCAAGGTGAGCTTCGTACAGATTTGTCATAACTGCAATGTGTGGATGAAATTCTATGATACCCATCAATTGAAAACTGGATAGTTCTGTTACCATGACATCGTCTGCCCCAGCTTGTTGAGCTACCGAACTGGCAGGTAAGCCAATATTGCCAGCTAAGTAAGCCTGCCCCTGATCAAGTCCTTGATTGAGCAATTCTCCAATCATCGTTGTAGTAGTAGTCTTACCATTGGTACCAGTTATGGCAACAATCTTAGCCTCGGCGATTTGGTAAGCCAACTCAACCTCTGTGATAATGGCAATTCCTTTTGCCATTGCTTTTTCGAGAATAGGATTAGAATAAGGGATACCGGGATTTTTAACAACCAAGACAAATTCTTCGTCCATCAAGTCAGCTGGATGTCCACCTGTCACAACACGAATTCCCATTGAAAGCAATTCTCGTGCATCAGGGTTCTCATCAAAATCTTTCGCATCATTAACGGTGACAAGCGCACCTAGTTGATGCAACAAACGAGCTGCACTAACGCCACTTCTCGCTAACCCCAATACTAAAATTTTCTTATTTTCATATGTTGTGACAGTTTTCATCTCGGTATTTTCTCCTTATTAAAGGGGACTTCCCCCTAGTATAAAATCGTTAAAGTTATTACTGACATGACCAATCCTATTATCCAAAAAACAATATCAACTTTCCACTCACTCCAACCAGACATCTCAAAGTGATGATGAATGGGAGCCATTTTAAATATTCGTTTTCCTCTTAATTTAAACGAGGTCACTTGTAGCATAACACTAGCTGTTTCGATAACGTATACCAATCCGATTAACAACAGTGTCCATTCTTGGTGAAGCAAAATTGAAATAGCCGCCAACATACCACCTAATGCCAAGGAGCCGACATCACCCATAAAAATCTTAGCCGGTTTCTTATTAAACAAGAAAAAGCCTAAAAGTCCGCCCATGGTTGTCAAACAAATGATTAAAATATCATATTGTTGCTGATTCCAAGCAATAATGGCATATGTACCAAAAGAAATCATGCCTAAACCTGACACCAAACCATCCAATCCATCTGTTAAATTGACTGCGTTTGAAAAACCAACTAACCACAGTAAGACAAACACGCCATATAACAGCCCTAAATTCAAATCGCCAATGATTGGCAAGGTTAACGTATTGGTGAACCCTTCATTACGAAAAACCAGATAAAAGACAACTGCCCCAACAATCTGACCAATCAATTTCTGAAGTGAATTCAACCCCATGTTGCGTTTCTTAAAAATCTTGATAAAATCATCCAAAAAGCCCAGTCCTCCATAAAGGACAAGGATGAAGATCACAATAGTAAAAGAAGCAGTCAATGATTTCTGCCAAATAGCAAAAACCAGTGATGCTAAGACAATTGCAATTAGAAAAACTAACCCTCCCATGGTTGGTGTGCCAGCTTTATTATTATGCCAAGTAGGTCCATCGTCTCGGATAGACTGCCCCTGTTTTTTCATTTGAAAATAGCCGATAAAAAAAGGCATAATTGTGACAGTCAACGCAAAACTTAGCGCAATTGGTAAAAATACTTTAGTCCATTCCATTCGTTATTATCTCCTAAAAATTAGCGATGAAAGCAAGCGCCAAGCGCTTGCTTCATTTACTATTTATTACTTGCGTCAACACTTCGGTTACTCGCATCTATGTTCAAGGCTCGTTCTAATACCGTATTAGAGATCTCCGATATCATCACAGCCGGCTGAACACCAGCTGTTTTGGTGGGTTTACGCATAGTGACATACATGATATATTCTGGATTTTCAGTTGGTGCAATCTGCACTGCAGAGTATAAATACTCGTCAAGTAAATACCCTTGTTCTTCCGCAATTTCCGCAGTCCCAGTTTTGGCTGAAACACGATAGTTTTCTAACTTATAGGTTTTACCCGTACCATATTCTTGATCTTCCACGACATCCGTCATCATGTCTAAAACTTGTTTAGCAGTATTTTCGGTAATCGGTTGACCAACAACTTCTGGTTGAATCGTCGTTTCAGTTCCATCAGCGTTAACAACCTTGCTGATGAAGTTTGGTTTCATCATTTTACCGCCATTCGCAATTGCAGTAAATCCTTGAACCATTTGAAAAGGAGTGACCGAAATTGCTTGACCATAGGAAGTCATCGCTCGGTCAACTGTCGTATCCGTTCGAATAAAGCCATCATGTTCTGCTGGCGGCAAACCAGAATTGGTACTCTTGCCAAAACCAAAACGATTTAAGTAATCAATCCACTTCATATCCATGGCTTGTTGCAGATGAACCATTCCGACATTACTCGACCAAGCCACTGCTTGACGATAAGTAATGGTTCCTACCCCTTCACGAATATGGTCATTAATCCACTTGTCATCTACTTTGATCTTTCCCGTTTGAAAAGTCGCATTGGGATTAAAATTTCCAGTTTCGATTGCTGCTGCCACAGTAAAAACTTTCATCGTTGAACCAGGTTCATAAGGTTGCTCCACGAGTAAATTCTGCCACTGAGCGCCTTCCTTATCCAGGCCTTCTAAAGTTTCTGGGTTAAACGCAGGTCGTTGAGAAGCAGCTAAGATATTGCCTGTCTTGGCTTCAACTAACATAGCTGTAATATCTTCTGCACCATATTTTTCCATCGATTCTGTTAATTTACTTTCTAATAAAGACTGCAAGGAATCGTCCAATGTCGTGTAAATCGAAATACCGTCTTTGGCTTTCTTTAATTCATTTATTGTCCCTGGTAAAGGATTGCCTCGGCTGTCTCTCTGGAAGCTCACTTCACCATCTTGTCCATTAAGTTCTTTGTTATACATTTTTTCAATGCCCATTTGGCCGAGCAACCCTTTGCTTTCATCACTGTCATCAGCCAAGGCTGTGTAACCAATTAAGTAAGGTGAATAAACACCGTTTGGATAGATTCGGGCGGGATGAGCATCAAAGTAAACCCCTTTAATGCCTTCCTTTTTCAATTCAGCCTCGATATTATCCTTAGTCTCTAAAGAAATGCCTTTTCCTTCCTTACCAAATTCAACCCGTTTAATATCAAAGCCGTCAGCATTTTTTTTCTGATTCAACTGCTTTAAACCATCGGCCTTTTTGATTTTAAGGTATTTATTTAATATATCGGCAATCTTATCAAAGTTCTCGCTTTCAGCATATAAAATTTCTTGTTTTTGCGTTTTAGGATCCAATAGACCTAGGTAGGTTTTATCCAAGACAGCGTATAACGAATAGGAAGTAGCGTCTTCTGCAATGGCAACCCCGTTACGATCATAAATGGAACCTCGCTTTGCCTTGACTACGCTACTTCCTTGATACAATTGTTGAGTTTTAATATCTAAGGAAGTATCGCCGACTTTTCCAAAGCCAATGATGTAGGTAAAACGAAAGATGAACAGAAAAAAGACAACAATAGTTGCCCCAAAAAGGATGGAGCCAAATTTTTTCCGATTGGTTCTTGGCTCTAACCCTTTGCTTCGAATATATTTCTGCCATTTTTGCCAATTCATTTTTTCACATTCCTTATATTTTCATCTTTAACTTCTAAACCAGCTTCTTCAGCCGCTTTTTTTATGCGGTCTGCTCGTGACAACTCATTTTTTTCTTGTTCGAGTTTGCTGATTTGATCTGTCTTACGATCAATATCACCTTGGATAACGGCAATTTCTTCTTCTCCTCGGGAGATAGTGGTCGTTAACTTAACTGTTAAGACAGCCATCGTGACAAAAGCTAAGATAAATAAGGCAACAATAAACTTCTCGATTCTAGAAATATTTTGTAACCTTTTTTTAGGATAGGTTAAGACAGGCTCTTCTGGCGCTGCAACTGCTATCGGTTCTACTTCTTGCGGAATACTAACATCGTATTCTTCAATCTCTTTTAATTCTGCCACCTGTTCTTCCCCTTCCTTTCAAGGCGCTTTTTTTTCAGCCACCCTTAATTTTGCGCTTCTCGCGCGGTTATTATCAGCTAACTCTTCTTCTGAGGGAAGAATCGGTTTGCGATTTACTATTGATAAAATTGGTTGAAATTCGTCAGGAATGACGGGTAAGCCAGGCGGTGTTTCTTTCGGCTGACTGTATTCTTTAAAGATCGTCTTAACAATTCGATCCTCTAATGAATGGAAAGTGATAACACTAAT
Organism: Vagococcus allomyrinae; assembly: GCF_017829975.1. Lineage (GTDB taxonomy): Bacteria > Bacillota > Bacilli > Lactobacillales > Vagococcaceae > Vagococcus_D > Vagococcus_D allomyrinae. Next base: position 180,076 of record NZ_JAEEGA010000006.1, on the reverse strand, counting down.
CCGTCCATCAGGTGCCAATAATTCAATTGCCTGTTCTAAAGATTCTTCCACGACGGTTAATTCATCATTGACAGCAATCCGTACAGCTTGAAAAATTCGTTTTGCTGGATGTCCGCCTTTACGTCTCGCCGGTGCTGGAATCACATCTTTAATCAACTCAACCAACTCACCTGTGGTTTCAATTGGTTTCTCCTGTCGGCGCTTTTCGATTTCACGAGCAATTTGCTTAGAAAACTTCTCTTCGCCATAACGATAGAAAATTTTAACCAATTCATGATAATCATAGGTATTAATCAATTCACGAGCTGTCAATTCAGCTTCCGTGTCCATTCGCATATCCAAAGGGGCATCCTGATGATAACTAAAGCCCCGTTCCGCTTCATCTAGCTGAGGAGAGGAGACGCCTAAATCATATAAGACGCCGTCAACCTCTGTTACATCCAGTTGAGCTAATTTATCTTTTAGTTCCCTAAAATTCGCTTTTATAAAGGTAACCATACCTTTGTCATAATATTCCTTCAAGCTTTCCCGAGCATGGTCAATCGCTGTTTGATCTTGATCGAAAGCATATAAATGACCCGATTCCGCTAACTGTGATAGCAAATAGGCACTATGCCCCCCACCACCTAAGGTACAATCAACATAGATACCAGTGGGTTTTATCTTTAATTGATCAACAGTCTCATGTAGTAGGACTGTTGTGTGGCGAAATTCTTCAGTCATCCCATAATTCCTCTACTTTCTTATAACCCGAAATCAATCATTGTTTCTGCTAATTCATCAAAATTAGCTTCTGCTTCATCTGAGAAGTCATCCCACTTGTCTTGACTCCAGATTTCAATCCGGTTGGAGACTCCAATGACGACACATTCTTTTTCTAAGTTTGCATGAGTTCTAAGTGTTTGGGGGATATTGATGCGACCTTGCTTATCAATTTCGCATTCTGTTGCCGCTGAATAAAAGAAACGAACAAATGTCCGAGCGTCTTTCTTCGCCAAAGGCATTTCTTTAAGCTTTTCTTCCAAAACTTCCCACTCACTTTGAGGATAACCAAATAAACAGCCGTCCATCCCTCTTGTCACAACAAACTTTTCACCAAGTTTATCACGAAACTTTGAAGGCATGATCAAGCGACCTTTTGCATCTATATTATGTTTGAATTCACCCATTAACATGATAGACTACCTCATTTACCCACTTAGTATATTCAGTCTACCACATTCCCCCACTTTCTACCACAACCTAGCTAATTTTTTTTCATTTTTTTACTAAACCCCAAATATACGAAATAAATGTTCGAGCAAGACTAAGCTAAAAGATCCGTTAACCCCTTGATACGACTGACTTCCCCAAAAATAAATTAGTCCTTGGCTTTTTTTAAGTAAAAGTGGGGGCCTAGTGGGGGATTTTCCCTAAAAAATAGAAAAAGCGACATAGAATAGTCTACGTCGCTTTTTTATTTTACATGCCTACACATATTGGATAATGTTTAAAATTGTCAAAAGAATGTATAATATCAAAGTAAGTAAAAAGACTATTCGCCAAAACATTTTAAAATATCGTTTATACTGAATATCACCATAATAATAGGCGTGACTCACTGCAATCCCAATACCTAACAGAAAAATCAAAATAAGCAGATAAGGTACCGCCGACACTTTAAAGGTATCAACCGAAATAGCGTGAATCCCCATCAACAAAAGTGGCGTCGCTAAATCTGGTGATTTCAATTTGTATTTTTTAACTAATGCTAATGACTGCACGATAAAATTACACGCAAATAGCAAAATAATTGGGAAAACATACCAAAAAACCATTATAACTGGTAGCTTCATTTAATTAATCCTTTCTGTTCTCCAACTACTAGAGTAACTATACACTGTTTAGTTTACATACGTATGTCAGTCAGTTTAAGTTCCATTGTCTTTAAACGTCATTTGTTACGAAAGCATGTAATAATCATAACAGTCAGTCTCTTCGTTCGAGTCTCTTTACTACAGTTCAGTAGTAAGACCAATTAATAATTATAATCAAAAAAATGGGTTATGGCAATTGAAAGTTGCTTGTCTTGTGTTATTTGTGTAAACTTTAAGAGACTAAGCACGACTCGAAAGGATGACACTCAGTGATCAATTATTTTTCTATCAGCGACGACAGCCAAATTAATAAAGCAAACGATGAGCTCTCGGCCAATTGGATTCACATTGAAAAGCCGACAAGTGAAGACATCGAACGCTTTACCAAACGCTATCACTTTCCTCACGATTATCTTTCAGCTGTCCTTGATAATCAGGAAATCTCTCGTTATGAGGGCTTTAAACAACCCTTACTAGACCGCCCCTTATTACTTTTGCTACAGTACCCCAAAATCGTGATGAGCCCCAGCGGCTTTAAACAGATTGAAGCTTTACCATTCAGTATTATCATCACACGGGACAAAGTGATTACCAGCTGTAATGACACTTTGGAATTAGGGGCTAACCTCCTAAAAGGAAAAGCATTCCTTTCTAAAATTGACACTAAAGAAAAACTAGCCATTCAATTGGCATGGCATTTTTCCGACTTATTTAATTATTACATCAAAGCCATCAAAACAGAAACTGATGGCTTGGAAAGCGAACTACAAAAATCAACCGAAAACAAGCAGCTTTTCCAACTGATGGATATGCAAAAAAGCCTCGTCTACTTCGATTCCGCCTTAGAACAAAATTTAATCGTCATCGAAAAAGCTTACGAATCGACGATTATGATGACCAGTAAAGATAGCATGACCGCACTTTACGATATTATGATTGAAACCAAGCAAGCACTGGCGTCTGCTAAAATTCAAGCAGAACTGCTGTCTCAACTCGGAAATTTGTTTTCCGCAATAGTTTCTAATAATATGAACATCGTGATGAAAGTCTTAACTGTTATCACAATAGTGCTAACAATTCCAACAATCATCGGTGGCGTTTACGGCATGAACGTAGAACTTCCTTTTGCACAAGAAAAAAACGCTTTCTGGTGGCTCGTGATTTTGACAATCCTTTTCAGTTTAATCACATTCTGGATATTAAAAAAGAAAAAGTTTTTTTAATTTTAACTTGCGAACCTTCACATAAAAGGTGTACACTTATAGCATTGAATAAAAAAGGAGTGTCTTCCTGTGAGCAGTAAAAAAACCAATACTTTTTCAAAAGTTACTAAAGTCGTTGTTTGGGTTATGCTAATCGCCATTCTGGGTGCAGCAATCTTAGGCGGCGTAATGGCAGTTATCTAAAAAGAGTTAAGTCAAAATTTTGACTTAACTCTTTTATTTCGCTATCATCTCGTCACATCTAACTTAACTCATCAACCGCCAGATCAATTTCTTCTCGCCAAAGCCAACAACTCTCTTGCGTGTTCCTTAGTCAACGGAGTGATCGCATCACCAGACAACATGCGAGCTACTTCTAAGACACGTTCTTCCTCACTCAACCGTTTCAGAAACGTCTCAGTTCGTTTATTTTTAACTTGTTTTTCGATAAAATATTGTGTGTCAGCCGCCGCCGCAACTTGTGGCAAATGAGTGATACAAAGAACTTGAGAGCGCTCAGCGACTTGATGTATCTTATTGGCAATCGCTTGAGCCACACGACCACTTACCCCGGTGTCGACTTCATCAAAAACAATACTCGTGACACCATAAGTTTGAGAGAAAATGGTTTTAAGAGCCAACATAATACGAGACAACTCCCCACCAGAAACCACTTTTACCAGTGGTTTTAAAGGTTCGCCAGGATTGGTGGTAATAAAAAATTCCACTTTATCTTGTCCAGTTTCATTAAAACTCAGTTCTTTTTCAATTTTGACCTCAAAAACCGTCTTCTCCATGTATAACTCTTTCAACTGTTTAACAATTGCCGCTTCTAAGTCTTTAGCAATCTCTGACCTTAAAATCGTCAGCTCATCAGCCAATCCCTTGACAGTTTTTTCCTGTTCACTCAGCTTGGTTTCCAACTTCTCACTCTGATTCTCGCCTTCAATCGACTCCATCAGCTCAGACGAAATATCCGCAAAATAAGCCAAAATCTGCTCCTCAGATTCGCCATATTTACGTTTTAATTGACGGATAGTATCCAAACGAAATTCAACTTCATCTATTCGCGTTTCGTCCATTTCCAAAGTGTCAATCATTCGCGAGACCCCAGAAACAGCCTCTTGAAGTTGATAATAGCTACTCTTGACCGCCTCAGACACTTCTAAATATTCTGAATCTATGCCTTCAATCTCAATCAGTTCATTCATCGCAAAACCAATTTGATCTAAACTACTGACCTCTCCGCCTGTTAAGGCCTCATAACTGTTAGTCAAACCATCCGCTATCTTTTGAAAATTATTCAGGCGGTGACGCTCCTCCATCAACTGAGCTTCTTCACCGACTTTAAGTTCTGCCGCCTCGATTTCTTCACATTGAAATTGTAGCATGTCAATTCGTTGCGCAAATTCCTTTTCATGCTTCTGTTTATTTCTAACTTTGGCTAGCGTCTCTCGATACCTAGCGTAAGCTGCCTCATACCGACTTTTTAATGCCTTTATCTGCTGCTGGCCATACTGATCTAATAAACCTAAATGAGTCTCAGCATGCATTAATTCTTGATGCTCATTTTGACCGTGAATGTCCACCAAGTAGCTGCCAATATCACGTAAAGTCGTCGTATTAATGAGACGCCCATTCACTCGACACGCATTTTTACCACTTTTAGAAATTTCCCGAGAGATAATCACCGTATCATCTTCAAAATCAACAGCCAAATCATTCAGCAGAGCAACCAAAGGAGAGTCTGAAACAACACTAAATTGTCCTTCTAAAACGCATTTAGAAGCACCTTGACGAATATAGTCTGTCGACCCACGTCCGCCAACTAACAAGCCCACGGCATCAATAATAATCGATTTACCAGCCCCAGTCTCCCCCGTCAAAACGGTCATCCCTTCACCAAAGGACACATCTAAAGCAGAGATAATCGCAAAATTTTGAATGGATAATTCTTGTAACATTATTTTCACCTCTCGTAAATAATTACATTTAATTGTTGGTGAATCTCGATGGCTTGATTTTCTTCCCTAAAAATCATTAAGACCTTATCATCCGTTGCTAAACTTGTAAACAACAACTTCTCATACAATTTTTCAATCAGCTGTCCCAAAGCGGCACCACTACCAGGAATCGTCTTAATAACCACCATTTTATCCATAATACTTAAACTTACCAGACTGGCATCAAGCATCTTACTCAGCTTTTGATCATCTACCTCAGGTTTTTGGTTCGATAAACTGTAGTGAAACGACCCATCTTCATTGCTAACTTTAATCAACTGCATTTCTTTAATATCACGAGATATAGTCGCTTGAGTCACATCTATACCACGTTCGATCAACAAATCGACAAATTCCTCTTGTTTCTGAATACGATGCTCTTTTAACAACTGTTTTATCAGCCGTTGACGATCAGTCTTTTTCATAAATTACCTCCTACTTCACCTTACGATGAATGTCCGCTAACGCTCACCATCTGACTATGCCATGAAACAGACATCAATCATTTCAAAAGCACATACTAACTATCACACGTTCGATTGACAACTATTTCGCCACTTTCACTTTCAATTCACGATGTGCAGATTCAACCACACTTTGACTAATTTGTTCAATATCTATTGCCGACATAGGCTCTTCATTCCATTTCAAATAAGCCAAAAACTCGATGTTGCCTTCGCCCCCTTTAATAGGAGAAAAATCAACACCAACGATTTGATACCCTTCTTCTGCCATAAAAGATAACATACTCTCTAACACCTGACGATGAATTTTCGGTTCACGAATAACGCCATTTTTACCGACTAGCTCTTTGCCAGCTTCAAACTGAGGTTTAATTAGCGCCACCACTTCTCCACCTAGTTTTAGAATCGTCTTTAAAACAGGCAAGATTAACCGCAGCGAAATAAACGACACATCAATTGACGAGATATCAGGTAAACCCTCAGTAAAATCTTCTGGTTTAGCATACCTGAAATTAGTTCGCTCCATCACAACGACCCGCTCATCTTGCCGCAATTTCCAAGCTAATTGATTGTAGCCAACATCTAAAGCGTAACTCATTTTAGCTCCATTTTGCAAGGCAACATCTGTAAAGCCACCAGTTGAAGAACCGATATCCAATAAAATTTTATCAGCCAGTTCAATCTGAAAGACCTTAATCGCTTTTTCCAGCTTCAAGCCACCACGAGAAACATATTTAAGCCCTTCCCCCTTCAAATGAAGTTGAGTGTCTTCAGGAATCTTTTCTCCCGGTTTATCCATTCGTTGATTATTTGTATCATAAACTAAACCAGCCATAACCGCTCGTTTGGCTTTTTCTCGGGTCTCACTTAAACCTTGATTATATACAAGGACATCTACTCGTTCTTTTTTCATAAGTCTCACTTTCACTTAAACCATTAATGTCTGAATCAATTCCGCTAATAAACTTGTCTCTTGAGTAATTTTCAATTCCAACTTAACTTCTTCCAAAGCCGACATCGCCACTTGACAATGGTCCTCCAAAGCCACTTTGGCACCCTCGACACCTAATAAGGAGGTATAAGTACTTTTGTTTAAGGCTTGGTCCATACCAGTTTTTTTACCAATGACAGTTTCATCCCCAATGACATCTAACAAGTCATCCTTAATTTGAAAGGCAATTCCGAAGTTTTCAGCATAAATCTGCATCTGATCACTTATTTGTTGCTCCTGATGACTGATTAATAAACCCGCTTCGACAGCGAATTTTATCAAAGCCCCTGTTTTACGGCGATGGACTGATTGCAACGCAGGTAAATCCAGCTGTTGAGACTCCCCTTCGATATCGGCTACTTGTCCGCCTATCATGCCTTGCGTACCAGCGTACCTCGCCAAACGCTGAAGCAAACTCACTTTAAGCTCAGCCGCTAGTTCTGCTTCAGCCACAAGGTGAAACGCTTCGGTCAATAAACCATCACCAGCTAATATCGCTAGACCTTCACCATAAACAATGTGATTCGTCGGTTTTCCTCGACGCAACTCATCATTATCCATCGCTGGTAAGTCATCGTGAATCAAAGAATACGTATGAATCATTTCTAAGGCTCCAGCTACCTGGTAGGCACCTCTCGTAATCTGACCATTAAAAAAAGCAATCGTCCCCAACAACAACAGTGGACGCAATTTTTTTCCACCTGCAGCCAACGAATAGCTCATACTGTCTAGCAAATGAGCTTCTGTAGCCTGCGACTTAATAAATTGATCAATTTCTCGATCTAATTTTGGTATGTGAATTTTTCCAAAGCTTAACAAGCTGTCCCCCATCATTAAGACTCACTTTCATCAAAGACGACTTCCTCATCGTTTTCCGTCATAATTTTTGTTAAAGTTTTTTCTGCCTTTGTTAACGTCTCTTGACAAATTTTACTCAACTCGATCCCTTTTTGAAACTGCTCCAAAGCAGTTTCCAACGGCACTTCTCCCTGTTCTAACTCTTTTACTATTACCTCTAGCGCCATCATCGATTCTTCAAACGTCATCGCTTCTTTAGTCATTTATTTCCTCACTCTCATTTACTCGAATTTCCTTAACCACCAGGTCCGCCTCACCATCAACAAAATGTAAGGTCAAGTCCTTATCAGGCAACAGTTGCTTTACAGATGCGACCAATTGCTCGCCATCTGTGACATAAGTATACCCGCGTCCCATGGTTTTCAACGGACTTAACAAATCCAATGACTGGGCCAATTGCCCAAATTGTTTATTTTTTTCTTTGATTAATTGCAACATCTCACTGGTCAAGTGTTGCCGTAACATCTCTAATTGTTGAGATTGATTAGCCACTCGATTAATCGGTGTCACCAATTTCAAACGGTGATCTAAGTTTTGAAACTGATCCTTTTTAGCTGCCACCAACTGCTGACTATTTTGTTGAAATTTCCTCGTCAACAAGTCAAGCTTAACAGAAAACCCTTCATACAACCGCTCCGGTTGCTTAAAAATAAAGGAATTCATCACATGTTGTAGGCGTTGTTTTTGACGCGTCACTTGATAAGAATAACTCTTAACCAAACGGTTTTCTCGCTCTTTAATTTTTATTAACTCATCATTTAAAACAGGGACTGCCAATTCAGCTGCTGCTGTTGGCGTTGCCGCACGCACATCTGCTACTAGATCAGCAATGGTAACATCCGTTTCATGGCCAACTGATGAAATAATCGGTGTTTTCGCCTCAAAAATAGCCCGAGCCACCCGTTCTTCATTAAATGGCCAGAGATCTTCAATAGAACCACCACCTCTCGCCACGATTAAGGTGTCAATGTCCCCTCGCGCTTCCACTCGGGCAATATTACGGCAAACATCATCTGCCGCTTTCTCACCTTGAACTAAAGTAGGATAGAGAATTAATTGAGCAATCGGATATCTCCGTTGAACAGTGGTGATAATATCACGAATAACCGCCCCACTGGGACTGGTAATCACTGCAATTTTTTGAGGATACTGAACCAGCGCTTGTTTAGCACCCGTAAATAAGCCCTCTTTAGACAATTTCTCCTTCATTTCAGCTAACGCTTGATAAAGTGCCCCAACACCATCTGGTTCCATATGTTCCACGTAAATCTGATAATTACCACTGGCTTCATACAATGAAATCCGCCCGACAACCAATACTTTCATGCCCTCTTTAGGCGCGAACTTCAATTTTTGAAAAGCCCCTTTAAACATGATAGCCGCAATCTTGGCTTGTTCATCTTTCAAACTAAAATATTGATGAGCGTTTGCCCGCATGCGGAAATTAGATATTTCACCAGTCAAGTATACCCGCTCCAAATACGGATCAGCTTCAAATTTACGTTTCAAATATTTTGTCAGAGCTGTGACTGTTAAATACTGTTGTTCCAGGTCACTCATCTCCTTTTTTTATCATTCTGCTACTGCTTATCCTATTAGTCCGTTACTGTATTTTTCGTGCGTTAGCAATAGTTTGCTCCATCAACATGGTGATCGTCATCGGTCCAACACCCTTTGGCACTGGCGTCACTAAACTAGCCACCTCGATCACTTCATCAAATGCCACATCTCCAATCAATTTCCCTTCAGCGCTACGGTTCATCCCCACATCAATCACGACTGCTCCCGGTTTAATGTGTTCAGCCCGGATAAAATGACCTCGACCAATCGCCACCACTAAAACATCAGCTCGTCGCGTGACAGCTGGTAAATCAATGGTCCGTGAATGAGTGATTGTCACAGTCGCATTTTTATCTAATAACAATTGAGCCATCGGTTTCCCAACGATGTTACTTCTGCCAACCACAACAGCCTCTTTCCCTTCAAGCTCCACATCATAAGCTTCCAGCATCTTCATGATGCCGTAAGGAGTACAAGGGATTAAGCCTGCCTGCCCGCTAAATAATTTCCCAACATTAATCGGATGAAAACCATCCACATCTTTTTCAGGCGTAATTGCTAACAAAACCTTTTCTTCATCTATATGACCAGGTAAAGGGAGTTGAACCAAAATACCGTGAAACAAGTCATTTTGATTATAATTAGACACAACCTCAATTAATTCCGCCTCTGACACCTCTTCAGGTAAGCGTTCTACTACAGAGTGCAACCCAATTTTTTTAGCCGTTAATTCTTTATTACGAACATACGTCTGACTTGCTGGATTTTCACCAACAATAATCACGACTAAACCAGGTTTAATTGACATCTCAGCCACTTCAGCCGCCATCCCCAGTTGCATTTTATCAGCCAATGCACGGCCATCAATAATTTTCCCCACCATTAGTAACGCCTCTTTTCTATTTTTTTCACTGCCTATATTCTAGCATAGATTAATTTTTGACGAAAGATTCCACTCCAAACCACTAAAGAAAAAACTCAAAGAAATAGCGAACTATTTCTCTGAGTTTAAGGTTGGCACAATATTCGATAAGACACCATTCACAAATTTACGGGAATCATCGTCACTGTATTTTTTAGTTAGCTCAAGAGCTTCGTTCAAGGCAACCTTAGCAGGTATTTCATCGACATAAAGCATCTCGTAAATCGCAATTCGCAAGATAATCAAATCAGGTTTCGCAATTCTTGCTAATGTCCACTTTTTCAGATTCTTCTGAATTAATTGGTCCAGCTCCTCACGCTGTTGGCAAACACCTGTTACCAGTGTGTCCAAATAGCCTGGGATAAAGGACTCTCCATCTTCGCTCACAAATTCAGCGTTGTTATATTCAAAGGCATAGCTGATGGCGTCTTCCTTCGTAATATCTTGATTAAAGTCAAAGGGATACAATGACTGCAAAGCTTTTTCTCTTATTTCGTGACGAGTTAATTCCACTCTATTCATCCTCTTCTGAATCAAATAATTCTTCTAAACTCGGGCTAGCTAATTTTTCAGGAACAACACCCACTACATGAATATTGACTTCTGCTAATTCGATATCCGTCATGTACAGAACTTGTTGTTTCACCTTCTCTTGCATATTTAACGCAACTTTCGGCACTGAGACGCCATAATTCAAATAACAGTATAACTCAACTTTTAAGCCGTTATCATCATTCTTCAAGTGAACGCCTTTACCATGAGCTGCCCTTCCTAATAGTTCATTGACATTCGAAGCCAGATCGCCACGCATGCCATAAACACCTGATACTTTAGATGCGGCAATTCCGATAATTACTTCAATGACTTCAGGGGCAATTACAATTTCGCCACCCATATTTTCTTGACCATTTTCAATTACAAATGTTGTTTCTTCAGTCATTTGAACCCCTCCTTCTTAATAGCTGTTACCATTATAAAACAATTAGCTCAAAACAGCCATCCCTATTATGCTCGTGAGACGTAAGAACCATCCGCTGTGTTAATCACTAACACATCATCTGCATTAACAAAGAACGGAACTTGAACAACTAGCCCTGTTTCCATTGTAGCCGGTTTAGACCCACCAGAAGACGTATCTCCACGGATTCCAGGATCCGTTTCAGCGACCTTTAGTTCGACTGTATTCGGTAAGGAAACACCAATGGTTTCTTCTCCGTACATGATAATATTACACAAACTATTTTCCAGTAAAAACTTCAATTCATCCTTAATCTGCTCGGTTGGCAATTCGACTTGTTCGTAGTTTTCTGTGTCCATAAACACATGGTTTCCACCACTTTCATACAAGTATTGCATCTTACGATTATCTATTTGAGCTTTGGCAACTTTTTCACCTGCCCGAAAGGTTTTTTCTTGAACCGAACCGTTACGGAGATTTTTTAGTTTAGAACGAACAAACGCTGCTCCTTTTCCAGGCTTAACATGTTGGAAATCAACCACACGCCAAATGCCTCCGTCGAATTCGATTGTTAATCCCGTTTTAAAATCATTTACAGAAATCATCAGTTTCCTCCTATTATATGGACTCGTCTACAGTTTATCACTAAATGACCTCTTTTGTCATTAGAAAGATCAAACAACCGCTACAATACTCACTGTTTTAGACTGATTTATAACACGATCAATTCTTTCGGTGAGTGAGTTAGAACCTCAACACCAGACTCTGTTACTAACAGGTCGTCTTCTATTCTTACGCCGCCAATTTCAGAATAGTACAACCCAGGTTCGTTCGTAATCACATTACCTGGAACAAAACGTTTTTCGGCTAAACGAGACACATTCGGGCCTTCGTGAATCTCCAACCCAATGCCATGGCCAGTCGAATGACCGAATGCCGCTCCATGACCTTTTTCTTCAAAATAGCCGCGCGCCACTTGATCTAACTCCACCCCTGAAATCCCAGGTTTAGCCGCTTCCAGCACTTTCAATTGGGCATCTAAAACTAATTGATAAATCTCTTTCATTTTTTCACCAGGATCACCCAAGGCAATCGTCCGCGTCATATCAGAGACGTAACCGTTATAATAGCAACCAAAATCAAGTGTAATCATGTCTCCCGGTTCAATTACCTTATCACTTGCCACTCCGTGAGGCATCGCTGAACGTAACCCGCTGGCGACAATTGTTTCAAATGAAATACCTGAAGCTCCTAGCGAACGCATATGAAAATCTAACTCAGTTGCAACTTGAATTTCAGTCATTCCCGGTTTAATATACGTTAAAATATGGGCAAAAGCGGCATCAGCAATTTCACAAGCCTTGCGAATAATCGCAACTTCTCCCGACTCCTTCACTTCACGCAATTCCTCAATTAAACCTGATACCGGCACTAGCTCTGCGGCAATTAACTCTTCTATCACACTATGAGTCCCATAAGAGACGTGGTCTTCCTCAAAAGCAATACCAGTCAAGCCATCAGTTTCTACTATCTTCGCCACTTCATCATAAATCGGCCCAGTATTTTGAACAATTTGATAGCCTTGACACTGCTTAGCGGCTTGATCTGTGTAACGAAAGTCTGTGACAAAATAAGCCTTCTCTAAAGTAATGACAGCCAACCCTGTCGTTCCAGTAAAACCAGTTGCATAGCGTAAATTGAACTCACTTGTAATCAAAATAGCTGGTAAGTCACCCTCTATCAATTTACTTCTTATTTTTTCAATGCGATTAATCATTTAGTAACCCTCTTTCTTTGCTAACATCCACTTAATTATAACAAAGAACGCTTATTAGTTAAACCAAAGCCCCTGATTTATTAGCTATTTCACCAAAAAGGATTTGTTAAGCTCATCTTATGGACAGCTCTTCTACCCCTTAACTCCGATTCAAATGATGTCCTGCTGACACTGATTAATCCTAAACAAAAAGAGCAGACGTCCTTATTTTTTCTCCATAACAACATATGGCCCATCATGCACATCAAGCCCTTCCCCAACAACACTGAAACCATGACTTTCATAAAACGACCGAGCCTGTTGATTTTTGCTTATACATTTTAATGACAACGGCCGTCTGCTTTCATTTATTACCTCAGCTAGCAACCTGCTGCCTAACCCTTTACCTTCATACCCTGGTTTCACAAACAATAGATGGATAAAACAGTCTGGTTCGTAAACCGAAATAAAAGCCATAATCGCTCCTTTCTCTTCAATCAATAAGATTCGTTCATCTACCGTCGCTTGATCATAATCTATTAAAGAAACTTGACCACTTTCCGTCCAAGTAAAATGACTTAGACGTGACTCATAATAAATACTGCGCAATTCATCCAAGTCTTCATCTTTCGCTGCTCTAATTTTCATTCAGCCACACCATTTCATTATTTTTTTTAAAACCAAAAAGGCTAACCCCTTGAGCACCAAGAGATTAGCCTAAACGTTTGTGTTAATTATTGCGCTACTGGGTAAACAGACACTTGTTTTTTGTCGCGTCCTTTACGTTCGAAACGTACCACGCCATCGATCTTAGCGTATAATGTATCGTCTCCACCTCTACCAACATTAGCACCTGGGTAAATTTTTGTTCCGCGTTGACGGTACAAAATAGAACCACCTGTGACAGTTTGGCCATCAGCTCTTTTAGAACCTAGACGTTTTGATTGTGAATCACGACCATTGGCAGTAGAACCACCACCTTTTTTCGTCGCGAAAAATTGTAAATTCATTTTCAACATTTGGTTGCACCTCCTTAAGTAGTTGTTACAGTTTCAATTTGAATAAAGTCTGAGTGTTCACTTTGAATACTCTGTAAACCAAGCAATAAGCTTTCTAATAGAATTTGAGCAATGTTAGATTGTTCTTGGCTAATATCTGTCAGTATTTCAAAATAGAGATACCCTTCTGTTTCATGATCCACATCCAAAATCGGAGTAAATCCTGCCAGAGCTTCAACCGAATTAACCGTATTAAACGTCAATGCGGAAACAGCAGCACAGACAATATCATTGCCATAAGGACCAGCTTGTGAGTGCCCACTTATTTCAAATGAAATAACACGGCCATCCTCAGCTCGCTTAAACGCACCTTTAATCATTCTCATGCCTTCTTTCAGTTAGTTAAAACTATGCGTTGATCGCATCAATCATTACTTTAGTATATGGTTGACGGTGACCTTGTTTACGGTGAGTATGTTTTTTAGGTTTGTATTTAAATGTAACAACTTTCTTTTGTTTTCCCTGTTTCTCAACAGTTCCTTCAACAGTTGCCCCAGCGATTGTTGGAGTTCCGACTTTTGTAGACTCGCCACCAACTAAAATCACTTCGTCAAATACTACTTTGCCACCTGCTTCTACATCTAATTTTTCGATGTAAATCGCTTGGCCTACTTCTACTTTTACTTGCTTACCACCTGTTTTAACAATTGCGTACATGCTGTTAAGCACCTCCTTATAATTTACTTAGACTCGCCGGCATAAGCGACAAATTCCTTTGTTCTTAATTACTTATTTCGTGCGGTTGTAGCTGTGGTGCCACAATTACAACATTAGTATCATACCAAAAAAGAGAAGCCAAGTCAATCATAATATCGACAACGGCTTCTCTTATAAAAAATTCTAATTATCTCACAACATTTTCTACTTCAGTTGCATCAGTTACAAAAAAGCTTTCCAAACCAGCTTCTTTAATCAAAGCTGAATCTAACATTTTTTGTAAATTTGTTGCCATAAAGTGGTTTGCATAAATCTTGCCATTAACCAACCAACTATCAATGTAACCTAATAGACCATATGTCAAGAAACTCATCAATAACTCTTTAGGAACTTTACTCTCACTTAGGTCTGAATTTTTTGCTTGGTGTTGTTGAATATAAGCAAACAATTGGTTACTGAACGCTGTCTGGTATACTAAAGCATCATTTTCTTTAAGTAACACTGTAAAGAAATCTGGTCGCTCACCAACATATTCGAAAGTATGAACTAAAGATAAAACTGGCTGCAACTCTTCCTTATCATCATCTAAAGCAACGTTGAAGATAACAGTGTCAAAGTACTCGTTAATTAATTCTTCCATCATAATTTTGATAAATGTTTCTTTATCTTTGTAATGTAGATAGAACGTTCCTCTTGTGACATCAGCAGTCTGTGTTAAATCCTTAACATTCATTTCTGTTAATTTGTGTGTAGATAGTAATGTTAAAAAAGCCTTTTTCAACTTACTTCTAGTTTTTATTACTCGTGGATCGATTTTCCCCATTATCTTTACCTCTTCCCATATTTTGTGTTGTTTAATTGCATTCCCCAGCATATTTCCCAACAAAATTAGTATATCTTGATTTTTTTTGTTTGTCTAGCTAAAAGAAAGCATGACAATAGCACAAAAATAGGTTTCTCCGTACATTAACGGCCCAAAACAGCATTGTATCAACGTCTTCTTTTTTATTAGAACGTTTTTTTTATCATTTCTATTTTTTTACACTGTGTTAAAAAAATAGTTATTGACTTTGCGTTATTTATTGAATATAATAGTTTTGTTGCGGTAAAAAATGTCGCAGTAGCTCAGCCGGATAGAGCATCCGCCTTCTAAGCGGACGGTCGGGGGTTCGAATCCCTCCTGCGACGTCAAAGAAAAAAAGAAGCTCACAAGAAAAATAATTTCTTGTGAGCTCCTTTTTTTTGCTCTATTTTTACTATAGACCTATTTATTGAACTCTATTTTGCCGATCATCACTGCCAAATAAATTATTGTTAAATTTTTATTAAATTTTGATAGTACATCTCTATTTAATGATTTTGCTAAGTCTTTTCCTCATTAATTGTCAAAAAAAAATCAAACTAACTTCTGACTTATTTTTCACGATATCCGTCTTAACATCTCATTCTATCCGTCATTAAAGAGACAGATACTTGTGTAATTAACACAAAAACCGCCTTCTTATGAAGAGCGGCCACTGTCTAAATCGATTAACTCTTTATCCTTGGTAATTAATAAGACACCGTCTCCCAAAGGAACAAGGCTAGTTGTCAAATCTGCATGAGTTAACACAACATCAAATAATTCGTTTAACTTGCGGTGAATCGCTCTTTGACTCCGATCAATGTCTTCAAGTGGTTCTAGAATTGTTCCCCCCTGCAACACGTCATCAATCATCAAAACCCCACCTACTTTTAACAAACGTAAACATTCAGGCAAAAATTCAATATATTTTGATTTAGCACTGTCCATAAAAATAAAATCATAAGGACCTGTTAAGTTTGGCAAGATATCCGCCGCCTGACCTTCTAGTAATGTCACTTTATCTGAAACACCTAGAGAATCAAAGTTTTTTTTAGCTTTTTCAATCATCACATCAAAGCGATCAATAGTGGTGACATGTCCTGCTTCTTCAAGGTATTCAGTCATTAAACTAGCTGAGAAACCAATAGCCGTTCCGATTTCCAAAATATATTGAGGCTTTAATTGACCTAATAAAAACTGGAGAAAAACGACAGTTTCATGAGGAATGATCGGAACATTAGCCTCAGTTGCTTGCTTTTGCAGGTCCCCTAATGGGCCAGACAACTGCTTCTGCTTTCTTCGCATGAATTCTACAATTTCTTCTTTTACTACCGGCATTTTCATCATTCTATTTCGCACGACATTCGCTCTCCTTGTTCTCATCATCTGGTAAAAACCACATATTTTACCATCACTAACACCACATTATACTTATTTCTTGCCTAATAATCAATTAGCAAACTGACAACCATTCCCTAAAAGCGAGAAATAAAAAAATTGGTACCGTTGACATTCCCCTCTGAAAGAACTATGATAGACCATAATAAGTATAATTGGTATACATGAGGTGACCTATGGCAAAAACAACAAAAAACTTCCCTGAAAACAGCGCTGATATCATGGCCGAGCTTATCAATTTAAAAGCCATTATGAATTTACCGAAAGGAACTGAACATTTTATCAGCGATCTTCATGGTGAACATGATGCATTTCAGCATGTTTTAAGGAATGCTTCCGGTAGTCTTAAAGAAAAAATCAACTTGTGTTTCAATCAACAGCTTCCCTCTGCAGCTCGTGAAACACTGACGTTCCTGATTTATTATCCAGAAGAGATGCTTCTAAAGAAAAAACAAGAAGAGACGAATCCAGCCCAGCTCGATGATTGGTATGGTTTAACTATTTTACAACTAATTGATCTCATTCATTTCGTTGCAACTAAATACAGCCGATCTAAAGTTCGAAAAGCTTTGCCGAAAAAATTTGTTTACATCACAGAAGAATTACTTTATCGAAAACAAGACGACCACAATAAAAAAGACTATTTTAACGAAATTATCAACGAAGTAATTCGACTAGATCAAGGCCCAGCCATGATAACTGGTTTAAGTTATACCATCCAACGCTTAATCGTTGATCACCTTCACGTGGTCGGTGATATTTACGATCGAGGACCAGCTCCTGATCGGATCATCGATGACTTAATCAGCTACCATTCTCTTGATATCCAATGGGGAAACCACGATATCACATGGATTGGTGCTTATGCCGGTTCTCCCCTTTGCCTGATGAATGTGATTCGCATTTCTGCTCGATACAATAATCTGGCCATTTTAGAAGATGTTTACGGAATTAACTTACGCCCCTTGCAAAACTTTGCTGAAACCTTTTATGAAGATAAGGCCGAATTTCGTCCTAAGGGAGACGCCCTAGACCTCACAACCAAGGAACAACGACAATTGAGCCAGATCCAACAAGCCACTGCGATCATTCAGTTTAAGCTAGAGGCGCAATTAATCAAGCGTCGTCCAGAGTTTAACATGTCCCACCGATTGCTACTAGATAAAATTGATTACCAACAGCAAACCATCTTGCTCAAAGGGGAAACATATCCCCTTAATCAGACATGCTTTCAAACGATTGACCCTCAGCAGCCAGAAGCCTTGAATAGTGAGGAACAAAAAATTATTTCTCAGTTAATTCACGCCTTTCAAGCGTCAGAAAAATTGAAACGTCATATTGATTTTTTAATGGAAAAAGGGAGCATGTATCTCTGTTACAACAACAACTTGTTAATCCACGGGTGTATTCCTTTGAATTCCGATGGCAGTTTTAAATCCTTTACCATTAATCAGCAGGTTTTAAAAGGGAAAGCCTTGCTCGACACCTTCGAAAAAGCTCTGCGAACAAGCTATCATGATTTGAACACCACTGACGATTTGGCCACTGATTTAATTTGGTATTTATGGACTGGCGAATGCTCATCTTTATTTGGAAAAAATGAAATGACTACCTTTGAACGTTACTTTATTGCTGATAAACACACCCACAAAGAAATTAAAAACAGCTACTATGAACAACGCAATCGCCTTGAAGTCTGTCAAGCAATACTCAATGAATTCGGCTTAACCGATATTGATAGCCACATCATCAATGGCCACACACCTGTCAAAGAAATTAAGGGGGAAAATCCCATCAAAGCAAAAGGGAAGATGATTGTTATCGATGGTGGCTTCTCCAAACCCTACCAAGGTACTACAGGAATCGCCGGCTATACTTTAATCTATAACTCATACGGCATGCAGTTGGTTGCCCATCAACCATTCGTTTCAAAGGAAGCTGCTATCGAAGACTTTACTGACATCATTTCAGCCAAGCGGGTGGTTGACCGTGTGCTGACGCGAAAAAAAGTCAAAGATACCAACATAGGCCAGCAATTACAACAAGAAATTGATCACTTAGAACAACAACTGCGCCCTTTGAGTCTCCCAACATTTCCCTGATAAAAACAACCGAGAGCGGGACACATTCCCCCTCTCGGTCGTTTTAGTAAATTGAAAAAATAGTCGTTGCTTTAAACGTTTCTCCTGGATTCAACACTATATTACCGAATCCCTCATGATTGACCGCATCAGGTAAAACCTGTGTTTCCAAAGTAATTCCACTATGATGACTGACTGTTTCACCAAACATCGTGAATTGTTTCTGGCCAATGTTAGTCGTATAAATCACAACTGCAGGAGATGTTGTCCTCATCTCTAAGCTAATTCCCGTTTGGGGCTCTGTCAGCCTCACTTGAGTTTGTAGTAAACTCGGAGCTGCTAACAAGAAAGGATGATCGTAGCCGGATACTAGGGCAACCTGTTGATCGCTTTGACTAAAACCATCTTTTAACACTCGACCAGGCTGAGCTGTAAAATCAAAAGCTGTGCCTGTGACAGCTCTTAATTCACCTGTGGGTAAACTCTCATCATCAATCACACCATAATGTTCCGCTGCCACATACAATGAATGATTATCAATCGGTTGCGCTAAACTACCAGACAAATTAAAATAAACATGATTCGTCGGATTATACAGTGTTTCGTGATCCGTTTCTCCTTCATAATCCAAGCGCCATTCATTTTCGTTGCTAAACGTATAGGTCACCTTAGCACTCAAGTTCCCTTTAAAGCCATTTTCGCCATCAGGACTTGTATAGGAAAAAACTACTTTCACATCGGAAGACGTTTCAATAATATCCGTCTGCCAGCGTTTAACTTCGAAACTGTCAGCCCCACCATGTAAGGTGTTTAACCCTTCATTTTGATCAAAATGTTGAACAGCACTGTGACCTTTGAACTGGCCTTTAGCGAGTCGCCCAGCAACACGACCAATCGTCGCACCAAAATACGTATCATGCTCACGATAACTTTCTTCATCAGCAAAACCAAGGACAATATTAGTTAGTTCCCCGGATTTTGTTGGCACTAACAACCTGACAACTCTAGCACCAAAATCTGTGACCTCTAAAATTAAACCGTTATCATTTTCAATAACATACAACGTTGATCCCGCCGAACCAAACGCTTTTTTTTCAACTTTCATTAAGGTGCCTCCTCAGACAAATTACTCTTTTTCTTATAATAAGTGTAGCATACCTCAATTAATTCCTCATTTGCAGAATGACCATTTTGTCAGGATATTTATGGGCAACTTGCCTAGTCTCTTCATCAAAATCCTTTCTCAAAAAAATAATCAGAAAAAATTAAGATATTCCTGCAATTAAAGTTCATAAATTTGTAATCTACCTGTTATTTTGTTATCGTATAATATGGATGTAAAGAATACTCATTGTTATCAAATAAAGATCGAACGATTTGAAACACTTTTCATTCAAGGAGGAGCTATAATGAAACGTTTAGTTTTTACGTTACTAACAGCAATCAGTCTCTTTGGCTTTTTCACAGATACGACTTCGGCTGAAGAAAATACTGAATCAACTAATACACCCCCTTCAACAACTGAACCCTCTGGTGAAACTCCACCAGTTTCAGAAGATATGGCGACTATCACATTTACCTACATCGATGTCGACACTAATGAAGAAATCAGCCCTAAAAAGTCTGTAACAGATAAACTTGGTACAACTATCTTAGTCGACGTTAAAGCTATTTCTGGATACCAAGTTTCCGATATTATGCTCGTTAAAGAAGTGGATATCTTAACAACCGACTATACCTTTCCTATCAGGTATGTCAAGATCCCGTCTCCCTCATCCTCCACGTCTGTCAGCAAAGAGTCTGGGATAACTGAAACGACGCCTACAAAGGCCACTGTCATCAGCCAGGAGCCTATCGACACTTCCAAACAGTCTAACGCTAAAACTGCAGTAGATGGCGATACGGAAGATAATATGTCCACACAATCAACTAGCTCAGATCCAGGGACAGCGACTAACGAATCAAAGGCAACGACTACTCTTAATAGCAGTAATTCTACAAGTAAAGTGACCGGCTCAACCAATCTAAAAAAGAAAAAAGCAATCACAAATAAACAAACTACTGGGATTCTTCCAAAAGCCGGTAGCGTCTCTAACTACTTTACCAGTTTGATTGGCTTGCTAACCATTGTGACAAGTTTAGTGGTATATTGGTTCTTAAAAAAGAAACTGGCTTAATCGATATCAGGAAAGACTTGACAGCTGCTCCTACGAGGGCTACCAAGTCTTTTTAGTTCGTTAAAAAAAAATGGTCTGATTCCACTACCAAACTCCCTCAAAAAAACACTTGCCTATGCCAACGCCATACACAAGTGTTTTTTTAGTTGTTACCCATTAGAAGATATCTTATAACTATCTGGATAGCGATTCTTTAACATTTCGATATTAGTGGCTGCTACTTCCTCAAAAGAAATATCAGCCCATTCAGCAATTTGGGATAAATACCACAAGACATCGCCCATTTCCTTAACTAGTTCGTCTCGGTCCAGCTGATGATTCTCAAACGTATACTTCTGAATAACTTCTAGCACCTCGCCAGTTTCACTTGCTAAACCTAGGGCACAATTAGTCAACACTTGTTCACTTCCATAAAGCGTTCGATTAGCTAACGATTGATACTGATTAAAATCCATGTAACTCATCCCTCTACTCTAGTCATTTTCTAATTCTAAATATAACTCAATGGCCTTCCAAGCTTCTTCTTTCCCCATCTTGGTTTCGGAAGAAAATAACACAAAAGCGTCACTTTTATCAAATTCTAAAGCTTTTTTAACTATCGACTCGTGCTTATTCCATTTGCCACGAGCGATCTTATCTGCTTTCGTTGCCACCACAATCGCAGGGATTTGATAAAACTTTAAAAATTGATACATTTGAATATCTTCAACACTAGGCTTATGTCTTAAATCAACCACACAAATCACTGCTCTTAGCTGATTGCGCTGTGTCAAATAGGTTTCAATCATTTCCCCCCATTTAGCCCGCTCCGTTTTGGATACCTTCGCATATCCATAACCAGGAACATCTACAAAACGAAAAATATCTTCAATTAAATAAAAATTCAACGTCTGTGTTTTTCCCGGTTTACTTGATGTCCGCGCTAAATTTTTCCGGTTAATCAAGGTATTAATAAATGATGACTTCCCAACATTTGACCGTCCCGCTAACGCGATTTCCGGCAGATCTGTTTCTGGGTATTGTTTAGGCGAAACCGCACTAATTAATATTTCTGCATTGTGTACTTTCATCTTTCCACTCCCTACTCCGACTGTCGCAATGCCCCAATCTCACGAGTCATCTTAATCGATCTGCTACTATTCCACTATTCATTTTACCATAATTCAAGCTAACTAACTAGACGATTAATATTACAAATTAGCAACTCATGCCAGTCTTCCCTATAGCTGAGATGTTAGGTCAAGCCTAACACTTCCCTCAAAATAACTGTATCGAAACTTTCTCTAAAGAAAAAAACCAACACAAAGTTCGCACTTGTGTTGATTAATTAACTAACTCACTTTTTTATCATCTTCCAAAACCAAGGTTGGATTGGCGTCATTTTTAACGGTATCTTCTGTGACGATAACCTTTTGGATATCTTCGCGCATCGGAATTTCATACATGATGCCATCATGATATGCTCAATAATAGAACGCAACCCACGAGCTCCAGTGTTTCGTTCGATCGCCTGATTGGCAATCGCCTGTAAAGCTTCCGTTTGAAACTCTAAATCAGCATGGTCCAAAGCAAGTAATTTTTTATACTGCTTCACCAAAGCATTTTTAGGCTCAGTTAAAATTCTAACTAAATCGTCTACTGTTAATTTTTCCAACGCCGCGGTTACCGGTAATCGGCCAATAAACTCTGGAATCAAACCGAATTTCAACAAGTCTTCAGGAATAATTTCCTGCATCAAACTCTTGTTGTCATCTAATTTAGAATTAGATTTACCAAAACCAATCACTTTATCGCCTAAACGTTCTTTGACAATGTTTTCAATGCCATCAAACGCACCACCAACGATAAAGAGAATATTCGTCGTATCGATTTGAATAAACTCCTGTTGCGGATGTTTACGCCCACCTTGAGGTGGCACGCTGGCAACTGTTCCCTCTAAAATTTTCAGTAAAGCTTGTTGAACCCCTTCACCAGAAACATCACGAGTAATTGACACATTTTCACTCTTACGAGCAATCTTATCAATTTCATCAATATAGATAATTCCCTTTTCAGCACGTTCAACATTAAAATCTGCTGATTGAAGTAATTTCAAGAGGATGTTCTCCACATCTTCTCCCACATAACCTGCTTCCGTTAAGCTTGTAGCATCTGCAATGGCGAATGGCACATTTAATGTCCTAGCCAATGTTTGAGCTAAAAAGGTCTTCCCAGAGCCCGTAGGCCCAATTAAACAGATATTACTCTTTTGTAATTCAACACCATCTTCGACTTCTTCCATATTGCCGACTCGCTTATAATGATTATAAACGGCCACTGAAAGAACTTTCTTGGCACGATCTTGACCAATGACATACTCATCCAGAGCATTCAAAATCTCGTTTGGTTTAGGAACATCTAAGAAATCGTGAACAGCATCTTCATGAAACTCTTCATCAATAATATCTTTACACAAATCAATACACTCATTACAAATGTAGACTCCTGGTCCAGCTACGATTTTTTTAACTTCTTCTTGAGATTTCCCACAGAATGAGCAACGAACCGAACCATTATCGTCCGTATTATCGTACATAATAACCCTCCTAATAGGTTGCGTAAAAAGGTTCCTTAAATAAGGTCCTCTTTTTACAATTTTTAGCAATTTTACTTATCTTAACACACTAATCGCTATCTTGTGAATAATATTGATTAAAGAGACTAAAAGAGCAAAGGAAATCCTTCGCTCTTTTACGTTTCCAGCCTAAATTAAGCTTCTTTAGCCGTTTCCGTAATAACGTCTAAGGCTTTTTTCAGCACAATGTCGTGTTTTAACATATCATCTGTTAACACTTTGCGAACTGCATCAATTTCCATGTTGTAAGATTCAGCTAATGTTTCAAGCTCTTTTTGAATGTCTTCATCAGTTGCTTCAAAGTCTTCAACTTTTGAAACTGCTTCAATCACTAGGTTTGTCTTCACGCGAGTTTCAGCTTCACCTTCAAATTGAGTATGTAGATCAGCTTCTGTTGTACCCGTTAATTGATAGTACATGTCAGGCGCAATCCCTTGACGTTGCATGTTATTTAAGAATTCATCCATTGAGCGGTGAACTTCATCATGAACCATTTCATGTGGTAAATCAACGATTTCCGCATTGGCAACTGCTTGCTGCATAGCTAACTCATGTACGGCTTCTTCAGCAGCCTTTTCTTTACTTTCTTCTAGCTCTTTACGGATTTTTTCTTTCAATTCAGCTAATGTTTCAACTTCTTCATCCGCGTCTTTAGCAAATTCATCATCAAGTTCAGGTAATTCTTTCCCTTTTACTTCATGAACTTTCACTTCAAAGATTGCTTCCGCACCCGCTAAGTCTTCTGAATGATATTCTTCTGGGAAGGTTACTTTAACTTCTACTTCATCACCAGCTTTGGCTCCAACTAATTGTTCTTCAAAACCTGGGATGAATGAGTTAGAACCTAATTCTAACGAATGATTATCAGCCGTTCCGCCATCGAAGGCCACGCCGTCTTTCATTCCTTTATAATCGATCACCACTGTGTCACCGTTAACAGCAGGTTCTGTTTCTTTAATCACTAATTCAGCTAAAGATTCTTGCTTAGCTTTAATCGCTGCTTCTACTTCTTCTTCAGTGACTTCGCGATCTTGCTTTTCAACTGTTAGATTTTTATATTCACCTAATTTAACTTCAGGTTTAACGATAACTTCAGCCGTAATAACCCAATCAGAGTTAGCTTCCATGCTTTCAATGTCAATTTTAGGTTGAGCAACTGGATCGATCCCAGCTTCGATAACCGCAGCATCATAAGCTTTAGGTAATAATGCATTTAAAGTATCTTCATATAGTGACGCTTCGCCATACATTTTGTTAAATAGCTGACGAGAAATTTTTCCTTTACGGAAACCTGGTGCACTAAGGTTTTTCTTCACTTTATTAAAAGTTGTTGTTAATTCTTTTGCAACAGTATCTTTGTCGATTTCAAATGTTAATACACCATCATTGGTGCCTTTCTTTTCCCACTTGGCTGTCATCTAATAATTCCCTCCAGAATATCTAATTTTAATCATTCTATCAATTGCATACCTTACAATAATACACTATCAACCTTTACTTGTAAACATTTATCCCCGATTTCCTTGGATTAATACTCGGTTTAAATAACCAAAGAAGCAAGTTCCTGTCTAAGCCGTCTTTGAAGATCCAAATAGGCCATTTCATGATCCTCTTTAAGCTCATTATCAAAATAACTGGCCAAAAAAAGCTCAATCCAAGTCCCAGGATCGTTGATAAGCTGATCTCCTAGAGGATATAACAGAATAAATTGTAAACGCAATTCCTCGCGCAAAGATTGACTCAATTCAGAGTCATTATTTTCCAGTTGAAGTTGAAGCTGTTTCAAGCAGGCGAGATAACTTTTCTGCTGATTGATCGGCATTAACTCAGCCAAATTAATCGTTTGACGGCCATTGATCGTTTGACTGTCAACTGTTACCTGACACCCTAGCTCAACCAAGGTTTCAATCAACCCATTATTTAACAACAAAGGCAAATCAGCCTCATCAATCAATTTTTTAGCAATCTCTATATACTCTGTTTGAGGCAAGCGTTCCAAAGCCCGTAACTGCTTCCCTTGTTGGTAAAATGAAGCGCAACTCAACTCTAGAGCTAAAGCTTGTCGTTCAACTAATTCTCTCCTTTGGAACTTGCGAAAAAAATGCTCCCCTTGTTCCAACTCCGCTAAACAGCTTTCTTTAACATCATCTGAAAAGTCAGAATGTCTCACTAATTTTCGTCCTTGTATAAAAAATTGAGTTCCAGCCAACAGAGTCAGGTAGAGTAGAAAATTCTCGGCATCTCCTAGATAATCAGCTTTCATTTCATCAGCAATCTTCTTCGCTTCAAAAAACTCACTTCGAGCCATTAAAACCGACACAAGGGAACGATTGGCTTGAAAATCCTCTTGTAAATTATAAGCATTTTCGAAGTTTAATAAGGCCTCATCTAACAACCCGTCAGCCAAAGCAAGTTGCCCCATCTCCATGTAACGGTCAAAATTCAACGGAAAGTCAATTGGCTCATTCACTTCATCACATCCTCGATCTGTTTTCTAAAACTTAACACCGTTATACGCCTTAATACTATTTAACGTAACCACACTTGTATCACTCAAAAAATCCCCTAGGTGTTGTTTAGTAGGCGTAAAAGCAGCTGGTAGATAGCCTATTAAACCTAAACCTGATTTCAAAATAAAACGGCATGCCCCTTCACGAACTAAGACGGTTGCCCAACTGAGATTTTCCTCTTTAAAGCAGACCACTTGAATCCCAAAAATCATTTTCCCTATGGTCTGGCCATTAGTAAACTTAGTCATCAAAACAAAGTAACCCAAGTAAATCGCCAAACTTAACAAACCGTAAGGCGTCAAATTTCCACCTGCTTTTAATCCGACAAAACTTAAAATACCATTCAGTAATATACTGGAAATTAAACTAATACACAAGATATCAACCAAAAAAGCAAATGCCCTAATCCAAAAACCAGCGTAAAAATAATGGGGAAAATGATGATAAGCTCGTTGACGCTGAGGCGGCTCAATAAATCGTTGCCAACTCTTTTGATTGTCCGCTTTTTCCGCTTGACTATATTGCTGTTCTTCACGTTTCCCTCTGTTTTGTATTAAAAAATCTGCCGCATTCTTTTCAACTTTCTTAGGCAAGGGCTTAGGTTCATCACGTTCTGCTGAAGTGCCATCCGTTTCAGGTAGCTCCTGACGTTCATTCTGTGACTCCCGTGCCATTTTTTCAGCCTGCCACTCCGCCAAGTTATCTTCCGAAGGAAAGTCGACCTTTTCTGGTTGTTCCTTTTCTTCTTGGGGATCTTCCACATACTTTTGTTCCGTCATATTACTCACCTCCGTATAAATACATCATTCGTGGTGCTTCTTCAGAACTAAAACTATTAAGAACTTTTGATAAAGCGTCTGCTTGCGTGTTCTTTTGCCCTAAAAGTCCGTTAACCCTGGTACCTAACCACGAACTGGCAAACGTATCAGCAAATGAGCGAGGCAGTTGATATTGGATAATAGAAGCGTTTTTTAAGCGATTCTCCGATTGTAAAGCCGCCATAGCATCTTCAGGAAAGCCAAGCTCATCCACTAACCCATTTTCCTTAGCTTGAACGCCATCGTAAATCCGACCATCAGCAATCTCACGAACCTTTTCTTCCGGCATATGACGTCCTTCCGCCACAATATCAACAAATCTGCCATAAGAACTATCAATCATCTCCTGTAACACTTGACGATCTTTTTCTGTCCACTTACGAGTTGTCGACCCAACATCTTTCAATTCACCACTCTTAACCGTCTCATCAGAAATTCCCAGCTTATCCATCAATCCCGACATATTAAGCCCAGACATAATCACACCAATCGACCCGGTCATGGTCTCGTCAGCTGCATAGATCTTATCTGCACTGGCCGAAACATAATAACCACCACTAGCTGCCATATTTTTCATGGAAACGTAAAAGGGAATCTCACGATCTTCTTGAATGGCTTTAATAGCTCTAGCAATTTCAGCACTTTCATAAACCCCACCACCTGGAGAATTAACTTCTAACAAAATCCCCTTGACCAACTCATCATTGGCAATCTCATCTAATTGTGCCATAAAAAATTGGTGATTATAACCAGCAGAAGCGAACAATGAGTCACCAGAACTAGCGGCAATCGTACCATCTATCTCCAGTAAAGCAATCTTTTCTTCCCCTCTCTGACTTACGACTTCCTCTGTTATTCCGTTAGTTCCTAATAATTCGTCAACTGACACCTCTTCGTTTGCTGAAGGCACCAGCATCCAAAGTAAGAACAACCCTAACGCGATGCCAATTGCTATCCACCTTTTACTTGTCATAATTTTCTCCTTTTCCTCATCAATGACCACAAATTACTTTTTGGCCCTTTAACCCATTTTACCATAGCCACTCTTACTTCACGAGACATAACCGATTATCAGGTATATAAAAACTCAAGAAGATAAATTATCTTCTTGAGTTGGTTTATGTCCTTATTAGGCTTGTAGTAACTCATAAATCTCTATCGCAACTAAATCAATATCATCAAACTGATATACTTGTTGGGTATCAGATTCCGTTAATTCAAACATCTCGTTTGCTGAGTCATAAGTAACAATACATCGTTCATTTCCTTCACGTTCGAAACGGCGAACTTGAATTTCTTTATCAGTCGCAGACGCTTCAATCATGGCTTCCAATCTTTTGATAATCGCAACCAATTGTGAATGTTTCATAGGGCAAGCCTCCTTCAATTTCACTTTCTGTTACATTGTATCAGACTACGTTAGTATATGCACCGAAAATAACCATATTTTTCAGTTTTTTTTTAATTTTTTCTAACTCTTAATTGAATTTTAATCTTGAGGCTTTCCAGTCGGCCACCACAGCTTAATCAACGCTTGCGTTCCATCATTCTCAAAGCCCTGTTCTGTCAGCTTTTCATAAAGTTCTTTCGCTCTTTCAGTCGCAGGCAGCGCTATTCCCATTCTTGCCGACTCATCTAAAGCAATTTTCAAATCCTTGAGAAAGTGCTTTGCAAAAAAACCAGGACTAAAATCCTCTCGAAGAATTCGTGGACCATAATTCGTCAAAGACCAATTTGCTGCACTACCACCACCAACAGTATCCAGAACTTTTGCCAATTCTAAACCAGCCTTTTCAGCATACACTAAAAGCTCCGTCATTCCTGTCATCGTGCCCGCAATCATAATTTGATTGGCCATCTTCGTATGTTGGCCGGCGCCAGCCGCTCCTTGATGATTGACTTTCGCACTAAAAACCTCAAAAATTGGGACAAGTTGCTCATAACTGTTGCGATCACCACCAACCATCGTTGTTAATGTGCCATTCTGAGCGCCTAAGTCACCACCTGATACTGGAGCATCCAAACTAGTAATCCCTTTTTCGCGGGCCGTATCAGCGATTTTAATCGCCAATGAGGGGGTACTCGTTGTCATATCGACCAAGACCTTGCCTGTCACATCAGTAGAAAAAATGCCAAGAGGACCATAGTATGTTTCTTCCACGTCAGACGGATAGCCAACCATGGTAAAAACCACCTCACTTTTAGCAGCGACTTCTCGAGGGTTCTCTTGCCAAACAGCTCCTAGAGCTATCAATGCGTCTGTTTTGGTCTTAGTACGATTATAAACATTCAGTTCATAACCAGCCTTTAGCAAATGCTTAACGACAGAAGCTCCCATAACACCTGTTCCAATAAATCCAATTGTTTTCATAGACAAATCCTCCTTGTTTAACACTTTTGATCAGGATCTCAGCCGATGACTGTCTCACCTACGGCCGTAGCCCTAACACACTACTACTCATAAACCTATTATACTCTTCCTCTCTTTCATTACCAATAAAAAAAGCCAGAAAAGCTCTCTAAGGTTAGAAAATAGTCTAACACTTAAAGAGCTTAGCTGTCTTACATTAATTCCGGTGCTGATTTTTTTACAAGAGCTATTTTGGCTTTCGGTAAATCAGGTTCAACAAACAGAGCAAGCATTCCTAATAAGATACCAATATAATGAGTCACAATTCGCCATAAAACGATCGCCACCACCAATTTACTCGTGACAGCAATAAAACTGCCAAACAACAGGGTAAAGCTGTATTCAGCCCCACCAGTCCCACCAGGAACGGGAAAGAGGGAGATGATTAAAATGATAAAGGCGTGAAAAATGACGATCTGTAACACATCCACTTGACTGACACCTAAACTCAGCAAGATAAAATAAGGAACTACGTAGTAGCAAACCAACTGAGCAAAAGTCAAGGCAAAGGTTCGGCGCATAACACTTTTTTCACGACGCATATACTGACTCTCTTCATAAAAATTCGTCATTTTCTCAAATACAGACAACTCAAGAGCTTCTCCTCGAGGCCCCCGAACAAATTTCTTAATAATCCCCATTACGAATTTAACAATGGCGTTAGTCATGGGATAACAGTACATCAGCATCAACAAACTGACGACCACCACCACATTAATCAAAAACCCCAACATAACAAAATAAGAAAGTTCGGCTAACTCGTGGGAAATCAGACGAAAACCAAAAATAATACAGGCCACAAAATTCAACACAATCATAACTTGATAAACGACAAACTTCATCAAGCAAACTGAACCACTTACGCCAGGATCAACGCCAGATTTAACCAAAGCTAACAATTGAGCTGGTTGTCCACCTGATGAAAAAGGGGTAATCGCGTTAAAAAGATGCTCGATCAATGGAATTCTAACCGCATTTTTAAAACTAAAATCACCTTGCTGACGTTTTAAAAGGCCTTGAATAATTTTCCCTTCAATCGACCAGTGCAACAACATGCAACCGATGGCCACTAAGAGCCAAGAAAATTTTAATTCTGTCAGTTCCTGCAAGAGGTCAGCGATACTTATTTTTCGCAACTCGTTAAATAAAACGCCACCCCCAATTAACAAGGCAACATATAGATAAATGCGATTCTTTTTCGTCATTAAGGATCCTCCATCAGAATTTATTCTTTCTTTTTAAACAAACGCAAAGGCAAATGGGCGCGCTCATCCTCTTCTTCTTCAATAAAAACTTGATAATAAGATTGAGCGTCCTGATAAAAGTGCTCGATTTTTTTAGCAAAATTCTCACTGGAAATTTCGTACAGTTTTTCCTGACGAACAGCTGGTTGATCCACAACTTCCTGATGATGATAACTAATAAAGGTTTCCGCAAAGTCATCATCTGTTTCAAAGGTCTGACCTAGAGCTGGATCAACAATTAGCTGATCCAAATAATCGTTCCCCTTGGCCACTATTTTAGTGGAAGACGCCAGTGCTTCAATATACGTTAAACCTTGTGATTCAGAATCTGAAGCATTCACAAAATAATCCACTTCTCGGTAGTAACGACCTACTTGCTGATTTAAAACTTCGCCGACAAACACCACAGCTTGTTCAATAGCTAACTCCGAAACTAACTCTTGTAATTCTTTCAAATAAGGGCCTTTGCCAACGATTAGTAACTTTGCAGTTGGCACAGCGTTTAAAATAATAGGCATTCCTTGAATAATAGCTTGAATGTTTTTTTCAAAAGATAAGCGACTCAAAGACAACAAGAGGACATTGTCTTCCGTCAAGCCATGCTCTTCTCGAATAGACAGAGGCATTTCCGAAAAATCAGTTGCGAACTTGCGTAAGTTAACGCCTGTTGGAATAATCGCCATCGGGGCATGTATTTGATATTGACGTAGCTTTTCCACCACCCGTTCACTCGGGCAGACGACACCACTCAAATTACGACAAAAAGCTCGCGAGGCCTGCTTAACATGATAAGGCCTGATCAACTTGCCATGGGCGATGTAATGTAAATAATCCTCATACATCGTATGATACGTGTGAACCGTGGGAATTCCTAATTGCTTAGCTATATACTTTCCTAACCAACCTGTCCCAAATTCCGTATGAGTGTGAATAATATCCAAATGATGACTTTTAGCCGTTTCATAAGCATCGATCATGCCACTAACTACCACACGACGATCTTTAAACGAAATAAAGGGAATGCTGGGCATCCGCACAATTCCCTGTTCATCTTCAGCATTCGGATCAGATGTTGTGAATATAATCACTTCGTGGCCATTTTTTTCTAATTCATCTTTTAACGTTTTGATGGATGTGGCCACACCACTTATTTGCGGAAAATATGTATCCGTAAAAAAACCAATTTTCACTGTTCTTTCCTCCATACAACTTTTACAACTCTCATAGATTCACCAACGAATAATCTCTATATACATCCCGTAAAATAATCCGAACATATAGTTCCATTGGATTATCAACATAATGACGAGCAGAGAGTGGTGCTTTCAGCTTCTTTTTAGCTGGAAGTTTAACGATTGATCGTCATTATTTAATAGGAGCTATATAGACCATTATTTATGTGACAAACCTCAACTTAAGACTTTTAGCCAACTTTGAGGTGCCAAGACTACACTCAGAAAATGCCTGATAGCAATAAGTTTTCTTCTTGAGACATTATACCATAATTAAACAAATAGCAAAAAAATAGTAACAATTCTTAGCAAACCCTTATATCTTTTGCCCGTAATAAGCAATCCAAGGTCCTTGTTCTTTAATGACAACATTGACAAACCCAAGGGATTCAAAAAAAGAGCAGGCATCCTGATGATCGGCTTGTTCTTTTAAATAATAAGCAACTTTATTCTTTTCACAAGCTATCACCAATTGACCACCTACTGCTAAGACGCGGTAGCACTCGATCAGGCCTTTTCTTACGTCATGCCAATGAAAATGCGTTTGAAAAGCTGTTATCAGTCCAAATTCAGCTGATTTAAAGGGCAACATAGTAACGTCAGCTACTTGAAAATCAAGCTTTTCACTTTTGCGTTTTAAAGCCACTTTAACTGCTTCCGGCGCATAGTCAACGCCCAGACAGGTCGCGTCTGGAAATAATTGGCTTAAATAGCTAGTAGAGAGGCCATTTCCTACGCCAATATCCAACACTCTTTGAGGATTAGCTAAATCAGCACCCCTTAAACTCCATTTAACCATCGGCTGATAGACTCGATTCCAGAGAGCCATCATCCACCTCCCTAGCAGCCCAGAAGGTTTTCGTGATTGCTGTAATAACAAACAAACGATCAAAATGACAAATAAACAACTAATAATCAGCACCAAACCACTCCATTCCTTCCTAATTATGGCATGAAACCAGCGACTTGCCATCAGTCCACAGGCCGATATCAAGAAGACACCCAAAAAAGGCCAGATCAACATCTAGCCCAGCTTGACTCAGTTTATTTAGCGCCTAAGCTTCGTTTTCGTCGATACCAGCTCAACAGATAACATAACGAAACTAGTGCCCCCATAAAAATAAAGGATTGAACTAAGGGCATAAAATTATACCCACTAAACCCCGTGACCCAATATTTAATGAAATCAGTGTTAATGTGTGCCATTGGCAGGGCATAAGCAATTTTTTGCCCCCAGACAGGCAATTGATCAGGTTGAACACCCATCATGCCAGACATTCCCATCAGGGCAAAATAAACCGTCATCGTAATAGCGTAAGTTGTCCCAAACTTTTTCAGCAAAGCACCAACCGAATAAGCAAACACAAATAATAAGGTAGCCAATAGATAATAACAAAAGATAAAAATCAAAAAAGAACTTAATTTAGGCAGTAAAATATGATTCACCCAAACCATGACAGCACCATATAAAATAGCAGAACAGGTGATAACCAAATAATGAATAACGATTTTGGCCAGTAAGATATCACGCTCACGAAAATTAAACAATTCCATTCTTGCCAACACACCCTGTTCGGCTTCTTGACTAAAGAGAGCGGGAAAACTAACCAACATAATCGACATTGGAATAATCAAAGACGTTACAATGGCAACACTGGTTCCTACACTAGCTTGTTGAGAATCCGGCACCGTCTTCGTGATGGTCGCCACTAACAATGTTCCCATCAACATCGGAAACACAATACCAAAAAATGGCGTGAAAAAATTAGTCATGGTGTTGATTGCTTCATATTTTAACAACCCTTTAAATGTTGACTTACCCATGAGACACCTCCTCAGAACCTTTAGCATTCAACGTCATAATCTCAATGTCATTGTTACGTCGTTTGTAATTAATGTTCGATTGAATGCAGAGATTGACAATTTTACGCTCATCTTCCTGATTGTGACAAGCCAAAGCCAACACCTGCGAAGGAGCCTTCAATTGACGATACTCACCAAAAAAAGTTTTGGTGACAGGCGTGTCTTCCACTGTAATAACTGAGTAGCCACAGTACTGACTAAATAACTCTTCCAACCTTCCAAACGCTACGACCCGTCCCTTATCTAAAAGCAATAACTTATTCGTCAATTTCTCTAACTCATCGTAATAGTGAGACACCACACACAAGGTACCAGAGCGTTGACTGTACCAATTTGTCAACTTAGTCATCAATATTTGCCGTGTTTCAAAATCCAGACCAGAGGACACTTCATCAAAAAAGGTTAAGTCTGCCTTTTGCAACATCACTAAAATTAATGTCAAGCGTTGTTTCTGACCGCCTGATAATTTATTGAAACGCTTGGCCAAACACTTGTCAAAATCAAAATAAGCAATAAGTTCTTGAAGCTCCTTGTTTGCCTTAAGCTTAGTTCCCAAAATAGTCTCCATAATTAATTTGACTGACACATTATTCGAATAACTATTTTCTTGTAGGTGAACCGCCATATCTCGCGGTGTAAGATTGGTTTGGATGTCACCTTTATAAGGAACAATCCCCAACAAGCTATTGATTAAAGTCGATTTTCCTGCACCATTTGAGCCGATAATGCCGATGCGGTCATTTTCTTCAAACCTGATTTCCTGATCTATCTCCAGTGCAACGTTTTGACCAAAAGTCACTGATAATTTTTTGATTGTTAACATATACCATTCCCCCTCTTTCTAATATCAGTCTCTCATCATCATGTGAATCTCAGATGAAGTTGCTGTGAATCATCAGAAAAGCTGAACGGGTCGTGAAACTGGAGCCAAACTACGATATAGAAAAAGTTTTATCCTTTGCGATAACGTCAGAAATGGATAGTCGCAACGACACTGTTTCGATTACTGTTGGCAAGCGTAACACGCAAACCTAAAAGCTCTGCATACTGGGCCACCAAATATAACCCCAGTCCATGCCCCTTCCTCTTTTGAGGCGGTCTAACGAAAGGCTCAAATAATTTTTCTAACCACGTTTCATCTAATTGACAGCCATCATTTTCAATTATCAACTTAGATGCTTTGGTGTAAATTCTAATTTTTTGCTGGCTATCCGTATAGTTACAAGCATTACTCAGTAGGTTTTCAACTATCTGCTCAAAATAAATAGGGTCTGTATTGATTAGCATTTCAGGATCAATGTCGCTTTTAAGCTCTAGGCTTTTTTTCTCAAACAAAACAGCTTGCTGCGCTATCAAAGGTTGGACCATCGCCGCTAATGTCACTGAAACCAGTTGTGGCTCTGCTTTAACTCGTTGATCAATCAGCAAAATTTCGTTGATAATCTGCTCCATCGAACGTAACGTCTCTTTAACCTCAGGCAAATAGCGCGCGGTTTCTCGATACTTACCGACTTCTCCAATCATCCCTTCCACAAGTAATAACGCTCCCGTCACGGGCGTTTTTAATTGATGCGACGAGGCTTTTAAAAATACTCCTTGGCGCTGATTCTGCGTAGCCAACTGGCTCTTTTGATGTTCCAAGGTGGCATATAGAGCCACTAAATCAGCTTCCAGTTGTTGATACTCATCCCGAACACCTTCGCTTACCTCAGTCAACTCATAACGGCCCTTCTTCATGTCCTCCATCAGATTGGAAACTTTCTTTAAAGGCCTAATTAGGAGATAAGCAAGAATCCCTGTGGCTAAACTAATAATTACCAAAAGTACGGTCACAATCATCGGCAAACTCCCATAAATCACCTGATTTAATTGCGTCATTTTAGGCGTCATGGCGGCCGCCATCACAAGGTGAAGCTTTTTCTGCTCACTCGTTAAGCCAAGATAAGTCGAATACCTATTATGATTATCAGAGACCTTGGCCTCCACAATGAATTGTTGATCTGTTACTCGATGAACGTTAGCTCCTCCCTCTACTTGAAACACCTCTTGATAGTTCTGATTCGTATCCTTGACCTTAAGCGTGATTAAGTCTGAATCCCATTTTTGTAGCAACTCCTTTTGAGTCAGCAATGCTTTGCCTCGTTCAATCAAGTCAGCCACCTGAGCATCAAGTTCTTTTTCCGTTAGATTTTGTATGTCAGCTATCAAGTCGTACAACTCTTTGACCAATCCTTGCAAATCAGGATCAGTGACATCCAACTCAATCGTCGAATAGGCGAGATTAATGACGATTTTAGACGAACCTTCTATCAATGTCATACTTGCAATGCTATTCGGGGTTTCAAATTGATTGAGAGCCTGACTAATCTGCTGATCATCACCAGATAATTGCAACACTTGAATTGACTTCAATGTATTCACTCGATCTGTTTCAATCTGTTTTGCATACAGCTGAGACAACATCAACATAAAATAGAGCAGGATTAGCAACGCTGCTAAACCAACTACGCCAAAACTATAAAAAAATAAGCGTTTCCTAATAGTCATACCTCACCTTCCTCATAACAAATATACACTTACTCCATGAATCGTTCGTGAATTTCAGATGAATCAACGAGGGTCATATTGATAACCTAAACCAATGACCGTTTTTATCAGATTTTCTGGTAGCTTTTTGCGAATATTTTTAATATGAGCGTCAATAATTCGATCATTTGGATAATAATCATCTGCAAAAACCTGGGTCAACAACTGCTCTCTTGTAAAAACTTGAGTCGGATGCTGATACAATAATTGAAAAAGTAAATATTCTGTTACCGTAAACTGCAACGATTGATCATTAAACCAAACCTCATAAGACAACTCTCGAAGTTCGATCCCTTTCGTTGTCCCACGCTCTTTAGGCACTTGCTTTCGCCGTAGAACAGCTTCCATCCGCTTTAATAATAAAATCGGTGAAAAAGGCTTCGTAATGTAATCATCTGCGAACAAATTAAAGGCGTTGATCTGAGTTCCTTCATCTTCTAAAGCAGAGAGCATAATAACCGGGGGCGAAAACTCTTGTTGATGAAGATAAGCCAATATCTCCAAGCCGCTGATTCCTGGCACCATAATGTCCAATATTGCCAGATCAAACTCTGATTCTTTCAATAGGGTTAAAGCCCCCTCCCCATCACTCGCGTGAGTCACAAGATACCCTTTCATCTTCATGTATTCCATCGTGACACTTGCGATGGTTACATCATCTTCTAAATACAATACCTTCAGTTCGATGCTAATTCCTCCATCTAAGCAAAAACCCCCAGCGATCGCAATCACTGGGGGTTTCAGTTATATTATTTAGTATACTGTTCAACTAGAGCAACAACTTCATCTGCCGTATCACAATCGTTGATTGCTTTTTCAGCCAATTCCGCCATTTTAGTTGTATCTAAACGTTTCATTAAGCTACGTGTTTTCAAGATGCTTGTGGCACTCATTGAAAACTCATCTAGACCTAAACCAACTAGCAGTGGCACAGCTGTTTGATCCCCAGCCATTTCACCACACATACCAGCCCATTTGCCTTCAGCGTGAGCTGCATCAATGACGTTTTTAAGTAAACGCAAGATAGCCGGGTTGTATGGTTGGTACAAGTAAGAAACGCGCTCATTCATTCGGTCAGCAGCCATTGTGTATTGAATCAAATCGTTAGTACCAACGCTGAAGAAGTCAACTTCTTTAGCGAATTTGTCTGCAATCACAGCCGCAGCTGGAATCTCGATCATGATACCGACTTGAATTTCATCTGATACAGCAATGCCTTCTGCCGTTAATTTAGCTTTTTCATCTTCCAAGAGAGCTTTCGCTTCTCTAAACTCTTGCAACGTGGCAATCATTGGGAACATGATGCGAAGCGGTCCATGTACTGAGGCACGTAAAAGCGCCCGTAACTGCGTACGGAACATTTCATCTTCAGCCAAACAAATACGAATCGCACGGTAGCCCAAGAATGGGTTCATTTCGTGTGGTAATGTTAAGTAAGGCAATTCTTTGTCGCCACCGATGTCCATTGTCCGAACGACAACAGGTTTACCATCCATGCCTTCTAAAACTGCTTTGTAGGCTTTGTACTGATCTTCTTCCGTTGGGAAATCTGGTGAGTCCATGTATAGGAATTCTGTCCGGTATAAACCGATCGCCTCCGCACCATTATTTCTTACACCGTCAAGATCTTTTGGTGTGCCGATGTTGGCCGCAAGTTCAATGTGTTTGCCATCAGTAGTGACAGTTTCAGCATGTTTCAGCTTTTCCCATTCTGCTTTTTGTGCAGCAAACTCAGCGCCTTTCGCGTCAACAGCTTGTTTTTGTTCATCTGTTGGATGAATAAAAACTTCGCCATCGATACCATTTACAGCAAGGATATCCCCTTCAGCAACCTTAGCCGTAATATCCATGGTTCCAACAATCGCTGGAATTTCAAGAGAACGAGCCATGATAGCTGAGTGAGACGTACGTCCACCAATATCGGTAACAAATGCTTTCACAAAACGACGATCTAATTGTGCTGTATCACTTGGTGTTAAGTCATGAGCGACGACAACAACTTCTTCATCAATCATTGACGGGTTTGGTAATTTCACACCCAACAAGTGGCTTAAAACACGTTTAGTGACGTCTTTAATGTCTGCGGCACGTTCTTGCATGTAAGGATTATCTTCCATGGCTTCAAACATCCCAATGAACATATCTGTAACTTCTGTTAAACCAGCCTCAGCATTCGTTTTTTTATCGCGAATACTTGTTTCAATGCTGCCGATCATTTCTGGATCAGACAACACCATTAAGTGAGCGTCAAAGACTTGTGCTTCTTCTTCACCTAATGTTTCAGCTGCTTTATTACGAATTGCTTGCAATTCTTCCGTTGATTTAGCTAAAGCATCGTTTAAACGAGCTAATTCCCCATCAGAATCTTCAACTGTCTTTTTGGAAAATGACAAATCAGGCTGCATCAACAAATATGCTTTTGCAATCGCAACACCATCACTTGCCGCAATCCCTTTTAGCATCGCCATTATTCAGACAAGCCTTCTTTTGTCATTGTTTCAACGATAGCTGCTAAAGCTTCTGTTTCATCAGCACCTTCGATTGAAATAGTGACGTCAGCACCTTGGCCTACACCAAGAGACATAACACCCATAATTGATTTTAAGTTTACTGATTTGCCTTTATACTCCAAGTTAATATCAGAGTTAAATTTGCTAGCAGTTTGAACCAGTAAAGTTGCAGGACGCGCGTGAATCCCTGTATCAGCTACAATGTGAAAATCTTTTTTTTCCATAAGAATCGTTCTCCTTTGAGTATGTTTTTGTTTAATCGAGGGTTTTACTTAAAGTCTTTCATGGACTAAAATTAGAACTTTAATTATTTACCCTTTCAATTGTAAAGATTACCATTTTTTTGGCATAGTTACAACATTTTTATATTCTTTGACTAAGTTTCACGTAATATTTTCATATTTTTACATTTCTTTCAGAAATCTGTAAACAATTCGACCGTTTAATCCCGCTTCTCCAACAATCTCTTTTCTCTGTGGATGAGCCAACCACGCCTCACGAAAAACAAGAAAATCTGCCTGCTCCACAATTACCTCCTGAAGGTCACCAAGAACCAGCTGCTTCAACTGTTCTTCATAAGGATTTACAATCATATTTTTCACCTCCTGATAAAAAAACTGTTACATCGCTTAACTTTGCGCCTAAATCCCTATTGCCAATTGTTCGTTTAGACAAAAGCAATATCTCCCCCGTTACACCTCTTAGTTTAGCACATATATGGTTATTTTATAATCAAAATTTAGCATTATTCCCCAGAATAATGATTTCAGCTTCCCTTTACCTCCTCGCATTTTCTGAAAAAGTGAGTTCAACCATTTTTTTGACAGATATCCAATCACATTTCTTGATTGTCCTCTAAAAAATGTTATAATAAAACAAAGGTCAAAATAGGTCAACCTTATTTTCACTAACTATTACTGACTAGTTAGGGGCTAATTAATTTAAAGTCAACTTTAGTCAGACAACTACTCAAAGGATGTGAGCAAGATATGTTATGCCAAAAATGTCAAAAAAATGAAGCCTCCATTCATCTCTATGCAAATGTTGGTGGCGAACGCAAACAATTAGATTACTGCCAAAGTTGTTACCAAGAACTAAAAGCACAACAACAAGGTCAACATAAAATGGCAGCCAACCAGGATCCCTACGGATTTAGTTCAATCGATGACTGGTTCCGCGCCCTCTCTCAACAAATGGGAGCACAAGAAACAAGCCGATTAACGCCTCAACAAGGCGGTGCTGGCATGCCGCCAAGAGGACCTCAAGGTGGCAAACGAACGCTCTTAGATGAATATGGTTTAAACCTGACAGAACAAGCGAGAGCCGGGAAAATAGACCCTGTTATTGGTCGCGATAAAGAAATTACTCGCGTCATTGAAATTCTTAACCGCCGGACAAAAAACAATCCGGTATTAATCGGTGAGCCTGGTGTAGGTAAAACCGCTGTTGCCGAGGGCTTAGCTTTGATGATTGCCAGTGGTGATATTCCGCAAAAACTAGCTGACAAAGAAGTGATTCAACTCGATGTGGTTTCCTTAGTTCAAGGAACGGGAATACGTGGCCAATTTGAAGAACGGATGCAACAATTGATGGCCGAGGTTCAAAATGATAAACGAATCATTCTCTTTATCGATGAAGTACATGAATTAGTTGGTGCAGGTAGTGCCGGAGATGGCAACATGGATGCTGGTAATATCTTAAAACCCGCCCTTGCCCGTGGTGAGCTGCAGATGGTTGGCGCAACAACACTCAACGAATACCGCATTATCGAAAAAGACGCTGCTTTGGAACGCCGTTTACAACCCGTTCAAGTCAGCGAACCGACGCAAGAAGAAACCATTAAAATTTTACAAGGCATTCAGAAACGTTACGAAGATTATCACCATGTCAAATATACCGACGAAGCCATTAATAGCGCCGTCACGTTATCAAGCCGCTACATCCAAGATCGCTTCTTGCCAGACAAGGCCATCGACTTATTGGATGAAACTGGTTCTAAAAAGAATTTAACAATCCAGACCATGGATCCAAAAGTTATTGAAGAACGACTCCAAGAAGCAGAAAAACAAAAACAAGTGGCTTCAGTCGAAGAAGACTACGAAAAAGCTGCTTACTATCGTGATCAAGTTGCTAAGTTAACGGCTCTGAAAGAAAAACAAGTCAGTGACGAAGACATGCCAATCGTTACAGAAAAAGATATGGAAAAAGTGGTTGAAATGCAAACGGGCATTCCAGTCGGTGAATTAAAAGAAAAAGAACAAACTCAGTTGAAGAGCTTAGCTGAAGATTTGCGTCAACATGTTATCGGCCAGAACGAAGCCGTTGACAAAGTTGCCAAAGCGATTCGCCGCAATCGTGTTGGTCTCAACAAAAAGAATCGACCAATCGGTTCCTTCCTATTCGTCGGACCAACTGGAGTCGGTAAAACAGAATTGGCTAAACAATTAGCGCTGGAAATGTTTGGTTCTGCTGAGACCATGATTCGATTTGATATGAGTGAATTTATGGAAAAACACAGCGTGGCAAAACTAATCGGTGCCCCTCCAGGTTATGTCGGTTACGATGAAGCTGGACAGCTTACCGAGCAAGTTCGCCGGAACCCTTATAGTTTAATTCTCTTAGATGAAGTCGAAAAAGCTCATCCCGATGTGCTACACATGTTCCTACAAATTCTCGAAGATGGCCGGCTAACTGATTCTCAAGGTCGGACAGTCAGCTTTAAAGACACTTTGATCATCATGACCAGCAATGCTGGCACCAGTAATGTTGAAGCAAACGTCGGCTTTGGTGCAAGTCGTGAAGACAAATCCACGGCCATACTAGATCGTTTAGATCAATATTTCAAACCAGAATTCCTTAACCGTTTTGACGGAATTATTGAATTCCAGTCCCTTACAAAAGAAAGTCTCTTAACCATTGTTGATTTAATGTTAAATGAAGTTAACAGAATGTTAGCCGACCAACATCTCCACATCAATGTAACCCAAGCGGTTAAAGAGAAACTAGTTGATTTAGGCTATGATCCTGCTATGGGTGCCCGCCCACTTCGTCGGGTCATTCAAGAACAACTGGAAGACAATATCGCCGAGTTCTATCTAGACAATCCAACGGTTAAAGAGCTACAAGCCGTCATTGACGATGAGGGAAATATCGCCGTTCTTCAAGAAGAAACCATCATCATTACGGAAGACGTCACTGGCTAATCGTCACCACTCAATAAAGTGGCAACTGCAAACACCTAGGGGCTTGTAGTTGCCACTTTTTTTGATAACGTCTTAATTTGTGAAGTTCTCCAGGAAATCGTTAGATAATCAACTCATGGCAAGCCGCTAGCCTCACAAGTTATTTCGATATTACGATTAATTCTCTTAAATTCCATTTTAACAATAAAAAAAGCGCTTTTTTCGTAAAAAAAAGAGGCAGATATCTTTGAATTATTGTCACAAAAGCGTTATACTATCTTTAAGACAATCTTAATAGAATCAGAAAGCTTAACCTTAAGTGTTCCGATTGTAAATTGAATATGTGAGGTGAGAGACATGAAACTGATTGACGTAACCAACAGCTATCCCGATTTAGTTAATAAACAATTAGAAAATACCGATGCGAATTTTATTAAAGTATTTACCCTTGGGAAATCCTCCGTCATCTATACAGAAGCCCCTACTCATAAAGAAATTCTGATTACAAATAAACAACGCAACATAAAAAAAGATGAAGTAGAAACCGTTCTGAGACGTTTAGTCAAGGATCCTAATGACAAAGATTCTTTAAGTATTATCAAGCTAGATGGCATTGTTGAGATATCCATCCCAATACCTTCAAAAGCTGAAAAAGTGGCAGAAGCATAAATCATCAATTTTGATGAGTCAACAAAAGACGAGAAATCAACTATTTCTCGTCTTTTATTGACTTATTTTTTCTTTTTAGCCACCAGCAAAAAACGCTCCTCTGAACTGGCTATTTTACCGGTTTCTCTAACTTCTCGTTCCAATTGCCACAAAATCTCAACATGAGTTTCAACTGTAAAATTAGGAAACTCCCATGGTATCACTTTAGCATAATAAACAAAAGCCCCTACATCCAAAAAAGCAAAAGGTAAGGTCACTTTCTCAGACATCAGTAACTCAAAACCTTGTTGACAAAGAGCTTCACTCATATGAGTTAAATTAACCTCAGAAAACATCATGGTCTTATTCGAATTGATCAATTGACGTAAGCGTCGATTATTACCCGCTCCGACTTGTTGAGTAATAAACAGCCCCCCTGGCTTTAATACCCGCCAAACCTCTCTTTCATCAAATGACTCGTGACGATTAAACACCAGATCAAATTTAGCATCTGGAAAATGTAACTGATCATCTTCCCCAACCAGTTGTACTTGAACCCCTAAAGGAACAAGACGTCTCCGAAGTAACTCATAATTCGGCAACCAGCCTTCCGTCACGGCCGTTTGATTAAAGGGATGTGCCAAACTCAATAAAAATTCTCCACCACCTGTCCCCATATCCAACAACTCATCTGTCGGCCGGAGAGAGCCTTTCACTATTTCAGCCACGTTCCAAGGCGTTTCACTCACTTCCCAACGTCCATTTAAATGAGAAAAGTCCCATCCTGTAAAGCCCTGCTTTTCTTCTAGTTGCCACCTGTTTATCGCGTGTTCTTTTGACAGCATCTGTTTCATTCCCTTCAATTTTATTCAATAAAATAGAATGGAACAACGACTGGACAAAATGTTCTTACTCGGGTCAGCTTTGCCCATTTACCATCGCTGTTCCGAGAATTTACTTCGTTCTTGTCTCACCACAGTCACCCTTTCACGCTTCTTTAACTGAGTTTACCATATTTTAAAGTCTCCTCGCAAAAAAAATAAAGAGATTATCACTTTACTTCTGGAACATACGTTCGTATAATAGAGACAGATGAGTATAAATTGGAGGTAAACAAATGAATGATCAACGCTACGATAAAGAACCTCGACGAGATATCCTATGTATTGACATGAAAAGCTTTTACGCCTCGATTGAATGTGTCGAGCGTCACTTACCACCACTTGACACCATGTTAGTCGTCATGAGTAATGCTGAAAATACAGGAGGGCTTGTTTTAGCCTCCTCTCCAGCTGCCAAGGAACGTTTAGGGATATCCAATGTCACACGAAAATTTGATGTCCCTAATCACTCTGATTTACTGATTGTCCCACCACGGATGGCACTCTACATAAAAAAGAACATGGAAATAGCAGAAATCATTCGCCGCTTTGCTGCCGATGAAGATTTTTATTGTTATTCAGTTGATGAATTTTTTATTGATA
This sequence comes from Vagococcus allomyrinae, assembly GCF_017829975.1. Classification (GTDB taxonomy): domain Bacteria; phylum Bacillota; class Bacilli; order Lactobacillales; family Vagococcaceae; genus Vagococcus_D; species Vagococcus_D allomyrinae. Next base: position 136,190 of record NZ_JAEEGA010000006.1, on the reverse strand, counting down.
TTACTGAAAGTTACCATCTTTTTGGTAAAACTGTGTACGATGTCGCAAAGCTAATAAAAGAAACGATTTTATCAGAAACACAACTTTATTGCACCATCGGTATTGGCGACAATCCCTTGTTGGCTAAAGTTGCTTTAGACATCGAAGCCAAGCACAATCTAGACTTTATCGCCACATGGCGCTACGAAGACGTGCCGGAAACCCTTTGGAAAATTTCCCCGATGACCGATATGTGGGGAATCGGACAGCGGACAGCTAAAACTCTACATAAAATGGGGATTACCTCAGTTTATGAACTAGCCAAAACGGAGCAGTCCCGAATGAAAGAGCGACTCGGGATGCTAGGCGAACAATTATGGGCACATGCCTGGGGAGTCGATCGCAGTCGCTTATCAGAGCGATACAACCCGATTGAAAAATCTTATAATAACTCCCAAGTGCTAATGGAAGATTACACTAACCGAGAAGACATTGAAGTTGTCATTCGTGAAATGGCAGACCAAGTCGCAGCTCGTTTAAGAAAGCACCATTGCCAAACAGAATGCATTCATCTTTTTGTTGGTTTTGCTCAGGAAGACCCAGATGGGCAACGACATTTTTCACGACAAATGAAGATCCCCATGACAAATCAAAGTCTCGAATTGGCAAATTATTGCCTGATTTTATTTCATAAGCACTGGCGTGGTCAAACACTTCGCCATTTAGGGCTTTCCTATTCAAAATTAGTCTATCATACTGATATTCAGCTGGACCTTTTTCATGAGCCTGAAGAGCAACTTGGTAATCAGCGATTAGATTCCTTAGTCGACACTATCCGTCAAAGATACGGTTACACTGCGTTACTTCACGCTAACTCATTATTACCCGGTGGGACCGCTGTCGCCCGCAGCAGTTTAGTCGGCGGCCATGCCGGCGGATTGGAGGGGCTACAATGAACGAGCATTTTTTTGATAACTATCATGATCGCGGCATGAAAAAGTGGGCTGGCTTTTATTTATCAGAACACACCGCCATTATGGAAAAACTGAAATTAACGGAAATCCAGACGATTCCCCAAAAAGAACCTCAGTCGCCAGAGATAATCAGTCAACTAATAGAAACAGCGATTATCAAAGACTTGCCTATCTCTATTCAAAAAGAAGAAGTCGACCAAGAAGGCCACTACAAGCCAGATATTGCTGGCAAAATTTGTGGATATGACTCTCTGGGGATTTATGTCAACAATGAAAAAATTGAGTACGAAAATATTCGCCATATTTGTTTGACTAGCCACAAAAAATGGAGCACCTCTTAACAGACTTCCAGAACTTAAAACTAGCTTATTAAACATGCAGAAAATCTCTTCTTTTCTTGAACAATAAAATAACGAACGTCCCTTATTAGATAAATTAGTTATAGTTTTTTTAACGAGTTAAAAAGCATGATAAACACAACTATAGTATAATTTCTTCCTTTTACCAAGAATAAAGTATATAATCAACCAATATGTATCACTAACTAACATATTGGAGGAGATTTAATGAAAAAGATTCCTGTTATACACTTTATTCTAGGGGTAATTCGGATAATTGGTGACACTATTGGCAATAACCGTTCTAAAACCCAAAAAATTCTTAGCACTCTGCTGATTGGCGCAAGCGTGATTTTCTTAACTGCCTGTGGCACCGCTACTCTCAGCATCACTGATGACACAGTCGAAACAAATGAAGCCGGTTTAGCTCTGATTGAAGGTAAAGTTAACAATCAAGCAGAGCTGACCATCGATGGCTCGATTATTCCAACTGATAAGGGCCGCTTTAGTTACGATGTGCAACTGACTGAAGATATCGCCAAAAAAATCATTCTTACCACTCAGTATAAAAATGAAAAACAAAGCAAAACAGTCACAATTAAACCGTCCCAAGCTTTTGTTAAGCACCTTGCTAAGGAAGAAAAACGATTAGCCTCCGAAGCAAAAGAACAGGCTGAAAAAGAAAAAAGAGCCAAAGAAATAGCCGCAGCCGAAACAGCCGTGGTAATGGCTGAGACAACACCTGTTCAAGAAAATTATGACAAAGCCTTCACCCTTGTTCAATCTCTCACATCTGAAAAAAGTGACTTTGAAAAGCGGTTGGAAAAAGTTAAACAAACCATTCAATTGGCGACAGAAAAAGCGGAAAAAACCAAAGAAGCCGAAACTGCTCTGGCTGTTGCTGAAAGTCAACCAACAAAAAATCATTATGAAGCAGCTAAACTTGCCATTGCTGCTGTCCCTGATGAAACTGGCAACCTTGCTACACGTTTAGATAATGTCAATGCAACCATTCTAGCAGCTGAGCAAGAAGTCGCACGTCAAGCTCAAGCAGAGGCCCAGATTAGCTCTTTAGCAGAAACTGGTGGCACTCAAGAAGGTAGTGGCATCACGGAAATGGTGTATGTCACACCGACTGGCGCAAAATATCATGCAAGAAAATGTGGCAATGGCACTTACACACAAGCCTCTATGGAACAAGCCTTAAGTAGGGGGCTGGAGCCCTGCTCTAAATGCTTCTGACCATCAAAAAGCCCTTGCCAAAATCGCAAGGGCTTTTAACTTATCTAAACATAGTTTCAGCTGCTTTCGCCAAGACTTTTGGGTCTCGATTGTAAGGTGTCACTGGGCAGATTTCTTTATCGATATTGAACAATTCATAAACAGCTATCCGCGCTGCTCTCACAGAATATTCTTCTGTAAAGACCATGTCCTTAGGGATTTCCACAAATTGACTAATCATCGCAAAATTAGTACTTCCTTCAGGTACAACTTGAGGACGATCTACCATAGCTCGCGGTTGGAATTGGGCATCGATATAAGGCATGTAGCAAGGAATCACATTGACGATATCCTTCTTAAGCTCATCCCATTCTTCCTGCCAATGCATTTGACAGACCCACTCATAAAGAATCTCCTCACCTGTACATTCTTTCATTGGCTTTTTAACATAATCGCCAATTTTATCTGGATACAAACCGTATCCCCAGAAAATAGTCGTATCCAATGTTTGAGTTTTAAAATGGGGTTGCGCCGCCACCACAGTGCTCATCAACCAATTTGAATCTCGCAAAGTCATCAACGCGCCACTCCCTGGAATATTGCCAGAGAACGCTTCGATCTTCTTGAGTAGTCTGTCGCCACGGCAAGTAACAGTAAAACTCTGCCAATTCGTTTCGTCTTCATGACCAAAGAAAGGCTCTGGATTTCCCAGATTATCTTTTTTCTTGGAAATTTTATACCACAACTCGCCAGAAATCGGACGTTCTTCTGGTTTTGGTGCTGGTGTTGACCAGTCCCCTTCCGTTGTACTATCTGTCATACAGGCGTTGGTCATCATGACCACATCGTCCTTTGCTAATTCAAGCTCGCGACCATCTTTAAAAAATAATTTTGTGGCAGTAATTCCTTTACCATCTTTAAACGCTATATCATCCACTGTTGCATTCGTTTCAAAGTTTACTTGATGCTTTTCTAAAAAGGCCTTAATCGGCAAAATCAAACTTTCATACTGATTGTAACGGGTTCGCGTCACCCCTTCCAGGGTATCAATCCGGCTAAACTCTAAAATCATGCGATTCATGTAGCGACGTAGTTCAAACAGACTACTCCATTTTTGAAAAGCAAACGTTGTCTGCCACATATACCAAAAGTTAGTCTCAAAGAAATGCTCATCAAACCAGTCATTAATTCGCATACCATCTAACTTTTCTTCAGGTGTAGCCAGCAATTTGGTCATCTTAAGACGATCGTTGTTGTCAAATCCCAGCGAATGAGCCGCTAAAATATTTCCATCGGCATCCACTAAACGAGCCTGAGCATGAGTCGGATGCAAGTGATCAAAATTCAAAATTTCTTCCGTCACACTTTGATTTGGAAACTCAAGTGATGGTATTGAAGCAAAAATATCCCAAAAATTTTCATAGGTCTCTTCATTTAACATCCGACCACCACGACATAAAAAGCCATCTGTCATCGTACCAGACCCATCATTACTACCACCTAAAATATCCATTCCTTCAAGAATATGAATATGTTTACCATCAAAGTTTGCATCACGAATTAAATAAGCCGCTCCGGCGAGACTCCCTAACCCACCCCCGATAAAGTACACTTGGCGATCACCATAATAGCGCGTCTTAACTTCTTCTTCAGCCTTTATCTGACGCTTGATTACCTGTTTTTCTGAGGCCTTTTTGACAGAATATACAGCTGCACCAGCTGACGCAGCCCCTAAAGTAAGGTATTTCCATTTAGTGTGTTTCATGTGGTTACCTCTTTCCTTGATTTGATACTCTTACTATACTGAGGAAAGGGGGAACTGTCTCTATACAAGGGGTGCTAACTGTCTAAACTTACGACAAAATCGGCTAATTGTCTAAAAAGGGAATCCCGCCTAATCCTATTCCCTTGAGAAAAGCCCTTCAGCCAATTCTTCTTCAAACCGTGCATTCGCTAGACGTTCAGTGTCTTTCGCTAAGCGAAACAATTGATGGCCAATACTGTCTGCACTCACTCTAGCCCCATCTTGTATCCACTCTATCACGACGCCACTACAACCATAAGAAAAGAATTTAGCATAAAATCGACGATCTGCCATGCTTACTAAGCCATTCTTATCCAACCGAGCAAACAACTCCAAAAACAAAGCAGTCGTCACACGTCCAAATACAACGGCAAAAGTATTGGGATCTGCAGTGACAGTATTTCGATAAAAGTTGTGATGGGTTTGAATGCTGTCAAGCATCAAACAAACTTGCGCCTCCCAATTATCTAACCGAACATCTCCACGCAAGTCTTTAAATGTTCGTTCTTGATAGATCCAAGCTAATAAGTCGTACTTATCAGTAAAATGATAATAAAAGGTCTGACGATTTAAGCCACATTTTTCAGTAATGTCGCTAATACTAATTTTCTCAAAACGCTTGTGTTGACAAAGCTCAATCACTGACTCGCTCAAAGCCGTTTTTGTAATAGTTGATTCTGACATATCCAAAACTCCTTAACATAGTTTCTCTCACCTGGATCGATCAAAAGTTCCTTGCTGATTAGTCCAGCAACGCTTCCTAATGATAGCTTACCATGAAATGGTGATTTTATTTCTCAAAATGAACAAAACTATGAAATTAATGGCCATAAGCATTTATTATCTAGGAATCTAGTAAGACGATATTTTCGCTCCTTGTTCACTTAATGGGTGCTTTTTGTTATAATGGTAAAAGGTTAGTAGATGACAGCCATCTTAAACCTGTAGTTCAATAACCCCAACTCTATTTCATGTGAATCCTCCAATTGTCATAAATAGAGATTGAACTACGCTATCCCTTAAAGATTTCTGTACACTAGGCTGTCACTTACAAACCGTACCACTAGGCCCCTATACCTAGTGGTATTATTTTACTCCCAGCGAGAAAAAACATTCCTTGCCATTTTGTTTATCGTTTACTAATCCTTTATTCTCACTAAATCTACTACCAATTGCGAGATGCTCATTCTCCAAAGAATGTTTCAAACTCACATTCTAAGTTCTGTCCTTAACGTGAACTCTAAAAAAAAAAATACATTGGAGCCTTGCTTTCTATCTGTATACATGTGGTTTTAATCAATTAATCCATGATTATAGTATTATCGGTCGTACGAAAAACGGGTATTATTCATATACGATAATTTCATCATCTCTTTTCTTCCCTATGTTAAACTAAAGGTTCCTATTCAATATTTTTTATCTTACCCCTACATTCGTTGTGCAGGGGTATTTACTTTTTACCTAACGATTAACATAACTCCTTGTTTAAGTTAAGACGCAATCTATCTGTATCAATGAAAGAAAAAGGAGAATCTCATGAAAAAAACAACTTTCCCTAGACTATTCCTCTATTTAGCAAGCATTAGTTTCTTTGCCTCCGCAACAATAGATACTTTCTATAAAGATTTTTTTACAGGTCTCTCAGACTATTTTGTCTCCCTCGTATTCCTGCTCTTTGCTTTAGCCTATAAAAAGAAATAATCCTCATTGTCTAAATCACAAAACAACTTATTACTCTTTAACCAGATGCATTTTGCCTAGGTTTTAGTCAAAATTGGTAATCGGTCTATCTGAATCTACATTTGACATAAAATTAAAAGAAACATGCTCATTTGATAAGCATGTTTCACATCATATCTATAGACACACTCATCTTTCTCTCTAAAAGCTGAGGTGGGTGTACGACTAAGATCAGGTCCTTCGGTTAGTCGACCTACAGCAAGGCCTTTAACTCCACATCGGGATACTTATCTGAGAACCAACGCATGGCAAACTGATTTTCAAATAAGAATAAAGGATTGTCAAAACGATCTTTCACTAAAATATTTCGACTTGAACTCATGCTCTCATCTAAATCTTTCGGATCAATCCAGCGAGCGGTTTTAGTTCCCATTGGCGTCATAATCACTTCTGTGTTGTATTCATTTAACATTCGATGTTGGAACACTTCAAATTGTAACTGTCCAACTGCACCAATGATATAATCCTCGGTCACAATTGTCTTATACAGCTGAATTGCCCCCTCTTGAACTAACTGAGCCATTCCTTTGTGGAATGATTTTTGTTTCATAACATTTTTAGCCGTTACTTTCATAAATAATTCAGGCGTGAACTGTGGCAATTCCTCATAAGCAACCTTCAATTTGCCAGAGTAAATCGTGTCACCAATTTGATAATTCCCCGTATCATATAACCCAATAATATCACCAGCCACCGCTTCTTCTACTGTTTCACGAGTATCTGCCATAAACTGGGTTGAATTACTTAGTTTAAATTTCTTGCCAGTTCGTTCTAAGAAAACATCCATGCCACGCTCAAAGGTGCCAGAACAAATGCGAATAAAGGCGATCCGATCACGATGAGCTGGATTCATATTCGCTTGAATTTTAAAGACAAAGCCAGAAAAATCTTCTTCATAAGGACTAACTTCCTGCTCATCTTTCGTCACATGAGACGAGGGTTTAGGAGCGAATTGCAAAAACGTCTCCAGAAACGTTTGAACCCCAAAGTTCGTCAAAGCTGAACCAAAAAAGACAGGTGTCAATTTACCGGCAGCGATTTTTTCTTCTGAAAACTCATTACCTGCTTCTACTAACAACTCCACATCTTCCAATGCCTGATTGTAAACAGCGTCCTGATGCAAGCGATGATCTGCCGGAATATCCCCCTCGACTAAAGGAATAAAGCGTTCGCCATCGTAGTTTTCTGGGCGATGAAGCTCCACCCGTTGATGATAAACATCATAAAGACCTTCAAGACCTTTCCCCATGCCAATTGGCCAGTTCATTGGATAAGACTCAATCTCCAAAACTTCTTCCAATTCCGCTAGCAAATCCAAAGGCTCGCGGCCATCTCGGTCTAATTTATTCATAAACGTAAAAATTGGAATGCCGCGCATGCGACAGACTTGAAATAATTTCTTGGTCTGGGCTTCAATCCCTTTACCACTATCTACTACCATGACAGCTGCATCAACTGCCATTAAGGTACGATAGGTATCTTCTGAGAAATCCTCATGACCCGGCGTATCTAAAATATTCACTCGCTTGTTATCGTAATCAAATTGCATGACTGAACTGGTTACAGAAATGCCTCTTTGTTTCTCTATTTCCATCCAATCGGATTTTGCAAAGTTACCTGTTTTTTTTCCTTTTACCGTCCCAGCTTGGCGAATGGCCCCTCCAAAAAGCAATAATTGCTCTGTAATGGTGGTTTTCCCCGCATCTGGATGGGATATAATGGCAAATGTTCGCCGACTATCAACGGCTTCACGTTGTGTTTGACTCATCACTAATCTCCTTCTTCTCTTCATCAATTTATCTTTTGGTTTAACTAGCTATTCGGATTATTTTATAAGATGTGTATATTTACATTGGACGACTCCTTATGATTTCTCCCTATGTTATTACCATAGTAGAAAAATTTTAACCATTTGTTAGTATATCATGAAGAACAGCGAGAAGAAAGCATTGACAGCTGAATCTCTCCGACAATTCTTAAACTAACTGATCATACTCATTAAAATAACCGCGATAACTACCGTAGCAAGCGATCACAGAGGCAATCGCAGTGGTAGACATCAACATAAAGACCACCATTATCTGGTACTTTATCGCATGTACCGGGTCAACACCAGCAAAGATCAATCCGCTCATCATCCCCGGCAAACTGACAATGCCCATGGTTTTAGTTGAATCTAAGGTAGGTGTAATTCCTGTTCGAATGCTCTCTCGCACAATAATTCGGGAAGCCTGCTTCAAATTTGCGCCTAAAGCCAAACGCTCTTGAACTTGCTGACGCCGATCTTTAAAAGCGGTGGTCATATGACGATAACACAAACCAATGGCTACCATTGAATTACTGGCAATCATCCCAGTAATTGGTACCACTTGGGACGCAACTAATTGAATGGAGCCACTGGCAACCAAAATAGCCAAAGTAACCAAGGTGCCACTGGTAATAGCGATCAGTGAGGTCCGAAATATATTAGGAATCCCGGGATTCTTTTTAGCCGCATTGTATGACGCATTAAAGCAAATCACCAAAAACATGGCAATTACAAGCACTAATTGACTACTTTGAAACACATATTTTAAAACATAGCCTATGACAGTCAACTGAACTACCGCACGAACAACGCTGACAATAATCGATTTTTCTAATTTTAGCTGCTCCTTATAAGACAAAAATAACGAGATGACCACCAGAGAAGCCGCCAAAACTAATGTCATATTATTTATCGCCAATGTGTTCATTCAACAATCCTCCCAGAGACAACCTTCACCAAACGAGTCGCCTGCTCAATCTCTTCCTGAACATGGGTTACTCGAATTAAGGTTAATTGATGGTCCTTTTGAATCTTTTTTAAAAATGCTCTAACCACAAGACTGCTTTGGCGATCCAGAGCGCTGGTCACCTCGTCTAACAATAAGACTTTAGGCATTATTTGCAGATGTCGAATCAAGCCGACCCGTTGCTTTTCACCACCTGAAAGACCATTAATTGGTTGAGTCAAAAAATCAGCTGACAGTCCAATTTGTTCCAATAGTAGCAGGCTACGTTCTTCATCGAATGTTTGTTGACGAATCTCATAAGGAAACACCAAATTGTCCTTCACCGTTTCGCCAAACAGTTGAGGATTTTGAAAGCAATAAGAAACAGCTTTCCGATATTCCGTCGGTTCGATGTCCTTGATAGGCCGCCCCTCGAAAGTCAACTGACCTGCGGTTGGTGTTAATAAAGAACCTAGCAGTTTTAACAACGTACTTTTTCCGCTTCCTGAAGGGCCAGAAATAACAACGTCCTCCCCCTGATTAACGATTAACTGAATATCTTTTAGAATCTCCTTATCTGCTACTTCATAAGCAAGATCTTTAACTTGAAATAAATGCGGCACAAAGATGCTCCTTTCACGATATTTCCAGTATAACAGGTCTTTTCATTAGTTTAAATGACTGATTCAGCAATAAGTAATAAATTAGACTAAGACGGAGTTAGTTCACTGGCTGCCCCTCTTCTGCCTATCCCCATGAGATCTGAGAGCAGACAGCTAAAAAGGCTGGAAAAATTTCCAGCCTTTTCCTACTATTTTCAAGACTCTCTCATCCGTAAATAACGGAAATCAAAAATTAAATTATCATCATGAGCTAACATCCAGCTTTCTAAAGCCTCCTTCATCTCAGTCAATAGTCCTTGAAACTCATCATGATCAATTAGGTTAATTTTCTCATAGGGATCTTGGGCCAAATCATATAACTCATCAATATCGCCACAATTAAACACATATTTAATGTCACCTTTGCGGATCATTCGTTGGGAAAACATGACACTCCCAATGCCTGAGCATTCAGTCACAACTGTTTCGCGCCAAAAACATGGTTCATTGGCTACTAATGGCACTAGAGACAACCCATCTCGCTGAACCGTCCCTCTATCCCAGCCACTGTATTCCAATATCGTGGCGTACAAATCACAACTGCTGACCAGTTCTTTCACATGATGACTCTGGTGCTGGTCCACACCTTTAATCAACAATGGAATGCTACAGGTTTCTTCATACATAAAAATTGCCTTATCACACAAGCCATTATGAATTCCCAAAGATTCGCCATGGTCACTACTAAAAATAATAATCGTGTTGTCATAAATCCCTTGCTCTTTAAGATAGGTCAGCAAACGACCGATCTGATAATCAATGTGACTGGTATTTGCAAAATAATGTTGAATATAAGGTTCCATCACTGACCACGTCGGATCATTCGCTCTTTTTAAGTCATGAATACGCGGTTTATTATCGCTGTCCCCCTGATAGTTTTGCCATTGAGGAATGTCGCGCTGCCGGTATCGATCCAGAAACTCAGTAGGAGCAAAATAAGGCTCATGGGGACCCCAGAAATTCAATTGAAAATACCAGGGCTCCTTCTCAGAAAATCCTGAGAGTAACTCTTTTGTCCGTTCGACTAAAAAATGCTCAATGGTGGATTCAATACCTGAAGTCACTTCACCTGCTTGATGTCCGCCATAATTCCCTGTGATTATCCCCTCAATTTGATGAGTCAGTCCTCGCTCCTTCAGATAGTCCTTAAATTCTGGATAGTGATGCCCACCAAAGCCATGGCCAGGAAAATAATCGCCCTGGTAACCAATTTCTTCAGGTGTAGCAGAATAATCAAAGGTAATTTCAGGAAAATTCATCTCTCCCAGATACTTCTGAAGATAACTGTCTGCCTTAAAGTTAGCCACTCCTGACCCAAGATGCCATTTTCCAGTATACCCCAATTGATACCCCGAGGCCTTTAACCGGTGGCTCAACAACTCACTTGAATTAGGTAGTTCTTGAATCATGTTGCCATAATTATAAGAGTTGGTTAACATGCCATGATGCATGGGATATAGCCCTGTTTGTATCGTGGCACGAGCTGGCGCACAAATCGGGCAACTAGCATAAGCATTATCAAATACCACACTCTCCTCTCCCAGTTGATCTAAGACAGGAGTTTCGCAGATCAAATCGCCGTAAGCAGTCAAAGTATCTTTCCGTTGTTGATCCGTTAAAATAAATAAAATATTAGGTTGTTTTGTCATCAAGTCCCTTTCCTTTCCCTTAATTGTCTCCTTCACACTACCATTATACTAGCAAACGCTATCACTTTTATTCAATAAACTATAGGTCTTTTCCTACCTTTTATAGAAAAATACAACTCTATCTATAGTTCGTGCTATTTCTACTATAGTTTTAACCTTTCCCAACAAGCCATTAAGGCCTAAAATAAACCTATCAGCTTACCCTATCACGATTAAAGGAGATCTAATATGACGAATAAAAATGTGTTATTTATTCTTACAGACGATCAACGATTTGACACCATCCACGCCTTAGGAAATCAAGAGATTCAAACCCCTCATTTAGACGAATTAGTCGCTTCAGGCATCAGTTTTGAGCAAGCCCATATTCCTGGGGGGACCAGCGGGGCAGTTTGTATGCCTTCTAGAGCCATGATTCACAGTTCTCAAAGTCTTTTTAAGCTCAAAAATTGTGGTGAAACGATCCCAGATAACCATCCCTTACTTGGAGAAACCCTAAAAAATGCAGGGTATCAAACCTGTGGCATCGGCAAGTGGCACAATGGAACAGACTCATACGCCCGTAGCTTTTCCAATGGCAATCAGATTTTTTTTGGTGGCATGTGGGATCACTGGAATGTGCCGACTTACCGTTACGACAAAACAGGTGCGTATCGCGACACGCATAAATTTACTCAAGATCCTTTCTCCACCAATACAGTGATCGAGATTCCCGCTGAACAAATTGAGCTGGGCAAGCACTCTACAGATTTATTTGCAGATGAAACCATTCATTTTTTAAAGCACTCCCTTAATAAGAAGCAACCTTTTTTTATGTACACTTCTTTTCTGGCACCTCATGATCCACGAACAATGCCAGAAAAGTATCAACAGATGTATCAACGCGAAACCCTCTCTCTGCCCGATAATTTTTTACCTGAGCACCCCTTCGAGTTTGATGTTCGGGAACAACGAGATGAATCACTGGAAAAATATCCGCGACAGAAACAAGCGATTCAGCAGCATCTTGCTGACTATTACGCCATGATAAGTCATTTAGATGATGCCATTGGCAAGATTATCGCGACCTTAAAAGCCGAAAAGCTTTATGAAGAAACCATCATTATCTTTTGTGGTGATAACGGCATCGCGATCGGACAACACGGGCTAATGGGCAAACAAAATCTATATGACCACAGCATTCGAGTTCCTTTAATCATGGCTGGACCAGGGCTTCCGAAAGGCGAAAAGCGGCAACAATATGTCTATTTGATGGATATTTTCCCTACAATCTGCGAACTAGTAGGCCTCCCTGTCCCTGACTCCCTTGAGGGGCAATCCCTGATGCCAGTCATCCAAAAACAACTCCCTGTAAGAGATGGCCTTTTCAGTGCCTTCACAGACAAGATTCGTAGTTACAAAAACGATCGCTATAAATTGATCGACTATCGCACACAATCGGGAAATCACACTCAGCTATTCGATCTTCAAACTGACCCATTTGAAATGACTGACCTTTCACAACAACCCGCCTACGATGCTATTTTAACCGACCTTCAAGCCGCTTTAAAAAGCACGGCTATCGCTTGGGGAGACCTTGACTTTCCACAAGGCAAAACATACTGGTCAAGGTAGCAGCACTTTCCTTTGTATCCGATCATTCATAAGATTGCCTACGACCAAAAATAGTAGCACTCAGCTCAGCTTGATACCTATTAAAGTCGCGAGCAAGTTAGCGGCTTTCCTCCTCAAGAAAAAGAGGACCAGCTCGTGCTAGTCCTCTTTTTAGATTGATAAGTTTTTCTCCCGAAAATCTTTTGGCGTAATGCCATAAACTTCTTTAAAATTTTTATGAAAATAACCAGTGCTCGAATACCCAACCGCATAAGCAATTTCATTGACCGTTTTGGCTGACTTAATCAGCATTTCTTCCGCTTTTTTAATACGATAACTATTCAAATATTGAGCAAATGTTTGGCCTGTCTCTTTGCGAATTAATTGTCCCAAATACATCGGGTTAACATACAACGCTTCTGCAATTTCTTTTAGCATCAGATCATGTTGATAGTCCCGATGAACCAAATTAATGGCTTTTTGAGTTAGCTCACTGTAAGATCGCTGGGAAAGTAAATGTTTGATTTCTTCTTCAAGCTGAAGAAAGGTGGCGGTAATTTCATCAATATTATTAATATTACGAATTTGATCAATTTCTTCCTGATAACTTCCCTTTAACTCCAAGTCATAATGGGCTCTTGCATCTGATAGAATTAATAACATAAAGTATCTAGCATGATTGGGCGGTATTGGCGTTCGTTGAAAATAATGGATAATCTGCAAGATTTTTTCATGCAAACTAAACTCTGGGGCACTCTTAGAAATAAAAGGCAAATCATCGGTACTATTGTAGTATATTTCTTCCAATTGATTGGTTAATTCCAGCCAAATACAACCATCCTGTACCAAATTATAAAAATAGTAACTGTCTTTTAAGGAGATTGCCACATTGTAACTTTTCTTAATTTCCACGTACGTTTCTTTTAATGTTCCAGCAAACACAAACACATCTTTGGGAAATATTTCTGCCATTTGACGGTATAACTGCTCTAACTCCTGTTTGTTATAATCCAGCAAAATACCGACAATTTGCTTGTCTCCTTCTGAAAAATAATAACAGTTTTCAAGCTTGTCCAAATAAGCTTCAAACTCCCCTTCCTCGTACTGGCCCACAAACACATTGACAGTCTGGCGCTTATTTAGAGCCAATTCCGCTACCAACTCCGGCTCCGCTTCGCCAAAAACCCAATCTTTTAAACGCTGTTCGAATTTCAAGCGCTCAAAATCATGTTTATTTGACTCTTCTTGCACGAACGCAATCGCCTTCTTCAGCGCCACTATCAATTCATTTCGGTCCACAGGTTTAACCAAATAATCGACCGCACCCAAAGACATCCCTTCTTTAACAAACTCAAACTCCTGATAGCCTGACAAAAAAATCGTCTTGATATTTACCTGCTGTTTCTTCGCTTCTCTTAAAAAATCTATGCCTGATAATAGCGGCATCGTAATATCAGACAAGACAATGTCAACCTGTTCTTGCAAGACAAAATCCAGCGCTTCTTTACCATTAGTCGCGGTCCCGACTAATTCGATTCCCAATTCCTCCCAAGGGATCAAATGCTTTAGTCCTGCTAAAATCATGTATTCATCATCGACTAATAAAACTTTGCACATCTTGTCTCCTCCTCCTGATCTTCCTTAACTTCGTCGAATTCTGATGCGAACAGTCGTCCCACCACCAGGTGTCTCTTCATAAACCATCGAGTAGTCCTCACCAAAAATAATTTTTAAGCGTTCGTTGACATTTTGAATCCCAATCGACTGACTTTCATAAGGTTGGTGGTCAACCAAATAATCATTAATTTTTTGTAAGGTCTGCGAATCCATCCCCCGACCATTATCACGAATTTCAATTTCAATCCCCGTCTCAATTTCACGGGCATATACGCTGATGACATTATCCAATCGTGTGTAATCGATGCCGTGGGCAAAATAATTTTCCACAAGAGGCTGTAAACAAAATTTGGGAATTTCAAAGCCCGTTAAGCTCTGATCGATTTTAAAGGAATACGCAATACTTTTTGGGTAACGCATCTGATACAGATAAACATACTGCTCGACAAATTTAAGTTCATTTTCAAGTGTGATCATCTTTTTCTGCGAAATATTATTCCTTAAAATAGACGCGAAAGAAAAGACCACTTCTGATAACTCCTCCATCCCTTCACTTAAGGCATACATCCGAATATATTCTAAAGTGTTGTACATAAAATGAGGATTGATCTGAGCTTGTAGTGCTCGGAAATCAGCATCTTTTTGACGTAGCTCTAACTCATAATTTTCCCTGATAAAATTATCCAGACTCTCTAACATTTCATTGATGCCAAGGGAAATATCTTTTAATTCGGCCTTTTTGTTCTCAATCGGAATTCTCGTGGCACGATTGCCAGATGAGACTTGTTTGATCGTCACCAATATATCACCAATCTGAAAGACGTAGCCATTAAATAACCGATAAAGCAACAGCAACAAAACCCCATCAATCATCAGACTAAAAAAGAGCATCCAAAACATAAATAAGCGCGAGCTTTGGTTGACTTGTTCTTTATTAACCAAGGACAATATGTGATATTTTTGGACAGTGACTTGGGTTTCTGCTACAATGTTCTCCCCTTCATATTGGCTGGTATCAATCTCTGAGCCTTTTTCAAGTTTCTCTTCCAACTCACTGACTAGTGTTTTATTTTTTGAATTCGTGTAAACCAACTGATTTCGTTCCGATATCAAAAAAACATCGGCGGTATATTCCGCTGACAACTGCTTTAACATCTCCGTCAAAGGTTCCTTATTGACCGTCATATAGACGTTGCCAATTAGTTTAGCCCAAACATCTTTTAAAGGCGCATTAAACATGATCTCTTCGTTTGGTGGTAACTGTTCTACTTTACGCCCATATCGACTGTCAACATCTGACAAATAACGTTCTTTATTACTAAGTAAATCCACAGAAACAGAAATAATCTCATCATTTGTCGGGTATAACTGTTGAATAACATGGGTAAAATTGCTTTTAGCATAGTTATGGTTCAAGGTATAGTCCAAATACTCCGCATCTGTCATGGCAAAGTAACGCGTTAACCCTTGGTACTCTATCTCACTGTTGCTAATATTTCCCGCCAATTCAACGGCCTTTTGCTGATTTTCTTCCACAAAAGTTGATACTCTGAGCAAAGAGTTCTGAGCCAAACGTTCCGCCCGTTTAGAACTTTCTCGATTATTAATCCAACTTACGCCAACAGCAAAAATAGTGATGATAATCAACAAGGTCATCGAGTATATTTTTAGTAAACGGTACATCAAATTTCCTTTTATTTTCATAACTAACTCCCCAGTAAAGCTTACAGACTACTCAAATACTAAGCCTTCATCCAATTTTTTCCCTAAACGACTTAAAAAGAAAGCCACTATTCCTATTCCTGCGAAAAAAAGTAAGGCAGGCGCTTTATAACCAACCACGATAAGCAACACCATAAACACAATAATTGAAAATGTGGCCTTTAGCTCTTTAAAAACCAAAATAAACGATAGCTTCAACAGATTTTGAAACGAAATATCGTAAACGGACACCAGCGCAAAGGCAAAAAATGCCCCTACTAGTACCATCAGTAGTAATGCGACTAACATAAAATCAATCATCAAAAAAATCATCCCAGTCAATTGGCTTGACGTATAGAGACTTAAGAAAAGAAATAAGCTAACCCCTCCATAGGTGTACAGCAGTTTATTACCCAATACAAAATTATCCTTAAAACGGCGCCATAACCTTTGCCAAGTAATCTCTTTATAGTCCCAACCAAATTCTTGATAGATGGACATAATCGCTAAAAAAGCTGGGCCAACACCTAAAAATACGACACCAACTAAACTCATCCCCCAAAAATAAACACTTAATTTTAAGATAAAAAAGAATTTGTTTATCCCTTCTGTAATCCCGCTTTCTATCAAGGATTTCACCTCTGCTTTCCCTTAGTATGATAACATTTTTCATGATTAATTTCAGAAAAATATGAATAGAACAAAGGCAAATCTCATAAAGAAATTCGCCTCTGCCCACATTCGACCTAATTATTTATCTTTCATAAACTCATCGAATTGTTTTTGCATTTCTTCTTGAACTTTTTTCAAACCTGCTTCTTCAAGTTTTGCATTAAATTCTGGAATTGCTTTATCTGGATCGAGGGTACCAGTACTTAGGCCAGCTTTGTATTGACCCGTTACGTTTGACAAGTTAGTGATTTCCGTTTTAACATTTTCTGCGTTAAAATTAAAACCAAGTAATGGTGACTGTTCAGCCGCTTCAATTTTTTCATCACGCTCGGCTACCATCTCATCAGTAATCTTTTCATCAAGGAAAATCTTGTTGTTATCGCCTGTCATCCAAGCACCACCGATAACTTTATTACTTGCATCATAGCCAGGCAAGGTCTTCATGTGGTCATCGCCTACTTTTTCCCAGCCTTCGCCTTCTTTACCAAAGACCATTGTAGCCAATAGATCCTGATCCGTATTAATCAAATTAATCGCTTCTAACGCTTTTTCAGCATTTTTAGAAGTATTAGAAATCACCCAGTTAGCAACAAACATTTGACCATTGTCCTTCAATGGCGTTGTCAATGGCACTGAAACCAATTCGCGACCAGCGGCTCGTGTTAAGATCGTATCGCCATAATCGTAAGGTCCTTGTGTTTCAACGCGGACAAACCATGTTTTGTCATCTAAACGATAAAGTTCGTCACTGGTTGCAGCATCTTGTGGGATATACTTTTTAGCAAACAATGTATGCATATCTGCCAAATCACGTTTCATCCTCGGCGAATCTGCATAAGGGTTAATGATTTTAGTCTTATCCCCTTCCAGATCAATGCCTAACGGCACATTGACATCGTAGACATAATCAAAATTTCCCATGCGAATATCTTTACCAGCTGGGAAAGGTGAAACATTCGGCTCATTTTCCTTGATTACTTTTAATAATGGTTCTAAATCAGCAATCGTTTTAACTTTGGAAATATCCAAGTCATATTTATCAACTAATTCTTTATCAAAGGTCATCACTCGTTGGGCAAACACATTAGCATTAACCGGAATTGCGTATAATTTACCGTCAACTTTATTCCCTTCAATGTAGGTTGGGTTCAAATTATCATAGGTTTCTTTCGCATATTTAGGTGCAAGTTCCGTTAAATCTTTATAAGCACCCTTTTGCGCCGTACTGACGTAACTATCAGCGAAAGCGATGTCATAATCTTCACCAGAAGACGTAATCACCGACATTTTGTTTTGGTAATCACCCCAGCCAATATATTGAATGTTTAACTCAGCACCAATTTCATCCTTCATGCGTTTATTAACAACTTCCATCAATTCATCATAATTCTTAGGTTTTTCTCCGACACGGTACATCGTTAACGTCGTCGTGTCACCACTCGCTTTGTCGCTTTTTTTTGATTTTTGCTTATCCCCGGTCAGTCCGCCACAAGCCGCTAAAGTACCAACTAAAGCCAAACTCATGCTCGCTAACACCAACTTTTTAAACGTTTTTTTCACGTTCATTCCCTCCGATTTTCTAATTCAGATTTTTATTATACCAGACTAGAGCATGATAGGAAGCTAAACGCTCCTATCACACTGGTCGTCAGATAACCTATTCTTTGACTCCGCCGATCGTTAAGCCACCAACAAAGTACTTTTGGAAAAATGGATAAGTAGCCGCAATTGGTAATGTGGAAATAACTACCATGGCCATCCGTGTCGCTTCTTTCGGAATCCCAATACCACCTGTTACTTGAGCACCTAATGCCGTATTTTGCATCATAAAATCAATATTAGCTTGGATCTTCATTAACAAGTATTGCAAGGGAACTAAATTATCACTTTGAATATAAAGTAAGGCGTTAAACCAATCATTCCAATAAGCCAAGGCTGCAAATAAACTAATTGTAGCAATCCCTGGAACAGAGAGTGGTAATACGATTTGCAAGAAAGTTCTTAACTCACCTGCCCCATCGATTCGAGCAGCCTCGATAATCGCATCTGGAACAGAACGTCGATAAAAGGTTCGCATGACAATGATATTAAAAGGCGACAAGGCCATTGGCAAAATCAACGCCCAAATCGTGTCCTTTAATCCCAGCAAATTCGTCATCACAATATAGTTTGGAACCATCCCAGCGCTAAACAACATGGACGCTAAGGCCAACATGGTGAAAAAGCGGCGGTAGGGAAAATTCTGTCTGGAGATTGCATACGCATAAGTTGACGTAAAGATGACATTCACAATGGTACCAAACACCGTGACAAAGACCGTGATAAATAGCGCTTGTAAAATCTGCTCCTTCATTTCAAACAAGTAGCGATAGCCATCTAAGCTCCAACCAGAAGGTATTAGCTGATAGCCATTTTGGACAATCGACTGCTCACTCGTAAAAGAGATGATAATAACAAAGAGAAAAGGAAAGACACATCCAATTGCCACAATTGCCATTAACGCCGTAAACAAGATGTTCACTGGCTTACTAAACCCTTTGATGTTAACAGAGTCAATTTGTTTTTTCTTTTTCATGTTCGTCTCCCCTCTTAGAATAACGCTGAGTTTTCATCGTATTTTCTAGCAATTAGATTCGTCACAACGACTAAAATACACCCGACTACCGATTGATATAGGCCGGCCGCTGAAGCCATGCCAATATCCCCACTCTTCATCAAGCCCCTAAAAATATAAGTATCCAAAACATTGGTTACATCGAACAAGGCACCTGATTCACGAGGCAATTGATAAAAGAGACCAAAATCTGCTCTAAAAATATTGCCGACAGCTAAGATTGTTAGCACAGTCATCAAGGGAATCAATTGAGGAATTGTCACATGAATAATTTGTTGCCACTTGCTAGCACCATCAACTTCTGCCGCCTCATAATAAGTTGGGTCAATTCCCATAATGGAAGCAAAGTAAATGATACTGTTATAGCCAATCCCCTTCCAAACACCCATAAAGATGATGATGAAAGGCCAATATTTCGGTTCATTATACCAACTAATCGCTTCGCCACCATTTCCCGTAATTATGGCATTAAACAAGCCTTTTTCCGGATTCAAAAATGAATTAACAAAGAAATTGATGATAACCCACGACAAGAAATAGGGTAACAACATCGATGTTTGAATCACTTTAATCGACCTTTTCGAGCGCAGCTGACTTAAAATAACCGCAAATATCACTGCCACAATCAGATTTAAGACGATAAATGTCACATTATAAAGCACGGTGTTACGCGTGATAATATAAGCATTAGAAGATTTAAATAAGAACTCAAAGTTCTTAAACCCAACCCAAGGACTGTCGATTAAACTTTTAATAAAGCCTCCTTCAGAAATTTTAAAATTTTTGAAAGCCACTACATTTCCTAGGACTGGAATGTAGAAAAAAACAATCAACCAGATTGTCCCTGGCAAAGCCATTAATAACAGGGCTTTATGCTTCATCGCTTTCTTTAACTTCTTCATATAATTCCTCCTCTTACCTATTGGTTCAACCTTCACTTGTTCACCTTTAGTTCTAAAACGTCACTGTCTAAACTTAACATTAAACCCAGTGAAGATTAAAAAGCTAAAGGACTGCGATAGGAGCCCTTCTTTCGACCAAACTCGCTAAACGTTTACTCCTAAACCAAACTCAATGAATCAATTTCACATACTCAGTATACGAATAAAGCGCTATAAAAATAAGAAATAAACCATTGAATTTTATCTACAGATTATAGGTAATCACTTCTAATAAGCGTCATATCAAGTTTTCTACACATCCTAATCCTTTTTTCTCCCAAACTCATCCATCATGTGATCTTCAGTAATAGCAAAAAAGAGCAGATATCACGCTGCTCTTTTTTGCTATATAGGAAAGGATAAAACGGGTTCTCTATTCTAATCGCTGTCTAGCTTAGTTCATCATTCTGCCAATAGCTGCCAATACTCCACGTACTTTTGAACCAGATCTGTTCCTAAGCGATGAGGATAGTCGGCCAACTCTTTCGCTTTCCTTTTCAGCTCAGTATTATTTCCTGCCAACACTACTTGCCAATAAGCAACATCCATTTCAATTCGTTTTAGCCACGGACCACAGTTCGCTTGAAAGGCCTCATTTGGTAGTTTTGCTAACACTTTCCCAGCAAAATGTAATTTAGCCAATTCATCAGAAATATAGTCCTGATCTTTTTGCCTAATTTTTAGTAATTGCTCATGGCTGTACTGTTCTCTGGTGTATTTATTCGGATTAAATTTAGCGAAACACTTTAAAGCCTCATAATACTCACTACCGGCATATTCAAGCAACGTCTTGTCCCAAGCACTGACCACTTCAAATTTGGGACTATTCCATAAATACTGACTCATATTATGGACAGTTAATTTTGAAAGCTCCCACTGAGCCATTGGATTAGAAACAATCCCCACCACTTGATACTCATCATTAGCTAATTTTGGAGAACGATTTTCGTAGGGACTAAGAAAAAGCAACTCATAATCCTTTTGGTAATCATTAACTGGCACATTATCCCAAATAACCAACGGTCGCTCATAGATGTTTGCCATCGTTTCAATCGCCGCTGTACTAATTTCAGTGGCCAAGGTAGCAGGGCCCGTCCAAAATAACGGGATGTCCTTTGGCAATTCACGGTTCAATATTTCTAAATAAAGGGAGTCATGGTGATTATCGTATTCTGTTGGACAAGCCACTAAACGATAATCGGCTAATTGTGTGCCTAAAAAGGCATCGACGGTTGAAATCAAAAAGGCATGGGCGCTTGCTGAAGAAGAAAACTTCCGTTTAGCATTACCCTTAAGAATATAGTCAATATCATCCAACAATAAACCGAAATGTCGAACGCCAATGTCGATTAACTGCTGCAGCTTTGTCGTTAAGACTGCCACTTCGGATGCTAATGTGTAATCAATATCATTTCCTGGGCTAATCATATAATAAAAATCAATGTGTTCTGCCTCAGCGACCGCAAGCAACTCAGAAAATCTGGCAAGTGCTACGTCAGAATACAGCTCTCGCCATAATTTCCGCTGATATTGATCATCTTTTGGCGCATACATATACGTATTCAGCCGCTCTTTCCCCAGAAAATGCAATAGATCAAGACGATCACTGTGTTGCCAAGGAACACCATAAAAACCTTCGATCACACCTCGCATTTGAAAAGAAACTTCATGTTTAATTTTAACTAAAGGATAGGCCACTCCTTCTTCCCCAAATTCTAAAAGCATATGAAACGCCTCTAAGGCATACCTAAACCCTCGCAAATTTTTAGTCGTCACAACCACTTTCCCAGGCTCACTTACCTCCAAAGAAAAACCATCTAATGTCATTCGGCGATCAAACTCATGATAAAAATGAAGATCCGCTTGAGCTTCATCATCACTGCTTACCCAGTCAATATCGGGAAATTGCTCTTGCGGAATCACATCTTGATGGGTTTCAAATCGGAAAAACTTTCCGTAAAACTTCACTTTAAGTCTTGGCTTTTCGATAAACTGATAGGCCCCTTTAGTATAAACTTCTTGATAATGAGCTAACTTTGACAATAATGTTTCCACATTGACCCTCCTTAAAATAAACAACGATAACTTTGACTGTCTCTATTTTACTATAATTGTCTGTAACTAGAAGAAACAAATTATAGTGATTTATGTTAAAAATTATAGATATTCTCCAGAATCATTTAAAGCCCAAAGGACCACTCAGTGGAATTCTATCGTCAGCTTACTTATGGACTATTTAACGACGCCAGCGCACGCTCTAATGTTGCCTGTAACTTACTGACATCAACAACTCGGCCTACTTTTTGATGCGAATATCTCCAATCGTACTCACTTCTAAAACTTTCGTTTGTTCGTTACTTGTCTCAGGAACTTCTAGGACTTCTCCACCATTTTTAGCCACCGTCACATAATCTCCTTGAAAATCTTGAGGAATCGTGACTGTGATATTGCCAACAACTGACTCAATTTTAACCTTCTTAAGACTTACCTCTTTTCCTAAAAAGACTTGCATTTCCAGCTCGCTTTTTCCATCATTGTTAGGCATTAATTTGAAATCAGATGGATCTGACAAAACTATTTCCAAACTTCCTAGTGCTACTTTTGCCTGCTCAAGTTCTTTTTCGGTTTTACTAGACACTTTGCCGACTAACTTCACAACTGTTTTATCTTGATCAGTCTTAATAATAGTCATCTTAACATCTTGTTCTGCCCCTAATAAAGACAGGGAATCAATCGTATCTGCGGATAAATCCCATTCCTTTGCGACCTCATTCGTTGTTTTAGCCGAACCCAACGTTGTATAACCGACTAAAAATAAAGCCACTACCGTCAATGTTAAGATCATTACTTTCTTTTTCACTATAGTTTCTTCCTTTGCTCTTTATTATTTAAATTCTCTTGCTTTAAAGACCTGATAACTACACATATAACAGATCAGGCCATAAACCACTGCACTGCTAAAAATAAGCCCAACGGTTTGACCTGAAAGCTTCAGATAATCTGTCAATA
This sequence comes from Vagococcus allomyrinae, assembly GCF_017829975.1. Taxonomy (GTDB): domain Bacteria; phylum Bacillota; class Bacilli; order Lactobacillales; family Vagococcaceae; genus Vagococcus_D; species Vagococcus_D allomyrinae. The sequence goes on along the minus strand of NZ_JAEEGA010000006.1, from coordinate 112,923 downwards.
GCCGAATATTAGTAAATAGTAAGGTATCCAATAAGACTTCCGCAGCCGAAAAATAAGTGGAAATAACACTTGAGGCTAAGCCCTCACCTACTAAGATCAACGTCACAAAGATCGAGGTGGCAACATTTCCTGATTTAATTACATTGAATAACAACACTCCTATTAAGCTAACTGCGAAGTACAACGGCAATTGAAGCAATAACATCTTAAACATCTCAAGTAAAGAAAAGCCTCCAGCTGTTAGCCAGACTGTGATTCCTAAGGCGGATGTGTAAACTGCTAAAAAGAGCAATGTCATGCCAAAGGTAAGCAACACTTTACTATAAAAATAAGTCCGTCTCTGAATGCCAAAAATCAAGGAATTATTGACCACTCGATGAGTAAACTCATGGCCCCAAACAACCATAAAAATATTAATCATAAAAATTGAAACAAATATCGAAGCATTAGATAAGCCGTCTTTGATGGCTTCTAAACTAGGTGTATCCTCACGAACGATTCCAAAAAATAGACCGAATAAGCTTAACCCTGCTATAGCATAAAAACATAGGTTACCTTTGACAATTCTATAAATATCAGATTTTAAAATATTTAACATAACCATTCTCCTTTACCTCGTTACTTTCAAATAATACTCTTCTAGACTTTCTTCTTTATATGAAAAATAAGTCAGATTTAACTGGTGACGAAACAACAAACGAGATATATCGGGCATTTTCGATTTTTCCGCATTAATAATCAGGCCGTTAGCTGCCACATCGACGATATACCCTTCTTTTTTCAAAATAGTCTGACAATTCTGATCATCAACACTCGATAACAAAATTGGTTTTTCGCATTCATGTTCAAGCTCTTGAGTGGTGACTTCCTTGACTAATTTTCCTTGGTGAATAATGCCATAACGAGTTGCAATCATCGATAACTCTGATAAAATATGACTCGATACTAGGATCGTCGTCTGATACTGCTGATTTAATTTTTTGATAATTTCTCTAATCTCAACAATCCCTTGTGGATCTAAACCATTGGTTGGTTCATCAAGAATAAGTAAATTCGGCTTATTTAAGATCGCTAACCCAATACCAAGCCGCTGTTTCATCCCAAGAGAAAAATCTTTAAACATTTTCTCTCCAACATCTCCTAAGCCAATAAATTCAAGGACTTCTTTGATTCTTTCCTGCTTATCAGGCAAATCAACTTGTATCGCATAATAGGCTAAATTAGCTTGAGCCGATAAATAAGGATAACAGGCTGGCGACTCTATGACAGCCCCAATTTTAATATTCTCCTTACCGCTAAAAAATTCGATACTACCTGAACTTTTCTCAATTAAATTCGTTAACATTCGAATGAAGGTGGTTTTACCAGCGCCATTTTTGCCAATAAACCCATAGATATCCCCTTGGTTAATCGTCATTGACACCTCATCAACGGCTCGGTATTCTTGATACGCCTTGATTAGTTTAGTTGTTCTTAATAAGGAAACTGCCTTTAGTTGGTTTTCCATTTGCTACATCCCTTTCGTGTTATCAGTTAGTTAATTTCCACAACGTCAATCATTGAGATTACTTCATCCTTAACATCAATTTCTTTGGTTTCATGTGGCTTGAGAAAAACAATTTTAACTAATTGACGATTGATTATTACTTGAAATAGTTTTTCTTGATTCGTTTTATTATCGATGATCAAAACTTTTTTTTCGATTTGAATCTGTTTAAAAAAATACTCTACTTGTGTCATAGTTGATCTCTTTTCTATTTTTAACTTTCCACAGCACGTGCCTTCACTAACCTGTTAATCATTATTTTTTCAGACTATTCTTACGTCCGGATGTTCATCACCCTATTGACCTCCTTTGTTCTTTGTTCTAAGTGCTTCATGTCTATTAGTATAGAAAACTTTTCATTTTTTCAACATGACATTCATGTCATCTCCTAAAAAAGTCAGCATTCAATGGGTCTACAAAATAAGCTAGCCCATCATTAGTTTCCTAATGGTGGACTAGCTTATTGGTCACACACCTATTCTGCTCTAAACTGCTGATAGTCACTCTGCCATTCAGCTTCAATTCTTCGAACCAGTAAGTCATTCTCAAATATGCCTGCACATACCAAGGCATCATCATACTTTTCTTTGGCTAACTCGCTATTATTTTCTGCAAATAAATAATATTTTCCTTCTATCATACTTAAAATTGGTTTTTGCTGAAAATCTTGTGTATGTTTCATTATTAATTTTAACACTTGAATGACTTTCTTTAACTCATGATACTCATTCTGTACTAACGTGATACTCGCCGCTGCAAATAATACTTTTCTGATGTAAAATAAATCAGTGTCTATGATGAAGTTAGCCTGTTCTATTACGCGATAAAGAATCTTATTAAAAATTTCTTTTTCATAGCCTTGGTAATAGATACAACCAAAATACAGTTCTATGATCAATAAATCATTTATCGAGTACTCCTCTTTGAGTTTAATTTGCAATAGATAATCATCAATTATCCCTTGGCCAAAGGTAATATTTTGACTCATATGAACGTCTAAAGAGGTCTGTAAAACATCGATCGCCAGCTGTTCTTCTTCAGGTAAGTTAGGATAGTACACTTCATATATTTCATCAAAGGACCTTTCTTTTCGCTTTATCTGCTCGGCTTCATCGTAAGTCGGGATTTTGCAAATACTATATTTCAACTCCAAGTATTTCTTCGGTAACTCCACGTATTTCTCATCAATTAACTGATGGATCGGCACGGAAAGTTTTTGTGAAATATAAGTCAATTTTGGTAATGTAGGCAATGATTGGCCAGCCTCAATTCGCGCCAACTGACGAACCGTTAAAAAGACTTCATCATCACAAAACGCTTCTCTTGTTAGCTCTTTTTGCTGCCTGAGACCTCTGATTTTTTTCCCTAACTCTGCTTTAATCTCCACTGATATCCCTCCACACTCACCATATTAATCAACCATCTTCCCAAAACTATCTTTTGTTTATATCAACAAGTATAGCATACCCCAACCTAGTGATTGGCTTTTTCTTAGACAATCAATGTCACTATGATCCTTCTTTGCTAGGATAGGTTAACATCGTTAAGGCCATTCTGCTATATCAAAATAAACTCACCTTAACTGTCAGTTAAAGTGAGTTCCATATTAACTTAACGAATAAGGTAAAACAACCTCTGCTTGAGGGCGTGGAGGTACCAAGCTCATATCAAAATGCAAGGGTTCGCCACTCATCAAAGATTTATGAGAAATCGCCAGCGGGTTTACCACCGCTTCTCCCTGCCTTACTTGGCTAACAAAATGATGGGTTGGCTTCTTATTTTCCGCAACTATTTCCAGCTCTTTGCCATTACTTAAATGAAGGGTCACTCGTTGGAAACTTGGCAGACCAATTGTATACTCGCCTGCCCCTGGACATACTGGATAAAACCCTAAACTAGAAAAGACATACCAGGCCGCCATACTGCCATTGTCTTCATCACCTGGATAGCCATCCCATCCTGGATTAAAGAGATTATCCTTAATGTTCTTAAGCAATAACTGGGTGTATAAAGGCTGATTGACGTAATTAAATAAATAAGGCAGATGGAAACTTGGCTGATTAGACATTGCCACTTGGCCAAAATTAACTGCCGCCATTTCGCTCATCTCATGAATTTCAAAACCATAACCCAAATCTTTAAACTCTGGATAGGTATTACATAATTCAATGAGTTTTTCAAAAAACGCCTCTTGTCCTCCGTGGAGTTCAATCAAATCGGCCAAATCGTGATAAGTAGCAAAGCTATTTTGCCAAGCAGATCCTTCAGTGTAATCCCTGCCCCAATTAAAAGGGTGGAACTCCTCTACGAACTTGCCTGCTGAATCTTTGGCTCGCATAAAGCCGACTGAAGGGTCAAAAATATGCCGATAATTATGAGAGCGCTCAAAGTAATCCTTGGCTAAGTCAGCTTGACCTTCTGTCGTGGCAACTTGAGCAATACAAAAGTCAGAATACGCATAATCTTGTGTGTGATTGACACTTTCACCATACTCTGAGGAGACATAACCGATTTCATTGTATTGATTAGTCCCTCGGCGTCCATAATGACCATTGTCACTTTGAACGGTAGCCGCCTTAATCATGGCTTCCAATAATTCTGGCATCAACTCTTTACCAATGCCTTTAACTGCCGCATCTGCAATAACAGCATCGATTAATGTACCGGGCATTAAACCACGTTCATCAGGTGACAGCCACTTTGGCAAATACCCCCCATTGCGATAAGAATTTAAAAAGCCTTCCAGCATGTCTTGGTAGTCATCTGCTGCAATTAACGAATACAACGGATAGACCGTTTTATACGTATCCCAAAAGCCATTATTTGTATACAATTTGCCCGGCTTCACCTTGCGGCTCAACGTGTCATAATGGTAATCCTGCCCCATTTCATCTGTTTCATAAAATTTTTGAGGAAACAGACACGTCCGATAAAGCGAGCCGTAGAAGGTCTTAATAGCCTCCTGATTGTCATCTTCGACTTCAATTCGATTAAGATAATCTAACCAAATATCTGCTCCTTGCTTTTTCAGTTGGCTAAATGAGCTCTGAGCAATTGCCAGTCGGTTCAACTGCGCTTGTTTCAGTGAAATAAAACTAGTAGCCAACCTTGTTTCAAGCAGCTCACACTGATTAAATCGAAGCACTAAACGCAAGTTTTCACCTGTCATTTGAGTGCCAGCAACCAATTTTTCCGTATCAATGCCACTTGCCGCCAAATCAATCTGATGATTAAAAGAAAAATCAATGTACATTTTAAACTCGGGATCCTCAACATCGGAATAATTAATAATAAATCCTGACACACGGTTGTTTTCTTGATCAATGGTTAGGTTGTACGGCCCTTGACTGGTTAAAACAAATCCAGCATTTTCACCATAAGCGTAGTGACTTTTAACCATTGCCCCATAGGTTGTTGGAACCAATTCCGAAGTAATTTGATAACGTTCTTGCTTTAATTTGAGATAATGAGGCGCGTAACAGGCCTCTTCTGGTCGATAACTACTTTGAAGCGTAAATAGCTCCAAATTGTTTACCGTACCGGCAATCGGTGTCATCAACAAACTAGAAAAATCCCCCATCCAAGGACTTGGTTGATGAGTCAAACGAAATCCTTGAAAAACTCGATCGTGAGGATTAAAGTACCAACTGCCCTTTTGATCTGTCGTTTGAACGACGAAGTGATTCATGCCAAAGGGCACTGCTGTGTATGGTAAACAATTGCCATTCGAATAGGAATGTTGGTTATTGGTGCCTTGCCGCGTATCAATTGCTAATAACTCTTTTTCAGTTAACATCATATCGCTCCTTTTCAAATAATTGATCTCAATAATATGATATACCATTATCGCGTTTTTGTAAACATATGATATACCATTTGATAATTTAGCAAATTTACCTTGACGTACGTCATAACCTTTAAAATCTCTTAAATTTTCCCGATCCCAACCAATTCTATTGTTCTCTGGCTTCGATCTATGCTAGTATAGGGCGTAATCAATTCTAGAAAAGATCGAGCCATAGCGTTTGAACAACTGGCACTTGCTTTTTATGGTTTTATATTAAGGAGATACTAACGTAATGAAGAAACAAACAACGCTGACAATCCTGACCATTGGCATAATTGCCTTTGCTATTTTTTTTCAGCAAACAATTAATTCAACTTCCCTACCGACCAAACAACTAGGTCGTTCTCAAAAACAAATCGCTGACGCGCTCTTTAAAAAGCCCACCGTCAATATCGACTTGGAGATCAGCCCTGAAAAAGCCTTTGCAAAACAAGCAGCTGATATGACTCTGGCAGAAAAAGTTGGTCAACTCTTTTTAGCCCGAGTTCCGGAAACCAACCAATTGGCAGACCTAAAAGACTACCATTTAGGGGGGTACTTACTCTTCAGTCGAGATATCGCTGGCGAGAGCCAAGCCTCACTTAAGCAGAAAATCGTTGGCTTTCAACAGACAGCTAAACTGCCACTGATCATCGCCTCAGATGAAGAAGGCGGATTGGTCTCGCGGCTCAGCTATGAGAAAGGCTTTCTCAAAACCCCTTTTGCCTCCCCTCAAAAAAGTTATCAAAAAGGTGGACTGGCGGAAATCAAAAAGGAACTGACCTATCAGTCAACGATCTTACATGATTTAGGTATTTCCATGAGTCTCGCGCCAGTCGCTGACGTCTCAACCAAGCCAGATTCCTTCATTTACCAGCGAACACTTGGAAAAAATGTGACAGAAACCGCCGCTTTTATCGAAACAGCTGTCACTGAGATGAAGAAGCTAAACATCGGCAGCACCCTGAAACACTTTCCTGGGTACGGCGATAACCAGGATTCCCATTTAGAAATTGTCCGCGATAAACGCTCACTAGAAACCTTAAAAAAGGAAGCCTTGCCCCCCTTTATCGCCGGAATTGAAGCTGGCGCTGACTCGGTTTTAATCACTCACAATATTGTTGAAGCCTTAGACGACAAAAAACCAGCCTCCATCTCAAGTAAGGTTTACGACTACTTGCGGGAGGATCTGGATTTTAATGGTGTGATAATGACCGATGATTTCGATATGGCAGGCTTAAAAGAATTTACAACACAAGAAGAAGCGGCTGTTTCAGCTATTAACAGCAGTGCCGACTTAATCTTAAGCTCTAGCTATCAAACCCAAATCCCCGCTGTTATCAAGGCCGTTAAAGATAACAACATCGCGCTAGAAAAAATTAATGCCAGCGTCACACGCATTTTATTATTGAAATACCGGTTAAACTTAATCGATCTCCCTTAAAACTCCAGTAAATACTGGAGTTTTTTTAGACAATCCGGTCAATTGTGACAAAAAGGGCTCACCGCTCCTGTAAAACAGACCGGCAGACCACCAAAAGAAGCCGACTATACACATCATCAGACAGATAGTTTCTTTGATTATTTAATGGAAATTATCTCGTCACTCATTTAGTTGCGGCTAATCTGAAACAAAGGCTCTGCAACCGTGTTCAAAAGATCCTGATACCCGCAATAAGTCCCTTCGCTATTTTTATAAATAGTCTGCGCCATCCGTTTACAGCCACCGCCACAAAGCTTGGCATAAGGGCAAGTCTCGCATAACCCACTCATGTCACGTGGGGTGCGCAAAAACCTTTGGACCACTTTTGCCGAGAATAACTCCCTTAAGGTACTTTCAGTAATGTTTCCTAAACAAAGATCATCTAGGGCATAAAAATCACAGGGATATACACTGCCATCGCCTTCGATCACATACTGGATCGCACATTGTCCAACTAAACCACAGGCATTAACTTGACCATGCCCCAATAAATTGGCAATATTATCAAACAGATTAATGCTGTAGTAATTTCCTTGGCGATATTCTTGTTCCCATAGAAAAAATAATTGCTTATAAAAACTTGCAAAACGTTCAGGTGTTAAAGCGTAAATCGAAGGCTTTTCCACATCTAAATCGTCTAAACACGGGATAAACTGCATATAGTCAATTTGGTGGCTGATGATAAAATTAAATAATTGCTTAGGATGTCGCGCATTTTGATTCGTTAACACACATAACACGTTATAGTCAATTTCAAAGCGGTCAAATAATGTCTTGGTCCTCATCACATCCCCAAAGGTTCCTTGACCTTTAGGATTGACCCGATAGTCATTGTGGAATTTAGCACCCCCGTCAAGCGACAGTCCCACAAGAAATTTTTCTTCCGCCAAAAACTGACACCAAGCTTCATTGATTAACGTCCCATTGGTTTGAATCGCATACCTGACGGTGACATTTTTAGACTGTTGCTTGACATGTGCAACAAATGCTTGAAAATAAGCCAAACCAGCCAAGGTAGGTTCTCCCCCTTGAAACGCAACGGATAGTTGATCGCCATCTTCAAGATCTAAAAAAATTTGATCAATCATCTTTTCCATTACCGCAGATGTCATGCGACCAAAAGAACGAACGTCTCGCAAATCACTAATATTGGCGTAAAAACAATACTGGCAGCGTAAATTACAGAGAGAGGAAGCTGGCTTAATCAAGACCGACAATTGTTTCATTGAGACTCACTCACTTTCTAATTTTTTTCGTCGTCTCCCGCTCGATAAAATCGACTTCAACCACAATTGTCTCACACTTTGGCAGGGGACTTTCAATCTGCTCGATTAGTTTTTGACAAGCCAATAAGCCCATTTCAGTAAAATTTTGACTGACCGTCGTTAGTTTCGGCTCTAAAAGCTCGCTTGCCTGAATATTGTCAAAGCCGACAATTGATAACTTCTCAGGAATCGCAATCCCCCGCTGTTTAAGCTGGTTGATCAAGGCGATCGCCACCAAGTCATTTTCCGCCACGATTCCTTGGATGCCTTCACTGAGTGCCCGATCAAGGACCTCATCAACAAAACTAGCCATCGTGTCATGACCAGAATCTTCATACAAGGTTTTGCTCATATTTTTTTTAAGATGAAGGGCTTTTAAATACCCTAAGTAACGCTCACGAACGGTGGAGATCTCCATGATCGGCTGACTGCTGACAAAAGCAACTTTCTCAAGGCCTGTCTTTAATAAAAAGCTTGTGGCCTCAAAACCGCCTTGTTGGTTATCAGAGACAATGGTCGTAAACTCAATCCCCTCGTAAACCTTATCCAAAATAACCGTTGGCATTTGATGAAGATACAAGCTGTACAACATTTCCAAATCTCCCCCTCGATTAATCGGATAAAAAATAATGCCAGCGTAATGTTGAATGATGTCCGTTAAATTGTCTTGATTTAAACTTTCATGAGATTGAACCACTAAACGATAAGAGGTACCCTCAATGGCTTGAAAGATTCCTTGAGTGTAATTGCCAAACCCGATATCTTTAGGAAAAGGCATCACAAACAAAATATCAGTTTTATTCCCTGATACTTTGCGGGCCACCGCTTCCTTAACAAAACTGCCCTTCCCTCGTAAGCGATAAATAAACCCCTGATTCTCCAACTCCGCTAAAGCTCGCTTTGAGGTAATCCGGCTCACTTGATAGCGTTCTGCTAATTCTAATTCGGTAGGAATCTGTTCATCTGGTTTAAATTTACCAGTCAATATATCATTTTTTATATCATTTAAAATCACTTGGTACAATGGTTGCTTCTTCACGAACGTCTCCTCATTTCTCTGATTTATATTTTACCACACTAATCTCTGACAGGCCATCAAAGCTTGATAAATCAGGAGATTCTTCTCCTTTAGCCTAAGCAACTTTTAAATTTATGCCAAAGCTTTCACAGTCAAAATAGCAACCTATAATCTGTCCTATCTTTTCTATTATATTTCCACTAGACAAAATCAATGATATACCATATAATCGTAATTGTAAATAAATGATATACCATTTAAAGGAGGCTATTTTTAATGGCTTATGAAAAAGTACCAACATCCGTGCAACAATTTATGGATGAGATGACACAGAAAACCCAAGCAGATAACCCAAAATGGGGCGAAATTTTCTCTAACTGTTTTGCCAACACCCTTTTGACAACGGTTAAACGTTTGGAAGACAACACGACCTTCCTACTTACAGGTGACATTCCTGCCATGTGGTTAAGAGATTCTACCGCTCAGGTCCGTCCTTACTTGCCAATTGCGGCAAAGGATGCCGACTTAGCTGAGATGATTGCTGGGTTAGTTAAACGTCAATTTTTCTACATTAATATGGACCCTTATGCTAACGCCTTTAATGAAGAGGCCAATAACGCCGGCCATCAAGACGATCACACAAAGATGACCCCTTGGATTTGGGAACGTAAATATGAAATCGATTCATTATGCTACCCTGTTCAACTAGCTTACTTGCTCTATAAAGCAACAGGTGACACAGCTCACTTTAACCAAGACTTCCAAGACGGCGTCACTAAAATTCTAACGGTTTGGGAAACCGAACAAGATCACAGCCAATCCCCTTACAACTTTGAACGTGACACTTGGCGTGAGGAAGATACCTTAACTCACGGCGGCAAAGGCACACCTGTGGCTAAAACAGGGATGACTTGGTCTGGCTTCCGTCCAAGTGATGACCGTTGTATCTATGGCTATTTGGTCCCATCTAACATGTTCGCCGTTGTGGTCCTTGATTACTTAGCAGAAATTTACACGGATATCCTGCCTCAGCCTGAGGTTGTGGCTCGCGCCCGTAAATTGAAACATGAGATTGACGCTGGCATTAAAGAATTTGCTCAAGTCAACAATGGGGCTGGCGAAACGATTTTCGCTTATGAAGTAGACGGTCTTGGCAACTACTCGATTCAAGACGATTCCAATGTTCCTAGCTTAATGGCTGCCCCTTACTTAGGCTATTGTGATGAAACGGATCCGGTTTACTTAGCCACCAGAAAAACCCTGTTAAGCAAAGAAAACCCTTATTATTACGAAGGGAAATTTGCTAAAGGAATCGGCAGCTCCCATACACCTGAGAATTATATCTGGCCCATTGCCGTTTCAATTGAAGGCATGACCACTTCTGATAAATCAGAGAAAAAACGGATTTTAGATATGCTAGCCGCCACAACTGGTGGCACAGGATTGATGCACGAAGGTGTTAACGTCGATAATCCAGATGAATTCACACGTGAGTGGTTCTCTTGGGCCAATATGATGTTCTGTGAATTGGTCATGGACTACTACGATATCCGCGTGGCAAAATAACCCAAGCTAAGAGTCAACTGACAATTAGATAGCTTCTAATATTAATAAATTAACTAGGAGCTAGTCTTTTCACAAGGCTAGCTCCTTACTACTAAGGAGACTAACATGAAGAAAAAAGTTTACATCATCTCGCATAGCCATTGGGATCGGGAATGGTATATGCCTTACGAACAGCACCATATGCGCTTAGTGGCACTAATGGATGACTTACTAGAAACATTTAAAACCGATCCTGATTTTCACAGCTTCCACTTAGACGGACAAACCATCGCCTTAGACGATTATTTGGAAGTTCGCCCGCAAAAAGAAGGAGAAATTAGACAAGCCATTGCCGATGGTAAATTAAAAATTGGCCCTTTCTATATTTTACAAGATGACTTTTTAATTAGCGCTGAATCCAATACGCGCAACATGCTGATCGGCTTGGAAGAAAGCAAAAAATGGGGAGATCCAGTGCTCCTTGGCTACTTCCCCGATACCTTTGGCAATATGGGCCAAGCGCCACAAATGATGCAAGAAGGTGGCATTGAGATCGCTGCTTTCGGTCGTGGGGTTAAGCCAACTGGTTTTAACAACGCGGTTATTAACGATGAAAAATACGCCTCACAGTTTTCCGAAATGTGGTGGCAAGGTCCCGACGGTTCAAAGATTTTCAGCGTGCTCTTTGCCAACTGGTACAGTAACGGCAATGAAATTCCCGCTGAAAAAGAAGCGGCCATTCGTTTCTGGGACACTAAACTGGCCGACGCCGAGGCTTACGCCTCAACTGGTCACCTCTTAATGATGAACGGTTGTGATCATCAACCGTTACAAAAAGATGTGACGACGGCCATTAAATTAGCCAACGAGCTTTATCCCGATTACGAATTCGTTCACAGCAGCTTCGATGAGTACTTAACAGCCGTCATGGCGGATGCCCCTGATACCTTAAGCACGGTCGAAGGCGAATTGACCAGCCAAGAAACTGACGGCTGGTACACATTGGCTAACACCTCTTCATCACGGATTTACTTAAAACAAAAAAATACCGAAGTCCAACGTCAATTAGAAAGCATCACGGAACCATTGGCTACCATGGCTTACGAAGTTACTGGTAAATACCCTCATGACGAGTTGCGCTATGCTTGGAAACTACTTTTGCAAAATCACCCACATGATAGCATTTGTGGCTGTAGCGTTGACGAAGTTCATCAAGAAATGATGACTCGTTTTGCTAAATCCTTAGAAGTTGGCCGTTTCTTGGCAAGTGAAGCCTTAGAAAGCTTAACCAATGCCATTGATACTAGCCACTTCCCAGAAGGCAGCAAACCATTTGTGCTGGTGAATACTAGCGGTAATGCAACATCTGACGTGGTGGAAACGGAAATCGAATGGAAGCGAGGGCCATTTTCAGAAGGGGCACCAAATGCCCAATATTACCAATTAAAAGCAGAAACTGTCCCTGAATTAGTCGTCATCGATGAAAAGGGTGTGGAAGTTGAGGCCGAAATCATTAGCTCAGAAGTCCGCTTCGGCTATGATTTACCAAAAGATGGCTTCAGAATTCCCTTTATGGCACGCTACATTAAAGTCCGCGTGATGGTGAGCGAGATGGCTGAAATGTCATGGAAAGGCTACGCCCTAGTTGAAAAAGCTAGCCAAGGACCAGCAGCCAGTTTAATCAAAGACCTTGGTCGCACATTGGAAAACGACTTCTTGAAAGTCACCATTCAAGCCGATGGTCGCTTAACGATCACCGATAAACTAACAAATATCACTCATGACAATTTCTTAACCTTTGAAAATGTCGGCGATATTGCCAATGAGTATATCTTTAAGCAACCTAAAAACGACACTGCGATCTATGCCCACGATTTCCCATTTGAACTGTCTGTGTTAACCAACAGCCCACTTCAAGCGGAAATCGCCTTGACACAAACACTGATGATTCCTGTCAGTGCCGATGAGTCTGTCTTAAACGAAGAGATGCTTTCGGTAACCGAATTTAGGCATCGCAATGCCGGTCGTAGCAAAGAACTAGCTCCATTAGAATTAACGACGATTATTCGTTTGGATCAAAATAGTTCTCAACTTAAATTTACGACCCGCTTTAATAATCAAATGAAAAACCACCGTCTCCGTGTGCTCTTCCCAACGAAGCTCGAGACAGACGTTCACTACGCAGAAAGTATTTACGAAGTCGTTCAACGGCCAAACAGTGTTAGCAGTTCTTGGGAAAACCCAACGAACCCCCAACACCAACATTCTTTCGTCAATGTGAGAGATGACAAAGGCGGTGTGACAGTAGCCAATTACGGCCTTAACGAATACGAATTAGTCAAAGAAGACACCACTCTTGCTTTAACGATTTTCCGAGCAACAGGTGAACTAGGTGACTGGGGCTTCTTCGCAACACCAGAAGCACAGTGTCTCGGCCAACAAGAAGTCTCCTTTGCCGTTGATTTCCATGGTCCAAACAATTACAACGAGACCTTTAAGAGGGCGCAGAATTTCCAAATTCCAGTCTCAAGCGCTCAAACAACGGTTCACGCTGGCCCATTAGCCACAACTAACCAATTCTTAAGCGTTGACTCAGACGGTTATTTATTAACAACCATGAAACGCAAAGAACATCAAAGCGAGATTATCGTTCGTGGCTACAACCTCTCCAATAGCCAGTCTTATCCATTAACACTGGCCATTAAGGGCTACTCACCAGAGCGAGCCACACTGATCGAAACACTAAGTGAGAAAAAACTGACAAATACTTTGGCATCTGCTGAGATTCATAGTACAATTTGGAAGAAAGATTAAAACAGTCGGCCAGGTCCTCCCAAGGTACCTGGCCCACAAAAAAGGAGCATTCAAGAAATGAGAAAATTTCCAGAGAATTTCTTTTGGGGCGCCGCTGCTTCAGCCCCACAAACAGAAGGTGCCGCTCTAATCGATGGCAAAAGCCCTTCAACATGGGACTATTGGTTTGAAAAAGAGCCTGAGCGTTTCTTCAATCAAGTCGGCCCTAAAGATACGTCGAACGTCTACTATCAATACAAGGAAGACGTGCAATTAATGCAAGACATGTCTTTAAACTCTTATCGCACTTCTATTTCATGGACTCGTCTCTTACCAGATGGCAAAACGGTCAACCAAAGTGCCGTTGATTATTACCGGGCTTATTTCACTGAACTAAAAGCCAAAGGTGTCGAGCCGATTATGAACCTTTTCCACTTTGATATGCCGATGTGGCTCATGGAAAAAGGTGGCTGGGAAAACCGCGAATCTGTTGACGCTTTTGCTTTTTATGCTGACACAGCCTTTACCCTTTTCGGTGACATCGTCAAAAAGTGGGCCACGTTCAATGAGCCAATGGTTCATATTGAGTGTGGGTATTTAGGCGACGCTCACTACCCTGGGGTTCACGATTATAAACGAGCCATCCAAGTCGGGTTCCACACGGTGATGGCTCACGCTAAAGCCGTTGCAGCCTTCCGTCAAAATAAACACAACGATGGTGAAATCTCTTGTATCCTGAACCTGTCACCTGTCTACGCTAAAAGTCAGGATGAGAAGGATCAAGAAGCTCGCCGTTTAGCGGATTTACTCTTAATTAGAAGTTTACTTGACCCTATCGTTCTTGGCAGCTTCCCTGAGGAATTAATCGCGCTTTATAAAGAAACAGACTTACTACCAGAAATGGTTGAAGGTGACTTAGAGATCATCGCCAACAATAAAATTGACTTCTTAGGGGTTAACTATTACCAACCACTACGGGTACAGCATCAAGATAATCCAAATTTAGAGACCATTACACCTGGGACTTATTTTAAAGGCTATGATTGGCCTGAAAAACGGATTAACCCTCACCGTGGCTGGGAGATTTACCCAGAAGGCATTTACGATATTTCCATGCGGATTAAAAATGACTACGGCAACCTGCCTTGGTTTATTTCCGAAAACGGCATGGGCGTTGAAGGCGAAGAGAAATTTATCGACGAACAAGGCATCGTTCAAGATGATTATCGAATTGAGTTTATCGAAGATCACTTGCAATTCCTTCACCAATCGATTGAAGAAGGCAGCAACTGCTTCGGTTACCATCTCTGGACATTTGTTGATTGCTGGTCCTGGTTAAACGCCTATAAAAACCGCTATGGCTTCTACCGCATTGACCTTGACGACAACTTTAAACGCTATCCAAAACAATCCAGTTTCTGGATGAAAGACGTCATCGAACGCAACGCGATAAACTAATAACTTAAGACTGATTAGCTGAGGCTAAATCGGTCTTTTTTTGCGCCTTTATCTTTTCCGGTTATTGAGAAATATCCTTGACGAATTTCGTAAAAAAAGCTGATTCCCCTCCAATCCCTAGACCAAAATATGTTATAATGACAGTTGACTTTTAATCATATTCCCGCTGAAAGGAGATTCCATTTATGATTCAAGATAAATATTCCGTCCTCCAAACCTATTTTGGTTACTCAGAGTTTCGTGAAGGACAAACCGAAATCATCGATGCTCTCATCTCAGGACAAGATGTGCTGGGCATTATGCCAACTGGGGCCGGAAAATCCTTATGTTACCAAGTTCCCGCCCTTTTATTTGAAGGCTTAACAGTCGTCGTCTCTCCCTTGATTTCCTTGATGAAAGACCAAGTGACCGCTCTTAATCAAGTTGGAATTCCTGCGGCTTTTTTAAACAGCTCATTAACTCCCAGCCAACAAGGAAAAATGATGCAAAACGCCCGCAATAATCAGTACAAATTGATCTATGTCGCGCCTGAACAATTAACCACTCCGCGTTTTTTAGAGTTTTCTCGAACAGTCACCATCGCCTTTGTCAGCGTTGATGAAGCCCATTGTGTCTCCCAATGGGGACAGGATTTCCGACCTGGTTATTTACAAATCAATGACTATTTAGCGGCGTTGCCAAAACGCCCCATCGTCGGGGCCTTTACCGCAACAGCGACTAACCTCGTCAAAGAAGATATTAGCCAACTGCTGCGACTACGTGACCCACTGACCCTAACAACCGGCTTTGATCGCAAAAATTTGTCCTTTGCTGTTGAAAAACCAAAAGACAAGTTCCGTTTCGTCCAAGACTATGTCGCTAAGCGAGAAGACATCAGCGGCATTATCTACTGCCAGTCCCGCAAAAATGTGGAAGACGTTTGCCAACGTCTATCAGACCTAGGTCATGAGGCGACTCGCTATCACGCTGGTCTAGCAAGCGATGAACGCCGCGCCAACCAAGAGTTATTTGTCACCGACAAAATGAAATTGATGGTGGCAACTAACGCTTTTGGAATGGGGATTGACAAGTCCAACGTGGCCTTCGTTATCCATTACAACATGCCCAAAAACATGGAAAGTTATTATCAAGAAGCTGGCCGGGCTGGTCGAGATGGCTCGCCTGCTGAATGTATCTTGCTATACAGTGGCCGTGACGTAGTGACCAATCAATATTTTATCGACAACGATATTGAGGACGACCAGCTTTCCGAAGCAGAACGGGAAGCCTTCAAAAAACATGAACAAGAACGCTTAAAACGGATGTCCTTTTATTGCTTTACCCAAGATTGTTTACGCCATTACATCCTGAACTATTTCGGTGAGGCTTCTGGGAATTATTGTGGCAACTGCAGCAATTGCCTCACAAATTTTGAGAAAGTTGATGTCACCCTTTCTGCTCAAAAAATCATTTCCTGTGTTAAACGACTACGGGAAAATTTTGGGACGAAAATGGTCATCGATGTCCTTCGTGGCAGTGAACAAAAACGAATCAAAACGCTCCGGCTTGATAACGTTTCGACGTACGGGATTATGAAGGATACCAGTGAAAAGCAACTCCGCCACATGGTTGAATTTATGCTTGCTGAAGGTTACCTCATTACCAGTGACGGTCAGTATCCCGTCTTACAACTAGGTTTTCGGGCCAAAGATTTATTAACCCCTCAAGCAAACTTAATGATGAACCTGGCCAAAGAAGAAGCTCCTAAAAAGAAAGTGGCAGTCACAGACGACGTGGTCAATCCAGCCCTCTTTGCCCGCTTGCAAATCTTGCGACGAGAGTTTGCTGATGAACAAAAAGTGCCGGCTTATATCGTCTTTAACGACGCTACCTTAAGAGAAATGTCGGCCCGCTTACCTGAAAGCAGCGCTCAGCTAGGCACCATTAGCGGTGTCGGAACCGTTAAACTCGATAAATACGGCGACGCTTTCTTAGACGTGATTAATGCCTACATAAAAGAAACCGCCGAATAAGCAAAGCCTAGTGCTGCCTCGTGAAGTTAGATCCAAATGACGCGGTAGAGAAAGTATTAGACTTACCTGTAAAGAAAAAACTCGTTCCCTCACATTGAGAGAACGAGTTTTCTTATAACAATAATGATGTCACATCAATTCGTGGCTTTTTAATTGCTTGGTCGTAGCGAATCGTTTCCACCCCAATGCTCTTTAAAGTCAGCTTAACCATTTTCTTGGAAAAGAGGGTGGCCTCTTTATCCCGATCTGTTGCAATCTTCTGACCGCTAATGCTAGCATTGCCTGTTTGACGCATTTCAGCTGAATCAACGGCTGGATGAATCACATAAAAATACTGACCTGGTGGTACTGATTTCAAAAAATCCAGTGTGCGAATCTCACGATTGATTAACTTTTCCACATCGGGTGGTACCGAATAATAGTCAGCATGATTAAGCAGCCCTTTTTCAGCTGTCCATTGATCAACCGCTTCTTGTAAACCTGGAATACAATTCTCAGCAAACATGTGAGAATCCGCGTAACTGATCTTGAATCCCAAATCAAGCAGTCGCTGATACTGAGCGTCATATTCTGCCATAATCACTGCAATCTCAGGTTTTGTCTCAAGAAAAAACTGCGGGTTTGGCAAAAAGTGCCCCTCTTCGTCCACTAGCCCACTTTCAGGTGTCAAGGTTGTTAAAGGCCCCCATTTTACTCGATCCCACTCCGAATTCAGCACTAAGTGAACCCCAAAACAAACCGAATCATCATCCTTTAGAAGAGTGGCCGCTTCTTCAATTTTAGACCCCACAGCCATCAGTGAGACATTTTTAACCATCCCTGCTTTGATGACTTTCGCTACCCCTTCATTAGCTGATGAATTAGATCCTGCATCATCCGCCCTTAAAATCAACTGTCGTTTACTCATATCGTCCTCTCACTTTCACTTAATAAGCAAACAGCCAGCCGATTTCTACCGGCTGACTGTTTACTTATTCATCTTCGTTGGACTTGCTCTTATTGCCGTTACCAAAGAATTTTTTTTCTTCCTCAGGTTCTTCTTCTTCTGGTTCATGGAAAATCACTTTCAGCAACAACACACGAGACCCTTCCATCTCTTCTGAAATCAAGGTTAAGTTATCAACACTATAAGATAGTTTTTGATCTTTATCTGGGATTGTTCCTAAAGCAGTAATCAAATATCCTGCCATAGTGTCCACATCTTTCATGTCCAAGTTTGTATCAAATTCTTCATTAAACTCACCGATTGGCATTCTCCCTTGAACAAAATAAACATTTTCTTCAATTTGTGTGTACAATTTTTCAACTTGATCTGATTCATCGTCAATTTCACCGACAATTTCTTCTAACAAGTCTTCTAAGGTCACAATTCCAACCATACCACCATACTCATCTAAAAGTATCGCCATGGCATTTTGAGTTCGTTTCAACTCATAGAGCAAATCATCGGTAAAGATCGTCTCAGGGACAAACAGGGGCTCCTGTAAGATAGACAACAGGTCAATTTTATCAAAGCCTTTTTCATGAGCCTCTTTTAACAATCGTTTCAAATGTAAAACACCGATTACTTTGTCTTTATCATTATCATAAACTGGCACTCGCGAGTAAGTATTGTTTAAAATCAACTCTAAATTAGTTGCCATCGGTTCATTTAAATCAATCATAAAGGAATCTGTTCGTGGCACCATGACTTCACGAGCAACCGTTGTGTCTAGGGAAAACACTCCCTGAACCATTTCCAGTTCATCTGATTCCAAGATGCCTTCTTTTTCTAACATATATCGCATTTCATCGCGGGTCATTTTATTGTCTTCATCATCAAATTTCATCGGGGTTAACTTACTTAATAAATCTGTTGAGGCTGACAACAACCAAACGAAGGGTTTCGCAATCACACCGATGGCCAAAATTGGTCCTACGGCAATCCGCGCAACTTCTTCTGATTTATTAAGAGCGATCCGTTTCGGATAAAGCTCCCCAAACACAATTGAAATATAGGTTAATAACATTAATACAAGGACTTTCGATAATTGCGTCGCCCATGTTGCATCACCAAAAAGTGGTGCTAGTTTTCTTGATAGTGAATCTGCTAAAGACGCACCAGACAAGATATTGACTAAAGTAATTCCGACTTGAATCGTCGATAAAAAATTACTTGAATTACCTAATAAGTTAAACAAACGGGCAGCTTTCTTGTCCCCTTGTTCGGCTTTCTGTTGAATTCTATTTTTATTCAGTGATACGACGGCAATCTCTGCAGCTGCAAAGAAAGCATTTAACAATGTTAATACTACTAAAATTAAAAGTTGTACTATTAACGACTGACTCTCCGGGTCAGCATTCATACGCTGTTCTCTCCTTCTGTTTAGGGGGATTGTTCGAAAGCCCAAGTGAGGAGCTCACCTGTTGTCGAACGCACTAGCCCTTTTGGCCACTAGCCATTATGTAGTCATAACACTTAGTGGGTTTTCCATCATGATAGATGTGACACTTACCTCATCATCTCATGTTAATAATATACGATAAAATCGTATCATAAATGATACGATTTATCAATATATAGAATCATTTAATTATTTTACTGGAACCATCCATCAGTTCCTTCTTGCGATTCAGTTGCATGATATCAAAGACATACATAAAGACTGTTTTACAGACCGCATAAAAAGGAACACCTAAAATCATGCCAACCAAACCAGCAATATTACCAGCAACTAATAAAATTAAAATAATCGTCAGTGGATGAATATCCAAACTCTTACCAATAACCAGTGGGTAGATAAAATTCCCATCAACTTGTTGGACCACAAGAACTACAACACAGGCCAAAGCCGCTCTAAAAGGCGAATCAAAAACCGTTACTAAAACAGCCGGTGCTAAACCGATATAAGGGCCTAAGTAAGGGATCATATTAGTAATCCCAGCAATCACACCAAACAAGAAAGCATACTCAATCCCAATCGCCCAATAGCCGATAATCGTCGCAACTGCGACAAACAAACACTCCAAGGCTTGTCCACTGATATAGGCTGAAATCGTGTCACTCATTTTGCTCAATAACTCTTTAATTTCACTAGCATGTCCCTTTGGCAAATATTTCGAAATTGACGGAACAAACTTTTCGCCATCTTTTAACATGTAAAACAAAATCAGTGGCACTGTCACAATCAACATGGTGGCGCTGGCCACAGATGAGATAATAGAACCCACACTCGTTGACAAGCCATTAACAACGTTCTTAAAGATATCGCCAAATGATAAGTCCAGTTTATCGATATATTCCTGATAGTTAACATCTTTTAGCAGCGGATGATTCATCATTTCGTTGGCCCATGACTCTAGTCCTTTGACAATCCCCGGCACACTGCTTGCTAATGAAGCAACCTGTCTCGCTAAGTTCGGAATCACGGCGCCAATAAAAATCACCAACGCGCCTAATAATAAAATAAAAACTAATGCCACTGCCAAATTCTTTTTCATCTTAGCTTTATCCATCAACAACTTCACTAAAGGATTTAGCATATAATAAAAAAATCCTGCAATTAAAATTGGCGCAAACAACGTTGTAAATAATGTGGCCACCGGTTTAAACATAAAGTTTATTTTAGATGATACCAAAATAAACGTGGCAATGACCAGCAATTCCACTGACCAAAACATTAACTTAGATTGTTTAAGTTTATCAAACAATAATTCTTCCTCCTTCTAATTGTCAGATACGCTTAAAGGTAGCTGACTGCCAACAAAATACAACTCTCATGTAAGTATAAAGTATTTCCCGCTAAAATGCTCCCATTTTCCTCATACGTCAGAAAACAGAACAAAAGCTAAAGGATACTGTACAGCATTTATTATAACTGAATAAGTCAGGATACAACATCCCACCTAAGACTGATTATTTAACTTGCTTTTTCTAAGGTGTTTGTACTATCATAAAAAGAAATCTAACCATTAGGAGAGCTATTAATGACTGTTCGCTATACTGAAGATCTGACAACATCGATTTATCAAGATGCCTTAACTATTAGACGAGACGTTTTCATTAAAGAACAAGGCGTGTCTGAAGCCATTGAAATTGAAGGAGAAGAAGGGTGCCTTCATTTCGTGCTTTATCATAACGAGCGCCCTCTTGCCACATGCCGACTGCTGAAAAAGGATTCTCGCATAGCTAAATTGCAGCGCATGGCCGTTTTAAAAGAAGGGCGTGGCCACCAGTTTGGCAGAGAGTTAATGGTGGCAGCTGAAAAAATCGCCGCAGACCACGGCTTCCATAAAATCATTCTCGGAGCCCAAAATACTGCCATCGGTTTTTATGAAAAACTTGGCTATCAAGTTGAGGGAGACGAGTTCCTTGACGCCGACATCCCTCATCATATGATGGAAAAAACACTTTAAAAATAACAGCATCTCAAGCAACTGCCGCCCCAAAAAAAGCAGACCAAGCCTGCTACATTTTTTTGGGGCGACACCTGTTTAATAATATTTTTTATTTGCCGATAAGCTGATCAAAAATAAAATGGCCGACACCACCATCACCACATTCTCTAATAACCAAATCACTTTTTTTCTGAATAGCTAACGGAGCATTCCCAACAGCTACCGAAACGTCGACAGCTTCAAACATCGACAGATCGTTCTCCCCATCACCGATTCCATAGGAGGTGACTTCTTCAAACTGTTGAATATAACCTGCGATCGCAGCCCCCTTGTTACTTTTGGGGTCAATGATCTCCAAAACAGTCGGAAAGGTCGAAAAAGCTGAAAAACCAGCCGCTTCAAAAAGAGTTTTTAAGCGATTGCGATTCTCATCGTTCCCTTCCATCAGTTCTACTTTCAACAACTTAATCTCAGGATGTTCTGTAAAATAACTCGTTAAATCTTCATGATGCTCACAAACATTAGTAAAATAATCCTCTTTATAATTCATCGCTTCGATTCCTTGTTGGCCCATAAAAGCCAAATCTAACCTCAATTGCTTAAGATGTTCCTGATAGTGCTCAATCGGCCGCAAATAGGTTTCAGCACTCGTATGTACATGATAAAAAATTTGATTTTCATCCAATATATTAACAATAAATTTGAATTGATCAAGTGTTAGTGTTTTAGGATATTGAGGGGATTCTCCCTTTAACTGAAACCCGGCTCCATTACTAAAGATCAGATCACAATCAAGCTGACTTTCCCTTAACAACATCCTCATTTGCTGATAATTGCGTCCACTGACGAACACAAAACGATCCCCATTCTTCTGCAAGGCATTAACTGCCTCTATATTAATTTTAGGAATGGGCTTACCCAACTCCTGAAAGGTACCATCTACATCTGAAAATACTACTTTCATCCTTTCCCTCCTTACATGAACGTTTAATTAAAAAGAGAACTGTCGCTAAATTAGCTGACAGCTCATTCGTTGCTTACAAAATGCTGGCACTCAACAACTTCCCATAACTAGCTTAAGTAAAAAAGTCACTTAGCCTTACTTCTTTGGAAGTTGTTCGCGCCATAACGCATTTCAGTTCTAACCTTTTTGACGGTAGAAAAAATGCTGGCACTCAACAACTTCCCATAACTGTCTTAAGTGAAAAAACCACTTGCGCCACTTCTTTGGAAGTTGTTCGTGCCATAACGCATTTTAGTTCTAACCTTCTACTTATGTTAGAATTCATCTAACTTCTTGCTACTTACGTGACAATTGCTGGTAGCGGTCGTACCATAGTTCAACATATTCTTGAGAAAAAGGTCCATAACCATTATTAATCCAATCGACAAGAATTTTGACATTTTCCTTGAGGATAAAATCAATTTCAGTTGGATAGTTCATTTGTCTACGGTGCTCTTCATACTCGTCTACGTCTAACAAGCGTTTTTCACCATCGGGAAAGACTTTAATGTCTAAATCATAATCGATATACTTTAAGGCTTCTTCGTCCATGAGGTAAGGTGAGGCTAAATTACAATAATAAGACACACCTTTTTCTCTAATCATGGCAATTACATTGAACCAATATTTGTTATGAAAATACACAATAGCTGGTTCTCGTGTAACCCACCTGCGACCGTCAGATTCTGTCACTAAAGTATGGTCATTGACCCCTATAAGAGAATGTTCACTTGTTTTTAATACCATGGTATCACGCCATGTGCGATGCAAATTGCCATCGTGTTTATAGCTTTGAATGGTGATGAATTCCCCTTCTCTAGGAACACGCATAGGTACCCTACTTTCTGTGAAATGATTCAGCCATTTCGTTAGGGTGTTCATTACACCGGCATCAGAATTATTATATCATAAATACGACTGATAGCTAGAATAAAATACCTAAATAATGGTTGAGTCCAGAAAATAGTGTCCCTACCCCTTGGCTATTCCAATGATTTTACCGCTGCACTCTCAGCGTGAATTGTAGTGGTATCAAACAAAGGAACTAGGGTATCTCCCTGTTTAACCAATAAGCCAATTTCTGTACAGCCTAAAATCACGGCCTCAGCTCCTTGAGCCGCCAATTCTGCAATAATTCGCAAGTAAGTCCGCCGAGAATCGTCACTTAGTATCCCTAAACAGAGTTCCTCGTAAATGATCTGACTAACCAATTGACGATCCTCTTGATTAGGAACCACTACCTCAATCCCTTTCGCCTCTATCTCCTTGCGATAAAAGGGCTCTTCCATTGTAAAAACAGTTCCCAACAACCCAACTTTTTGAATGTCTTTGGCAATTAAAGCATCCCCCGTAACTCTGGCGATATGCACCAAAGGAATAGTAATTGCCGCCGCCACTTGATCGGCAACCTTGTGCATCGTATTGGTGCAAATCAAAATAAAATCAGCTCCAGCTCCTTCTAATCTCCTAGCTGCATCACTTAAGACTTGGGCGCTCTTATCCCACTGTCCAGCAAATTGATAATTTTCAATTTCTTGAAAATCAACGCTTACCAGAATAATTTTAGCAGAGTGTAAACCTCCTAGCTCTCTTTTGACTGCTTCATTTATCAGTCGGTAATAATCAACCGTACTTTCCCAACTCATGCCACCGATCAAACCAATTGTTTTCATAACTGCTCCTTCCTAAAATTTAATCGTTAAAAATAATGCAGCCCTTGCAGTAACTCAACAATTTTTTGCTGAGGCTTGGGAAAGGCATACTCAGCAAATTCCGTAGGTTTTAGCCAGCGCTGCTGCGCCTCAAGTGGATAGTCACTATTTTTGCTAATGCCATAAGTAACGAGAACATGCCATTTCAAATGACTGAAGACATGGGTCACCTCTCCAACCGGTTGTTTTTGCCAAACAACCGCTTGATCTTGACGATTAGTTACAATCCAGTCACTAAGGTCAAACGCTTCTTCTGCCACAAGATCCAAACGAAGTTGAGGCTCTTGACTCGCCTGATACTCCTGCCACTGATTGCGCAAGTCGGCGTATTCTTCACTGGCGATTTCCACTAAAGGAAACGTCCATAAATTTGCTAACAAACCGGTATCTGCCCGTTGCCCAACTAAATAGGCCCCCTCTTGATTGCGGATGACTTGAGCAAGATAATAAACCGGTCGACTTTTTACTTTTTTACTTTTAACTGGGTAATTTGTCATTGTCCCCTTTTGATACGCCCCGCAATAAGATTGTAAGGGACAACTGTCACATTTAGGACTAGTCGGCGTACACGTCCCAGAGCCTAAATCCATAATGGCTTGATTAAAGCTACTAGGATCTTGGTGGGAGATAACCTTGCGCACAACATAATCAAACACTTTGCGACTAGCAGGCTTCACTATATCATCATCCAGTTCAAACAAACGACTAAAGACCCGCATAACATTGCCATCAATGGCCGGTTCAGGCAAGTCGAAAGCAATACTGGCGATGGCGCCAGCCGTATATGGCCCAATGCCCTTTAATGTACTGATTTCAGTGATTGTTTTTGGCATCTCACCAGCAAAATTTTCCATAATTTGTTGAGCGGCTACCTGCATATTCCGAACCCGTGAGTAATACCCCAATCCTTCCCAAGCCTTTAGCAAACGCTCTTCAGGGGCTTCTGCCAAATCCTTGATTGTCGGAAACCACTCCATAAACCGATAAAAGTAGGGGATCACCGTTACAACCTGAGTTTGTTGCAACATAATTTCTGAGACCCAAATTCGATAGGGGTCTTGATTTTCTCGCCAAGGTAACAAACGCCGTTCCCGATCATACCAGCGCAAAAAATCCTTTTGAAAAGCAGTGATTTTATCCTCCTGCCAGCCAATACTCAATTTTTCTAAGCGACTATCTGTTAACTCATTTTTACTCTTCATCTTCCATCTCTTTCTGACTGATATAAGCATTAATTATATCAAAACTAAAGCCTTTTCGGTACAAGGATTGGGTAACTTTTTGTTTACGCTTTTTCGCATCAAAGCGCTGATTTTTCCGCCATAGTTTATCACCTTGAATTTCAAGTAGACTTTCTTCCTCTTCTTCATCTTTCTCAATTGACAAAGTCTCTAACGTGGCTGTAATAATCTCTCCATTAAACCCTTTAGTCATTAAATATTGACGGATTTTCTGTAAACGCTCATAATGGCTGTTTCGGCCATACTTTCGCGCAGCTTTGGTCGCCACCTCTAAAGCTATCCGCAACTGCTCCTCTTCCGTATAGAGCTGTTGAACCTGCTCAATGACCTCATCTTTAATTCCACGACGCTTCAATTGTTGGCGAACCACACTAGGCCCTTTGTCAGACGTTCTCATTTGAGTTCTAACATAGCTTTCACCATACATCACATCATCAATTAATTGAAGGTCTTCAAGACGCTTTATAATTGCCACAATGCTCGCCCACTCAATCTCTCGCCCCTTTAGATAATCCTCCAGTTCTTTTTGTGAACGCAACTGATAACTTAAATAGTTTAATGCCATTTGATAACCATGGTCCAACTGGCTTTCTTTTTTCGCAGTGGCGATCACTTCATCACTAATTTCCATGCCTTTGAGCAGGCGTTGGCGCACTAACACATCTTCTGACACATAAAAAGAGCCACCTGCTTCTAGCCAAACTTTATATTGATTATTTTTCTCTTTTGAAATACTTTTAATTGTTTCCATCGTTTTCAACCCCTTAATAGTTGTTCGTCCTTTTGACTTCATTCGCCACTTACAATCCTTACCAGCCGACTAAAACAAACAAACGTTCTCCGACTAGTTTAACATATTTTCCGAGGATATTCCTGAGCAACCTCCCTAAACCTTTCAGAAAAATCTGCGGTTATTCAACTTCAACAGCTTTTCCCGTCATTCTGTGCTAAAATAAACAGGCTGAAACAATAATGAAAAAGGTGATTCTAATGGAAACAAATCATACTATCCAACTTGACCAAACGTTAAACGTGCCGATAAAACGCTTAGGAATTAATGGCGAAGGCATTGGCTATTTCAAAAAAACCATCGTCTTTGTACCAGGTGCCTTGCCTAGTGAAACCGTCACAGTTAAGGTGACAAAAGTCATGCCACGCTTCGTCGAAGCTAGCCTGATCCAAATCGATAAAGCGGCGGCTGACCGAGTCACCCCTCCTTGCCGGGTCTATGAAGAATGCGGCGGTTGTCAACTGCAACATTTAGCTTATGATTCGCAACTGGACTTCAAAAAAGACGTGGTTAAACAAGCTCTCGCAAAATACAAACCGGCAGGTTATCAGCAGTATCCGCTACTGCCGACCATCGGCATGGACAATCCTTGGTCATACCGAAACAAACTACAATTTCAAGTGCGCCAAAATGACAATGGTTTGGCTGAAGCAGGCCTTTATCAAGCAGACTCTCATCAATTAGTTCCCATTGACGATTGTCTAGTACAGCAGCCGGCCACGATGACTACGCTCAATAAAGTCGTAGCCCTGTTAAACAAATACAACGTACCGATCTACGATGAACAAAAAAATAGTGGCATTGTCAAAACCATCATGATTCGGGTGGGAATTGCCACTAAAGAAATCCAACTTGTCTTTATTACTAACAGCCCTAAACTGCCAAAAAAACAAGCCTTAATCGCTGAACTGACAGAAGACATGCCAGAGATTGTCTCGATCATGCAAAACATTCAACAACAAAAAACCTCACTGGTTATGGGAGAAGAAACCAAACACCTTTGGGGGAAAGAAAGCATTGAAGAACATTTAGGCGACTTGATTTTTGATCTATCACCACGAGCCTTCTTCCAGTTAAATCCCGAACAAACCGCTGTCCTTTACGAAGAAACTCGCAAAGCACTGGATGTTCAACCAAGCGATACCATTGTTGATGCATACTGCGGCGTTGGGACCATCGGCTTAAGCTTAGCTAAAAAAGTTACCCGTGTTCGTGGCATGGACACTATCCCTGCAGCTATTGAGGATGCCAGACGAAACGCTGAGCGCTTAGGCGTTGAAAACAGCCGCTATGAAGTTGGCACAGCCGAAGAACTGCTGCCACACTGGTTTACTAATGGCTTTAGACCAGATGGGATTGTCGTCGATCCGCCAAGAACAGGCTTAGATGACCAGCTGATTCAAGCTCTCCTCCGTTATCCTAGTCAAAAACTGGTTTATGTTTCCTGTAACCCTTCCACTTTGGCTCGGGATTTAGTTAAACTCACAAAAAAATACACCGTGGATTATCTACAGTCCGTCGACATGTTCCCCCAAACGGCTCGCGCCGAAGTAGTTGCGAAACTGACCCTTAAATCATAAGAGAAAAGCGAGTTCAACAGATATGTCATCTGTTGAACTCGCTCTTCTCTTATGATTCACTGTTGATTTTTTGAGCCCCTGATGAATCCAATAATTCAGTAGTTCCTTTAAAACTTATCCCATTTTTTATTTCACTTGAACTAATAAAAAATCCTTCAACATCTGCTAATTCTTCCCACTTCACATCGGGGTAATCAATCGTGATTGTTTCCACCACCAGATTGTGACTAAATTTAGCCTCATAATTAACACCGGAAACATCCGCATAGACCCGAGAACGTTCTGCCATTTTTGCTTTAGCCTCTTTTTCATCTAAGACAGCCAAATTATCATAGGTCAAACGACTGACCGCCACTTGCTGATAAACTTCATCACCTTTGGCTTTTAGGGTTACTTCGGTCTTGATTTCTTCCTCATTGATTATATAAGTTGCTGATTGTTCTTTGCCGCAGCCAGTCAAACTCACTACCATCACCAACAAAAAGCTAATAATACCTGCAAACTTTATTTTATTCATAATACCTGATTCACTCTTTTTCTATTATGATCCTTTATAAAAGGTCCCTTTTATAATATCATAAAACGGTATATAAACAAACACTTTTATCATTTTCATTAAAAAAACCTTGTTGTCGAGATTAATAATATAAAAACACTTAATATAGTACGATAAATATCAAAGGAACGAACCGGACTTAATAATCGATCAAAAAAGAAACTAAGATACTATTTACCTAGCCCAATCTTACGTCTTTGTAAGGATTGCCAAAATTTGTTTATCTTTAATAATAGACATGTTATAACTGAACTAGATTCTTTTTGAGTATTCTAGGAGGCCTTTATGGAAAAGAAGCGACTACAACAAATAAAAAGACAGAGAAAGCGACAACGACGACAGATTCGATTCTCTTTTTTTAGCGGGCTCCTAGTGGGAAGTGCTGCCGTCTTCTGTTTTTATCACGTGTATTATACCCCTCGATTAGCAACAGAAGCAGCAACTGAACAATCAAAAACACAAGAGCAAATAGAAACATTAACCGGACAAAATACCGACTTGCAAAAGGAAATTGATTTAAATAAGCAACACCTTAAGGCCGAAGCGGAAAAAAAACAACCGCGAATGACCTTCGGACAACCTAATAATGGCGAGCAATTTCCAGACCTAGCCTCTCAAATTGACAACAAATTCCATGAGGCAAACTTTATCGGCTCCTTACTGGTTATTAAAAACAATCAGATAGTCTTGGAAAAAGGATACGGCTATGCCGATAAATCTCAGGAGCGACTGAATGCCCCTAACACCGAATTTATGATCGCCTCGGTGCAAAAAGCCTATACAGCGGTTTTAGTGATGAAACTAGTTGAGGAGGGGTTGCTGACATTAGACACTCCTTTATCAACCTTTTATCCAAACCTCCCTAACAGCGATCAACTTACCATTAAAAGTTTAATAAACATGACATCTGGCCTGCAAATGAAAGGTTTTAATTCTCAAGGTGGAACAGAAGAGGATACTATCAAATACGCACTTAATACGGTGACCTATGCCCCGCTCTCAAAATGGAATTACTCAGCTGTCAACTACACCCTATTAGCTGGGATCATTCGTCAGCTAACAGGACGATCATACCAAGATTACTTTACGTCACAAATAATCACAAAACTAAACTTAGAACACACTGGCTTTTACCAATCTTTTTATTCAAATCCAAATCATGCTGTCGCATCTGACCCTAAAAATGCTCCCTATGCTGTTCCACTAAAAACAGCGGACAACATCTTTGCAGCAGAAACTGGAACTGGCAATGTCTACGCCACAACCGGTGACGTCTTTACCTTTTTCCAAGCGCTGTTGGATGGGAAGTTGCTTTCTAAAAACAGTCTAAGTGAACTTTGGGCCCGTCCTGAGCTAGCTTTTGAGTATACCTACGCAGCTGGGCTGTACCATAACGAGCAATCCCTTAATGGCCATGGTGTTATCGTTGGATTTGAACCAACATTGGCTTTTTCAGCTGACGGTCGTACGGGCATTATCACACTCAGCAACTATCTCTATCCCAAATCTCAAAACGCCAACCTCACAAAAGAAATTTTTAAGCTGCTTGAATAAGAAAAGCTGAACGAGGGGCTGCCGCCACTCTGATTGCTTTACTTCATCCTTCAAAACTTAGCGTAGGACTGCCTCCTCAAGCTAGATCCAAACTATCATATAGAAAACATGTAAAACTTTCCTATATTCTAAAAAAAAATGCCGCTATTACTAGCAGCAGTTTTTACTATTTTTCCAATTGAGCTTTTAGAATCCCTTGAACACGGGCCAATTCCTCTGGCGTAATATCTTGATAAGACACGCCATCACGCATAACCCCTTGTCCCTGTAAGGTATCTTGCTTAATATTAGCAAATGCCTCACGGTACTTACTCTGTAAATCTACCATATCTTCCCATGATAAATCGGTCTTCATATTAGAACCAATGGTATCCAAGATCGATTTATACCCCGTAATCGTCGATAAATTTAACGACTTTTTGACAATCGCAGTAATGATTTTACGTTGACGATCTTGACGTCCATAATCCCCTTTAGGATCTTCATAACGCATCCGCGAATAGGACAAAGCCTGTTCGCCATTTAACTGAATTGTGCCGATCGGAAAGTCATTTCCATCTTGACTAAAGGCCAGTGTGTTTTCAACGCTAACACCACCCACTGCATCAACCAGTTCTTTGAGCCCCTTCATATTAATCGTCACATAATGATCCAAGGGAATATCTAACAGATTTTCAACTGAATCCATGGCCATCTCAACGCCACCAAAAGCATAGGCATGGTTTATTTTATCCATGGTACCATTGCCAACTATCTCTGTATAGGTATCACGCGCAATACTTACAAGAGTCGTTTGATTGTTGTTAGGATTAATCGTTGCCACCAACATCGTGTCTGAACGTCCTTGTTCGTCCCGACCTAAATCCCCTGTATCTAAGCCAAGTAGTAAAACTGAGAACGGTTCGCCAGCATCAATGTTGACTGGCTGTTCTCTTTTTTCAGATTGTTTTCGCGTTGTCGGTTGATGAATCTCATTGGCTGTTCCTTTAACATCAAAATAAACTTTAGCCGCATAACCGCCAATCCCTATAATAATTACAAGCATAATAGCCAAAATACTCAAAAATACTTTTTTTCCTGTAGACATAGGTCACCCCGCACTTTCTCAATACTAAGCCTATTAAACCATATGCAAAAAAAATAGTAAAGAACCTTCTTTAGTCTTTACTAAATGTTTAAATTCCATTTATAACTCTCGAAAAACATCACAACAAAAAAGGTGTACTGTAAACTTCCTTACAATACACCTTTTATCGTGAATCCACTTCCAGATCACTCATCTATACTGGCTCCTTTTGTCTGCTTAATTCTTGAAGCGCCTTTTCAATTGTTGTGCCATAGCCACAAATTTGTGGATTATCAGGTAGATAAACTTTGAACAACTGCGTTTCTAAATCAAGAGACAGCCGGTATTCGCCATATCCATCTCTGTAAGTCATTTTTTCCCCTCCTTTCATCCTTGTATTGAAAGTGACCACCGTTCCTGTCGGCAGCCACTTATTAGCTAGCTGCTGGAACTTCTTGATCTATTAGCCACTCAACATTCCATCACCAGCTAATACCTATATATTACCAGCAATATTTGAAGAAATTGTTAAATAAACGTTATTGAAAGATGAAATTTATTTGATGAATCCCACCTTTTAATTAAAAAGAATGGCTATCATTGTTATTTTATCCAAATCACAGCTAACGCCGCTTTTTTCATCGCTACTTTTCAGCTTTAACTAGGGGGTCATTTAAAATAGACTCAATTTCATCAGTGAGCCACTCACCCGTTTCTTTGAGCTTATCGAAAGGAACCCAAGAACTTTGCATAAAGATCTTTTCAGCTTTAAACCCACCATCACTTTCTCTCTTACTCGCCAGCATTGCCCGTGCGTCTTTAACTCTTTCATCTGACAGATACCCTTCTTGTTGCAGCAAACTTAACAATTCGATTAAGTTGGTTCTATAAGGATAGGGATAAAATAATTTGGTGATATCTGAGCCCAAAGTTGCCGTTCGGTCCATTGTTTTATAGACCTCATGTTCTAAAATATAGGTGATTCCCGCCGTCAATTTTTGCTGAATATCCGCATCCTTGCCATATGCTCTTTGGAATTCCGCAAGAGCCTTCATCGATTTAACCAAGCCATCATAGCAAGGTGTTTTTCCCACACAGCCAAAACGCTGGTACAAATCACACCCACGCCAGTTGCAGACCTGACCTCTCTGCGTGATCTGATACTTCATAATCCAATCTACGCCATGTTCTGCTAACTGTTTTTGATCAAATCTAATCATTATCAAGGTGATCATGGCCTGATGGCAAGCAAGAACACCCTTTTCACCATCAGAAAGCGAAAAGCCCTCTCCTTGCTTAGTGTGAGTAATTAACTCATTTAACATGATGCTGGTCTTTTCAAGCCCGATCGTATCAGGGATTTCAGACAACTCTGTTAAAAGAAATTCCAACTTTCTAAGGCCGGTAAACCTGTCCGTCCGATAGTCAGCATTGACGATCGCCTCAACTACTTTTGAGCGACCTAATAGAGCATCAATTTGAGTTTTTGAGATTGTTTCTCCAAGGCGCCGCTTCTTTTTTAGAATGAGTGCTGTATCCATCTTCTGAAACCTCCTCTAGTCATCCCCCCAAAAAGGGGATCTGAACGGGTCAGACTCGCCCTTAACCCTCCCTTTGCAACCTAGCAACGTCTTGATTTTATCGATAAGAATAGACTCCAATTAAAGGGGATAGAGTTTCTTCTAAAAAAGGCTAAATTCCTAGTATTGCCTTAAATAATCTCACCTGATAGACCCGTAATAAGGCTGTTTGATCGATCGTCAAAGGATGATTTAACACATGAAGGTAATAACAAATATCTCTGTATATGATCAAATCAGCTGTGATTTTTTTCGCTATGAACTGCTCTTCATTTGAATTAAATGCTCCTACTTTCTCAGATAGATAATCATTGACCAATCTGTCTGACAACATATCCTGCTCACTTAGTCGTTAATACATTAATTATACCCCATATTTAATGAAACTGCCTAAAAAAATCACCTTCGTTACAATTAAAGAGTTTACCCATTCATTACGATGATTTATACTAAGGATAAAGATAGCCTATTCATTACAAGTCACTACATAGAGCTAGAACAGGAGGTTTTGGATGAACGAATTTTATTTGGCAATGGATTTAGGTGGAACAAGCATCAAGTCAGCTCTCTTCACTTCTGATTTTTCTTTAGTTGCCGAAAATAGACTTGAAACAAACGCTCATGAAGGAGCTGAAATTGTCTTAAAACGAATGATTCTTTCTCTCAATCAATTATTGGCATCATCACAGATCACTCCCAGTCAAATTAAAAGCTTAGGTGTTGGAGTACCAGGATTACTTGATCGTCACGCAGGGATTTCGATCTTTTCTCCTAATTTTCAGAATTGGGAAAATGTACCAGTTGCCGCTCTATTGGAAAGGGAATTGGGAATTGCTACCTTTATCGATAATGACGTCAGAATGAATTTATACGGAGAGTGCCAATTTGGCAGTGGTCAAGACAAAAAGAATGTAGTGCTTTTAACTCTAGGCACAGGATTAGGGGCCGGTGTGATGATTGATGGCAATGTTTTATATGGCACAACGGGAAGTGTTGGCGAAATCGGCCATATGAACATGTATCGCCAAGGCAGAGAATGTCGCTGTGGAAGCTCCGGCTGCTTAGGCCGGTATGTCTCCGCCTTAGGACTTTTGCGAACTGTCCGTGAAAAAATTCAAGCTGGTCAACAAAGCATCTTATCCGAGTGGGTCAATCATGATTTAACACAACTGACAGCGCAACAAGTCTCAAAAGCCTATGACGAAAAAGATTCAGTCGCACTTGCCGCATTCAAGGAAACTGGCGAGATTTTAGGTTTTGGATTAGCCAATGTGATAAATTTATATAACCCTGAAACCATCATAATCGGTGGCGGAATGTCAGCTGCCGGTGAACGGTTATTAGCCACAACCCGAGAAACGGTTAGCGCTCACGCCCTTCAACTGTCTCAAGCTACCTGTAATATCGTCCTTGCCTCATTAGGAGATGCCGCTGGGATGTACGGTGCCGCTTTTTACGCTAAACGTGAATCTTCTTAGTGGAGATAGCCTGTGAATTTGGTGAGTGTGCGACAAGCGATTTTGATCACTCATCGACTAAATAGCCAAATTTTCGCAAAAAAAGTAACGTGGAGATAATTCCGTGGGACCGCCACCAATTTTGACTGATTGCCCACTCATCTGGAAAGTCATTCCAAGCCCACGGAATAGTCCATGTGCCATTATCTTGAATACTCGTCATCAGATACTCCACAATATCACTGACTATATTAGGATTATCTGAAATTTGTGATAGGTCATCTTGATACTTTTGTAAAAATCCATAAGCAACCCCATCTACTAACCAGTCCATATCCAATTGAGTCATAAATCCTTTAATCTCTGCTTGGAGTTTCAAATGAAAGTTAGCCTGCTTGGAGATAGCTGTATAGCCAGCTTCCTCACTAAATTCAAGCAATCGCAAGTAACATAGTAGCAGATGACCATCTGTCGTCGGTTTCGAGTTCAAAAAATGGGCAATTGATTGATTCGCAAGATCGATTGCCAGCTTGTAAAGCGAACTTCCTTTTTCTGCAAAACGAATGATTAGCCCACAAAAATAAGCCGTTGGATTAAGATTAAGCTCCTTTGACCATTCCCACCAAAAAGCTTGAGGGCAATTTTCCTGTGCTTTAATGGTCGTGGGCCAACAATTGGTCTGGTGATCAAAGGAGTGCTCTAAATAGGTTAGCGCAGTCCTTACCAGATGACTCTCAACTGTTAGTAACTCTAACTCCCTCAGCACCTCAACGGCTGCCCATGTTTGGATTGGCGAAGAGCATTGATTCCATGAATCTGGCTCCATGGCGAAAGCAAAGCCACCATCCTTATTTTGAAAAGCCGCTAATACCTGAGCGGCTGCCATCTCAGGTCCCTTTTCAAAGTGAGTTTGCCATCTCAAAAGATCAAGAGGTCTCGCGTTTCGATAAACCCATTTTTGGGTAGTCTTTAAATCGACCCGTTTTTGTTGAGCCTTTAAGCTGGTTCCACGACGACAAATAAACATATAAGCCTCCTTATTCTAAAAAAAATGCTCTAATAACTTTGCGGCTTACCACTCAGTAAAAAGAATAGCCCTTAGCCTTCTTAAGTTAAAAAATTAGGAGGTTCGACACAAACTAACCACAGTCGATCCCCTCTTTGCATTTCAAAATAACCTGTTGATCCCTTTCAATCAATTCTACTACACCTGAGCACAATTAGAAACAGCGATTCTCATCATAAAAAACGTTTGGGATGAATAGGACTCACCACAAACGCTTCTTACCAAGACGAGCCACGCTCTTCCTACCATTTTTTAATAGGACAGCCTTTAAAGCGCAGTGCTGCTCTAAACTTAACAAAACACCCACATTTATGGCAGGTGTGTCCCATTAAAAAAGGACAGTCAAAACATAGTTGTAAACGTTCCTGGCATTGCGCCTCCGTTGCCAGGTCTATTTCGACTGCCAACTGTTCTGCTACTAATTGATCGACCTCTAAAAAGCTGAGACTTTGTCGGCCATCACATGTTTTGCAACTCATTTTAACTGCCCACTTCTGTTAAGGTCACCACACTCATAGGTGGCAAACAGATCGTTAACTGATCCTCGACACACTTAAAGTCAGCAAACCCCCTCACCTTAATGGTCTCAGGTTCCACAAAACTGTTGTGAGCATCCATCTGAGTTGCCGTAATATAACGCCCGGCAAGCTCCTGATAGGCACCGCTTTGCTTTTTGAGCTCCAGCGTAAACGCCTGATCAACAGAAAGATTACAGAGTGAAATCGTCAGCCGCCCGGCTTTTTTCGAGATTGTATGGCTTATCAATTGGTTTTCTGCCCCGTAACTGGCAATCAATTCCCCATCTTGGTGGTTTTGATACAAATCAAAAACGTGATAGGTAGGAGTTTTTATCATATCTGGTCCATCGGTTAAAATCATTGCCTGTAAGACATTGACCATTTGCGCAATATTTGCCATCTGAACCCGATCTGCGTGCTTGTGGAAAATATTTAAGGTGACAGCCGCAACCATGGCATCCCGAATCGTATTTTGTTGATACAAGAATCCCGGATTAGTTCCAGGCTCCACTGCTAACCACGAGCCCCATTCATCAACAATTAAACCGACCCGCTTTTCAGGATCGTATTGATCCATAATTTGGGAGTGTTTGGTAATCAATTCGTCCATCTTTTGAGCGCTTTCTACTAAAGAATACCAATGGTTTTCAGGGAAATTAAGAGCGGGCCCTTTATCCTCCCAGGCGCCTGTTAAAGCATAATGATGGAGACTGATTCCGTCCATAAAAGGAGTGGCCTCTTTCATCAGCACCTCCATCCAATGATAATCATCAATATTAGGCCCACAAGCAATTTTATAGGTTTTTTCTGTGCTGTACTGCCTCACATACGTTTGATATTGGCGGTATAAATCGGCGTAGTACTCCGGCCGCATATTCCCTCCGCAGCCCCAGCTTTCATTGCCAACACCGAAAAAAGCTAACCGCCACGGTTCTTGACGAACATTTTCACGTCTTAAATTAGCCATTGGCGATTCGCCAGGATTGGTGAGATAGTCCACCCATTCCTGCATCTCATAAACAGTGCCACTGCCGACATTCCCATTAACATAAGCCTCACAGCCCAGTTGGTTAATCAATTCAAAAAATTCATGGGTACCAAAGGTATTGTCCTCAGTCACGCCCCCCCAATGAGTATTGACAATTTTTTTACGATTTTCTTTAGGCCCAATGCCATCTTTCCAATGATACTCATCAGCAAAACAACCTCCTGGCCATCTGACCACCGGCACCTTGATCTGCCTCAAGGCGGCCACGACATCACTGCGAATGCCATTAACATTAGGGATCTCCGAATCTTTCCCGACCCAGACCCCTTCATAAATACAACGGCCCAAATGCTCAGCAAATTGACCGTAAATGTATTTACTAATCAGGGGCCCTTTTTTATCAGCTAATATCGTTAATTTCATAAATAATCTCCTCTACTTGATCAGTGTGGTTCTCCAAAAACTGGCATCCCGTCCTGCCAATGAAACAGTTGGGCACGAGCATGACGATTAGGGTTGTCCAGAGGATCACCTGCTTTAATTTTTTCAGGTCGAGCATGGTAAATTAGCACATCCTGCTGACCATCTTCCGAACGGGTAAATGAATTATGCCCTGGCCCAAATTGAGCCGCTTTTTCTGAACTTTCAAAAACAGGGACAGTGCTTTTGTGCCAAGCATAACCATCTAATAAATCAGCATCCTGATCTGCCCATAATAGCCCCATCTGATAGTTTTCATCTGTAGCACTGCCTGAATAAGTGATAAATACCTTACCATAACGTACTAGTACCGCCGCGCCTTCATTGACGGAAAAGCCAATTTTTTCCCAGTCAAACTCTGGAATTGTTAACAGTGTTGGCGTTCCCTTTAAAGTCCACGGATTGCTCATTTCAGACAGGTACAAGTTGGAATTTCCCGGAATCGCCGGTTCTTTTTGAGCCCAGACATAATACAGTCTATCCCGATGCTCAAAAGCCGTTCCATCTAAACTAAAGCTCTCTTGATGGGTTTTGATTTGCCCTTTCTCGTTCCAAAGACCTTCTAAAGGATTAGCTTCTTCACACTCAATCACAAACATTCGATGTTGAAAAATATTGTTTTTGGTTTCTGAACTAGCGGCGGCAGCAAAATAGATATACCATTTCCCGCGAATGTAGTGAATTTCTGGCGCCCATATTAACGCACTCATGGGACCAGCGGCATGGGCTCGCCAAACGGTGGCACGCTCCCCTTCTTCTAAACCATTAAGTGTTTTACTGCGGCGTACTTCGATTTCTTGATAGCCAGGTACCGAGCCAGTAAAATAATAATAGCCATCTGTATGGCGATAGACCCATGGGTCAGCTCGTTCTCTGACGATTGGATTGTGATAAACGGTGACTTTAGAAATGCTCAAAGGTCATTCCTCCTTCATGTAAATTAACTATTTGTTTCATTTTAATCAGCTTGTTTTTTACAATCAGATTCATCAAGAACAGTGTTCCCGAAAAACCAATTAAGCAAAAATACCCCATGTATTGGCGAGCCATAAACAAGGCGATTAGCTGGACGAGCATCACCCCAGCATTTAGGACCATGTTATCTAAAAAGAACTGGAGCGCGAATTTGAATGACACCTTGAGCGTCATCTCAAAATTGGCAAAAAATAGACATTGATAAAAATAGAAAACAACTACCAGAACTAGCAGAATCATAAACAAAGGACTAAGACTTTGAAATTTTGGAAATAACTTTACCCCGATTAAATTCACCACCAGAACAAGTGACAGTAAGACAGTCGGCAAGCCTAAAAGAACAGC
Source organism: Vagococcus allomyrinae (assembly GCF_017829975.1). Classification (GTDB taxonomy): domain Bacteria; phylum Bacillota; class Bacilli; order Lactobacillales; family Vagococcaceae; genus Vagococcus_D; species Vagococcus_D allomyrinae. The sequence continues at coordinate 74,689 of NZ_JAEEGA010000006.1, read as the reverse complement.
CTCTTTAAACTCACGGCGGTAGCGCCTAACAAACATTCCTATGACGTTTTCTTCAACAGGATTATTTAACAGGAATAATGTCGCCGTTAAGGAAGGAGAAAATAACAATACCCCCACAGCTAAAGACACTAGTTTTAGACTTCCCTTGATGAAAAAAGCAGCCACAATCAGGGGATTGGTCACAACTAAACACAAGTTTAAAAGAAACAACAACCAGACTGTATTCAAAAAACGATTCATCAAATTCGGCTTCATCTCAGCTCCTCCTTTCTTATCCTTTAACCCCACCAACCGTCAGCCCTGCAATAAATTGTTTTTGATTTAACATAAAAACAATGATGATCGGAATGATCGACATAACAGACCCTGCAAAAACAATATCGTAATTATTGCCATAAGGTGTCATATACGTCATCAAGCCTGCTGGCAACATGAGATTTTCGTCTGATCGTAAGACGATCATCGGCCATAAATAGTTATTCCAAACATTCATCGACGTCAGAATCGCCATGGCTCCAAAAGCTGGCTTCATCATCGGCGCATAAATATTCCAAAATATGCGAAACTCACCACAGCCGTCAATCTTGGCCGCATCTGCATATTCTTTTGATAAACCAATGGCATACTGCCTAAAAAAGAAGATGGTGGCAGGAGGCACAATCCCCGGTAAAATAACCCCCAAATAGGTATCCATTAACCCTAAATTCGTGATTAATTTATAGAGAGGGATCAATAAGATATCATTTGGCACCATCATCATGACGAGGACCATTCCAAAAATAAGCTGACGGCCTTTAAAATCATAAAGAGCCAAGCCATACCCGACCATTGAACACAACACTAATACCACAACGGTTTGAATAAAGGTAATCACGACACTGTTTTTAAACCAGACCCAATAAATCCCTTCATTATGAGTAAATAACAATTTGTAATTATCCAAATCAGCCACTTTGAAATCAATCTTCAATGTGAGACCTTTAGAAAAAATCAGTGACGCATCTTGCAAAGAGGAAATAATCAAAAACATAAAAGGAATAAAGACCAGCAACCCGACAACTAATAAAAAGAGCAATGTAGCCAAGCCAACCGGACTAAAACGACGTTGTATTTTCATTAGTTATCCTCCTTGAAAAGTCCTGTTAATTTAATCTGAACCCCATTAAAGGTCACCACAATTAAGAACATCACTACGCCTAAAGCACACGCATAACCATAATCCCCTTGCTCAAACGCGAATTTATAAATCATCGTCACTAAGGTTGTCCCAATATTATTAGGAGAAGCCGTCCCCCAATACACATAGGACTCATTAAATAATGAGAAGCCTGCCAAAATCGAGATTGTCAGAACATAAACCGTGATCGGCTTTAACAGAGGCACTGTGATATTCTTGAACTTTTGAAAAGTGCTCGCTCCGTCCACATCCGCTGATTCATACAATTCAACTGGAATCCCTTGTAGCCCAGAAAGAAAATAGATCATGTTAACCCCTAACCAACGCCAAACACAAATAATAATCAAGGCAAACATCCCCGTGCTAGAGCCGTTTAACCAGTTAACAGGCCCCACGCCAAAGTGACTTAAAAAGGTATTAAAAACCCCCGTTGGCTGCTTGCTAAAAGCAAATTTGAAGACAATCCCAATAATCACAGAAGAGGTTAAGACTGGCATAAAATACAAGGAACGAAAGAAAGATTTAAACGGCGTTCCCTGATAATTCATGACAATGGCGACTAACATCGGAAACGGAATCAATATTAAGCAGGTCCAAAATGTATAGCGTAAAACATTCCACAACGCTTTATAAAAAACCGGGTCTTTGATTAATCTGATATAATTATCCAAGCCAATCAGCGTCACATCGTCAAAGCCATTCACTTCTTGAAAACTCATTTTAAAGGCGTCAAAAAGAGGATACATGGAAAAAAAGATAAAAATTAAGATAAATGGCGCTACGAATAGGTAAGGTGCAATTTTTTGTTGATTAAACGCTTTTTTGCTCATCATAATCTCCTTTCACTTACATAAAAGACAAGCTGCACTCTACTGCCTCAGCACAGCTTTGCCTGCTATTTAGCGTTAACTGCTTTGTCTACTTTGGCTAAGGCCTCTTTTGGCGTTTCATTGTTTTCTTCTAAGGTGTTAGGGAAAACATCTGTGCCTATTTTATCTGAAACAGTGGCATAAAGAGGATCCGTCCAACTGATCGTGCCGATCTCATCACTCACTTCAGCTAAAACATCAAAGATATTGGTGCCAAAATAATTGGTAAATTTATTTTCCGCGCGCAACTCATCAGACTCCCAGACATCTGTTCTAATTGGGTCAAATCCCAATTCATTCCAAATGTTGATGGCCCCTTCTTTGCTGGCTTTGGCATAAACGATAAATTTCTTAGCCAACTCTTTATTACTTGCTTGGTTGGTGACAACGGTGGCAGTCCCACCAATCCCAGCCGAACGGTCATCTCCTTCATTGAAGATTGGCAATGGGGTGATTTTAATTTTCCCGCTTAAGTCTGGCATATAATCCACCATCCGACTCATGTACCAAATCGGGTAAACCACAGCAGCTGACTGCCCTTCGTTAAATGTGGGGAAAAATTCTTCTGTGTCATTAAAACCACCGGCTGATTTACCAGCGACTTTACTGTCATAAATAAGGCCTTGTAAATAATCCAGCGCACGAACGCTAGCTTCATTGGCTAAATCCGACTTCCCCTCTTGAATAATATCCGAATGTTGTTGGGTGACCATCAAGTAATATTGGGTGGCATTAGTAGTATTTAAATCCGTAATGGGTTTCCCGGTTTTTTCTTTAACCACTTTACCAGCCGCTTCAAAATCCGCCCAAGTCTTGATGTCATCGGGATTAATGCCCGCTTCATCCATAATCTCCATATTATAGAAGACCACTGAGGAGCCCACATGATAATCCAAACCTAAAACGTTGCCGTCTACTGTAAAATTATCCAGTCTGGAGGTAACTAAGACATCCTTAATATCTGCTATCTCGTCATTAAATGATTCCAAGGGAACTTTGTTGCCTTTTGTCATGGAAGAAAACTTGCCAATTTCAATATCAGAAATATCGGGAGCACCTGATCCAGAAGTCAATGCCACCTGCAGTTTTTGATGCATTTGATCATAAGCTAAAACATTGGTTTTAAGTTCAATCTGTTCATCAGGATTTTCTTTATTCCAAGAAGTCGCCGCATCATTAAAAAATTTAGCATGCTGCTCAACAAAGGTCCACATCTCCAATTTAGTTTTACCATCGCTGGTTTTGGCACTTTCCTTTTTCTTGCCACACCCGCCAATCAATAACAATAGAACTAATACGCTTACAATAACTTTAATTTTTTTAGTCATGTCCATATCCTCCATTATTTGACTTTACATCTAATAACATTCCAAGAAAGTGGTGCTAAAACAGCTTCTAAGGTGTTTTCAGTTATTTGGTAATCATTGCTGATACTTGGTTTTACTGCTTGTTTCTCTTTGGTATTGACCTCCTTAATATCAAACCCTGCCATTTGGCTGAACTCAACCACCGTCAGATCAGTGAAATCGCGAGCGTCGACTGACAAAGTTAAACTTTCATCCAGGGAACGATTCACTGCAAAAATCACGAGTTCCGAGGCCTCTTCATTGTGAATAATAACTGATTCTAAATACGGGACTTCTGCAAATTGGTCGGTTGCATAACTAGGACAATCGATTTGGGGCAATAAGACATTCCCCCTGCCAAAAGTCGATAATTGCATAAATGGATAAAAAATGGTTTGTTTCCAAGCAGGTCCCTCTTTTTCGGTCATAATCGGCGCAATCACATTGACTAATTGGGCCAGACAAGCGATTTTAACCCGGTCCGCATTTTTCACAAGGGTAATCAACATACATCCCAAAACTAACGCGTCTTCAAAGTTGTAGACATCTTCAAGAATATGAGGTGCCACTTGCCATGGTTCATTGCTCTCATCTTTTTCATTTGAATGGTACCAGATATTCCACTCGTCAAAAGACAGGTTCAATTGCTTATCACTTCTCTTTTTGGCTTTGATGTAATCACAAATGGCCGCCACACTTTTAATATAACGATCCATGTCAATCGATTGAGCCAAATAATTCTCAATGTTGTTCTCATGATTCCCATAATATTGATGTAAAGATAAATAATCCACATGCTCATAGGCATGTTCCAACACTTCTGCCTCCCATGAAGCAAATGTTGGCATCTTACTATTAGAACTACCGCAGACCACTAACTCAATCGAGTCATCAACTAACTTCATCGCTTTAGCCGTTTCTTCTGCCAGCCGACCGTACTCTTCAGCCGTTTTATGACCAATTTGCCAAGGGCCATCCATCTCATTTCCTAAACACCAGGTTTTAATCTTAAAGGGTTCTGCTTGTCCGTTCTTTCGTCTAAGATTGCTCCACTCTGAATCACCAGCAAAATTACAATATTCCACTAAGTTTCTGGCAGCATCAACTCCGCGAGTCCCTAAATTGACAGCCATATTGACTTCGGCATTAACGGTTTTAGCCCATCCCATAAACTCGTGAATCCCAATTTCATTGGTTTCCACAGTTCGCCAAGCCAAATCCAACCGTTTAGGACGTTGGGAAACCTCACCAACACCATCTTCCCAATTATAACCCGATAGAAAATTCCCTCCTGGGTAACGGATCAGCGGAACATTTAGTTCACTCACTAAGGCCTTAACATCTTCTCTAAAGCCTTTTGAATCGCTATTTGTGTGACCGGGCTCATAAATCCCCTCATAGACACACCTCCCCATATGCTCCACAAAGGAACCATAAATCCTTGGATCAACCTTTGACACGATAAAATCTTTCGATACCGTTACTTTTGATTTCATGCAATACCTCCTCAGTAATGATAATACGAATTATAATATCTTTTGCAATCGCTGTCAATAAGTTTTATGTTAATTTATTTCATTTATATTCTTATTAATTAACATATCTATTAATATATAACTCAAAAAACACCTTCTATTTACATAAATAAATATAAATGTTAATATACAATTAATATCGAATGATAGGAGAATGCCAGATGCAACTAGATATAACAAATGATTCTTTAAAAGTATATGAGGCCTTAGCCAGTGACGTCAGACTAGCGATTATCAGACTGTTAGCTACCAGTAAAATGAACATCAAAGAAATTGCGCAAGAACTTGATTTAAGTAGTCCTATCATCACCATGCACATCAAAAAACTAGAAGAAGCTGGCATTATTAAAACTGAGAAAGTCAAGCAAAACAAGATCTCAAGTCTAAAAGTCGATAATATTGAGATCTGCTTTCCCAAAAAAATTTTCAAAGCTTTCGATACTTATCGATCTTCCATCCCCGTTGGTCATTATACAGATTATTTGGTTGAACCCACTTGCGGACTGGCCTCTGTTAACGAGTTTATCGGCAAAGTTGATGAGCCCAAATATTTTATGGACCCACGCCGCATGGATGCTAGCATCCTTTGGTTTACCAAAGGATTCGTGGAATACCGTACGCCCAATTTTTTATCCCAAAGCGACACCTTAGAAATGATTGATATTTCCTTAGAGCTTTGTTCCGAGTTTCCTTTTTCCAACGATGTCTGGCCTTCGGATATCACCTTCTCATTAAACGGCTGTGAGCTGGGAACTTGGACCAGTCCAGGTGACTTTGCCGATACACGAGGAAAATTTACGCCAGACTGGTACCCAGATAAAAACAATCAATACGGTTTACTCAAAACCATTAGAATAACCAATCACGGTTGTTACATGGATGGGGATTCCTTATCTGATATCAGCACATCAGACATCGACTTTGCCGCAGAAACATGGACATTTAAAATAGAAGTCAAAGAGGACGCCGACAATGTTGGTGGTTGTACCTTATTTGGCAAAGGTTTTGGGAATCATGATCAAGACATTGACTTCAACGTTTATTACAGCTAAAATCATTCGGACATCCACAGGGAGCTAAGCTGCTATACACGACAAAAAAACTCAGCCATCTTCGATTGGCTGAGTTTTTTTTCGTTACAAGTTGTCTTTCAACGTCACTTTTTTTTACTTTTTTTATGTTTTTTCGTTTTTCTCACTGGTTTTTCTGGCGCTGTCACCTGAGTTACTTTTTTTCTAATTTGTTTAACATGTCTTTTTAACACTTTATAATCACGACCATTAGTTAAAGAAACTAAACGAACGGTGATTGGCATCAACAACCAAGTCCAAAATAATAATCGGGAAATTTTTGGCCCTTGTTCTGCCAACCACTTAGATTTATTAGGACCTTCAATTAGAAAAACAACAACGAAACGCGTGCTGTCTCGTAAAAGAGCAAAAAGTAGGATCGCGATAGTTATCCCTAAAGGTATAATCAATAATTTCAAATAATTTAAGACAGGGTATTCTTCAAATAAATATTTGAGAACAAACCACCAGATAGCTGGATAAAGGGCAAACCAAAGAAGGACTTCTAAAATAATAACAATCATATTAACCTTTTTCCTTCCCTCCGTATAGTTAGTTCATTTCAATAATCACCCATTAATAAAACGGAAACCAGATTACGCTCTCCCATAAACTAATTAAAATTGACAATTATCAAAAGTTCCAGCTATAATCATACCTCATAATTAAGAAGAAATGATAGTCAAAATTTGAATTTATTGCTTTTTTTCATTAATTATATGTTTTTACACGCTTTTTCAAATCAATCAAAAACAGCATTCTTCTAGGAAGAACACTGTTTTTGCCCTCTATTCATCTGGTGCTTCAATCGCAGGCGACTCGCTTTCTTCGTATAAACTGGACTTGTCACGGTACCAATCAAATAAATGAGTGACCACTACTTTGATCGCCGCATAACCAGGAATCCCAACGATCACGCCAACGACACCGAATAGTTTGCCGGCTGTTAACAAGACAAAGATGATGGTAATTGGGTGAATTTTTAGCTGGCTGCCTAACACTAAAGGTGAGACAAAGCGCCCTTCAATCACCTGTTCAATAATAAAGACGATAATGACCTTAATCAACATGGATGGCCCGACAACCAAGCCTAAAATAATCGCTGGAATCGTCGCTAAAAATGAGCCTAAGTAAGGAATCAAATTCAAAAATCCAGCTAAAATCCCTAAGGTAATACTATAATCCAAGCCAATCAAGCTAAAACCAATCACAAACATGACCGCTACAGCAAAAGCCACAGTCAACTGACCACGGATGTATTGAGAAACTTGGTTATTAATATCAATTAAGACTTTTGTCGTCGGTTTGCGGGCTTTCGTAGGCAAGAAATTTACAAAGTAAGACATCATGTCCTTGCCATCTTTCAGTAAATAGAAGAGGATGAAAGGCGTTGTAATGACGGTGATAAAGACATTCGCCACCGTACCAATAAAACTGCCAATCCCTTCAAAGGTTGTTTTAGAAAGGTTTTTCACGATGTTCCCAATACTATCAAACAAACTTTCACTAATTTTTTCCAACTGATCCACATACTGGTCAAACATTGGATGACCTAACCACTTCGTTGTTTGAGCTTCAATTGTTTTCCAGTAAGTTGGCCAATTGTTTAAGAAGCTCATTGTTTGCTCTTGAATTTTAGGCACTAAGATGATAATTCCCCAAGCCATTAAGGCAATAATCCCAATAAAAATGATGGTGATGGCCCAGACCCGTTTGATGCCTCGTTTCTCAAGCATGTTAACCAAGGGATTCAGGAAATAATAAAGAATGCCGGCAAAAACAATCGGAAAACCAACGATACCAAAAAATTGCCAAACTGGCGTAAATAAGTAAGATACTTTGGTAAAGACTAAAATAATCAAGAGACACAATAAGATGACGAGAAGTCCGGTCACAACTTGGTTGTTCAAAAACCATTTCCAAAACCAAGAGGATTTGCTGTGCTCATTTTCTTTTTTTTCCATAGTGACCTCCTAATAGTTAGTGATAAGTGATCGTTGAGCCTTCTGTGATCTGTGGCATCTCAAAAGGGGTCACATAGATAGCATTAACCAAACTATCCTCTGCTGGCGCGTCCTTGAAAACAACGGTCACATGACCAATTGAATTTAAGTGATTAATCGCAAGATGACCTACGTGAGTAATTGTATAGTCCTGTCTACCAAAAGAAATTTTCCCCCCTTCTTTTAGCTCAATCGGCTGACCTGCCGTTTTAAGATCTTGAATAATGGATACCTTTTTCAATTCCTCGGTAGCGTCATCGCCAAATAAAATTAACATCTTGTCTTTAGCATCGATTGCTTGAGAACCGATATGTCTAACAATTCCTTGTGTCATCTGTCTGCTCCTAACCTATTTTTCTATGGGAAGGGTCACTTTTATTAATTGTGTTACATAAATGCCACTTCTCTCCTTTTTAATTGTACCACAAACCAATTAATGAGAGGTGTTTAAGAATCAAAGTTTACTAATTCATTATTTTTCCAGCAACGAAAGAGCTAGCTCCGTCACTCAATCACTTCTGTCAAAAAAACAAATTACTTCACAAAAAACAAGAGATTGATTGTAGCCAATAGCTTTACCGTGTCAATCGAAAAATCTTTATGCTATACTTTGGTTATAAAGATTGAGAGGATGGCGTTTTATGTTAGAAAAAATCTTATTAGGGACTTATACCAAGAGAGAAAGTAAAGGGATTTATGAAATTTCTCTTGATACAGAAAAGCAGGCACTTGTAAACTTTAAACCAGTTATCACTGAAACAAATCCTACCTATGTTGGCGTTGGCAGTGATAATCACTTATATTCGATGACGATTGTTGATGGTGAAGGTGGGATGGCTGCCTATCAACCAGAAGCAAATGGTGGCTATAGCTTATTAAATGCGGTCACAGAAGAAGGCGCGCCGCCTTGTTATGTCGGCATCGACAATGAGCGCGGCTTAGTATTTGGCGCCAATTATCACAAAGGTCAAGTTTTATCTTATAAAATTCAAGCCGATGGCACGATCCAATTAGTCGATAAGATCCAACATGAAGGCAATGGACCTCATGAAAATCAAAAAGGCCCTCATGCTCACTACACCGATTTAACGCCTGACAAACGCCTCGTCGCTTGTGATCTAGGAACAGATGGCGTTTATACTTACGATATTGCAGCTGATGGCAAGCTGACAGAAGTGGCCGTTTACCACGCAACACCTGGAACTGGCCCTCGCCATTTAGTCTTTCACCCAAATGGCAAAATCGCTTATCTCTTTGGTGAATTAGCCAATACCGTGGTGACATTAAGCTACGATGCGGCAACTGGCAAATTTGAAACGTTGCACACTATTTCAACAATTCCCGCTGATTTTACCGACTTTAACGGTGGCGCAGCCATCCGCATTTCGCAAGATGGCAAATTTGTTTACGCCTCAAACCGTGGCCATGATTCAATCGCGGTCTTCCAAACAATTGACGATGGCAAAGCCTTAGAATTGAGCCAACTGATTTCATCTGAAGGTCATATTCCTCGCGATTTCGCCTTAAATAGCACTGACGAATTCGTCGTTGTTGCTCATCAAGAATCAGATAACTTGACTCTTTTCAGCCGTGACGCTGCAACCGGTCACTTAACATTGATTCAAAAAGATGTGTTCGCACCAGAATGTGTCTGTACTTACTTCGTTAAATAATGAAAACAAGCTGGGACATAAAGTCGTTTTGCTCCGAGCAATCTCGAAGAACCCGAATAATCGGCTTTTTCGATTGCTCGGGTTTTGAGAAATTGCCGAGAGAGCAGACTTTTGGAGCGCGTCTATCTCACAATGTTCGTAAAAGTATCGGAGGCTGGGACTATTGTCCTAGCCTCTTTTTCTATAGCTAGATAATTCCCACTAAAGAGTCACTACGTAGGCTTCGCTCTCAACCAATTCTAAGTACTAAATTTGAAGGCTGCTCCCGTTCATCTTTCAGCGGAAGCAAAGCTGAAAGTCCCCCTTTTGACTGAGGTTTATTTCTGTCGCCCCATGTCTGATTATTTTACAGGATGTAGATAGCCTCATGACTTAGTCTTTAATCGTGATTAACGACTGGCCCGTGGTGGCAGTTGTTGCCGTAGTTAGCTCAACACGATAATCAGCGCCATTGGTTATGACGACAGGCGTCACCACACTGTAGCCCTCGGCCTTAATTTTATCAATATCGAAACGTACTAAGAGGTCGCCTGCCCCAACGGTTTCCCCAGATTTAACAAAGGCCTCAAAGCCCTGCCCCTTAAGTTCAACCGTATCCATGCCAATATGCAATAACACTTCTACACCCTCATCAGAAGTTAAACCAACCGCATGTCCAGTAGGAAAAATGGTTGTCACTCGACCCGTCACGGGAGAACGCAATTCACCTTTGGTTGGGGTAATAGCCAGCCCTTGCCCCATAGCACCTGAAGAAAAAACTTCATCGTCTATCTCAGACAAGGGGCTAAGAGTACCATCTAAAGGGCTCAAAATGACTGCGTCGACTGCTTCAACTTGGGATGGCACAACTGCCGCCTCAACTTCTGGCATCACTGATCGTTGATTTGGCCCGCCAGCACTAACTAACTCTGGTTCTGTCAGATCTTCTTTAAAGCCGATCATATAAGCAAAGATAAATCCTAAAACCAAGCCAACACCTGCGGCGATAAATGACCCGTAAAAGGCCATGTCCATCCCTGTTTCAACATTGAGATAATTCGGAAAGGCAAAGATCCCCAAACCGCCATTGATATAAGATTTCGTTCCGAGTAGTCCGAGAATCCCGCCGCCAACCGCTCCAGCCGCACAGCTCGCATAAAAAGGCCGCTTAAGTGGTAGGGTTACCCCATAAATAGCTGGTTCTGTTACACCAAAAATCCCTGAAATAAATGCTGGAATTGCTAAAGACTTAGTCTTTTTGTTTTTAGTTTTCAAGTACACCGCGGCAACCGCCCCAGTTTGCGCAAAAGAACAAGCAAAACTTAAAACGACAATCATATCATAGCCGAGAACCTGTAAATTGCTCATCATAATCGGAATCAAGCCCCAATGCAAACCAAAGATGACAAAAACTTGCCAGAAGGCCCCAATAAAGACACCGGTCACCACTGGACTGAAATTATACAATAGCTCCGTCAATGCCCCAAGCAAATTCCCTGCCCAAGTTGCGACTGGCCCAATAATAAGAAACGTCAGTGGAACCATCACTAAAATCACACAAAAAGGCACTAAAAAGGTCCTAACGACGCTGGGAATTACCTTCGTGAAAAACCGCTCGACTTTAGAGGAAACGTAAACGGAAATAATGATTGGAATAACGGATGAGGCATAACTCATCATAATAACTGGCAAACCTAAAAACGTAATGTAGACAGGGGCCTCAAACAGCGTCCCGGAAAATAACGTATATAAGGGCTCAGCTCCTGCTCCCGCCATCGCCAATGGTGATAACCCGGCTATTGACGGATAGATCATCGCCGCGGCAATGGTCATGGCAATAAAAGGATTCGAACGGAATTTTTTAGCCGCATTATAACCTAAGAAAATCGGCAAGGCATTAAACATGGCGTCACCGGCGGCATTTAAAATAATAAACGTATTTTGGCCATCCACTAAGACGTTCATGGAAACCAACAGGGCAACCAAGCCTTTAATCATCCCCGTAGCCGCTAAAACGCCTAATGTTGGTGTGAAAATGCCTGAAATTAAATCAATAAAGCGATCAAATAAATTACCACTTGGTTCCGCATCTGAGATATCCATCGATTCTGTTTTAATATTGCCAGCCTTCACGACGGCATTAAAGACTTCGTCCACATGATTGCCAATAACAACTTGATACTGTCCACCGCTTTGCATCACCGTGACAATGCCGTCCAGTCCCTTAAGCTTTTCCGTCTGTGCCTTACTTTCATTCTCCAACTTAAATCGCAAGCGCGTCACACAGTGAAAGACACTTTTGACATTGTCCTCCCCGCCAACACCGGCAATAATTTCTTTAGCCAATTCTTCATACTTCATATCTCTTTATCCTCCTTCTTTCACTGACTAGCTAACATAGTAAACAACAAAAAAACCTAAACTGACATAAACATGGAGACAGTTGCTCCATATCTATGTCAGCTTAGGTTATGCCCTCTAATGGTAACAGTCCTATTTCTGACAAATCCATTCTATCAGATTTACCTAATAATGTAAACCTTTTCTTTAACTATTCATCATCTACACTGGTCACGCGCCAAATGTGAATCGTTAGATAGAGGACTTCATTGCTTGTAATTTCCCAGTCTTCTTCCCGACGGACTTTTTCGCTGACCCCTAAGGCCACTTCGTAAGCTCGTCGGTATTTTTCTTTAATAATCATCATTAAATCACGGTCGAGTGAGCTGTCTTTCAAACTTTCATTGTTGATTTGACGAATGATAAAATACCGTAAGTGAGTCACAAAGCGAATATAATTGGTTGACTCTTCATCTAATTCAATCTGGTATTCATCGCTAACAAAAGTCATAATCATCCGCACAATCATGTTAATGCGATCAGATTGCTCCAGTTTTTCCTTACCATCTTGAGCATTCACATAATGCATGGTAATGAACGTTTCTTCACTCTTTGGCAAATTTATTCCTAGACGCTGGTTTAAATAACCAATGGATTGGACCGCTGCTTGATATTCCTTCGGATACAACCGTTTGGTTTCCCATTTTAAGGGAGCAGAATACTCAATCCCTTCACTTGTTCGCTTTAAAGCAAAATTAATATGATCCAACAACGTAATATAGTTTTTGTCCTTTAACTTTACCCCAATCACCAGCTCCGCTTCATGAATCATCTCATTGACCGCTTCGATTAATTCTGCGTCCATACTAAAAATAGTTTGAACGATATAGGAAAAATCCTGAGAGGGTTCCGCTAAAAACCGACGCTCAATTTCACTGGTCACAATTTTATCCCCTGGTCGTTTGCCAAAACTGATCCCTTTGCCAATGACAATCCATTCCTTCTCCTCATTATCAATGACCATCGCAACATTGTTGTTGAACTTTTTTAAATAATTCATGATGGCCTCCTTACTTGTTTTTTCTCTCTAATCATATACTACAAAAAACAACGACTCAAGTTTTTTTAACTTGAGTCGTCATCAAAAATCTAGTGTAAAATTTTGCCTTCATGAAGATTTTCGTTTAATTTCTTAAAGAAGGGACGAAGTTTTGGATAAATCCAAACACCTAGCACGAAAAATCCTACCATGATCAAGCTTAAAATAATGATCGCCTTCCAGGCATTTGGCCAATAAATTCCGCCGACTGGTTCTCGCAAGAGATTGACAGCATGAGTAAAAGGCAGTAGCGGATTAATAAACTGGAAAAACTTCCCTGACATCTGAATCGGGTAGTTTCCTCCCCCGCCTGAGATGGAAAGCACTAAAATAATAATCGCCGCGCCTTTGCCCAAGTTGCCAAAAATCGCCACTAGGACATAGACCATCATCATAAAGGTAAAACCAACTAGTAAAGCAAACAAGATACTGTACAAAGGACTGACCGCGTATGTCCCAAGTAACCAGTGATTTCCCACACTGACGATTAAGGCTTGGAAAAAGCCAACAACTAAGTAAGTTCCCATTCTTGCCAAAAACTGTTGCCGTTTTGAGTATTTCTTTTTTTGCTCATCAGATAGTTGAAACTCTGTTGACGCAATACTTGAAAATAAGACGGCTCCCACCCAAAGACAAAGCGCTGTATAGAAAGGCGCACTGGCTGAGCCATTATTTGGAACTGGGTAAACATCTTTTTGATCAATCGTCACTGGATTTGAGATAAAATCACTTTCAGCATTGGCATCTGATTTTAACAATTTAACAATTTCTTTTAAGTCCACATCTTTTTGACCCTTACGAATCAACCCCGCCGCCTTGTGAACACCGCTGCGAATGTTGGGCCAGTCATCTTGAATCATTGTTGTGGCTGTATTTAATGCCTCTTCTACTTGTGGCATTTTTTGATTAACCATTTCCAAAGTCTTTGTTAAATCCGCTTCGATTTTAGGCAAATCATTTTCAACAAACGTCGCTGCTTTGTTGAGTTTCGTTGCCAATTCCGGCAAATCATTTTGATACAAATCAGCCGCTTTATTGATGCCACTGACAATCGTCGTCATATTGCCATTAAGAATTTCATTGGCAGTGTGGATTTCCTGTTTAACGGCTGGCAATTCAGCTTGGTATTTCTCTAAAAAAGTGATGGCCTGTGTTACCGTTTGGGTCGTATTGGTCAAGAGCGTGTCTAGTTGAGTGATTAACTGTTCATCGACCACTTTCCCTGTAATGTTTTTAGCAGATCCTAGAAGCTCTTGTAATTGAGCTAAAAGAGGGGCCACTTTGGCTTTAATCGCTTCTGGGGTGATGGTGCTCAAGGCATCTGCCAATGTCCCTGCTTCCTGACTAATCGTTGTTAAGTGTTGTTGCAACTCAGCTGATGACCAGCCGTCAATATTAGCAATCACATATTCAATGTCCCCTTGTAATTGCGGAATGCGACCTTGAGCTCCAACTAAGGTATCAATAATCGGTTGCAAGTCGGTACTGCCAGTCAATTCCTGAATCTGTTGCAACATTCCGACTGTGGAGCTGATCATTTGATCCAATGCACCTAAACTTGAATTTAAACTCGCCAAAGCCGCTTTGATTTCCGCTTTGCGTTCTGGTGTTAGCTCGTTGTCCCCCAGTAATTCTGCCAATTTTTGAGAACTGATTTGGACATCACGAGCAATGGCAGAGATAATTTGAAAACCAGTCCCAACACCTTCGGCTATTTCTGGCAACGCATTTTGGACTTCTTCAATACTAGCAGAAACCTCGGGAATCATCTGATTAGCAGTTTCTGCTAACTTTTGAACATCAGGTAAGACCGTCTGAGCTTTCTCGACGATTTCAACCCCTTTTTTCGCTTCACCGATAGCATCAGTCATAATCCCAACGAGATCATCAAAGTCTTCGTCAATCGTTTTGATTTGACGTCCTGCATTTTCAATCTCAGGGATTTTTTCTTGCAATGTTAAAATCATTTTGCCTGATTCTTTAATTTGAGGCATTAGCTTATTAACCTCAATTAATTTATCCCCCATCTTGTTAACTTCAGGGATGTATTTGATAAATTCATTGGCCTTTTCCAGTTTTTCCTTGTACTCTGGCATCTTTTTATTTAACTCGACTACTTCTTTCGTATAGCCATCAATTTTATCTAAATTATCATCCAGCAAAATCACCTTGCTGGTAATTTTATTAATACTGGCCATATTGGAGTCCAAATCATAACCTAATTCATTAAAAGTTTTCAGTAAAGTTTCGCTAACAGTCCCAACAAACTCTTTACTGATGGTATCTTTAATAGTGTTGGCCCCTTTGTCGGTAATCTTAGGCGCAATCGCATTGATTTTTTGGTTCACACTATACTTTATTTCTGGCTTTTGAATATCACCATCAATAAAGCTCACTAAGTTAGCTGAAAAGTTTTCAGGTAGATAAATCCCGCCAAAAAATTCACCACTTTTAACGCCTTTGTCCAATTCCGCTTTAGAATCAACGAACCGCCAACCAACTGTTTTATTTTTTTTGAGGCTCGTCACTATCTGATCGCCAATATTGACTTCTTTGTCCAGCACAGTGACTGTTTTATCTTCCGAAAAAACGGCTATTGAAATATCTTTCGTATTCGAATAAGGATCCCAAAGGGCCGCTATGTTAAACCAAGCGTATAAAGATGGGATGATCATGAGGGCAATAATTAATAACAACGTTAATTTGTTGTGAAATATCCGTTGCCAATCTAATTTAAATAATTCACCTGTCTGTTTGAGACTCTTTTTCATTTCCTACCATCTTCCTTCACTGTTAAATCTGATTCCAATCCCGTGTGGGTATTTCCACTTCTTTTTCAAATACTTTTTCCAGTACCTCTCTGACAGAAACTTGACGCAACCGCTCCTCCCAAAGACGATCTGCTTCTGAGAAAAAAGAGGAGACAATGCTGTGGCCATTTTGAGCATATTCGTCAAATTCTGAGAACGCCCGTTGTAAAACACCGATATCTGGAAAGGTTTCTAAAGGCCCTTCAATGGCCTCGACAATTTCTAAGAGAGAAATTTCCGATGTCTCTTTTTCCAAATAAAAGCCGCCATTATTTCCTGACACACCACCGATTAACTTAGATACTACCAGTTTACGTAACAACTTTTTGATATAGGATTGAGAGACCGATAATTTCGTATAGATACTTTCTGACGAGACGGGCACATTTTTGGGTTGCATGGAAAGCATGGCCATTATGGCCAAAGCTTGCTCTGTTGCATTGGTCAATTTCATGTAAGTCAACTCCTTTAATCACATTAAATAAATAACATCTATTTAATTCCTCTACTTATGAAATCCATTATAGATTTTATTTATCTCTAATGCAAGTATTTTGATTTTTTTCTGTAATTTTCTTTACTTACTCTTTCACAACCAAAAAAAATTACAGTCAGTTACCCTAGAGGTAATTAACTGTAACCAATTTAAAACGATTGTTAAGGACGACAAAAATCACTTAGTCTAAGCTTTAACAACATTCTATGTCTATCTTAATTTCATCATTTTCCTGCCGATTTTTGTCACTAAAAAGAGGCGCTTATACAAGGAGTGCCTCGTCACTTATTTTAAAACTGCCTAACCCTAAGTGAACACCTCATAACATCACAAGCAGCTTCGTGAGTGATTTCATCAACAGTTCTTGTTTTCTCACTTTTTCATTTGTTATCTTATCTATCCTGATTTCTCTCTGCCACCAAAGCTTTTCGTAGTTCCATCGAATTTTTCTGTTGTGTTAAAATAATCATTTCCTCAACCAATGAGTGATCCCATCACTCGTTTTATAACACATTACCACTGAACCAAATCCCATTAACATCACAAGCAGCTTCATGAATGATTTCAGCAACCATTCTTGTTTTTTCACTTTTTCATTTGTTATCTTATCTATCCTGATTACTCGCCGCCACCAAAGCTTTTCGCAGTTCCATCGAATTTTTCTGTTGTACTAAAATAATCATTTCCTCAACCAATGAGTGATCCCATCACTCGTTTTATAACGCATTATCGCTGAATAGAATCCCATTAACATCACAAGCAGCTTCGTGAGTGATTTCATCAACAGTTCTTGTTTTCTCACTTTTTTATTTGTTATCTTATATATCCTGATTTCTCTCTGCCACCAAAGCTTTTCGCAGTTCCATCGAATTCTTACGTTGTGCTAAAATAATCATTTCCTCAACCAATGAGTGATCCCATCACTCGTTTTATAACACATTACCACTGAACTAAATCCCATTAACATCACAAGCAGCTTCGTGAGTGATTTCAGCAACAATTCTTGTTTTTTCACTTTTTTATTTGTTATCTTATATATCCTGATTACTCGCCGCCACCAAAACTTTTCGCAGTTCGATCGAATTTTTCTGTTGTACTAAAATAATCATTTCCTCACCCAATGAGTGATCCCGTCACTCGTTTTATAACACATTATCGCTGAGTTTAATCCCATTAACATCACAAGCAGCTTCATGAGTGATTTCAGCAACCATTCCTGTTTTCTCGCTTTTTCATTTGTTATCTTATCTATCCTGATTTCCCACTGCCACCAAAACTTTTCGCAGTCCATCGAATTTTTATGTTGTGCTAAAATAATCATTTCCTCAACCAATGAGTGATCCCGTCACTCGTTTTATAACGCATTATCACTGAACCAAATCCCATTAACATCACAAGCAGCTTCATGAGTGATTTCATCAACAATTCTTGTTTTTTCACTTTTTCATTTGTTATCTTATCTATCCTGATTACTCGCCGCCACCAAAACTTTTCGCAGTCCCATCGAATTTTTACGTTGTGCTAAAATAATCATTTCCTCAACCAATGAGTGATCCCATCACTCGTTTTATAACGCATTACCGCTGAGTTGAATCCCGTTAACATCACAAGCAGCTTCATGAGTGATTTCATCAACAATTCTTGTTTTCTCACTTTTTCATTTGTTATCTTATCTATCCTAATTTCCCACTGCCACCAAAGCTTTTCGCAGTTCCATCGAATTTTTATGTTGTGCTAAAATAATCATTTCCTCAACCAATGAGTGATCCCGTCACTCATTTTATAACGCATTATCACTGAATTGAATCCCATTAACATCACAAGTAATCTCATGAGTGATACCCTCACTCATCTCTGTTTTTGGCGTTTTCTAATTTGTTATCTTTTTTTGCGATTTATTTCGCCGGCATGAACTGATTTACTCTCCATCAACAAGCTGGTGCTGATTGAACTCATTTGCTCCAGAGCTTTCCCTTATCAGTCGTTCCTGTTTCTCGAAATTTATATGGCGTACTAGCTTGTCTATCTTTTCTTAAAACTTATTATTCTACTATAATACTAAATTACGAGCTGACTTGCAAGCGTTTTCATGATTGTTATAAAAATTTTAATAATTTAAATAACCAGCGATTAACAGACAGTTTCATCAAAAAAGACAGAGCCTCAGCTCTGCCTTTCTTACTTAATTATGCTTTACCTTTTGAACCGAACCATTCGATTCTTTGTTTCACTAGTTCAGTCACAGCAGTTGTGCCTGGTTCTAGTAATTTACGAGGGTCAAAACCTTTACCTTCAAGATCTTTTCCTTCTTCAATGTATTTACGAGTTGCCGCTGCAAACACTTCTTGACATTCAGTGTTTACGTTAATTTTAGATACGCCTAGAGAAATTGCTTTTTGAACTTGCTCTAAAGGAATACCAGATCCACCATGTAATACTAGAGGTTTGCCATCAGTCACATCAGCAATAGCTTTTAATGTATCGAAGCTTAAACCAGTCCAGTTTTCTGGGTAAGAACCGTGGATGTTACCAATACCAGCTGCTAAGAAATCAATTCCAGTATCTGACATTTGTTTACATTCAGCTGGATCAGCTAATTCACCAGAACCGATGATACCATCTTCTTCGCCGCCGATGCTCCCAACTTCACACTCAACAGAAACGCCTTTAGCATGAGCTTTAGCCACAACATCTTTTGCTTCTTCTAAGTTTTTGTCAAACGGATGGTGAGAACCATCATACATAACAGACGTGTAACCTAATTCGATACATTTTAATGCATCTTCATATTCACCGTGGTCTAAGTGAAGTGCTACTGGAACTGTAATTCCCATAGATTCAATTAAATCTTCAACCAAGTGAACACATAATTGGTAGCCACCCATGTATTTTGCAGCGCCCATAGATGTTTGAATCATGACTGGAGAGTTAGACTCTTGAGCCCCTTTTAGAATAGCTTTTGTCCATTCTAAGTTGTTTGTGTTAAAAGCACCGATTGCATATTTACCTTCACGCGCTTTTTTTAACATTTCTGTAGCTGATACTAATGCCATTTACAATTCCTCCTATTAGTGGAAAACAATTTTTGTTAAGTCGAACTTAACTGACATACATATTTTATCAGAAATAAGAGTACATTTCTACCTAAAAGCAGAAAATTATCGCTTTATTTGAAAAACATTTCACATTTACACGAGTTTTCACTCGAATTTCTGATAATTTCTGAAAAAATTAGATTAATCGCCTAAGGCTGCTCCGATAAAAGCTTTAAATAAGGGTTGTGGTCGATTTGGTCGTGAAATGAGTTCTGGATGGAATTGAGCTGCCACATAAAACTTATGTGCGGGTAGTTCCACAATTTCAACTAAACGATTATCTGGTGAAACGCCTGAGAAAACTAACCCTTTCTCGGCCATGATCTCACGATACTCATTGTTAAACTCATAACGATGGCGATGACGTTCTTCAACTACAGCTTGTTCGCCATAAGCTTGCCAAGCACGACTGCCAACTTTTAATTGACAAGGATACAAACCTAAGCGCAAGGTACCACCTAATTCCGTGACATTTTCTTGATCAGTCATTAGATCAATAATATTATGAGTGACCGTCGGATTATTTTCGGCTGAACCAGCATCTGGCAATTTCACTACATTACGGGCAAATTCAACGCACGCTAATTGCATGCCTAAGCAAATTCCTAAAAATGGCACATCATTTTCCCGGGCATAACGAATGGCTTCGATTTTTCCTTCAAGTCCTCGATCACCAAATCCCCCTGGCACCAAGATCCCATCGGCATCCTTCAATAACTCAACTGCGTTATCAGCTGTGACCAGCTCTGAATTAACCCAATCCAATTCAATATCAGTGTCATACTCAAAACCAGCATGTTTTAACGCCTCAACCACCGATAAATAGGCATCGGGCAGTTCAACGTATTTTCCTACTAAAGCGATTCGCGTTTTTTTGGTCAGATTTAATACTCGTTGTTCCAAGGCTTGCCACTGGCTCATATCAGCCGCTGGTGTCGTTAATTTTAAGTGATCGCAAACCAATTGATCCATCCCTTGTTTTTGCAGATTTAAAGGAATGGAATACAACGTCTCAACATCCAGCGACTCAATTACTGCCTCTGCCTCTACATCACAAAACAACGCCAACTTTTCTTTCATCGACTGAGGGACTGCTTGCTCCGTTCGAACCACTAACAGATTCGGTTGAATTCCTAAACTGCGCAACTCTTTCACACTGTGTTGCGTGGGTTTAGTTTTCATTTCACCAGCCGCCTTTAAGTAAGGAATTAAGGTGGTATGGATATACATAACATTGTCAGACCCAACATCTCGTTTCATTTGACGCAAAGCTTCTAAAAAGGGCAGCGATTCAATATCGCCAACTGTACCACCTACTTCCGTAATAATCACATCCGCTCCAGTTGTTTCCGCGGCCCGCATAATCCGACTTTTTAGTTCATCGGTAATGTGTGGAATGACTTGAACGGTTGCCCCTAAATAATCACCACGTCGCTCTTTCTTTAAAACCTCTTCATAGACTTTCCCGGTTGTGACATTGGAGAACTTGTTTAAACTAATATCAATAAAACGCTCGTAATGACCTAAATCCAAGTCAGTTTCAGCACCGTCATCTGTAACAAAGACTTCCCCATGTTGATAAGGACTCATGGTCCCTGGGTCGATGTTAATGTACGGGTCAAACTTTTGAATGGTTACCTTCAATCCTCTGTTCTTTAGCAAACGTCCAAGTGACGCTGCTACGATTCCTTTACCGATTGACGACACCACGCCACCTGTTACAAAAATATACTTCGTTGTCATTACAAAACTCCCTCTTTCTTCTTTTCCGGGGGGAAGACCATGGTCATGTCACACATTGTCAGACAGCCAAATTTACCGCCTGGGCCTCTTTAAGTAGCCCCTGGACAATTGACCTCTTAACAACGCAAAAGCTCCCTATTCCTTCTGAATAGGGAGCGTAAATAACAATCGTTTTGACTAGCCCCTTTTTCAAGGGTGCCCAATAAAAATAATACAAGGTATTGATCCTCAAGTCAATCAAAAGCTTCGTTATGTTAATTAAAACGAGTAAAAGCCAGAACCGGTTTCACTAGTATTAATCATGATATTTTTTGTTTGACTATAAGCATCCAGCATGGATTTATAAGTTTCCCGTCCAATCCCTGATTGTTTGTACCCACCAAATGGCGCGCCAGCTGGAATAGCATTATACGTGTTGACCCAAACTCGCCCTGTTTCCAACTGTTTACTGACCTTGAGTGCTCTATTCAGATTTTCCGTCCAAACACCACCGCCTAACCCGTAAATCGAATCATTAGCCATGGCAATCACCTCAGCTTCATCTTTGAATTTAATCACCACAGCAACCGGTCCAAAAATTTCTTCTCGAGCCACGGCCATCTCATTGGTCACATCGGTCAACAATGTGGGGGCTACATAGCACCCATTTGCAAGCTCACCATCCGTTAAGCGATGGCCACCTACCGCTACAGTGGCCCCTTCTGCTTGGCCTTTTTCAACACAGGCCAAAATATCCTTGACTTGTTTTTCATTGACCTGAGCGCCCATTTGTGTGCTAGTTTCCCAAGGCATGCCAACTTTGACTTTGCTGAATTCAGCAATCAAACGGGTGACAAATTTATCATAGATTCCTTCTTGTACAAAAATTCGAGAACCTGCACAACAAACCTGTCCCTGGTTAAAGAGAATACCTAACTGAGCCCCATCAATCGCTTTTTCAAAAGGCATGTCATCAAAGAATATATTGGCTGACTTGCCTCCTAATTCCAGGGTTGCTGGAACAAGTCGCTTAGCTGCGGCAATGCCCACGTTGCGCCCAACTTCCGTCGAACCGGTAAAGGCCAACTTATGAATTCCTTCATGATGGAGCATGTACTCTCCTGACTTGGAGCCACGGCCAGTGATCACATTAAGAACGCCTTTTGGCAAGATGCCATCAATTAAGCGCGCAAATTCTAAAATGCTTAATGAAGTACTAGATGATGGGTGAATGATAATAGCATTACCAGCCGCTAAGGCAGGCGCAATTTTCCAAGCGGCCATTAAAAAGGGGAAATTCCAGGGAATTATTTGCCCAACGACACCGATCGGTTCTTTTAAAACCAGGCTTAACACATCTTCACTCAAGGTTTGTGCCGCCCCTTCTTCGCTGCGAATAACCCCGGCGAAATAACGGAAGTGATCGGCCCCAAAAGGAATATCAATATTGGTTGTTTCACGAATCGGTTTGCCATTATCCAAAGATTCAACCAGTGCTAAATGAGCCATGTTCTCTTCAATCACATCGGCGATTTTCAATAGTAATTGACTGCGCTCTTCAATACTAAAGCGACGCCATTCAGTTAATGACTCGTTAGCTGCTACTACAGCTGCATCCACATCCGCGTCAGTCGCATCCACAAACTCCGCTAATGGCTCGCCATTGGCGGGACTGACGGCTGTAATCAATGAGCCCTCAGTTGCTTGAGTCCATTCACCATTGATGAATAGACCGTATTTTTTTTGTAACTCAACGTTCTTTACCATGTTATTACCTCCATTTTTTGAAAAGATAGTTGTACTAAACATTGTATCGCTTTCACAAAGAAATGCAAGGTTTTTCTGTTCTTTTATCAAGCTTGGAAGACATCTATACCACTATCATTCTATAAATCACCCTCAAAAAAATAGTATCAACAGTTAAAGTTTGCTCACTTTACCGCTCATACTATTTTTCTAGCTCAAGTGATGAGCTCGTTATTAATCAACAAAAAATGCTTTGACTAATTCCTTATTTTCTTCTGCAAAAGAATCGTTGTGAGAGCTGACACGGCCATATTCATAAGCCTCTGGCTCAATGTATCGTTTGGCCTGATTAACCGCATTACAAGCATCGTGAAAAGCGCCGGCGATCAAATGGAGCTTGCCATCGTGTTTGACCACATCGCCAGCGGCAAATATCCCAGGAATCTCTGACATATTGCTTGCAGCTGTTTGAATATAATAATCTTCTACCGTGGATAAGCCCACGCTGTTATTATCAAAAATTGTGCTTTCGTATTCAAAGCCATGGTTAATGACTACCACATCTACCTCGACTTCCTTTAGAGCGCCTGTTTTGGTCTCCTTCAGTATCACCCGCTCGATTTGAGTGGAGTCAGTCGAACTAGCTACTAACGCTTGAATATCATGATTATTATGATAAGAAACTTGACTAGCTAATAATTTTGTCACTTCCGCCTCATGGCCTTTTAATTGATCCTTACGGTAAGAAAGATGAACTTCTGCTGCAATCGGTTCAAGTAAATTAGCCCAGTCAACCGCTGAATTGCCTCCTCCTGATATTAACACTCGTTTTCCTTTTAACGAAGCCGGATTTTGCACGGTGTACAACAAGTTAGTCAATTCAAATTTTTCAGCGCCGTCGATTTGTAGCTTAGTCGGTTTCAACAACCCATAACCAATCGCCATAATAATTGTTTTACTGTAATGTTTAGTTCCTGACTCGCTAGTCAACACGAAAGACTGGCCTTCATGATCGATACTGACTATTTTTTCGCCAGTGACAATCGTCGGCTTAAAGAAAAGCGCTTGTGCCACCAAATGCTCAATCACCTTACCAGCTGGTTGTGGCGGCAAACCGCCGATATCCCAGATTATTTTTTCTGGGTAAACATTCAATTTGCCTCCTAAAGTATCGTGGTATTCAATGACTTTTGTTTTCATCTCTCTTAACCCACTATAAAAAGCGCTAAATAAACCGGCAGGTCCGCCACCGACAATTGTTACATCAAAAATATCTTTCATTCTATCCAACCCCTTCTTCCCTTATTCCCATAATGATGGCATATAACATTTCCCGAACCATCTAACCTTAAGAATAGGGAGCTAATTAACTTCCAATTGAAAATGAGAATCACTCTCAATTAGAATTATAAAGAGTCTCGACCAATAAAGCAAGGGACTGGAGGGATAATTGTCGAATAACCATGGTTAAAAAAGGCCGCATTTTCCATTTGAGAAAATACGACCTTTTGATTAAAAGGATTAACAAATTAAACAAGTCTTAGAACAAGCTCGACTTCTTGCTCTAACCGTTGCCCTGTTTCAACAAACCCGTAATCTTTATACAGCTTTAAGGCCAAATGATTTTCAGGTTTGGTGCTTAGTTTCAGTATCTGAACCCCTTCATTTTTAAAGTAATCAATGATAACAGGCATAACAGCCTTGCCGTAGCCCTTTCCTTGAAATTCCTTGTCAATCATCAAACGCCATAGCCAAAATTCATCCCTTTCCTCATCAAAGGCAAACATGGTAAAGCCAACAACATGATGATCAGCGTATATCGCAAAAGGTCGAGCAACTTTTGGTAAAGCACGCCCTTCAGCAATTGAATCGGCATTTTCGGAAATAATATTTTGCGATTTCTGTTCTGAGGTTACTTCTAAGGCACAAACAGCTTGATAGTTTGCCTCATTAATCATTTTTAATTCGACCATACCCCCATACCTTTCACAGATTGACACACTTACTTAACTGAGCCACCGCGGACTAAATGTGTCCTGATAATTTCGTTTTTAACGGATTCTCCTTTAAGCATGGCAATCAATTTTGCCGCAGCCATGGCTCCCCATTTTTCTTTGGAATAGCGAATGGTTGTCAATCTTGGTTTAACGTAGCGACTGACTTCGGTATCGTCAAACCCAATAATTTGAATATCTTGTCCTATTTCCCACTCTGTTTCTGCAAAAAAATCATACATCCCAATCGCCATTTCATCGTTTAAACAAAAGACATGCTGATTTTTCTGGCCTTTTTTATAGATGATATCGGCGGCCAGAGTACCACCATTTTTGGAAAAATCACCTTGAATAATCTCAAATTCAATTTCTAAATAGTCCAATTGCTTCACTGCGTATTTCAAACGTTCTTCGCTATCGTATGTATCTTTAGGGCCCGTCACTAAATAAATTTTTTCTGGATTATTCTCAGATAATAAATCAATGGCAATCGTTGACCCGCGTTTGTTATCCAATAAAATATTGCAAAGCTGTTTATACTTAATGCGACGATCCAAAACAACAATACTATGACCACGATCCACATAGTTTTTTATCTCTTCTGTCGGAAAGGTTGAATCAAGTATGATCGCCCCATCCACCATTTTTTCTGGCACAAACAAATGAGATTTTTCTCCCGAACAAATAATCACATCGTAGCCTTCCGCATTAAGCCCGTCGGTAATACCTTTCATCAAAGATCCGTAAAAAGCCCCACCATAATTAGTCAAATAGATGCCAATTAAGTCCGTTTTTTGCTTTTTCAAGGTTCGCCCTGCCATATTTGGAATATAATTTAATTCCTTCGCAATTTCCAAAATGCGCGCTTTCGTTTCAGCTTTCACTTTAGGACTATCATTTAAGGCGTAAGAAGCAGTCGAGATTGAGACATTCGCTCGCCTAGCTATCTCTTTTATTCCAGCCATGTGCATTCCTCCTTTTAGCTATTGTAACTTTTTAATCAACTAATGTTCTGCTTCGGCTGCGTCCTCCTCAGTCACAACAGCTTGATAAACAATTTTCTTTAAGCTGATTGACTGAAGATAACACACAAAAGCAAAACCAAAACTCAAGACAAAAAATAAGGATTTTGGTAAAAAAATCGGCAGAATAACTAACATAATCACTGCTTCACCAAACATTAAGATCGACTCTGCCACATGTGAGAGCATCAAGTAGAAGGCGGCTTTTATGGTATTTAATAGACTATTTTTTTGAATTGCTAATAAGGCAAAAGTATAGGGCAGATACAGACAAATCCCCGCCGCGACAACGAAAAAAGGTAAGGATAATAATAGATTAAACCGACTGACGACAAACAGTACCAATCCTAAAATAGCCACGGCCAAGAATTGAACTAAAAATAACAAACTGCCAGTGATAAAATGCTCCTTAAACGCCTTTGAATAATCCTTATAAACTGTCAGGTACGCATCATTTACTGATTGCAAACTCACTTGATACAACGCCGCTAACGCAGGTCCAATCGTCACGATCGGCAGACAGGACAGAATAAACATAATATTTAACAATACTAAGTTAGCCACTCGATTCAAAAACGAAAAGAAAAAACCATCTACCTTAAAAAAGCCATCCATTTTAACACCTTTACCTTTCACATCACGTTTACTCTATTATATTACCATATAATAGCGATTTCTTTCACTCACTAAATGAATTCCTTTTTACTTTTAAGACAAAAAGAGAGGCCCATTTCCCCCTCTTTCGCCTTTATTCTATTGCTTATTTATCCAAATCTAGTTTCTCACGGTTTTTAGCCATGTTTTCATTTTGAATTTTAAGGATATCATCCCAGCTGTTGTCTTCGCGGAACTTCTTGTAAGCGTCTAATTTTTTATCAAATTCTTTTGAATCTTTAGAACGTAACATGCTGATTAAACTTGTGTGCCAATTTTTCTCAATTTGCTCAAAGCTACGGGCTTCAGCTGTTCCAGCTTCTGGTTTGATATTTTCAATAATGAAATGAGGTTTAAGTTTCCCAACACCCCATTCTTGCATTTTTTTCAATGAGAAATCTTTTTTCGGTGCTGCTAGTAAATTAGTCCGATCGTGGCTGAATAACAAGAATTCAGTTAAACGGTATTTTTTACTGGCTTCTTCTGGCTTCTCAAGTTGTAATTGTTGGATCTCTGGTAAAATTTCAATTTTATTGTCGGCAGTGTATTGGAATGTTTCGCCTTCAATTCCAAATTTAGTCAAAATTTGACCTTGCTCACTAATCAAGTAAGTAAACAATTGAATGGCTTTAGCAGGATCTTTTGCATCTTTTGACACATAGTTAATCATCCAACCAGAAAGCCCCGTTGCATTAAGCGTCGGTTCGTTGCCTTTGGTGCTTTGTGGGCCATCAATTGGCAAGTACTCATTGCCAGGATTAGCATTATTAAACTCTTGTAAACGGCCACCTTGACCACTAATACCATCTAACAACATCGTGGCATATTTACCAGATTTAACTTTTTCATCAAAGGTTGGGCCATCATCAGCAAAGCTATCATCTACCACATTGCCATCTTGATAAACTTCATTGATCGTTTTCAACCATGTTAAATAATCTTCATCTAAATTACGGTCATAAAATTCGCCATCTTCTGTTTCAAGTGGCACACCAATCCAATCTTGAAGTGGTTTTTCAAGTGCGCCTGTATTGTCAACTACGGGATTAAAGCCAAATGGTACTAAGTCAGGGAATTTAGCACTAATATCTTTCATCGCTTGGCGGAAGTTTTCTGGAGTGTCCAATTTTGGTTGACCAATTGCGTCATAAACATCCTTGCGAATGATAAAGTTAGTATTGACTGGCATGATATTATCTTTGTAATCTTGCGTCGTATTAGAGAAATTGGGATAACCATATGTTTTACCATCATCCATTGTAAACCAGTTTAAGGTTTCCTGAGCAGCTACTTCATTAAAATAAGGGTCAAAGTTTTTTGCTAACTCATCTAAAGGCAGCGCCCAGGTATTGGCTTTTTTAGCTGCCGCTGAGTTGAAATCTGTTAATGTGACAATATCAGGTAGTTCTCCACCTGAAAACATCGTATTTAGTTTTGTATCATCGCCAGTAATAATCTCAACGTCTAAGTTTAAATCTTCTTTAATCTTAGCGGTCACCATATCTTGTCCCCAGTCTAATTTCAACCAATCTGCATTGATATACCAGGTTAATTTATTATCTTTTTTCGTGTCCAACTGCCAAGCTGGTTTTGTTGCATCGACTTCATAGCGCCCTTCAATCGAAAAATCTGAGGCCTTTTTAGCTTCTTTCTCCTTACCACCACAAGCAGCCAGTGTTAATGACGCAAGTGCTAATATACCTGCTCCCATAACGATTTTTTTCTTCATCTTTACCATTTTATTACCCCTTTTCCTATTCTTTAACGGCTCCTGCCATCATTCCTGAAATAAAGTATTTTTGAAGCAATGGATAAATCATTAAAATTGGCACTGTTGTAATGACAATCGTCGCCAACTGAACGCCCTTACTACTTGTTTGAACCAATAAATCCACGCCACCCTGAAAATCCAAGGCCTTGGTTTGCGACTCGACGATGATTTCATAAATTTTCATCTGTAGTGGATACAAATTTTTATCTGAAATATACATTTTTGCAGTCATAAAGTCATTCCATTGTGACACCCCACTAAAGAGGGTAATGGTAGCCAGTGCCGGTTTTGATAACGGTAAGAAAATCCGTGTAAAGACGGTCCAATCATTGGCACCATCAATTTTAGCCGATTCTTCCAAAGAAGCTGGTACATCACGGAAAAAGTTCATCAAGATGATGACGTCATAATAACTTAACAAACCTGGGATGATGTAAACCCAGAAATTATTCAGTAAGCCTAATGATTTAATCAACAAATACATCGGAATCATGCCGCCTCCAAAATACATGGTGAAGACTCCAAACTTCGTATAAAAACCACGACCAACTAAGTTGCGTTTGCTTAAGCCATAAGCAACCATGGCACAAAAGATAACATGTGTCCCGGCACCTAGAACGGTTTTACTAACGGAGATAAAGAAGGCTCGCCAAATGCTTTCGTCGGCAAAGACTTTTTGATAATTTTGTAAGGTAAACCCTTTAGGCCATAAGGCGACACCGCCTTCTGCCATCCCAGGACCAGAGCTAACAGACATGACTAACACGTTCCAAATTGGCACGATAATGATTAAAGTGAAAATAACTAGCAAGGTCACATTGATGGCATTAAAGACACGCCCATCTTTGACTTTGGCACTCGCTTTTCTTGGTGCTGCTTCCATATGTTAAGCTCCTCCCTATAAGATAACAGATTGGTTATCGTTCATTTTTTTCGTTAAAAAGTTCGTAATGATCAGCAAGATAATCGAAACGATTGAAATTCCTAAGCCAACAGCCGTTGCGTATGAGAAATCCCCTTGAGTCAGACCCATTCGATAAACATAAGAGTTAATGACTTCTGATCTTGATGAGTTCTGTGAATTCATTAATACTAAGGTTTGATCTAAGTTAGAACCAAGTAAACCACTGATGTTTAATATTAAATTAAGTGAAATAATCGGTGTTAACATGGGAATCGTAATGTTCTTGATCTGACTAATTTTATTCGCCCCATCAATTTTTGCTGCTTCATAATAAGTTGGGTCTATTTTTGACATGGTCGCCAAGTAAAGGATCGTTCCCCAACCAGCTTCTTTCCAAATGTCTGATAGAACCGCAATCATCCAATACTTATCAGCGTCTAGTAAATGGTTGCTGCCCTTTTCTATCATGCCGATCGCCATTAACATTTGGTTGAATAAACCGTTGGTAGATAACCATGAAATCAACATTCCCCCTAAAATTATCCATGAGAGAAAGTGAGGCAAGTAAGAAACAGTTTGCACAATTTTCTTAAAGGGCCCAGCTTTGACTTCGAAAATCATAATGGCTAAAAAGATTGGGATAAAGAAGCCAATGGCTAATTTTAGTAAGCTAATCCCTAAGGTATTAACCACGGCCTCCCAAAAGTATTTATCCCCTAAAATAATTCTAAAATTTTCCAACCCAACCCAAGGGGCAGTTGCCATTGAGTCAATCACGGTATAATGTTTAAAGGCGATGACTAAGCCATACATCGGAATGTAAGAAAAGACAAACAGGAATAAGATCCCCGGTAATACCATGGACTGCAATTGCCATTGACTAAGGAAAAGCTCATAGCGCTCTTTAAAACTTTTCTTTGTTTTGACTGCTGATTTTTTCATAACGACTCCTTCCATTGATTTACGTTTTATCGAAACGTTTCTATACGATGATAATATCACATATCGCAACCGTTTTCAATCGTTCTTTAATATTTTTTTATTTTTTTCCAGCTAACAAATTAGCCTCACTTACTTTACTAATAGCCACTTTTAAAATCAAAAAAAACACAATTGAACAAATCACCTTGGTTTCTTTTGTTATTTTTTCATAAAACACTCATTAAAAAATTGGTTCTTTTAACTAAATCATCGTTGACTACTTATGAAGCCTTAAGCAGAGACGATTGAAACACAATCGCTCCGCTTAATTCCTCACTCATCGCTATTTGCTGTATTCAATCCTCGTCTTTTGGCCCGGTTTTTGGTAACCAGCCAAGTCTTCCTGACTGATGATGACACCACCTTGACGATAGCGATTAGCTGTCCGTTTAAGGGAAGCCGTGTCAACCTTTTGACCATTGATCGTCAAGCTTGAGGCCTCGCCTTGACCGTAAACAATCGTTAGAGGCTGTCCTAAGAAAGCAAACTCGAACGTCACCGTGCCTAAATCGGCAGCAATCACAGGGTCAATCACCAATTGTTGGTTTTCAACTCGAATCCCTAACAGGTTACTGATCAATTGATTGATATAAATCCCTGGCCCACTTGAATAAATACGCCAGCCACCTTTCACTGCTCGCTGGCCTGTTTGCAACTCTTTAAAACCAGCCGCTGCTTCGTAGCGAGTGTTAAACTTGCCATCGGAACTACTGAAGTAAGCATTGCTTTGACGGATTTCCGCATTCGGCACATAATCTTGAATCAAGATTGGGTTAATCACCGATAAGGCTTGCCACATCTCTTCAGCGTGACCTAATTTCGCCATCGCTTCACTGTAACGAATATGAGCATGGACATACTGTAACCCAACTTCACGCCCAAAGTTAGCCGCTTGTTCTGCCCGTTTGAAATACGTGCTGACGCCACCATCGTAATTCGCTGGTTGACTCATCAAGTGTACCCCATCTGGGAACAATAAGTTGTCATTGATAACTTGCAAATGACGGTCAACTTCTGCTGCTGTAAATAACTCGCTGATCATGCTGCGAGTCATTGGCAAGAGGCGATAGTCAATACCGGTTTTAGTATCATGGGGGTGAACAATATAGTCAAAGGTGTCATTTTCTTGCAAAATAAATCCTGGTAAAATACCATCTTTCAGCATGTATTGACGGTAATCAGCGCCAACATTCTCGGCTAATTTAGCTAAGTAAGCCGCTCTTTTTGGTAGTTTTTCCGCAATTGCTTGACTGAAGTTCCGCAAGGTTTGATAGGTTAAGGCCACGGTCCAGGTGCTGGCCATGTCTTCTTTCAAACGACTATCAAAGGGTTGCAAGGTATCGTCCCAATCGCCATCGCCATAACAAGACAAATAGGTATTAGGCAAGAAGTTATCTTCAATGTAGCTAATTTCCCGCTCCACATGCTCCATTAATGTGTATGTTTCTTTGGTAAAGGTCTTCGTTTGATAATTCATATAAGGAATTTTTTCATCTAAAATACTATAGTCATTTGTCGTATGTAAGTAGTCAGCCACGACTTTTAGTGGCCAAACGATGATGTCGCCATGACTTTCGCCTGCTGTAATTTCAGCAAATTCATCAAACATAAACCACTGGGGCCAATTGCCCGTCTCTTCAAACTGATGAGAGAAAAGAATTAACAGGATGTTTTTCACCACATCGTAGTTTTGCGTGGCCAAGAAAAATTCAACTGGTCCTTGACAAACATCACGGGTGCCCCAAGCCGCTCCACCAAACTGTTCCAAACCATGAGGGACAAGATAGTGAACCAACATATTGTGAGTATACCAATTGATGACCGTATTGAAACGTTCCACTTCGATCGCTTTTTGGCTAACACTACTGCTGAGATTAAACTGATTGTTCAGCTGCTTGATGTAAGCTTGATAATCTGCTTTAGCCTCAGTAAACCCTTGGTTAGCAGTGATCAATTCACCAGTTAAACTCCCTTGAACGGTCATGTTCAAGTCTTTAACGTCTTTAAACTCAATCGTTACCAAGTTAAGATCAACTAACTGACGATCTGTCGCCTCAGTGAACCAAACCTGATTATCAATCGCTTGTCCACTAGCTGACCAGGCCAACTGATACGCCAATTTAGGGTACTTAGCAAAGGCTAAGGAGTGATTGTTCGGACGAGCAATCACGTGCTTAAGGTCGTATGTTAGTTCTGGCTTATTGGCTGTTTGAACATCGTCACAGATAACCTCTTGGGTCACAAGAATATCATATGATTGCTGCCTCTTCGACGTGACAGTTAGTTCGATTTCTGGCGCCTCGGTCATGGAATAAACCACGACTTCCAACTGATCGTCAGCAAATTTATACACCCATTTCGAGTAGTTAAAGCCGACTTCGTATAAGGATGGCATGCCTAACAGTTGATAAATCCCTTGGTTTTTCAGATAAATCCGTTGGCCTGTTGCCTTGAAAAAGTTCAATGGGTTCCGAACATTGCTAATAAATTTATTCATTGATGTATTGCCTAAAACAACTTGTGCTTGGAAGGCACCATACATATATGAAGTTGAGGTCAAGACTTCTTCCCGAGCATCAACTTGTTTACCACTCATAATGATGTGGCCATGAGACCGTTCGACTTGCATTTCTTTCCCTTGTAAAACAATGTGCTCATCGTTTTCACCAAAGAAAGAAAGTAAACCATCTTCCGCCACTTCTTCAAGTTTGCGGTTTGGATAAAGATCAGCGATTTCCCTTGCTTCTAATGGCAATCCGTTGATGATTTTAAAGGCCTCCGCAGAACGTTTGGTTTGTTTAACGGCAGATGTTGCTGTTTTAGCTTGTCGAATCGTTTCGTAAATAGCCATGACTTGCTCTTGATGCTCCAGCTCTGAAATCTTATCTGCGTGATTTTCAGCCGCCACCCCGTAGAAATTAATATGGGCCTGACCGTTTAAGGTAATCTCTTGGCTTTGTAAAGCAATATAACCCATTTCATATTGATAAATTTCATCTGCTAAGGTTCTTTCTGCTAGCACACTTGGTTGATTGGTCATCTTAAAGGCTTTACCAAAAAATTGATAACCATCTGTTGAAAAATGCGCGGCACCTGTTAAAGATCCTAGTTGTAGATATGGGAAAAAACCGCCTTGATCTTGATTTTGACGAGCACAAACCACTTTCCCGTGGTTCCCATCAAAGACTTTATAATCAACGTATTGAGAGATATAGGCTTCATTTGCTAAAAGGGAATCGACTGTTGCTAAGCCGATATCTTGCCCTAAAATCACATCAACTTTTTGACCGTCCCCTTCAAGTTGAACATCCCAAAACCAGGTATTATCCATCCCGAGTGTAAATGTCACGAGATAGGTAACGCCGGCGACTTCCCCTTGCCAGGTAGCTTGGTTGTCGCCAATTGCAAACTCACTCTGAGAGCGGACACCGATCAAAGGGTAATGACTGATTTGATTGCCCTCTTTCATTCGCAAATACAGATTGGTCATGGAACCATCTAAAAGATTACCTTTGACCTGATTAAGCTGGG
This sequence comes from Vagococcus allomyrinae, assembly GCF_017829975.1. GTDB lineage: Bacteria > Bacillota > Bacilli > Lactobacillales > Vagococcaceae > Vagococcus_D > Vagococcus_D allomyrinae. The sequence goes on along the minus strand of NZ_JAEEGA010000006.1, from coordinate 40,872 downwards.
CTCGGCCAATGGTTGCTTGACCTAAATCACCTGTGGTTAAAAATTGAAAAGAAGTTAACCCTTCTTTTAAGCATAATTCGCTCATCTTATTCTCCTTCTTTGTCAGCGACTGAGACGTTTTCTGTCTAAGTCGCTGACACTTCTTTATAATGTAATACGTGTCGTTAAAACTGACTCGCTATGGCTACCGACCATCACTTCAAACTCACCGTGATCAGGGTAACGTTTTTTATCGTGATGCACATATCCTAGCTCTGCAAAGGTAAAGGAATGAGTTACCACTCGCTCTTCGCCGGCTTGTAGTTCAACTGTGTCAAAACCTTTGAGTTCTTTCATCGGACGCACTACTTGTCCGACAATATCACGAAGGTACCACTGAACAATTTCAGTTCCCGCTGTTTGACCGGTGTTCTTGACCCTTACTTGGCAAGTGATCACAGGTTCTGCGCCGGCTTCTACCGCAACCTTAAAGTGATCATAGCCGAATGTCGTATAAGTTAAACCATAACCAAATGGGTAAAGTGGGGTGTTTGGCACATCTAAGTATTTTGACACGTATTTATTACCAAGATCATCAAAGTTAATCGGACGCCCTGTATTAAAGTGGTTGTAATACACCGGAATTTGACCAACATTTCGTGGGAAACTCATGGTTAAACGAGCTTTTGGCGCCACTTTACCGTAAAGGATATTCAATAAGGCTGTTGCCCCTTTTGTTCCTGGGAACCAAGCTTCAACTAAACCAGTCACTTTTTCACTGACAGCTGATAAATCAAGGGGACGACCGTTAAAGCTCACGACAATAACTGGTTTGCCGACAGATAAAATCTCATCCCAAAAGGCCAATTGCGCTTCTGGAAGTTGAATGCTTGTGCGACTGCTCGCCTCACCACTCATCTGTGACGTTTCGCCTAATAAGACTACTACTTTGTCGGCATTTTTAGCTACTGCTTTGGCTGCCGCCAATTCTTCAGCCGTGACTGAGAAGACATCTGCCACTGGACTAATTGTGACCTTTGCTGTTGGGTAATCAGTCCCTAAGACATCGGCTACTGAAGCCGTTTCGCTGATTTCACCTTTCCAACTCCACGTTCCTAAAATGTCAGAACTAGTGGCAAAAGGTCCGACGAATGCGACTTTTTCACTTGTAGCTAACGGCAATACATTATTTTTATTTTCTAATAAGACAATCGACTCTTCCGCCGCTTTAAGCGCCACTTGTTGATGTTCTGCTGAATAGACAACAGCCGCTTCTTTCACGGCATCCGCTGAACGGTAAGGATTTTCAAACAAGCCTAAGTCGTTTTTCAATTCTAAAATACGCAACACCGCTTCGTCTAACAACCCTTCATCGACTTCTTTAGCGGAGATTAACTCTTCGACGAATTGATGGTAACAGAAGGTCATCATTTCAATGTCGACACCAGCTTTTAAGGATTGTTTAGCCACATCACGGTGATCTTCAGCTACCCCGTGGTTAATGGCTTCCATCATCGCTGCCCAATCTGAAATCAAGACACCTTCAAATTTGAATTCGTCTCTTAAAATTTGGCGGTTTAAATACGTATTTACAGTGGCCGGAACCCCGTCAATGGTGTTAAATGAAGTCATGACTAACTTACTGCCAGCATTGATCGCCGCTTGGTAAGAAGGTAAGTAATTTTCACGCAATTCCCGATCAGACATGTTGACTGTGTTGTATTCACGGCCACCTTCTGGCGCACCATAAGCCGCAAAATGTTTAACACAGGCTGCAATATGATCCGCATTATTGATCAGGTCGTTGGCTGGCCCTTGGTAGCCTTGAACCACACTTTCCGCGTAGAGACAGTTCAATAATGGATCTTCACCCGTTGATTCCATCACACGCCCCCAACGAGGGTCACGCACTAAGTCGACCATTGGCGAGAACGTCACATGCAAGCCTGAGACAGCTGATTCCTTAGCCGCAACGGCCGCTGTTTCTTTCACTAGCTCAGGATTCCAACTAGTTGCTAATCCTAATGGAATTGGGAAAATCGTCCGATAACCGTGAACAATATCTGCCATAAATAATAGGGGAATGTGTAGGCGGTTATTTTCTAAATATTTCTTTTGAACCGCATTCGTATCAGTTGCCCCAGATAAACCTAAAACTGAACCTGAGTTTTTCAAATCGTCTTCAGACAATAAGTTATTACTTAATGGTCCAGTGATTTCTGCAGAATCGTTGGTATAAAAATCGCCTGTGACTTGTTGTAATTGACCAATCTTCTCGGCAAGGGTCATTTCCCCCAGCAATGCTTGTAAGTCATTTTGCTTCATAATAAAAAGTCCTCCCATTTGTCGAAACGTTTCGATTTATAAATTCATTATAACCAGAATTCAGCAAAATGCAAGCGTTTTTCAATAATTTCTCACTCTCTATTTGCCAACTTTTAAAAAAAACAGCGCCATCACAAGCTTTTGATTCAAAAAAAGATGACCCTTTTTCTGGATCATCTTCCTTCAGCTATTTTTCCAAATAATTCAAAGCATCTTGCACCGTCTTCACTGGCACGATTTTCATTTTTGTATCAATCTTCTTGGCTGCTTCAACAGCCTCTTCATAGTTAGTCTGACTGCCCTCAATCGGTTCATTTGGAGCGAAGAAGATCGTTGCTCCTTCACTATCAGCCGCCACCACTTTTTTGTCAATGCCACCAATGCTACCGACAGAACCATCTTCATTGATCGTGCCTGTTCCCGCTATCTCACGGCCCTTCCGCAAGTCTTTGCCTGATAATAAATCATATAACTCAAGGGTAAACATCAAGCCAGCAGACGGGCCTCCAATGTCCTCTGTGTGAATAACCACATCACGATCTGTTTGAAGCTCAGTTGAATCTGTCAGAGTAATACCAATCCCTGGCCGATCTTCTTCGTCTTTGACCTTTAACGTCATCAGTTTCCCTTTAGCTTCAGCTTCTTGGCCATCTCGCTCATAGGTAACTGTGACCACGTCACCAACTTTTTTACTCTTGACATAATCCATAAACTCTTTGGCACTTTCAAAGGTCTGATTGTCCACTTTTGTGACGATATCTCCTGTCTCCAGCTTCCCCTTAAAATCTGAGGTATCTGACACGTTCATCACATAGACCCCTTTAAACGCAAATTTATAAGGCTCTCCGGCTAATTCCAACGCAACCTTCTTGGCCATATTTTCAGAAGAAGTCATTTGCAACTTTGTCAGTTTATCGTACTCTTCATCGGTACTATCGCCCATCAGATCTTGCTGACTGATCACATCCTGAAACGGTAAAAACTTGGCAGTGATCAAACTAGCTAGGGTACCACGCCGAATCCCAACGGTAGTCAACATAAAAGAACCGTCGTTTTTATTGCGTTTATCATCAACAGACACAAAGTCTCGAACATTTTCAGCTGAACCTGGGACCTCAATATAATAAGGCAAAGGAACAATAACACTAGCTACAACTAAAATTGACAACAGGATGACTAATCCATATTTTATGATATCCTTTTTATTACGACTCATCTATCATCACACTCATCTTCTCTATTAGTTACGGTATTTTTCAACAATCGCTTGATTGACACAGGGTGGCACAAAGCTTGAAACATCTCCCTGAAATTTGGCAATCTCTTTAATAATGCTCGAACTGACATTACTGTATTTTTCATCTGCCAATAAAAAAACAGTCTCAACCTTGCTGTTTAATTTAGCATTCATAAAGGCAATATTTTTTTCATACTCGTAATCCGTAATATTGCGGATCCCACGGATTAAAAATTTGGCACCAAGTTTATCCGCAATATCGACGGTCAAGCCTTCTGATTGAGCCATGATTCGCACGTTTACGAGCGTTTCCGTCGCCTCTTCCGCTAACGTCACTTTTTCGTCGATTGTGAACAAACTTTTTTTAGTTGTATTGGTAAAGATCCCAACGATGACTTCATCAAAGAGCTCAGCTGCACGTTCAACGGTGTTCAAATGACCACTTGTAAAAGGATCAAAACTTCCTGGAAATAAAGCAATTTTTTTCATTTTACTCTACCTTTCATAAATGACAACTTCCGTGCCACCATAATTTTGGCGTTTCCAAAGGCTTAAACCTGAGATATCATCAGGCAACGCCACGCTTTTGTCAGTTTCACATATCAGCAACGCTTCTGCCTTCACCAAACCAAGGGAGAGCATTTTTTCTATCTGAACAACAATCTCTTGTTGGGCATAGGGTGGGTCCAAAAAGAGATAATCAAATGACTGGCCCTCCTTTGCTAAGCGTTCTAATACACGATTGGCGTCTCCTTTGATTACCGTAAACTTGTCGGGCTCTTTGGTAATAGCAATATTTTCTTTGATAACTGAAATGGCTTGATAGCTTTTATCCACGCAGACAGCATGTTGACAACCACGAGAAATAGCCTCAATCGCCAAGCCTCCACTACCTGCAAATAAATCTAACACCTTCCCCCCATCGAAAAAGGGGCCTATTCGGTTAAAAATGGATTCTTTTACTTTATCTGTCGTTGGCCTAGTATTATCTCCAGGTAAAGATTTTAAACGGCGTCCACCATACTCTCCAGATACAACTCTCATTTCTCACTCAACTTTCTCTAGCTCTTTGCTTACCTATGGGATAGCCCTTACGCTAACAATTGATTAGTAGCAGTTAGGCATCAATAGCTGACTATTTACACAACGCTTATATTATACCAATATTATGGCAAAATTATACGAAAAAAGCATGAAATTTCTCACTAACTTATGAGTTTTTCAGCAAGTTAGTGAGAATGATTCATGCTTATACTTCTTCAACCAAAGTAATCGTTGCCGATAATTCTTCGATTTCAAAGCCGTCATCTTCTTTTAAAGCTTCATCAGTGCCAACGCGCTTCCCAAAGTCCATGGCAATATCTGGACGGTAAGAACGTTCTACGCTTCGGACAAAATGCAATTTATTTAACGCCTCAACGTTTTTCTCTACCTCAATCTCATCCATGTAAATCACCACATACTTCATTTTTCGCGACACATGAGAAATTGTTCCATAACGTTTTAGCACTTTCAATTGACGTAAACTATAGACCCAAACGATCAATGATCGTCTTGGAATCACTTTAAACGTTAAACTTTTTTCAATAATATTATCCGACACTACAACTACCTCCGCATCCTTTATCAGCAAACTCGAAAAATGGGTTGCCAGCATCTATCTTGATGTCTTTCGAGACACTTTGTGCAATACCATAGGTCACTCGATCCAAAACCTCTTGTAACTCTCGCTCGCTGACACGAAAGGCTGACACATGTTCATCCATATCTAGCTGACGTTTTTCTTGTCGCAATTTACGACGCTTCTCCGTATAATCTGGAGCATGTTTACCGTATGCTTCAATCCGTTCATACGCTTCTCGAGCCTTGATAAATTCCTGTTCTTTGACTTTCGTTTTTAGATCATTTTCAATTGAAAAACGATTGTGTAGGTGTTCTGTCGCCTGTGGACTACTAATAATTTTTTGACACAATTCCAACACACAATCTTCTATTTCAAAGACTTCTTCAGTATAAATCATTTAGTATCCTCCCTTCACAAACCTTAGTCGAAATCAATTCCCCTCGCCACTTTGCGCAGGAGTCGATTCTTCAACACTTTCCACTACAGAACTGCTTTCCGGATCTTTTGTGGTGGTGTTAACAGTGTCTAGCGGGCGCTCCGAAAAAACGAATAAGACTGCATCCCGATAAAAGGCTATGCCAACTTCCCGATCCTTTTTATGAGTAAATTGCGATTGACTTAGGGCTTCACTGTACCAAGTCATCATCAAAAAAGGTACATCATAGCTTGGGGTATATAAAATCCCATGAAGATCTTTAGCGTTGACCCCATCGGCTTCCAACACTTTGGTAAATTCCTCAGTGGTCAAGCGAAAGGGCTGATTAAACTCATAACGATTCTCATGAGCTTGCCACTCCACTAAACGCTCTTTGCTCAGGATCTTTCCAGGATCGTTCATAAACCGCGTCAAAGCTTTCTGCGTTGCTTCTGTTAAGTCTTTGGGATAATCGTAAGGCTCATATTTTCCTCGTTGTCGCAGAATGGTTAAAATTGACTGGAGCTGTCGCTGACTATCTGAATTAACCAATTGCCAATCCGTCTCCTCGTCCACGACTTTATCAGTCAATTCCCCTTCATTCAATTGGTAGGGCATCAAGCGCAGTAAAGTAGACTTATTAAGGTATCTAACCCCTATTAGTTTACCTGTTTCCTGGGTTAAATGCAAAATCGCAAAACTGCCATTATCAAAGGCCACTAAAGGACGGTAGTTCATGTCTTCTTCACTTAACTCAATGCGATAATTGACTTCTTTTTTATCGAAATCGAAATTGGGATAGATTGTAGTAATCTCCGAAATATCTGATAAATCCATTCCCACTTCAAAAGGATCATTTAACAACTCGTCGCCCAAAGCAAAGATCGACGCTATTTTATTATTTTTAACAGCCACTTGCAAATAATCGTGTTGGTTCTCACCTAAGATCCACCAATCATAGCCTAGTGCTGTTTGTTGAATTTCAATCGGTTCGCCGTAAACCTTCGTAAATTCCTCAGTTGGTTGATCGATGTACTGAGCAAAGCCGGTCGCATTCAGTTCCCCATAAGGAAAAGACGTGTGCGACACTGTCACATCCGTCTTTTCCTCTGTTAGAGCTGGTGTGTTACTTTCCTCTTTAGGGAAAATGACTGGGAGGGCATAGGCTAAAATCATGAAACCCAGGAACAACAGTACAAATTGACCAAAACGTTTCATAAAAGCCCTCCTTTCACTTAAAGTTCCCAGTGGAATAGTCTATTTAGCGGCCATTTCAACTAGTAAATCACCGGATAAGATCGGTTCGCCGTTACTAACGTGGACAGTCATTACGGTTCCTTCAAATGGTGCTTGAATGGTGGTTTCCATCTTCATCGCTTCTGTTACTAAGAGTGGGTCACCTTTTTGGACCTTGTCGCCACTTTTCACTAAAACTTCTAAGACTGAGCCTGACATGGTTGCGCCAACGTGTTCACGTTTGGTCGGTTCTGCTTTTTGTTTTAAGGTCACAAGTGATTTGATGTTGCTGTCTTTAACAATGATCTCACGACGCTGACCATTAAAGGTGAAGAATAAGATTCGTTTACCTTCGAGGTTGGGTTCGCCAATTTGATCTAGAGTGATAATTAAAGTCTTGCCTTTTTCAATTTCCAAATGGACGGTCTCGTTTGGACGCATACCGTAGAAGAATGTCGGCGTGTCCAGTAAAGTAACATTGCCAAATTCATTGTGCATCTTCGTGTAATCCAAGAAAACTTGGGGGTACATTAAATAGCTCAAAACATCTTCATGGCTTGGTTCTGCTCCAATCAATGCGGCTAATTCGGCTTTAACCTCTTCAAAATTAACAGGGGCGGCTAAGGAGCCTGGTCGAACTTCAATTGATGGTTTCCCTTTTAAGACCAAGGCTTTTAATTTCTCAGGGAAGCCACCTGTTGGTTGACCTAAATCGCCTTTGAACAAGCTGACAACTGATTCAGGGAAGTTTAAGTCCTCGCCTTTTTCATAAACATCTTCTTCTGTCAATTCGTTTTGGACCATAAATAAGGCCATGTCTCCCACTACTTTTGATGAAGGCGTCACTTTCACGATATCCCCAAACATCTGGTTAACCGTTGCATACATTTTCTTAACATCTTCCCATTTCTCGCCTAAGCCAACTGCTTTCGCTTGTTGTTGTAAGTTAGAATATTGACCACCAGGCATTTCATGAGAATAAACTTCAGTTTGCGGTGCGCTAATACCATTTTCAAATGAATGATAAAAGGCGCGAGCACTTTCCCAATAATGATTTAACTTTTGAACGTTGTCAATGTTAATATCCGGTGTCCGTTCTCCATTGACCAAGGCATAATACAAACTGCTGATACTTGGTTGGCTGGTTGAACTACTCATGGCGCTGATGGCCACATCGACAATATCGACGCCGGCTTTGGTTGCCGCGGAGTAAGTGATAATGCCGTTACCACTAGTATCATGGGTGTGTAAGTGAATTGGCACATCAACGGTTGCTTTTAATTCACTGATTAAGCGGTAAGCCGCTTGTGGTTTTAACAAGCCTGCCATGTCTTTAATGGCAATAATATGAGCCCCTAAACGTTGTAATTCCAAGGCCATATCTTTGTAGTATTGTACGTTGTACTTGGCGCGACTTGGGTCATTGATGTCCCCGGTATAACAGATGGCTGCCTCGGCAATTTTACCTGAATCGCGAACATACTGAATGCTTTTTTCCATTTGTGGCAGCCAGTTTAGACTATCAAAAATACGGAAAACGTCAATTCCCTGACGAGCGGATTCTTTAATAAATTCTTCAATCACATTATCAGGATAGTTTTGATAGCCGACAGCATTAGAACCACGGAATAACATTTGCAACAAGGTATTAGGCATTTTCTCACGCAATTTACGGAGACGAACCCATGGATCCTCGCTGAGGAAACGATAGGCTACGTCGAAAGTTGCCCCGCCCCACATCTCGCTTGAGAACAACTCTGGAATAGCTTCTTCGGTATAACGAGCGATCTTGTTAATATCCCGCGTTCTCACACGAGTGGCTAATAAGCTTTGGTGAGCGTCACGGAAGGTAGTATCCGTTAAAAGGACATTTTCCTGACGTTCGATCCATTTGACTACACCATCAGCGCCTTCAGAATCAAGGATGTTTTTAGCGGTAATCAATTCTTTTTTTACTAGATTTGTTGGTAGTTTAGGTTTATCAAAAAACTGTTTAACTTCTTTCCCAACACCTGGGAAACCATTAACCGTCACTTCACCGATGTATTTCAGTGTTTTATTTCCAGCATCCCGTAACTCAGGGAAATCAAATAACTCAGGCGTATTGTCAATAAAGGTCGTCTCAGCTTGGCCCGACTTAAAGCGTGGGTGATTAATCACGTTGAACAAGAATGCCACGTTGGTTTTAACCCCGCGAATTCTAAACTCTTTTAAGGCGCGGTTCATCCGATTAACACTCTTTTCAAAATCTGTGCCAAAGGTACAAACTTTAACTAACAATGAATCAAAATAAGGGGTCACACTTGAGCCCACATACGCATTACCAATATCCAAACGAACGCCTAAACCACCTGGCGAGCGATAGGTATCAATGGTACCTGTATCTGGCATAAAGTCGTTTAATGGGTCTTCTGTTGTAATCCGACACTGAATCGCCGTTCCTCTTAATTGAATATCTTGTTGTTGGGGGATCATGATGTCTTTATGAATGTCTTGACCATCAGCAATTAAAATTTGGCTGACAACGATGTCAATATCCGTCACTAACTCGGTAATCGTATGCTCTACTTGAACCCGTGGGTTAACTTCGATAAAGTAGAAATTGTCCCCTTCGACTAAAAATTCAACCGTTCCAGCATTGATGTAACCAACATGTTTCATCAACTGAACTGCCGCTCCGCAAATGCGTTCACGGAAAGCATCGGTCATGGCAACACAAGGTGCTACCTCCACGACTTTTTGATGACGTCGTTGAACCGAACAATCACGTTCAAATAGATGAATGACATTCCCGTGAGTGTCCCCTAAAATTTGAACTTCAATATGTTTAGGGTTTGATATGTATTTTTCAACATAAACTTCATCGCTACCAAACGCCGCTTTGGCTTCACTTTTCGCTCGTTCATACCCATCTTTAGCTTCTGCCGCTGAGTGGGCCACCCGCATGCCGCGGCCACCACCACCAAGGGCGGCTTTAATCATCACTGGATAACCAAATTCATCACCAAAAGCTAAAACATCTTCCACAGATGAGACAGGGCCATCTGTCCCAGGAATCGATGAAATACCTGCTGCAATAGCCGCTTCTTTGGCTTTGATTTTATCACCAAAAATATCTAAATGATGAGTTGAGGGACCAATAAAAATAATGCCCTCTTCTTCACAACGTTTCGCAAATTGTAAATTCTCAGATAAAAACCCATATCCAGGGTGAATAGCGTCGGCTCCCGATTCCTTGGCTACTTCCAAAATCCCCTCAATATCTAAATAAGCATCAATTGGTTTTTTCCCTTTGCCCACTTGATAGGCTTCATCTGCTTTAAAGCGATGCATTGACCCTTCATCTTCTTCGGCATAAATACCGACTGTGCGAATATTTAATTCAGTACACGCACGAAATACACGAATGGCAATCTCGCCACGATTTGCTACTAAGACTTTTTCCATACTAGTTCCCACCTTTTCTTCATTTACATTAATCTATCGGCAATTGGACCAAATCAGCTTGTTGTTGCAGCTGTAATTGATGCCGTTTGCGCAGTTCATCAGCCCGAATATTAAGCACAAATCCTATACTGATGGATAAAGTTAACAAACTTGATCCTCCCTGACTTAGGAAGGGGAATGTCACTCCTGTTAGCGGGATAATCCCGGTAATCCCACCAACGTTAACAAATGTTTGAATTAGCAACATACCGCCAATCCCAATACACATCAAGGAATTAAATGGGGTTGAGGCACGAATGCCTACCATAATAATTCGCAAGATTAAAAATAATAATAATCCTAATAAAAGAATCGCCACGATTAAGCCTAATTCTTCTATAATGATTGAAAACATAAAATCTGAATGGGCTTCTGGTAAGAAGCCTTTTTTCTGGATGCTGTTGCCTAACCCTTGACCGAACCAGCCACCATGATAGATGGCATAATACGAGTTCACCATCTGATGCCCACTACTATAGACAAAATCAAAAGGGTTCTTAAAAGAGGCAAAGCGGTCATAGACATGACTAAAACTGCTTGGGTACCAACTTTTAGGAATTAACCCAATCAGCTCAATGCCGATAACACTTAGGGCAATGCCACCACCACCTATGACCAATGAATAGACATAACTGATACCGCTAGCAAGCACCATTACTAACAAAATCAAAACTAAGATAGCAGCGCCCCCGGTATCAGGTTGAATTAAGACCAAGCCGATTAAAAATCCGACTAACAGTAGCGGTCTTAACGTTGCTTCTTTAAAATCCTTGACGATCCCTTCTTGGCGCCTAGCAAAAATATAAGCCAAATACCAGATAATCATGATCTTCAAAAATTCCGCTGGCTGGATGCCAATGGGGCCAACATACAACCAACCATAGGCTCCATTTATTTCCGTCCCAATCAGTCGCGTTAAAATCAAGAGCGAACCGATGATTGAAATGGCAAACATGATAAATTGTTTGTTTTGATAGACCCCTGTTTTCATTTTATAAATCAACCAAATAGCAACTAGACCAATAAGTAAAAAGGCGGCCTGTTTTGCGCCGTCTTCCCACCAATTTTTGCCTCCTACTAATAAACGATACGAGCTGGCGCTAAATGACATGATTACTCCGGTTACTGATAAAATTAAATAGGGGATTAAAATTCCATAATCCATGTAAAATATTTTTTTAGTTTTCTTGGCCAATGGTCTCTGACCTCCTACTCCGCATTACTTTCCTTTTGTTCATCATACACATCATTGTAAACTTGATTTAGCTCTTGTTCAAGTTCAGCTAAAATCTTATCCCTTCCTTAGAGCTCATGATGCCTAATCGAACTGCGTAGTCCACTTGCCTAGAAAAGCCGTACATTTGTGTATCGACTACTTCCTCAAAAGCTTTACATTGAGCGATACATAAGTGATTACGTTGATTACTAATTAATTGTCTAATTTTTTTCGCATCCTGATCTAAAACGTCAATCGCGAACTTTTTTGAGATTTCTGTCTCCATGTTTGGCCCTCCTATCTAATTCACTTATTATAGCACAAATTGACACTTTTTTAATAGCGTAGACCACACTTTTACCCTAAAATATTCCTCATTCATTCGTCTTCTAGCGTAATATTTTACTTTTGACAGATAGAACGGGATGTTTTTTTATAAAAGCCGTTTGCTTAGTAAGTCGTTCACCTTGGCTTCGCCCCCAAATAGAGTGTATAAAAAAACCCTAGAGGATTTTCCTCCAGAGTTCAACTTAATCACAATTATTTAGCTGCTGCTAAACGTTTGTTAACTTCATCCCAGTTAACCACATTCCAAAAAGCTTTAATGTAGTCAGGACGAACGTTACTATATTTTTTATAGTAGGCGTGTTCCCACACATCTAGCCCTAAGATCGGTGTTTTACCATCTGTTAATGGAGAATCTTGGTTGGCAGTTGAAGTGATTTCAAGTTTACCGTTATTCACAACTAACCAAGCCCATCCTGAGCCAAATCGACCCGTTGCAGCCGCTGCAAATTGTTCTTTAAAGGCATCAAAGCTACCAAAAGTTTCATCGATTGCTGTTTTAACGTCTCCTGTTGGTTCGCCACCAGCATTAGGCGCCATGATTTCCCAAAAGAAACTGTGATTCGCATGTCCACCACCGTTGTTTTGAACTGCCGTACGAATATCTGCCGGTACATTAGCTAAATCTGCTACTAATTCTTCTATTGACTTGCTACCTAATTCAGGATGTTTTTCAATCGCTGCATTTAAGTTAGTCACATATGTATTGTGATGCTTATCGTGATGCAAGTGCATGGTTTCTACGTCAACATGTGGCTCTAAAGCGTCGTATGCATAAGGTAATTCTGGTAAAGTGTAAGTCATTCTAATACCTCCAATAGATAGTCTGTTGTTAATCTCAACACCTTAACTGTATCACTATTCAAAACCATAATCAAAGGAAATGCTTACTTTTTAGGTAAACTGTCGCTCCTTGTATTTCTCAACTAAAAAGTTTACAATGACGAGGATGAGGTAAAAGTCATAGACGACCACTTTCATCTCAATTAGTCAAAATCTATGGTGTCACAATGACCCATAAAAAGGAGAACACATGAGTTTATTTCAATTATTTAAATCCGCTTTTAGGCAGCCGCAAAACTTGTTATTTGCGAAGGACAAATCATTTCCCAAAACATTCTTATACTTGTTGTTGTTAAGTGTTGTGATGTTTATCCCAATTGGTATTGAAATTGAAAATGTCGTAGGAACCGTTCAAGATGACTTAAAGGCCATCACTGATCAATTACCTGATTTTGAGATCTCGGATGATCAGTTACGCACTGATCAAAAAGATGCAGGCTTTATTTATCAAACTGATTACTTAATTTTCACCTTTGATCCAGAGGGGAAACGCGAAGCCAGTGATTTGCAAAATGACCTGATCGGCAACATTATCGGAGTCGGTCTATTAAAAGATCAATTTGTTTTTGCTGTTACAGATGAAAACCTGCTGACCTCTCTGGTCCCTTCAACGTTAATGAAGATTCCCTATAAAAATATTGACAGTCAGATATTAACAAAAGAGTGGTTAACAAGTACAGCTCAGTCCTCAACTAGCGTCAGTCGTCTTGTTGTCATCTCCTTTTTAATCGCCTTATTGCCGATTGCCTTTGATTTTTTGCTCAATATTTTGATGATTAGCTTATTAGCAAATATTTTTAATCGCATGCGCCGAGGAACCATGCGCTTTTCAGAAACATTCAAAATCGTCAGCTTTTCAGCCACAATTCCGACGATCTTAACCACTTTGGCCATGGTCCTGATTCCTGCGTTTAATGCTAATTATATTTTAATGGTGTTGACTTTCTTTATTTACATGAGAGTGATTAAACCCACCTTACCAGATATGACTCGAAAAGAATAAGCGGCAAAACGAGCTAGTGACTACTGGCTCGTTTTTTTTTTAGCTAAACAAGATCGTTTCAAACTGTCAGCCCTTTTGTTACAATGACAGTAGATAAAGTTAATTCAAGGAGGAGTTTCATGAGCCAACCACTTATATTATTAATGAGAAGTATATCAGATGATTACCTCGCCTCACTAAAAGGTATCGCAGCAAACTATCGAATTATCACGGTTGAAGAGGCCACCTCCGTCAATTTGGACGACGTGGAAATCATTGTCAGTTGGCGAGATGATTTAGGCAACAAGATACTGGACTCCCCAACCAGTCGCTTAAAATGGCTTCAAGTCTATTCAGCTGGAGTGGATGATCTACCTTTGGCGAAACTAAAAGAAAAAAATATTTTATTGTCCAATGCCAGTGGTGTTCACAGTATTCCCATCAGCGAAACGGTTATTGGCATGTTGCTCAGCCACTATCGGGGATTGCGCTCGGCGATCAACAACCAAGCCCAGCAACGCTGGAACAATCGAATCACGACGACTGAACTGAATGGTCAGTCGATGTTAATTGTCGGCACTGGCGCCATTGGCCGCCAACTAGGGAAGGTAGCCACGATTCTTGGTGTCAAGGTCTATGGCATCAATCGATCAGGTTATCCTTTAAATGATTTTGACGCAACCTACCCCCAATCGGAAATTAACCATGTGTTACCTGAGATGGATATTGTTGTCAACATCTTGCCTTTAACTCCCGATACCTACCATTTTTACGATGCTAACCGTTTTAAACACATGAAAGACGGAGCAGTCTTTATCAATGTAGGACGGGGTCCATCAGTCGATACAGAGGCTCTGATTAACGCCTGTCACTCTGGAACAATTGGTTTTGCGGGAATTGATGTGTTTGAGGACGAACCCCTTGCGGAAGATCATCCCCTTTGGCAAATGGAGAATGTTTTGATCACTCCCCACATCTCTGGAAAAACAACAGAGTACAACAGACGGTTCTTTGCGATTCTTTCAGATAATCTTCAAGAATACCTGAAAACAGGTCGCTTGTTGCGAAACCAAGTTAAATTTGACCAAGGTTACTAAAAGCTCACCTTTCAATAAACACCTAACAAAAAATAGACAGCAAACCCTCTCGGTTTGGTGTCTATTTTAGTTATAAACTTTACTTATTCGATGGAAGATTCTCATGCTAGTTATCTTCTGTGTAGAAATAGGTTGGCTCATCTTTTTTCTCATCGTAGTCCACTAATAAATCATGGCCATGAAAGAACCAGTCATCTGTTTCTTCAGCAAAATAGTTAATACCACCTTCAGCCACACTGCCTAATAACTCATGATGAGGCTTTGTCACTTCCATCCCTGTTGTAAAACCTGCATGAACATTTGTTGCGCCACCGTACTTACCAAAGAAGCGGACATTGTCGCCAGTTTCCAATTCTAACTCTTCAGTAAACCACTTTTGCGCTTTTGGAGAAACTGTAATTTTCATAAAATAACCCACTTTCCTTTTTAATAACTCTATTCTAGCATAAAAAGAAAAAATATTCGGTCATTTTGCTTTCAACTCTCTTACTGCATCTTAGCATCCAACCGTTCCACGTCTTCATCGGCCCCAATTAAAAGCAGACAATCGTTCTTCAAGACCAGTTCTTCTGCTAAAGGAGAAATAATCAGCCGCTCTCCCCGCCGAATTGCCACAATGTTCAGGCCAAACTTTTGGCGAAAATTTAATTCCAGTAAGTTTTTATCAAAAAACTTAGGATTGGTCACTTTGACTTCAGCTAATGAATACTCATCGGACAATTCCAAATAGTCCAAGATGTTCTTTGAGACCAGATTATGAGCTACTTTAATGCCCATATCTCGCTCAGGATGAACCACGCGATCTGCGCCAATTTTATAAAGTACCTTAGCGTGGTACTCATTTTGTGCTTTAGCTGTCACGTTTGGCACACCCATTTCCTTGGCCATTAACGTCACTAAGATACTAGCTTGAATGTCTTCGCCAATCGCAATGATCACGTGATCAAAGTTACGCAGCCCCAGCGAACGCAAGGTCATTTCGTCAATGGCATTGGCCACAACGGCATGCGTCGCAATATTCATATACTCATTGATCCGATCTTCATCGCGATCAATTGCCAATACTTCCTGACCAGACTCAATGAGTGTTTCACAGAGACTGCCCCCAAAACGTCCTAAGCCTATAATCGCAAAGTTTTGTTTCATCTTCTTGCTCCATTTCTCCATCTTCTCGTTAACTCGACTTTCTTAACTCACAATGCCGTGTTTAAATGCGTAGATCGCCGCTTGGGTCCGATCCTCTACATCTAATTTTGACAGGATATTAGACACGTGCGTTTTGACGGTCTTCAGGGTAATAAATAATTCATCCGCAATCTCCTGATTGCTTTTCCCTTCAGAAATTAACAATAGGATTTCATTTTCGCGATTGGTTAAATCTTCATGAAGAACCGGTTCGTTTTTACGGGTCAGACGTTCCATCATCTTCCCTGTTACCTCAGGTTCTAAGACCGTTTCACCGCGGTAAGTCGCCCGAATGGCATTGGCAATTTCACCAGCAGTTGATGTTTTTAATAGATAGCCTGCTGCCCCTGCTTCGATGGCCGGATAGACTTTCTCATCATCGATAAAACTGGTCACGATGATGATTTTAGCTTCTTTCCAATCGGATAGTATGGCTTTCGTCGATTCGATTCCATCCATCACATCCATGACAAGGTCCATTAAGATAATGTCCGGTTTTAATTCCAAGGCTTTTTCATAACCTATTTGACCATTTTCAGCTTCACCAATCACTTCGATATCGTCTTGAATCGCTAAATATGAAGACACACCTAATCTTACCATCTCATGATCGTCTACAAGTAATACTTTAATCACCCTTCACACTCTCCCTCTTGTTGTTTTACTTAATTTAGGTTTCCTTCGTTTCTAGTGCCGTGTTAGCTGTGATTGTTTCATTGGCTTCATCAATCATATTTAGGACGGGGACGCGAATTTCAACACTCGTTCCCTTGCCTTTAAAACTAATGATGCGACAAGAGCCTCCCATGCCAGTGACACGCTCTTTAATGTTGTTTAGACCATAACTTCCCACGCGACCTTCATCAACGTCAAAACCGACGCCGTCGTCAATCATTCGCAACATCATATTTTGATCCACTCGCTTGAGGAAAACTTCTAGTGAGTTGGCTTTCGCATGACGAAGCGTATTAGAAAGAAGTTCTTGGACAATTCTAAATAAATGATCCTCTACTCCATTGGGAAGTGTCACATCTTCAATTTCCCAGGTCATATCAATTTGTATTTTGGTTTGCAGTTCTCGTAACAATTGCTCAATCCCTTTTTGCAAGGTTTTCCCTTCAAGAGTGATTGGACGCAAATGGAGTAAGAGTGCTCGCATCTCCGATTGAGAGGCATTGATGATCGACCCGACCATATCCAATTGTTTTTGAAACACGTCGGATGTTTCTTTTTTGACGGCTTCTTCTTGCAAGGCCGACAACATCATCGCAGCTGCAAATAACTGCTGACTGACTGAATCATGAAGTTCCCGCGCTAACCGATGACGTTCTTCACGGAGAATTTGCTCTTTCGATTCCCCATCGACCATCTGAGGTCGACTTGTTAAAATTTGCAGTTCTTTAGACATCGTGCGCATATTGTCGTGAACTTTTGTCAAATCTTTGTCAATATCCGTAATATAAGGATCATCTTCTGAAGCACGGATGCCCTTTAAAAATAAATTGCTATCGTAGTTACCAGTTGCCAATAAGCGGATTTTCTCTTCAATTTTACCATACTGTGCCCGTCTAACAAAATAAACAGTCAAAATCACAATTAAACTGACCATTAAAGAAATCACAAAAATATAGACAATAAAAGGAATGTGAAAAATTTTGGCTTCGATCAACTCTAATAACCAACGCTGTTTTCTTTGAGCATAAAAATAGGCATACAACGTTAGCACCAAAATAATATTCGTAAACATAAAGGTGTAGACAAACAATAACGGTCGGGTTAGTCGAGACATCATATACGAATCACCTCAACATCACCCATTAACGTGCTGGTAACAATTTTTAAACGGCGATTGTTCCCATCATAATCATCGCTGTAAATTTTTAAAGATTCATTTTTCACTCGGAAAAATTCATCTTCGAAGATCACATTCCCCAGTAAGGTTGAGTGTTCTAAAACGATGCCGATTCCCACTGGCACAAGGACACGAGTTCGGCCAAATCCTTTGCGGATCATGATAACATTGTCAGTTTTTGGTAACAGTGTATTTCCCAAGTCGATGATCGTATCACCTGAAATAATAGTGAAATTAATATCATCCCACTCATAAACGTTGCTACCAATCCGTTGATTGCCGATCCAAGGACGTTTAAAACGACGACCATTTTTCGGATCACTTTCTGCTGTTTCAACCATAACCATGTGCTTCTTCCGCCAAGGAGCACTGTCAAAAAGTGCCACACCCGATACTTCAACCCCTTTTAAGCCAATAAAGATAACAGCAAAAACCATCATAATCCAGATTATCGGGCTACTTATTAGCAAGCAAAGGATAATAACAGCAACACTTACGATCATTTGAAACTGATTAAAGGACGTTTTAACCTCTCTTTTTAACGCATAAACCAAATTTACTAAGGCAAAAAGAACGATCGCTATAGCTCCTGGATTTTGGATTAACTGATACGCTGTTAATATAAATAATAATGCCTCCACGACGATGAAAAATTTCCATGAGCTTCTCATTTTATTCGCTCCAATCTCAAAATAATTTCTCCCTCTATTATACAAATAAACGATCTATTGCGGGAGTTGCTTTAGAAGGACTATGATCTACGACTTTAGTCTGAGATCCGTGCAGTTCCTTAGCAAACTTCTGAGCTCATTCACTCTCAATAAAATCATACCTAACTCCACTCAAAAATGCTACTATTTTTGATAATACTAAGAAAAGCTGAATGAAGCGTTGCCGTTGCTTCTAATTGCTTTACTACGTTGTCTCGTGTCCCTAGATCCAAACCACGAGATAGAGAAAGTTTGATTCTTTCCTATAAAGTAAAGGAAAAGAGATTGGGACAAAACGCCCAATCTCTCTTCCCATAAAAAATACTGCGATAGACCCGCTTCAAAGGTTGCACCAGCTTGGCCTTATGTTGCAGACAAGCTCACAAGACTAGCAAAAACCTTTATCGCCAAATGACTAACGGTTCTATGATACTTTTAAAATTTTGACTTGCATGTCACCACCAGGTGTACTGATAGTCACTTCATCATCTAACCGTTTGCCAATTAAAGCTTTTGCAATTGGCGAATCATTTGAAATTTTTCCTGATAGAGGGTCAGCCTCTGCACTTCCCACAATCGTATATTCTTCTTCATCGCCATCTGGCAATTCAATAAAGGTAACCGTTCTGCCTAATGAGACTTCATCATTGTCGACACCTTTATTGTCAATGATTTGGGCAAACCGGATCATATTTTCTAACGTTGTGATGCGTCCTTCTGTAAATGCTTGCTCGTCCTTTGCTGACTCGTATTCGGAGTTCTCTGATAAATCGCCAAAACTACGAGCAATTTTAATCCGTTCAACAATTTCTTTACGCTTAACGGTTTTTAATTCTTCTAATTCTTGTTCCAATTTTTCTTTCCCCTCAAGGGTCATTGGGTATATCTTTTCTACCATGATCAATTCTGCTCCTTTTAAATTACCTGTTTAATGTAAAATGAATAGCTTTCCCAGAAAGCTATCTGGAAAAGCTTCATAATTTTATACATCAAAGATTACCACGTCTTCTTAAAATTGTAAATAGTAAAAGCGTTTTTTTGTCTTTAATGTACACTGTTTAAACTTCTTCAACTAATTGCCCAAGTTCTAAAAAGCTGCACCGTCAACCTTTTGAGTCGGTTTTAGCTGAGAAAAATCTCTCAGCTAATCGATCCAAATTATGGCCAGGGTGCAGATCTTAAATAGATTTCCTATTGTTCTAAATTGTCGATATATTCTTCTTTCAATTTCAAATGTTCCTCATACGTATTAGCAAAATAAACTTTTCCAGTGGTAATATCGGCTAGGAAATACAGATAGTCATTTACTTCTGGACTTAAGACAGCGTCAATGGCTTGCTCGCTAGGATTATTAAATGGACCTGGACCAAACCCTTTGTTGATGTACAAGTTATAAGGTGAATCAACTTGGGTATCCTTATTTGAAAGATGGACCTTGTGCTCTTCCATGGCATATAAAATGGAAATATCAGATTGCAACGGCATATCTTGCGCAATACGATTAAAGAAGACTTGCGCAATATTACGACGATCGCTTTCTTCAACCCCTTCTTTTTCCACTAGGGAAGCCAAGGTTAAAATTTGTTGATTCGTTAAGCCGCTATTAGCAATTAACTCTTTTTTAGAATCCATGATTGTGTTGGTCTTATCCACCATCTGGGTTAAGATGTCTTCTACTTTTGTTTCTTTATAATAATTGTAAGTAGCTGGAAATAGATAACCTTCCAAACGGTAACGAACGTCCTTAGCATCTTTAACACTTGCTAATAAATCCGGATACTTCTCAACTAAGCCATTAAAGAACGACTCATCTTTGACCACATTTAAAAATTCTTCTTTGGTTACTTTCGTTTTCTTAGCGAAAATATCTCCGATCTGATCAATCGAATAGCCCTCAGGGACGGTGATTTGCGCATCAGCCAAAGCAACTGGTTCAGCTGTTCCACCCTGTTTTAATAATTGACCAATTTCATCTAGGGTCATATTGGGGGCCATCTGGTAAAAGCCACCTTTAAAATCAGTCAAATTATTAGTTTTTACATAGTAAGTAAAGACTAAACCGCTTTTTATCACATTACTTTTTTCCAAGATGCCACCTATATCTTTATTGCTAGAGCCAATTGGAATTTCAACCTGCACCATTTTTTCATTCTTAACATCCAAGGGCTTTAAACCAGCTTGAAAATAACGATAAAAAGAAAAACCCAGTGCGACTAACATTAACAACAACGAAATAACCACAATAATCACAATCTTTTTAACCATAGAACTTTCTTTTTGTCGCTCATCTCTGCGTCGACGGCTTTCTCTTTGTCGAGCATTTATTTCTGGTGTTTGGGCCACACGATTCAGCTCCTCAACTTCTTCTTCAAACGCTGTTGGTTCAGGTTGTTCATGGCTCTCTTGAAACGAAAATGATTCTCTTGGAAGGGGTCTAGTTTCTGCAAAAGACTCCTCTTGAGAGCTTTCATCCCTTAGCTTACCTTCCTCAGCACCTTCATTTGCTTCCTTAATGGATTGTAAGACACGCTCGCGGATACTTGGACCGTCACTTGAACGCGGAATATCATCAATATCGATGTCATTATCATATTTGTCAGTTTGATTACTTTGATGTTTTTTTTCATCTTGGTCGGAATAGTTGTTATTACCCAAAATGAAACCTCCTAACTACTTATCTAAACTAAGTCATAACTTCCATCATTATACACGAAAGCTTCCTAAAGATAAAATCATTTTCATAGATTGTCATTTCTTCTTATTAAAGAATTAAGAATTTTGTCACAATTGTGGCGTTAACTTAATAATCCCAGAAAAAAAAGAAAGAGTAACTTTTCAGTTACTCAAGCTCGTTTCAGCGTTACTGCGCCAATACTTTATCTTCGTTAAACCACTTCATGCTGATCTCTTGTGTCTTACCTTGATCGGCCAAACTCTTGATCGCCTGATTGATTTTCGCCACTGTTTTTTGGTCCTCTTTACGAGCCCCAACCGCGTAATCTTCTTCACCAAATTCACTTGGTAAAATAACATACTTATCAGGATCATCTTCTTTTGAAATGTAATACTCAGCAAAGACACTGTCAATAATAAATCCATCAAGGCGACCGTTATTCAAATCTAAAAAAGTTTCCATAAAAGTCGGATAGAGGACCGCTTCATTATCTTTCACAAAATCTAACATCAATTCAGGTTCCTCAATAAGGTTCGCTTCCCCACTAGACCCTTCTTGAGCACCGATTACTTTGCCTTTCATGTCCGCATACTCTGTGATATTGTTCTTCTTTAGGGTCACAATCACTTGCTCATTTTTTAAATAGGGCTTCGTAAAGGCAACTTTTTCTTTCCGTTCAGCGGTCACCGTGTAGCCGTTCCAGATCAAATCAATCGTGCCATTTTTTAATTCGGTTTCTTTCATCGACCAATCTATCGGCTGAATTTTAGCCTTGATACCTAACTCATCTGCTACCGCATTAGCTAAATCAATATCAAAACCGACTAATTCATCCTTTTCATCTCGAAATCCCATGGGAACAAAGGTGTCGTCCACACCTATCACTATTTCACCTTTTTGCTCAATTTTATCCCAGTCTGTGACTTTGTCTTTAGCTGCTTCTTTGTCTGTACAGGCGGCTAAACCAACCAAGGTCGCTCCTGCCATCATCATCGTCAATAATTTTTTCATCTCTCTCATCCTCACTTTTATTTAATCGGTTCTACTTCAACTAACTGATCCGCTACCTTCTTAGCAAATTCATGATCATGGGTCACAATAATCTGGGTGACCCCTTCTTTTTTTAACTTTAAAATATTCTCCGCTACATTGTCTCTTAAACCGGGGTCTAAGGCACTTGTTGGCTCGTCGTAACACAATACCTTCGGATTCATCAGCAACGCTCTGGCAATGGCCACTCGCTGTTTCTGGCCACCTGAAAGTTCAAAGGGATAGCTGTCTCCTTTATCTTTTAATTCTAAAATATTTAAGATTTTTTGAGCCTGTTCTTTTGCTTCAGTCTTGCTGATTTTTAAGACTTTGACTGGGGCCAAAATAAGATTATCCATAATGGATAGATGAGGGAACAAATTAAAATCTTGAAACACGATGCCGATCCGATTCTTACCTGATTGATGGGCTAAGGGATCGATTACTTCATCATCGATTAAAATTTGGCCACTATCCATCTCTTCTAAGCCGCAGATACACCGTAATAGCGTGGTTTTTCCGCCACCAGAGGGACCAACAATTGCCATGATTTGACCATCGGCTAAAGTCAAATTCATTTTCGTTAATATTTGTTTATCGCCGAAACTCTTACTGACATCTTTAATAATTAACATTGTGATTGCTCCCTTC
This sequence comes from Vagococcus allomyrinae, assembly GCF_017829975.1. Lineage (GTDB taxonomy): Bacteria > Bacillota > Bacilli > Lactobacillales > Vagococcaceae > Vagococcus_D > Vagococcus_D allomyrinae. Next base: position 17,986 of record NZ_JAEEGA010000006.1, on the reverse strand, counting down.
TATTGATAATAATTCACACGCTTCTCAATGCTCCTTAAGACAAGTGTCACAATTCCCGTTAGTACCAGGTAAAAAAGCATCACTTCAATTAACGGTATGATACTCACTTCCCGAGTCATGGCTGTTTTGCCCGCCTTCATCACATCACTTAATCCAACTGCGTAAACTAAAGAAGTGTCTTTCACTAATGTGATGATTTCATTGCCAACTGACGGCAAAATAATTTTAAAGACTTGGGGAAAAACGATCGTCATCACGGTTTGAACTTTGCTTAACCCTAGCACTTTGGCGCCTTCGTATTGCCCTTGAGGAATTGCCTGAATGCCGCCCCGAAAAATTTCTGCGTAATAAGCCGTATAGTTAATAACAAACGCGATCAAGGCTGCTACAAAACGATCTAGTACCAACCCTTCACTTAGTAGTGGGAGACCGAAAAAAATAAAAAACATTTGCAGTAAAAGAGGGGTTCCACGAATCACCCAAGTATAGACATCAATGAGCCAACGAAGTGGTTTAAAGCGACTCGTTGCACCTAATCCAACGAGAAATCCTAAAGGCAAGGACAAAACTAATGTCCAGCCAAACAAAGACAAGGTTGTTTTTAAGCCTTCAAATAAAGAAGGGAATACTTTAATTGCTAAATCCATCACGAAACATCCTTTCAGCCATCAGCTTACTTTAATAAAATTACTTAGCGCCTGTTCTCCACCAGGGCTTAATTCAGGTAAAAATTGAAAGCCAACAATGGCTTGCTCTTGAATAATTGCTGGAAACTTAATGCTGTACTGACTCAGCGCTTTTATCTGATTTAAGTCACAATCAACGGTCAGAGAATGGTGATAACCTACCTTTTGATTAGCTAAGCCACTCGTCAAGTCACTGGTTTCGTCTACGCCAATCAATGTGCTTTGCCCCGTGTGCGGCAAGGGAAAAGCCGGATCATCAGGTAAGTTTTCACTGAGACCTTCCAAAAGTTCCAAACCTGCTGTAAAGCCATTAACCGTCGTCCCTTCAAATAATAAATGCATGCCCAACCCAATACCTAAAAGCGATTTACCAGCCTTAGCATGGGCCTTAATCGCCCCAAGCAGTTCTTTCTCTCGTAAAGTTGCCATCGCTTCGGCATAGCTATCGCCATCAGGCAAAATCAGGCAATCACATTTGGCAATCACCTCAAGCTGATCACTAACCTCTACTTGACAACCATATTTTTTTAAACTCGTTATTAAACTTGAAACATCCTTTTCTTGATAATTCACAATGACAACCAACTACTACTCACAACCATTTCCTGTGATGGGGCTCATCACTTATTTTGTTAAACTCATTAATATGACACCTTACTGCAGACTTTCCGATAAAATAAAAAAAGTCCCCTTAGCATCCTTATGGATGCTAAGAGGACGAGATTATCAAATCACGTGGTTCCACCTCTGTTTGCAATTGTCTTACAACAACTACCTCAGAAAGTCTTTTTAGACTTATGCGATAACGAGCATACCGATTAATCCTACTGTTATTCAGAAAAATAGCTCCCAGCTGTGTTCATTATACATGTGCTATCCTTTTGCAGCATCCAAGGACTCTCTAGAAACACTTATGTATAACTACTTGGTCTGTTCCAAGCTTTTCGTTCTAATTAAATTCTAATGAACTTTTCAATACTTTATCACGTATTTAACTATCCGTCAACCTTTAATTATTAAACAGTTGTAACTAAATACCTTAAAACGCTTGCATCATCCATCATTTTAAAACGAGGGTATTGGTAAAAATGCGGATCAGATTTTTGAATCACTCTCATCTCATCGATTAAACTAACCAAGCCTTCGGCAGCAAAAAGGCGCTCGAACAAGAGCTGAGGACTATCAAATAGTTTCAAGATATCGTAGGCTTCCCATAGTCCGTCACTCATAATGGCCAAGCGCGTCACCTGATCTAAGGGATAGGTACGGGCCTTTGCCCCTTCAATGCCTCGCCCTGTCGGATCCAGTATCCAATAGCCCGCTGAGGTGTTCCGTTTGCGGCGATTTTCCCTTAACAACTCTTGGATAAAAGGACGAGCTTCTTTAGGGCTGATCTGTCGCTCCTTAGCAATACTTAGCATTTTTGTCAAAACTCGTTGATCATTTTGCTCTAAAACCTCATCGTCGAGGATGATCAGTTTGCCTTGCTGTTCGATCAAAATCGGCGAATCCCCTAATTGAAATACCTCAAGTTGATTCACTATCTCATTAAATCGAAGAATTGACAACGTCGCATTCGGCAACTGCTCACTATCAACCGCCAGCTTTTTTTGTCTAGCCATCCGCTGATAGTCTGCTAATAAAACGTCACAGGCTACTTGGACATGAGTGGCGATCGGCTTGCTCAAGTCACTTAAGCTAGATAAAAGTAGTTGGCTTAGGCTCTGAGAAAACCATTGAGCATCGCTGGCATAATTCGTCATTTTTTCAGGATACAGACCGCTAGCACCATCAATCACAAAACCGAACAGCGGTGTTGCCAGCACCACGTCCTCATTTTGGTCGTTTCCCTGATCTGATAAAGATGTATAGGTCATCATTGTCATTCCTCCCTGTCAAGTCTGCCTCTCATCTGGGCGCCTCCCCTTAAGAAAGAAAAAGCTTTGAGTAAGTTGCTTAACCCAACGTACTCAAAGCTCAAGTCTTAGGCCAAGGCTCCCATAGGATCCCACGGCGCAAGAACGGTAACACTATCTTCAGCGACGACTTGTTTTAATGGTTCGGACAAATACTCTTTTTTGACAACAATTTGATAGGTGTATTCATCCATCCACTCATCACTCATCACAAAATACCCTTTCGTCCCAACTTTATCTCCCCAGCTGTTTTCAACTTTCCACTTGGTTGATTGTCCATCGACAAGATCGACACCTGTTAACACCATGGCATGAGTCATTAAGCTTTCCCCAAAATCCAAGCGTTCAGCTTTGGTCATTGAAAAATCAACTCCCAAGGTCAACTCAACATCGTAAACGTCAGTGGCCATAATCCCAGAATCTCGCGTTGAAGATTGGCCAACATCACAGCCATACCAAACCGCTTCCCCGGCTTTAAGTTGAGCGATTGCTAATTCTTTAAAGGTTGGCATGTCAACATTTAAATGCCGAACCTCTTTGCCTCCCACAACGTTTCCTAGCATTTCGACGGTGTATAATTGATTGTAAGGTTTATCGGCAGTCGGAGCATTGATAATGCTGACATACTCGTTTAAATCAAGGCCAACAAATTTATCATAAAATGATTGTGGGGTTAAGCCCTTTTCAATGTGATAGGTTTTATTTTCATCGCGATACTCAAAATCAAAATTAGTTGGAGGAGTTCCCAAAGAAGTCGCCAATAGTTTATAGACGCCTGCTAGCATCTCTGATTTTTTTTCCCCTAACTGTTCTTCAGTGGCCTGATCGGCAACTAATTGACGCAAGACAACTGCATCCTTGCGTAATTTCTTATTTAAATAAGTGTTAAGCTCGCGAGAGGCTGAACTACTATGTGTTTCCGGCATAATCACCTTCGGAACGACCCCATATTTTTGAATCAGGGCTACTAACATATCCCATTGGCCACCATCTTGTTGCGGTGTCTGTAACAAAAATGCTACTTTACGACTGGTCAATTGTTCATTTCCCGTTGCGATGATGTTTTCATAAAAATAATTAGCTTTTTCAAATTTATCCCAGAAAAAAGTATAATTCTGTGATAACTCAAAATCTTTTAGGTTAAAACTGGTCGCAATTTGGTGGCGAAACGTGTTCAGAGCTGCAAACATCCAGCAACGGCCACTTTGTTTCTGATTGGCAACCTCTCCTGTGTCTAAATCGATCGAAAAAACAGGAGTGTTTAAGACAATAGATCCTTGATTTTCTGAGGAAGCCAAAATCCCATTTTTTACCACCGCCTGTTGCGCCATTCGGTTCTTTTTACATTTTGTAAAATTTTCAGCATAAGCAGCAATTTGAGCCGCTTGAATCTCTTGAGACATTAAAATCCCTTCCCTTCTGTTGTACTCACCATCCATTCTACTCCTTTTAAAAGTATCCTGCCATTGATTTTAGCAAAAGAAAGAGATTTTTTTACTCCGTTTCATTTTTTAAAGCAAATCGCCACTTTTTACCAATCAGAGGACGACACAACTGAGACACCAGATTTGACGACAGTAACACCGTCGTCAAAAGACTTAAAACAACTAAGCCTAAAAATAAAGGTGCGGTTAAATGGGCATCTGTTAGACTTGTGGTTCGCAAACCTTTTACGATAAAACCGTGGAGCAAATACGTAAAGATCGTATTTCGCCCCCATTTAGTAAAGAAAAACATTTTCTGAGGAACCAGAATTAAAAACGCCAAAATCCCCATAAAACTTAAGCAATAAATATAAATTCTGACCAGCCAGCCAAAACTGGGGTCATCAAGAAAATGATCATAAGGCTGAGAGCCAAAGACCCAATACTTATTCATGACATCGTTTTGTTGAATCAATGTTGCCAAGATAAAAAATAACACGATGCCCCACCACTTGCGACATTGCTCTTGAACGTACCTGATGTGCTTTTTCGTTAAAAAGTGTCCAACTAGGAAAAACGGAAAAAAAACAAAAGTTCGTGATAAACTCATGATGTGATTAATCGAATCAATGTAACCGACCGCTACACTAATTCCAAAGGATAGTAAAATACTCCAACTTGCTGGTAACTTTGTGAAAATGAATAAGCCTAGATGCCAACAAAACAGACTGACTAAAAACCACAACGACCACTCAGGGTTTAAGAGATCGATCTTAAGCGCTTGACTTGAATCAATCAGATAATAAAAGCCAGCGTAGATTATTTCAAAGATAATATATGGAAACACGATGCTCTTCAGCAATTTTTTTAAGTACCCTGCCCGCCGAAATCCCTTGGTAAAATAACCTGAAATCAACACAAAGGCCGGCATATGGAACGTGAACACAAAGTAATATAAATCTTCTAGCAAGAGATTATCTCCGATATACGGCTGCATAAAATGACCAAAAACAACCAGTAATATTAACATAAATTTAGCATTGTCAAAATAAGATTCCCTATCTGCTGTTACTACTTTCTTCATTAACTCACCTACTTTTTTTAAACGCTTTTGCTCATTTAACAGAAATACACCTTCCATTTCTTAAGTATACAGAGAAATTATGTCAGGCGGGTAACAGACAGATTATTTTCATTAACGATTGAGTGACCCCTCTATCTCGTTGTAATATCTTTTTGCCAACAACGCAAAAAGAAGATGGGCTAAAAGCCACCATCCTCTTAAACGTTCCCCTATATTTATCACCACACGATCAATTACTTTCAGCTTTAATATCCAAGTGCTTTAAATAGCGCCAGCGAGAAATAAAAAAGAAGATCAGTTGAAAGACCATATAAACCACTAAAACACGCATGACGTAAGCCATGACTGGTAAGTCGATCAAGACACGCAGACAAATCATCGCAACGAGAAAGTGCACAATGGCTATGCCGATTGGAGCAAAGTACATGATCAGCATTTCGCGAGTCACGACTTTATGACGCACTTGCTGCGAGACGCCCAAAATATGTAGCGAATGATGGTATTTTCCATCTCGATCTAGTTCACCAAAAAGCCTAAAATAGAGAATGCAGGCGGCAAATGTAAAAAAGACAGCCCCTATTAACACACTGATCATTAATATTAAGCCATTCCCTTGCTTCGTTTTAAGCCAATTTTGATACATCGACGAATACATAAAAGAGTTAGCAACTAAGGCATTTAGTTCCTTTAGCTGGTCTTCCGTAAATTCGCCTTCAGCAGAGACGGGGGTCTCCTCGATAAATTGATCGATTTGTTCAGACACTTGATCTGCTAATTGATTCAACTGTTTGCGAATAAGCTGATCAGCTTGTGCCCCTTTTGCCCATTCTAAATAGTGGACGATAAATGTCGGCGTCCCCACAAAACTGTCTGCTGGCTGCGCCAGATAATCCGCTTGCTTGGCTTGAAGAATCTTGTGGTACATCTGATCACTGACAACCCCGATCGCGCCCAGTGATAGATTCAATTGCTGGGTCGTATACTGATAGGTGATCGGATCTTGCTCTTCTTTCGCCGAATAACTCATCAGTCCATCAACGACTAGTTGATCCCATTGATGCTCTTTCACATTGTTAACCATTGAATTAGAGGTGGCGAATAACAACAAACTCGATTCGCTTTCCAAACTGACTGCTTTTTTTTGATCGGCTGCCAATAACTGATTCACTTGACTCAAGGGAACGACATGCAGATACGTCGATTCCTTTGAGTCTTTAGAACGATAGTCGATTCCCAAAGGCAAGACTTCCATCACGAAAGGATCAACCCCTGACTTTTCAATGGCCCTTTGGATAAACCGAACGTTCTCTCGATGATAGTCTGAAGCTGTTCCATCAGCTGCCCCATTAACTTGGTAAACATAAGCAAAACTATTATCTTGGGTCATGGCAAAATCCGAGCCTCCAACGGCCATGGTTGTGCCGATGGCGACAAAGGCTACCGATGCCACAATACCAATCATGAAATATAGGGTGGCATTACTTTTCATGCGATACACTAGATTGCTGATTGTTAACATGTTTGTTCGCTTAAAAAAAAGTGGTCGCCCTTTTAAATAAGTGAATACCCGAATGCTATTCTGATTAAAAAATAAAAAGGTGCCAGCAATAGTTAGCAATACACACATGACTAACAGCCAGATTCCCAAAGTTCCCGCACTGCGAAAACACCGAACAAATAGATACACACTAGCGTACCCACCTAACAATAACAGCAGGCTGGCACAGGCTAAATACCAGTTGGTTTTCGCTTCAGGGGAGGGCCTGTCTGCTGATTTAGACATATCAGCTAGATTTTCTGTTTGAATCCGAGCGGTCGTGATCAATGAAATGCACAGAAAAATCGCCCCATAGACCACTAGCGTTAAAGCGATCGGTTTCGTCGGCAGGTAAAAGGGCATCCCCTCTTCTAAGGCCAATAAATTTTGGCTGACTAGTAAAATGAATTTAGCAAAGATCGTGCTGACTAAAATGCCCAAGCCACTGGCGCTAATTCCTAAAATAAGATTCTCTAAGAATATCATCTTTCGCAAGTCTTTTTCCGACATGCCTAAAATTAAATAGACGGAAAAATCACGTTTTCGACTTTTCAAAAAAACACTAAATGTATACCACAAAAAAATAAAAGACATGATGACAATTACAACTTGGGCGACCATGATACCCATAGCAGCTAATGATGATATTACCTCGCCACTAGCAATCATACTTTTTTGTAATGTCGGATGGAAATATAACAATGCAAAAATAAAAAAGACCATGACTGAAAGCAGACTACTTAAAAAATACGAGGCATAGGCGCGACCATTGCGTAAGACATTACGTACGACGAGTTGCTTGAAATTCATGATTGGTTCCCCCTAAATGGGCTAAAACGTCTAAAATTTTTTGATAAAACCTTTCACGATCATCACCACAATATATTTCATTAAAAAAATTACCATCTTTAATAAAGACCACTCGCTGAGAATAGCTAGCTGAAACAGCATCATGAGTGACCATTAAGGTCGTGACCTGCCGCTCATCATTAAACTTTTCCAAAAGGTGCATCACATTCCCCGCAGATCTAGAATCAAGATTTCCAGTTGGTTCATCTGCCAAAATCAACGAAGGTCGATGAATAAGTGCTCTGGCAATTGCCACCCGCTGAGATTCACCACCAGATATTTCATACGTTCGTTTATCCCGTATCGGTAAAATGCCCAATTCCTCCATAATATCCTGAGTCTTTTCCTTCATCAACATCACACTCTCATCATCCAGTGTTAAGGGCAACATGATATTTTCCTCAACCGTCAATGTTGGCAATAAATTAAAATTTTGAAAAACAAACCCTAACTCCTTGCGACGAAATTCAGCCAAGTCGTTTTTTGATAACTCGTGAGGGTTATGCCCATTAATTAGCACGACGCCAGCAGTTGGTTTATCTAAGGTTGCAACCATGTTTAGCAGAGTTGTTTTACCACTACCAGAAGGCCCCATAATGCTGACAAATTCACCTGCTTCCACTTTTAAATCTATCTTTTTTAAAGCTTCATAAGGCACTGGTCCTTGATAGACTTTTGATAAATCTTTAATTTCTAAAATAGCCATTCTCGTTTCCTCCTAATCAAAGCGGTTTTCTAACTATAATTATTGTATCCTTTAGCCCCTGAAAAATGTATGGATTTTAATGACATCAATATGACAGCTTTGTCAGATTCTAAAAAGCAACGATCTGGCTACTTCCAATAGTAGTCAGATCGTTGCGATCAGCTAATAAACTTTAATTGTAATAACCGTAATACCCACCCTTGGCTTTCTCAGTCTTAATTAATGATAATTTGCCGAGCATTTTAGGCGGTTTACTCGCAAAAAATTGTTTTTTTTGATAGAAGATTCTCAGTTCGATCGCTCCTCCATCTCTTTGTGGTGCAGTTGCCAGTTCAGTCGCTGACACCGCCACCGGCATACTGTTGCTCAGCGCACAGATACTTAAAAAGATCACGTAAGTCCTTTTTATCATGTCATCACCTTATCCTCTTCGCCAATTTTTCAAGCTATCTTACATATAGATTAATTTCATTTAAATAGTGCCGTCGAATAACTAGAAAAAAGACCAATTGAAAACCACAAAAAATGAGCAGTAGTAACACTTCAATCATGAGAGTTGCGAGTGAGAAGATCGTATTCAAAGCCCACATAATCATCAAATAATTTCCCATTGCCAACAAGATTGGCAAAAAGAAGACTAAAATCAACTCAATGGTGACAATCTGTCGGCGCGTTTTTTCTGGTACGCCGACAATATGCAAGGTTTTATGATACCGCCTATCACGATTTAACTCACCGTATATTCTAAAATAAACTGTACTAGCAGAAAAAATGAAAAAGACAGCGCCAATAATCGTACTGAGAAACAATGTAAGTCCTTTTTCTTTTTTGTTTTGTTGTTGAGTTTGATAAGCTGATTGATAGTTCATGTAGGTTGAATCAGCTGTTTCAAATGATTGTTTCATAATGGGCATCAGGTATGCCTCAATCTTTTTATCAATTTGCGAGCTTTGAGCCCACTCGTTAAAATCAATGATATGCAGGGGAGAAAACGACTCTTCCATCCCCCAGCCAGTCACAATTAGGTCATACAACTTGTCGGAAACGATCGTAATATTAGGAAAATCACCGCCTAAATTAAATTTCCCTTCAACGTAACGAAAGCTGATTGGGACGGTTCGTTCTTCCTCTCCTTCGAAATATTTCATCACGCCACGATAATGTTTTTGATCTTGCCAACTCGGACCATTCAAAAACAATAGTTCATCACTGTTTTTCAAGGTCAATTCAGGTTCTCCTTTAAAACTTGCCATTTCATTATAGGTAGTCAATGGAATTAAAAACAGACGCTTCCAAGAGCCACCATTAGCAACAGAGTCCTTAGTACTCATATTATCATCATAAAATCTTGGAATATATTGCTTACTTTGAACAGAAGGGGCGACATCCTGTCGAAGTGTCGTAACTTTAGATCGATAGCCTTCAGCCTCGATCGCTTCTTTGATAAACTCAATGTTTTTTTGATGAAATTGTCTATCGCTCTCATTTTTGACATCAATTCCCTCATAGACATACGCTAAACTAACCTCTTGATCCGTTCCATAGACAATTTGATCGGATAAACCCATCGTGACGGTCATCGCCACAAAGGCAACCGTAGCCGAGGTCACGATTAATGAATACACTAAGCTATTATACTTCAGCCGATAACTAAGATTGCTTAAAATAAGCACCCGTCCTTTTTTTAGCATGACTGGCCAAGTGCGCATGAATAAGCTAAAATGGACCAAACTCTGACTAAAGAAAAGATACACGCCGACTAATAAAAACAGAAAAATAATCGAGAGACTCACTAAAATAACATAAGGTTTGGCACTCTCATTAGTGTAATTATAATTTAAACTCAAATTCCATTTAGTAATTTTCAATAAGGAAAAAAGGGCCAGGTAACTAAAGAAGAGTAACAACACCCCCAGCGATGTCAAATATTGATTGCCCGTTGGTTCAACTAATTTAGGATCCTCAATATTTAAGTTCATATTGGTCTGTTTACTGCTTATAAAAAACATCGTCAGAAACGAGATAAACAGAAAAATCCCCAAATAGATCAACGAGGTGATGACGATGGCTTTTACAGGCAGATAAAAGGCCAGTGTATAATCTAAACTCAAAAGATTTTGAACGACTAGAAACATTAGCTTACTTACTAGCAAACCAATGGCAAGCCCCACCACAAGACTCGTTCCCCCAATGAGGCTGTTCTCCCAAACTAACATTTTTCTTAAATTTCCCTTAGTCATGCCGATGATTAAATACAAGGAAAAATTCTGCTTGCGCTCAATTAAGTATAAACGGAACATCGTTCCCAAAAAAAGCATGGTTAAAATGGCAAGCAATAACAATGAGTAGCCCAATATCTGTTTAATTGTAAAAAAACTGGCAAATAGGGATGTTTGCATATTTCCCTCTGGTGTATCACCTTGCAACAAGGGATGACAATAAAGCATGGCCGCAATAAAAAAGATGGTCACCGAAAAGACACTGCTAAAAAAATACGATAAAAAAACTCGCGGCTGACGTCTGATATTGCGAAAAACTAATTGTTTAAAGGTCATCCTCTACTCCCCTATATTCTCAATTTTCATATCAATTAATATAAAACACTGCTTGCTTGTCACATGTTAGCTTGATCTAACCATTCAGAGTCAAAGGACTTATCATAAATCTCCACGCTAAAAAATAACACTGACCGTGGTGCCAGCCCCCACTTCTGATTCTATCTCAACACTGTGAGTTAATTCTTGAGCAATTTGCTGAACCAAATATAAGCCCATTCCGGTCGCCTCATGATGTTCCCGTCCTTGATCGCCAGTAAAAAAGGCTTGAAAAACCCGGGGCAAATCACTTTTCGCAATGCCTATGCCATGGTCCGTAATTTTTAACTGAGTTTTACCAAATTCTTGTGCAGCACTTATCTCGATGGTCTTTTCCGACATAGCAGAATACTTAATGGCGTTTGAAATCAATTGATACAGTATAAAAGACAGCCACTTTTCATCGGTTTCTACAGTTATATCTTCATCAATCACTATTTTTGGGTAGACATAATTGCGAATAAAATTACGTTTATGATCTGCCACTGCGCGATTGGCCAAAGACTTTAAATTAACTCGTTCAATCACAAAGTCTTGTTGAAAAGATTCAATTCGAGCCATGGTCAACGCCAAATTTAAGCCTTCCTTCATGCGATCAGTTTCTTCAATCAAACTATCTTTATCAAGCTCTTCGTCTTGCATCATTAATTCAATAACAGCCAAAGGGGTTTTCATTTGATGAACCCACTGATTAATAAACCGCGTGTGCTCGTCTCTGGCATTTTTTAATTGTTTGAGATCATTAAAATAACGTTGATACTGACCTTGTAGCAATTCATTGATCGATTGTGATAAGGGCGAAGCATCATTGTCAATTTCTTCATAAACATCTTTTTTGCGATCTCTAGATAAGGTTTGATACAAGTTCCGTTGAGTCATATAGACAAACCCTAAAAAGAATAACAAAATAAACGCTGATAACAAAACACCATACATGAGTAAAACGGTCTTGCGATAACCATCCAACCAAACCATTCCAATTAACAATACGGTCAATAGCACATACATAACAATGAATGGAACTTGTTGTCTTAGAAATAACTTCATCAGCTTTCCTCACCTAAATCTAATCGGTAGCCTTTTCCGCGAACCGTCATGATGCCATGCTTAAAGCCTAGATCATGAAATTTTCGGCGTAAACGCGTCACGTTGACAGATAATGTATTGTCATCAACAAAATTTTCATTGTCCCACAACTTATTTAAAATTGCCTCGCGAGTCACGATATTCGGATAAGCCCCAATCAACAATTCCACCAGTTCTCCTTCTTTTTTAGTAAGGAATTCCTTTTGCTCACCATTTTCCAATTCCAATCGCTCAGGGTAGTAATTTAACCCTGCTTTTGTATAAACCCGTTCCTCGGAATTCGTCGCATATTCGCCATAAACCCGGCGGATATGACTCTTTATCTTGGCCAACAATAATTCATAGGAAAAAGGCTTAGTGATGTAATCATCTGCGCCATACTCCAAAGCCATCACCTGGTCCATATTTCCTTCCCGAGCCGACAGGAAAATAATAGGACACTTGGAGTTTTTACGGATTTGCTGTGTCCAATAAAATCCATCATAATAAGGTAAATTAACATCCATTAAAACCAACTGGGGATCTTGCTCATTAAAAAAAGCTCCTACTGTTTGAAAATCAACTGGTGACACCACTTGAAAGTCATATTTTTCCAGATGTTCACGGACCAGCTGAACAATCTTTTTATCATCTTCCACCAACAATATTTTCATTTTTTACTCACCTCTGCCTATTAAACATAATTTTTAAGATGGCATCTCTCCCATTAACCTGTCATAAGAGTCTCTGCCGACTATGATATTCAATTATTCTCATTATACAACACTTCGATAGTTTGCCATAGAGACTAATCAATGCTAAATTCTTAAAACTTTGTCATAAATTTGCTAAACTTTTTTTAAGAGGGCTGTTAGTTGTTTTCATCTTAAGATTCCCCATGCTTCGTTAATGCGTTAAAACATTAATAAACAATTTTGTACAAAAAAAGAAAGTTAGCCCCGTAACTAACTTTCTTTTTATATACATCATGTTAAATAATCAAACAGATAGTTCCATTGGATGATTATTTAAGGGGAACTATCTAGCTATTTCTTTTTGAAGACCCCCATAGCCCCTCGAATAATTTCTCGACTAGCCGTTCTAAATAATTGCGTCATAAAGGTATTAGTAAATTTATTGACCGGATTATTTTTCTGCTTCTTAAGGTCTTCCTTAGCTTTTTTCTCTGTTTCTTTAAGTTTTTCTTTCGCTAACTTCTCCTGTTCTTTCTGAGCTGATGCTGCTGCTTCGGCTTCCTTTTCCGATAACACTTTTTTGGCCAATAACTCATAAGCTGATTCCCGATCTAGCATTTCCCGATAAATCCGATCATAAGGTGACTGAGTAATTAATTGCTGGTAAAGTGTTTCGTCAATCGTTCCCATCTTACTCTGAGGCGGTCGAATTTTTCCACGTTCCACCATCCTTGGTGTGCCGTTCTCATCTAAAAATGAGACGAGGGCTTCTCCCACTTCTAATTCAGTTAAGACTTTTTCAATATCTATCTCTGGGTTGCTTCGATAACTCTGAGCAGCCGCTTTAATGGCCTTTTGTTCTTTGGGGGTATACGCTCTTAAAGCATGTTGAATTCGATTTCCTAATTGACTTAAAATGATCTCAGGAATGTCCACCGGATTCTGGGTGACAAAATAAACGCCAACTCCCTTTGAACGAATCAGACGGACAACTTTTTCGACTTGCTCCACCAAACCTTTAGACATATCTTTAAATAATAAATGAGCTTCATCAAAGAAGAAAACCAATTTTGGTTTCTCTAAATCACCTACTTCTGGTAATTCTTCAAACAATTCGGATAACAGCCACAACAACATTGTGGCGTAAATCATCGGTGATTGGTATAATTTTTGAGCCATTAATATATTTATAACCCCATCACCATGACTGTCGTGTTGCATAAAATCATTCAACTGAATCGCTGGTTCACCAAAAAACAAATCGCCACCCTGCTCTTCAATCGTCAACAGATGCCTCTGAATGGCTCCTAGGCTTTGTTTAGTCACATGACCATAAGTCCCAGTATAATCATCCAAATGATTGGAAACCTCGGCTAAAATCGCCTGTAGGTCTTTAATATCAATCAGTAAGTAGCCCTTATCATCGGCAATTTTAAAGATAACCTGTAAGACATCTGTTTGAGTATCATTTAATTGAAATAAACGAGCCAATAGTAATGGCCCCATTTCAGAGATTGTCGCTCTAACGGGATGCCCTAATTCGCCAAAAACATCCCATAACCTGACTGGAAAAGCACGGCCTTCATAATTTTGAATGCCGTAGGCCTGAGCCCGTTCCACCATTTTCTCCTCGCCACCAGCCTGAGCTAAACTAGCCAAATCTCCTTTTATATCGGCTAAAAACACAGGTATACCTGCTTGACTTAGCTGTTCAGCCATCACTTTTAAGGTCACTGTTTTCCCCGTTCCAGTAGCACCTGTAATAAAGCCGTGTCGATTGATGTATTTGGTTTCGAATCCTAAATCATGCTGATTGACGGCAATTGGTAAGATGTTCATTTACTTCCCCTCCAAATGATCTATTTTGAATTTATTTTACCATTTATTCAATCATCCGACTAATTCTATGCGCTCTAATCCGTCAGATCCTTTGCTCATAGTCGTTGTCAACAAAACCAAGACTCCAAAAAGAAGTATTTCGGAACTTTTTCAACAAAAAGCATTTTTGATGTTGACAAAACCTGAGTAAAACGGTATTCTATTACTTGTGTTACATATTTGCCGCCTTAGCTCAGTAGGTAGAGCACCACCATGGTAAGGTGGGGGTCGCCGGTTCAAATCCGGCAGGCGGCTTACATCGTACAAAAGTCTCAGGAAGTCACTTCCTTGAGACTTTTTTTGTTTATCGACTTCTCCAAACCATCTTTCTTGACTTTTTAAGTTTACAATTGTAAACTTGGGTTATCAGCTACTTATAGAAAAAAGGAGAAGATTCTCATGGAACATCAACATCACGATCACGCAGCTATGGAACACCAGGGAGAACATGATCATCATAATGGGCATGGTGCCCAATTCAAGAAAAAGTTTTTTATTTCATTAATTGGTGCCATTCCGATAATTATGACAGCCCCAATGATGGGCAAAACACTTCCATTTCAGATGACTTTTAAAGGGTCAGAATGGCTGGTTTTAGCGTTAGCCACTTTCCTTTATTTCTACGGTGGTTGGCCTTTCTTACAAGGAGCCAAATCAGAATTAGCCCAAAAAAAGCCAGCGATGATGACCTTGATTTCCTTAGGGATCTCGGTCGCTTATTTTTACAGTCTTTACGCTTTCATAGCCAATGAACTTTTTCATAGCCCTACCCATATTATGGATTTCTTTTGGGAACTTGCCAGCTTGATTGTGATCATGCTACTAGGTCATTGGATAGAAATGAGTGCCGTCAGCAATGCTGGTAATGCTCTCAAAAAAATGGCGGAGTTATTGCCTAGCGAAGCAACCTTAATTGATGAACAGGGGAAAACAACCATTTTGCCGCTTGACCAAGTCCATAAGGGCCAACACGTCATCGTTAAGTCTGGAGAAAGTATTCCTGTAGATGGTATTATTATTAACGGAACCACCACGGTTAATGAAGCGCTGATTACAGGTGAAGCCAAAGAAGTTAGCAAAACCATTGATGACCAAGTAATCGGTGGTTCTACTAATGGCTCTGGCACCATTATCATTAAAATTACCGCCACTGGAGAAAGTGGTTACCTGTCACAAGTTATGAAATTAGTTAATCAAGCCCAACAAGAAAAATCAAAAGCAGAATCTCTTTCTGATAAAGTCGCAAGCTTGCTCTTTTACGTCGCTATTGTCATCGGTCTTCTTGCTTTTGTCATCTGGTTCAGCTTAACTAAAGATCTCAATATTGCATTAGAACGCTTAGTTACCGTGTTAATTATTGCCTGTCCTCATGCCCTAGGTCTAGCAATTCCTTTAGTTGTCGCCCGTTCAACGTCCATTGGGGCTCAAAATGGATTATTGGTTAAAAATCGCCAATCATTAGAAGTCACTCGTCATGTGGATATGATTTTGATGGACAAAACTGGAACCTTAACCGAAGGAAACTTTGCCGTCAGCGTGGTACAATCCCTTAACAAAACCTTTAGCCAGCACGATATTTTGACACTCATGGCAACGATTGAGCAATATTCAAGTCATCCACTAGCTAATGGCATTATCACCAAAGCCAACCAGCTTGAATTAGAACTACTGATTGCTGAAGATGTTACGACTATACCAGGTGTCGGATTAAGTGGCAAAATAAATAATCAAGAGGTTAAGATCGTCGGTCCCTCCTACTTGGCAAAAAATGCTCTGGCCTATGACCAAGATCAATTTCAACAATTAGCCGATCAAGGAAATACCATCAGCTATTTAATAGTGGACGATCAGATAGTCGGGCTAATCGCACAAGGAGATCAACTCAAACCAGAAGCCAAAACAATGATTCAAGAATTGCTGAATAAAGGCATTCAGCCTGTCATGTTAACCGGTGATAATCGACAGGTTGCCGAACTAGTTGCCAGCCAGCTAGGTATCACTAATGTGCACGCTGAGTTAATGCCTGAAGATAAAGATCAACTGATTCAGGACTATCGCAAACAAGGCTATACTACTATGATGGTTGGCGATGGCATCAACGATGCCCCAAGCTTAGCTAGAGCGGATGTCGGCGTTGCCATCGGTGCTGGAACAGATGTTGCCATCGATTCTGCGGATATCATACTTGTTAAAAGCGATCCAGCTGATATTTTACATCTGTTAGCTCTCGCCAAAAACACCACTCGTAAAATGACTCAAAATCTTTGGTGGGGTGCTGGATATAATATTGTAGCCCTTCCCTTAGCTGCAGGTGTCTTAGCTCCAATCGGTCTATTGCTCAGCCCTGCTGTCGGTGCCGTTCTAATGTCAGTCAGCACTGTTATTGTCGCGATTAATGCAGTCCTATTGAAAATAGACTAGAGTCTACCAAAAAAACTCTTAATGACCATCAGATTGCACTGATAGCTATTAAGAGTTTTTATCATCACTGATAACGAAAAGTTAACTAGTAGTCGTCTTATTTTTGATGAATCCTAGTCCAACTCTCATGAAAAGCTAATAAGATAGCGCTATTTCAACACAAGTAGTAAAATCAACTTGCATTTGTCTCTTTATTATTGTACGATTTTAATAGGTGTACAAAATAGGAGATTAACTAAGCAAATGAAAATAAGAATAATCGGTCATGCTGGTAGCGGCAAGACGACATTAAGTAAAGACCTTCAAACTGAGTACGGATTTACTTCCATTCCGCTCGACTCCTTTCTTAAACAAAAAGACAAAAAGAAAAGACGTCGAAAGCTTCATAATGAAATGAATAAACATGACAGCTGGATTATTGAAGGTGTTCAAGAACAACGTTGGTGTCGTCAAACATTTACCGAGGCCGACCTTGTCATCGTTTTGGATTACCCTCTTTTCGTTGTACAGTATCGCGTTATCAAACGAACGGTTCTTGGTATGCGAAAAGCGAGTAAAGATCGCAAAAATTTCCTGTTAAAACGAGCTGTTGCCCTGCTTAAATGGAACCGCCGCTTTTCTAAAAACATGCCTCAATTAAAAAAGAGGCTTTATGAGTTCAACACAAACCTATATATTATTCAAACTCCCAAGGATATTGACCGAGTCAATACAATTATTGGCTTTTATACGGAGGACAGACACAAGCGATAAACCACTTGTGTTTTTTTTCTGTCTAATTTAGCTTGACTCGCTTTTTCATACGCATTGAAAAAAGTCATTAAAATTAATCGGCGGTATGATTGTCTTAAATAACAAAAAAAAAGACACAAGTAAACTTGTGTCTAAGCTCCGGCAGTAGGACTCGAACCTACGACATCATGATTAACAGTCATGCGCTACTACCAACTGAGCTATGCCGGAATAATACAATTAAGCGTGGCAACGTCCTACTCTCACAGGGGGAAACCCCCAACTACCATCGGCGCTAAGAAGCTTAACTACTGTGTTCGGCATGGGAACAGGTGTATCCTTCTTGCTATCGCCACCACACTTAAGTGATGTACTATCTATTAAGTTGAGATTGCTTTC